>DASZNF010000089.1:0-2991 GCA_035551355.1 Pseudonocardiaceae bacterium | reverse complement strand
CCGGGCGGCCTGGGCGGTGAACAATTCCGGCACGGTGGCCGAAACGCCGGAGCCGCCGACGCCGGCTTCGGTCAGCAGCCAGTCCCGTTCACCGGGCAACAACACATCCACATCCCGGACGAGCCGGTCCGGATCGGCCGCCACCTGACCCAGCACCCCCACCAACCGGGCCGCGATGCCCTCCACCGTCACCCGATCCAGCACGCCGGGTTGGTAGCTCAGCCGGAAGCGGTCCGGCATGGCGGTCAGGGTCAGTGGATAGTGGGTGGCGTCCCGGCCGTCCATTCCGGTCAGCCGGAGTTCGCCGTCCACCGGACGGCCGGCGGAGTCGTGCATGTTCAGTGTGTCGTCGGGATAGTTCTGGAAGACGGTGAGGGTGTCGAACAGGTCGCGGAATCCGGCCAGGTTCTGGACGTCGGCGAGGTTCAGGTGTTCGTGCGGGAGCATTGTGGTCTGCTGGTCCTGGAGGCGGATCAGCAGGTCGCGCACCGAGTCCCCGTGATTCCAGCTCGCCCGCACCGGGACCGTGTTGATGAACAGCCCGACCATGGTCTCGATCGCCGGGATCACCGGCGGCCGGCCCGCCGTGGTCGCGCCGAACACCACGTCGGTGCGGCCGGTCAGGGCGCCGAGCAGGATGGCCCAGGCCGCCCGGAACACGGTGTTCACGGTCACCCCGTGCCGGCGGGCGCCCTCCTGCAACTCCGCCACGAGCGCGCCGGGCAACTCGATCCGCACCTCCGCCGGGTCACGCGGCGCGCGGGTCGCGTCGGCGGGGACGAGCAGGGTCGGTTCGACATCACGCAGTACGGCGCGCCACGCGGCCCGGGCGGTTTCCGCATCCTGCCGGGCCAGCCATTCGAGGTAGTCGCGGTAGGACGCCACCGCGGGCAGCCGGCTGTCGTCGCCGCGCGACCGGTACAGCTCCAACAGTTCCCGGGCCAGGATCGAGGTCGACCAGCCATCGGACAGGATGTGATGGATGGTCAGCACCACGCGACGGCGCTCGCCGTCCAGCCGGATCACGGTCAGCCGCAGCAGGGGAGGGGTCACGATGTCGAATCGATGCGACCAGTCCTCGTCGAGCACCTCTTGTTCCAACTGACCGCGACCGCGCAGGTCGACCTCCCGCCAGGGCAGTTCGACCTCCCGAGCGATCACCTGTACCGGCTGGCCGGACTTCAGCGTGCGGAAACCGGCCCGCAGATTCGGATACCGGCGCAGCAGGGTCTGGCCGGCGGCGCGCAGCGCGGCGATGTCCAGCCGGCCGGTCAACTCGAAGATCACCTGGCCGCGGTAGACATCGCCGGCCTCGGTGTCGTAGAGCGCGTGGAACAGCATGCCGCGCTGCATCGGCGACAACGGCCAGATATCGGCTAACCCGGGTCTGCTCATCGGTCCTACCGCCCCCATTCGCTTTCGAGCTGGTCGATTTCGTCCTGGGTGAGGGACACCAGATCCAGATCGGACGGGGTGCGGCCGCCCGAGCCGGTCCGTCCGGCGCAGCGCACCAGCGCGTCCAGCGCGCGGAACCAGGCCTCGGCGAGCCCACGGACATCGGCTTCGGCGGTCGATCCGGCCCAGGCCCAGTGGGTGACCAGCCGGGGACCTGCCGCACCGTCGCGCACGATCGCGTCGATCTCGACCGGATGCGCCAACGTGGTTGGCGTGCCGTGGCCGGCATCGTCGTCCGGCACGGCCGCCCATGGCTCGACCGCCGAGTCGGCGACCCGGCCGAGGTAGTTGAGCGCCAGCGGCGCCCCACCGAGTCCGGCCAGCACAGGTCCGGTGTCCTTGTTGAGGTGGCGCAACATCCCGTAGCCGATCCCGTGGTCCGGCACCGCCCGGAGTTGTTCCTTGATCCGTTTCAGCGCCTGACCGATGCCGGGACCGCCGGACCGGATGTCGGTCCAGTGCACCCGTCCCGGATCGAGCCGTACCGGATGCACGCTGGTGAACCAGCCGACCGTCCGGGACAGGTCGGCGCCGGGCACCACGTCGGCTTCGCGGCCATGCCGCTCCAGGTCGATCAGCACGGCGTTGTCGCCGACATCGGTGATCCGTTCCGTCCGGCACCAGTCGGCGACCGCCAGCACCAGCGCGGTCAGCAGCACATCGTCGAGGTCGGCGTGAAAGGCGGCCTGCACGGCGCGCAGCAGTGCGTCCGTGGTCGGCTCCGGCAGGACCATCCGCAGCTGACCGGGGGAGCCCGGGTCTCCGGATCGCGGCGACCATCGCGTGGACAGCCGGCTCGTCCGGCCCAGTTGACCGGTCCACCACGGCAGCTCGGCCGTTCGCACCGGGTCGTTGGCCGCGGCGGCCAGTGCGGTGGCCCAGCTACGGAACGAGGTGGGGACCGGATCGAGACGTGGCGCGCGGCCGGCGGCAACGGCCTGCCACGCCTCGGCCAGGTCGGTCAGCAGGATTCGCCAGGAGACCGCGTCCACGGACAGGTGATGCGCGACCAGCAGCAACCGGCCCAGTTCGCGCGGCCCCGCGTCGAACCAGACGGCCTGGAGCATGATCCCCGACCGCGGATCGAGCCGCGCGATCGCCGCTTCGGCGTGCTCCCGGATCGCGTCCGTGCCGTCGGACGCATCGACCCGGCAGGTGATCGCCTCCGCCGGTATCCGGCCCGGTGGCAGTGCGGTCAACCTGTCCCCGGGCAATTCCAGGCGCAAGCCGGCGTGCTGGTCCAGCACGGCCTGCACGGCCTGCGTCAGCCCGGGCAGATCCAGCTCGGCCGGCGTCCACACGACCATCGTCTGATGCGGTCCATCGGCCAGTTCCGCGCGTCGCTGGAGTTCGAGCATGACCGGGGTGAGCGGGATGGTGCCCTGTCCGTCGTCGTGGGTGGTGGGTTCGTCGGTGGTGAAGGTGACGACGGTCGCGAGGGCTTCCACGGTTTTGTGCTGGAACACGTTTCGAGTGGTGAGCGTGATTCCTGCTTTGTGGGCGCGGGCGACGAGTTGGAGGGAGATGATGCTGTCT
>DASZNF010000088.1:0-70674 GCA_035551355.1 Pseudonocardiaceae bacterium | reverse complement strand
GAAGTCGGATCTGCTGCTCGGCGGCGTCCACCCAGCATAGCTCGTGGTCCAGACGGGGTAACCGGCGGAGGTCTGGCTCGTCTGTTCGGGACTGGACTGGCACTTCCAATCAGTTGGCGACCGATGCGGGCGTGGGTGTCGTCGCCGTCCATTCCAGAAGCCGAGCGGCCCTGGGCTGCACTTCCACGGGCCCGGCTGGACGGCCTAGGAGTGCTGGGCCACGAGCAGCGGCACCAGCTGCTCCTGCTTGGTCAGTGAACCGTGGTGCCCGAGCAGGCGGCTGAGCAGCGGTTCGGCCTGTCCGCGGGTGATGGCCAGGCCGCCGTGCGCTGCGACGACGAGGTCACCGATGCGCGGTCGGACCGCGTCCAGGACCCGCAGGCCGAACCAGCCCGCCGCGATGGCCTCCTCCCGGCGCAGGATCCAGGCGCTATTCCCGAGCCGCTCCTGCCACGTGGCCAGCACTGCCTCGGTCGCGCCCGGCTCGGTGTAGACGTGCCGGACGCGGGCCTCGCCGCCGAACAGCCGCACCCCCTCGCGCAACTGGGCATCCTCGTCGACATCGACCCGGTCCTCGGGGGCGATGGGCACCATGCCGTGATCGGCGGTCACCACGAGCATGCCCTCCTCGGGAAGCCCCTGGGCGATCGTGGCGGCCAGGCGGTCCACAAAGGCCAGCTGCTCACACCACGGGGCGCTGCCCGGACCGTAGACGTGGCCGAGGAGATCGAGGTCGGCGTGGTAGGCGTAGCAGAAGACGCGATCGTGACCGCGTAGCGCCGCGAGCGTCTGGCTGGTGAGATCGCCCAGTGCGTGCACGCCGACGAACTCGCCGCCGCGCAGCACGGCCCGGGTCAGGCCGCTGCCGTCCTGATCCCGTGGGGCGACGCGGCTCACGGCCACGCCGGCGTCGGCCGCCCGCTGGAACGCCGTTGGGTGGGGCTGCAGTTGCTCCGGGACGATCCGGGAGCGCAGGTCGGTCGGGTTGCCCTGCGTGTGCCGGCTCCAGCCCAGCGCGTTGAGCAGGAGGTCGTTGTCCGCGGCGAAGGAGTAGCCGACGATGCCGTGCTCGCCGGGCGGGAGGCCGGTGCCCAGGGCGGCGATGCTGGTGGCCGTGGTCGCCGGGAAGCCCGCGGTGATCGCGGTGCTGCCGGCGGTGAGTGAGGTCAGGAACGGCGCGTGCGCCTCGTGGCCGCGCAGCAGCTCCCAGCCCAGCCCGTCGACGAGCAGGAGGCAGACGCGTCGCGCGGGCGGCAGTGCCAGGGTCGCGGCCATGCCTGGCACGTCCAGCCCGGCCAGGACCGACGGGACGACGTTCGCGAGCGTCGCCGTGCCGTACCGCGGGAGCACAGGTTCCATGGGATTGAGCTTAGGCAGCAACAGCGCGCCGGATTCGAGCGACGATCAACTCGGATGGTGGCGTGGGAGCCGCGCGTCCGGATCGTCGGCCCGGACGATCCGGAGCGGTTCTGGTGGGAAATGATTCTTGAGGTGGCGCCATCAGGAGGCGACCGGCTCCGGGCTGTAGCGCCAAACCAACGCTCCGCTGGGGACAGAGCACGCCGGTAGCTCCGCGTCCGTGGGCGCCTGCACCCGGTCTGGCCGACTCCGCCGAGCAGGGCGCCAGCACCGAGGCCGGCGCGGACGAATCTGGTCTCCGCGATGGTCGACCATCCGGTGAGCCCCGCGCTGAACTCAGCGCGGGGGCTCGTACCGGCACCGGTACCGGCGTGCGCAGGGCACGCCGCGGCCAACGCCGTGGACCAGGAGACCGCGCGGCGGCCGGCCGCGGACGCTTGTTTCGCGATCATCGAGGCGAACATTTGGGTTAGACGAGGGCGGAGTCGATCAGCTGTTGCCAGATCACGCTTTGGTCCACGACGTCGACTTCGAGTTTTTCGGCTTTGCTGATTTTGCTCGGGCCGACGTCGGCTCCGGTGATCAGCATGTCGGTGTTCGCCGAGACCGATGACGCCACGGTGGCGCCGGCTTTTTCGCACAGTCGCTGGAAAGTGGGCCGGGGGACCTTCTCTCCCGAGCGGGGATCGCTGATCGCGCCGGTGATCACGACCGTCCTGCCGGCCAGCGGCGCATCCGAGGAGACGACCGGTGGCAGGTCCTCCTCACGCACGTCCAGGGAGACGCCCAGTTCGCGGAGGCGTTCGAGTTCGGGCCGCAGCCGGGTGAGGTGCTCGGTGAGCGAGGCGGCGACTTTCGGGCCGATGTCCTCGACGGCGACCAGCCGGTCCTCGCCGGCGTCGGCGATCTGCTCCAGGGAACCGAATCCGGCGCGGCACAGGCGGGTGGCGGTGCCCTCCGACGCCAGCGGGATGGCCAGGCCGATCAGCGCACGGCGCAGCCCGACCCGGCGGCTGGTGTCGATCGAGTCGGTCATGCGCTGGGCCGAGACCTCGCCGATGCGGTCGAACTCCAGCAGCCGTTCCTTCGTGAGGGCGTAGAAGTCCGACGGTCGTTCCAGATCCCCGGTCTCGGCCAGCCGCTCGATCCACACCCCACCGATCGCCTCGATGTCCGCGGCCGCGCGGGAGGCCCAGTGGATCAGCCGCCGCACGGTCTGCGCGGGGCAGGAAACGTTGGTACAGAACAGCTCCCGACTGTTGCCCTGCTCGATCAGCGCCTGGCCGCAGGACGGGCACACGATGGGCGGCTCGATCTCCCGCTCCGCGCCGGTGCGCTTGCCGGGATCCAGCACGCCCGCGACGAACGGGATGACATCCCCGGCCCGGCGCACCAGCACGGTGTCGCCGATCATGATCCCGCGGGCGCGGATCACCTCCTGGTTGGCCAGGGTCGCGCGAGTGACCGTGGTGCCGCCGACGAACACCGGTTCCAGGTGGGCGACCGGGGCGATCTTGCCGGTCTTGCCGACATCCCAGAGCACGTCGGCCAGGATCGTGGTCTTCTCCTCGGCGGCGAATTTGTAGGCCAGCGCGCCCCGGGGCGAGGCCGACCGGGTGCCGGCGGCCGCGTAGGCGTTGCGGTCGGCCAGCCGCAGCACCGCACCGTCCAGGTCGTAGTCCAGCTCGGCGCGCTGGGCCTCGATGGCGGCGATCGCGGTCTGGGCCGCGGCCGGGTCGGCGCAGTGGCGCATCTCGGCCGCGGCGAAGCCGAGCCGGGTCAGCCCGGCGAACAGGTCGGCCTCGGGCGTGCCGGGCGCGTCCAGGTCGAAGGCGAAAAACCGCAGGCGCCGCTGCGCGACCGTGGCCGGGTCCTTGGCCCGCAGGGTGCCCGCGGCGGCGTTGCGCGGGTTGATCAACGGACGGTCCGGGTGCGCGAGGTTGTAGGCGGCGAACGTGGAGCGCAGCATCACCGCTTCGCCGCGGACCTCGACCCGGTCCGGCGCGTCGAGCCGGTCGGGCACGCCGTCGACCAGGGCGCGCACCAGCGGGGTCACGTCGTCGCCGATCGTGCCGTCGCCGCGGGTGATCGCGCGGGTCAGCCGGCCGTCGGTGTAGACCAGGGCCAGCGACAGGCCGTCCAACTTGGGCATGAGCACCATGGGCTGGCCGGGAAAGCGCTCGAAGAAGGCCTCGACCTGCTCGGGCCGGGTGGCCTTCTCCAACGACAGCATCGGCCGGGAATGGCGGATCGGCGCGTGCAGCACGCTCGGTGCACCCACCTGCTCCAGCGGGTTCGGATCCGGCGCCGACTCCGGGTTGGCCTGGATCAGTCCGCGCAGTTCGTCCTCGATCGCGTCGTAGTCCGCATCGGACACCGACGGCTCACCGCGGTAGTACGCGTCCCGCAGCGCCATGACCCGGACGGCCAGCTCCTGGATCCGTTCGCGAACACTCACCGGCCAAACGTACCTGGTCAGTCGGACATGATCAGTTGCTTCCGATCGTCGGCCACCCGGACAGGGCGCTGGTGGCGTCGTCGTCGCCTGATCACCGGCGCGGTGCGCGAGGGCAGGACGCATTGCCAGCAAACTGATTGACCGTCCGGTCAGCGGACCGCGATCCCGGTTACCCGCGCGGAAGCAGCAATTTCATATTATCGGGAAAATGCTGGTTGAACTCGGTCGGCCGGATAGCCCGCAGGACGGTCGCCGCCAACTGCGGGTCGTTTCGGATGAAGGCTTGAGCAGTGGCCGGCTTGCTGAACATCTGCATGCTCATCGACATCAGCTCGGTGTCGCCGGTCCAGTACACCTTGGCGGCATACCGTGCACTGGACTCGCCCTCCGCGGCCTGGAAGCCCGGTAGGTCGGCGGCGATGCCGGCTTCCTGGTCGTTGCCTGGATAGATCGACTGGAGTTTGTTGCTGCTCATGCGGCTACGCAGGATGTCGTGCAAGTCCAGCCACAGCGACAACGGCAGGTTGAACTCCACCTGATGGCCGAATTCGTGGACCACGGTGGGGACGTCGGACATGATCGAAAGCCGGACCTGGCTACCCTGCCGGTCGGCGTCGGCGCGGAACTCCTCGGGGCGCTCCTCGACCCGGAAAAGAAACTTACGGATTTGTTTGATCGGGTCCTTCTCGATCTTGATCTTCGTGACCCTGTCGTCGGGAGGCCGGGCACCGGGTTCGACCAGCGCCCCGTACTGGCTGAGCCCCGCCGCGAGATTTCCGATGAACGTTTCCGAATGTTTCTCGAAATGCTTTTGTTTCTCGACCTCGTCGGAGATATCGATTTGGCTCACGTGCAGGCCTGCGTTGTCGGCCTGGTCCAGTGTCCCGTCGTACATGTGCCGGACCGTGGGCATCGTCTCCAGCGCGGCGACCATGCCCTGCTTCTGCTGTTCGGTCAGAGTTCTGGCGAGAGCCGGACGATTCTCCTGGGCGAGGTGTCGTGCCGCCGCGAGGTCGAGCAGATCGGTCGCGTTGGGGTTGGCGGCCGCTACCGCGCCTACGAGACCGCGCAGTTCGGCGTTCTTCATTCGGGTGGCATCGGTGTAGAGCCGGGCCTCGACGGCGGCGACATACGGGTTGAAGATCGTCTCCGCCGCCTGCCGGAACTCCGTCATCTTCTGCTTGACATCAGCTTCCTTCGGCAGCGTGACGACCATGTTGGTGACGACCTGTGACACGAAGTCGCTGACATAGGAGAACGCGGCGCTGTTGGCCTGCGCGTCATGGATCGCCATCGCGACCTGGTCGGACACCGTCGGCTGCGCCAGCGGGTGGCTCGGAGCCGGCCGCGCCACGGCTGCGAGGAAGTCGGTGAGTGCGCCCGTCAGCACGTCCCTGGGCAGGATCCCGGAGTCCTCGACGATCGCCTCGAGCCGCGCCAGGACCAGGGCGTCGAAGGAAGCCACATCCTTACCTGCCCGCGCGGCGACCCCTCGTGGGTCACCGCGCATCACGCTGCGCTGCACCAGGAGCTCCGCGCCACCCACGGAACGTCCCTCTCGGCTCGCGCCCAGTGCCATCGACACGGCCGAGTTCCCGGCGGTTCGCTGCAATTGCCACAGTCGCGCTTCGGCCGTTGGCGTCGCCGGTGACCTGCGGAGTACGCCGCCGGTCACATTTCTGTCGCGAGCGGCGCCATCCTGGGCATCGTGGCCGCCGCGTTGCCATTCCACGAGTTGAGCGTACTGACCCGAGCCGACAACGGAAAGAACGCCGCTCGCTCACTCGCGAGATCGTTTCGGCGACGTGGGTCGATCGTCCTGAATGGACGCTGCCGCCCTCGCGCTTTCTCGGCATGGCGTGCGGTCTCGGCACGCACGATATTCCGGTCACCGGTCACCGGCCACCGGTCAGCGGGTCATCGTGAGGGTGGCTTGGTGGTTCGCGGCTGCGATTACGGTCAGGGTGAAGCGTCCAGCCGTGGGGTCGTAGGTGCTGGCGCTGATCCGGCCGCTGGTGGCGACGGCCTGTGGCCGGGTGGCGGCGTAGCCGTGCAGGATGACCGGGCCCTCGCCGGGTGCGAACTGGACGGTGACGCGGAGTGCGCCGTTGTCGGACAGTTGCGGGATGCGCTTGGCGCCGTGGGCGACGAACTTGCCCGCGTCGCCGAGGAAAGCGATGCCGGAGTGGCCGACCGGTGCGACGATCCAGTAGGAGCCGTCGGTGACCGTCACGTTCGCCCGCCCGCCCGCCGCCACCAGTTCGCCGGTATCGGCGAAATAGTCGTGGATGTAGGCCGGTGCGGTGATGCCCAACTCGGCCGGGGTGAACGAGGCGGCCTGGCTCGGTTGGGCCGGGGTGCCGGTGGTGATGTCGAGGTAGTCGATGTTGGGGCCGCTGGCGCCGGTCGCGGTCGCCCGGATGGTGTGGGTGCCGGCGGTCAGCGCGATGGTCATGGTCTGAAAGGTCCAGTCGGCCCAGCCGCTGGTGGGGGCGAAGGACAGCGTGCCCGCGTCGGTGTTGTCGACGGTGATCGCCAGCGGCCGGTTGGCGGTGTCGCCGTTGGCGTAGCGCCACGCCAGCACGTGGTCCCCGGCACTGGCGACCGGCACGCTCCACTGCACATAGTCGCCGCCGGCGTGCTGGTAGTCGGCGTAGCCGGTGCCGGTGTAGCCGGCGTTGTCGTGCGCGGCGGTCGCTCCGGACAGGGTGGCGTCCTCGGCCTGGTGCGCGGTACTGGGCGCGGACAGCTGGCGGCCGTAGGCGAAAACGTAGGCGAAGCGCAGCCCGTTGTCGTGCTCGACGTGGGTGGCGGCGATCATCGCGGCATTGCTGTCTGCGGCGTCGGCGAGGTAGGTCGCCTTCGTGGGCACGATCGGCACATCGGGTTTGACGATGACTCCGTCGGGGCGCGCTACCTGCGCCAGATTGGCGGCGCTCACCTGGCCGAGGCCGTCGCCGACGCCGACCGGCCCCGCCGACAGGTTCGCCAGCAGCAGGTTGTTGATTTCCGTGCTCATGAACACGTCGCACCACGGCCAGACGCCGAGCGCACCGGCCAGTTGCGAGTCGTAGAGAAACGCGTCCCATTTCGTCGGCTCGAAGCGGTCGTCGCTCACGCGGATGGTGGTGAGGTTGTCGTAGCGGGTGCTCTGCAGATAGTCGCGGGGCAAGGCCATGCAGTACTGGATGGTCAGGTCTTCGGTCGCGGCGTTGTGGGCCATGTTGTCGAAGAAGGCGTCCGGGTCGCTCAGGTTGTAGTCGGGTTGCGCGTTGCTGCACAGCCAGTCCTGCTCGTAGACGACGACGCCGGCGTCGCGCAGGTAGCCCATGGTTTTCTGCCAGAACACCGGATCGGTGACCACGTTGTTCGATGTCTGGTATTCGGTCCGGTATGGACTCGACGCCGTGAGCCAGCGGGCGTGCGTGACCAGGGGCACCCCGATCCCCTTCTGGAAGGCGGCAAGGCCGTCGGGAAACAGCGTGGAGTCGGCTTCGTAGAGGTACTCGCCGTCGGCGTTGTCGGTCCAGTCGGCTTGCGGTCCCTTGGGGTACCACCAGCTGTCCAGTTGCAGGTAGCCGAGGGGGATCTTCTTGGCCGCCCATTCGTCGGCAACGGCCTGCAACGTGCCGGTGTAGCCGAGCGACTTGTCGTAGGCGTAGTAGTAGACCGCGCCGTGGTCGGTCCAGTATCCGAGGGTGTTCAGCACCGCACCGGCATCGCTCGCGGTTCGTTTCTTGCCGCCCAGCGTCGTGAGCGCGCCACCCCACCTGTGGTAGGTGTCGTCGATGCCGTTGCCTGCGACCAGGATCGTCTGTCGCGCGAAGCCCGCGGGCAGGTCGGTGATCGAGGCGAGCACGCCCGCTGTGATGGCGCCGTTGTCGGCCATCGTCGTCTCGGCCTGCTGGAAATGGTTCGCCGCCGAGATCGCGAAGCTGTTGGCGTTGCTGTCGAAGAACAACCACGGGCTGTCGGACGCCCCGGCGAAGCTGTCGAACTGGTAGTGCCCGAAGCAGCCCTGGTGGCTGAGCGTGTGCGGTAACGCCGGATATGTGGCGAACACCGGAAAGGCGGCATTGTTGGCCGCCGCGTCGACGTAGGTGTCGGTGAAGATCACGATCGGGGCCGTCAGGTAGGTCCTGATCTCGGCCTTTTTGGCTCCGCCGGCCTGGTAGGCGAACGCGGTCCGGGTGTAGGCGCCGAGCGCGTCATGTCCCGAACTGGTGACGATGCCGGTTGCCGCGGAACCAACGGTGCCGGCGAAGGTCCAGCCGGGCTCGCCGACACTCACCTGCCACTGCCCGTTCGGGGTCACCGCGGCGCGAGCTCGCGGCCCGGGCGAGTACCGGCCGGAGGCAGCGTTCGCCGGGTTGGCCAGCGCGGCCAGCGGCAGCGCCAGCGCGGCGGAACCGACGCCGACCGTCTTGATGAAATCGCGGCGACTGTACTGGGCCATGGCGTTCTCCTCGGCGAGACCTCGTGGCGGGCGTGGCATTTCAGGCGTACGCGGGCGGTGAAATGAAAGTCAACGCCAGGACCAGCGCAATCCACCAAATCCATCCGGGTGATCGACGGTCTGCGCACGTCGGGCCGTATCCGGCGCGCGTGCGATGAGCTCCGTTTTAAACAGAACTCAACCGTTCTGTCGAAGTATTGACATAACATCGGGCCGCGGTCACGCTGCGATCGTGTCCGAGGAGAACCCGAGCGGGCGGACGAGTACCGCGATCCGTGCGGCGAACCGGACGCGAATCGTGGATGCCCTGCGCGCCAACGGGCCGATGACGCGCGCACAGCTGAGCGAGCTGACCGGCCTGTGCCGAGCGACCGTGTCGAGCCTGGCCGGTGAGCTGTTCTCCCGCGGGGTGCTGATCGAGCAGTCGACCGCGAACACGAGAGCGAACGGCCGTCCGGCCGGCGAACTCAGCCTGAACCGGGCGAGCGGAGTCGGTATCGGCATCGACATCGGGGTGCGGCACATCGCGGTCGCTGTGGGGGACTCGGCGCGCAACGTCTACTCGGAGCGCTGGTGGGCACGACCGGTCGGGCACACCTCGGAGGACGGGATCGACACGCTGCTCTCATTGATCCAGGAGGCGCTGCGGGAAGCAGCCGCCGAACACGACCGGCTGATCGGCGTCGCGGTCGGCCTTGCCGCGCCGATCAATGCGCGCGACGGGTCGATCGCCGCGCCGGATCTGCTGCCTGGATGGGCGGGCAAACCGCTGGGTCAGCGGCTCGCCACCGCGCTGGATGTCCCGGTGCGACTGGAGAACGTCGCCACGCTCGGCGCGCTCGGCGATTATGTGTGGGGTCCGGCCACCGGCGTCGCGAACCTGGTCTACGTCAAACTGGCCAGCCGCGTCGGAGCCGGGTTGATTCTGAACGGGTCGCTTTTCCGGGGGGCTACCGGATTCGCCGGCGAACTCGGGCACGTCACGGTCAATCGCAACGGCCTGCTGTGCCGGTGTGGCGCGCGTGGCTGTCTCGAACTGTATGCGGGCGGCGCCGCGATGCTGCGGAAGCTGGGGCGTCGGCCCGACGCGGCCGGCGGATTCGACCGCTTGGTCGCGGACGCGGTGTCCGGCGATCCCGTGGTGCTCGCCGTGGTCCAGCGGGCCGCCCGGTTTCTCGGACAGGGCCTTGCGGCGGTGGCCAAGTTGCTGGACCCGCAGCGCATCGTGATCGGCGGCGAACTGTGGCGCCTCGGGGAAGTGATGGCCCCGGTACTGCGCCAGGAGTTGCGGCGGTACTCCTTCGCCAGCCACCCCCTTGTCGAAGCCTCGCCACTGGGCCGCCGCGCCACCCTGCTCGGCGCACTCGCACTCGCACTGACCAAACAGCCGGCGTGACCGGCCGGGGGCGACTGGCAACGCCTGGTTCGCCGACGTGCTTCCTGGCGAGCCGATTCCCGTCCCCACACACCGCCCGTCCTGGGCGCCCCGGCGCGCCCTATCGCCGGGACGGCCCTCGACGTTGACACCGGCACGTGGTCGAGTCGCGGATTTCGTCGGGGAACACCCACGATCTCGTTCGGGCGACCACCAGCGGCCGGATGTGCGACATCGGTGGTCAGCCGATGGGCAAACCCCCGCTGGGCACGTACATGGCCATGCCGAAGGTGGAGCCGGTGGGAGCATGGGCGACCGGGATGACCGTGACGGCGTTGCCGCCGGACAGCACCGAGGTGGAGATGTAGTCGCCGAACATCCGGCCCTGGGAGGTGTTGGGCAGCCAGGCCAGGGTCATCGGGCCGGCGAGCTGGGTCGGCGCGGTCCAGGTGGCGCCACCGTTGGCGGAGGACACGTATCCGGCATCCAGCTGGCAGGTGGTGTCGGTGCAGTTGGCCTGCGGATAGTAGTAGTACGTCAGGCCGATCCGGGCTGTGCTGCCCGAACTGGACGGATCAACCCCGATGCCCGGTGTGAAGTGGTCGGCCGTGCTGGAGGTGGCGTCGATCGGGACCCGGAACGGTGAGCTCCAGGTCGTGCCGTTCGTCGAGGTGGACAGGATGATGTCGTTGCTGGGGCAGCCGGAGCGGAATCGGCAGTCCGACCACACCACGTACACGGTGCCCGCGGCGTCGATCTCCGCCGAGGGCAGGGTGCTCTCCCGCAACGTGTCCCGCGGGGCCAGCGCCGCGGCGTCGCTGTCTTCCAGTCCGGCGACGGTGTGGTGGCTGACGGTGGCGATCAGCACGCTGGAGCCCCAGCTGGTGCCGCCGTTGGTGGACACGAACGCACGCTCGGCGTCGGAGCTGGCCGAGGAGAACGGCACCACGACGGTCCCGTTGGGCCGCACGACGGGCTGGCCGCCCAGCCCGCTGGGCCGGTCGGCCGGGCTGCGTTGGGTGCCCCAGGTCAGGCCGGCGTTGGTGGAGGTCTTCATGTGTTCGGCGTCGCCGGCGTTGGCGTCGTCGTACTCGGTGTAGCAGTACCCGTAGTAGGGGCTTGCCGAGTGGTCGTCGCAGACGGTCCAGTTCTTGTCGTAGAACGTGCCCGTGGCCGCGACCGCGACGGGATTGCCCCAGGTCAGACCGCCGTCACTGGACCGGCTGAGTTCCACGTCCACAGCTCCGGAGCTGCTGACCCCCAACCAGGAGATCATCCAGACGTTGTCCTTGGCGTCGTAGGCGACAGAGGCGTCGCTGACCTGCCCGTACGGACCGCCGGTGTTCGCGGTGGTGTCGGGCAGGTAGCCGTGTGTCCAGCTCTGGCCGCTGTCGGTGGAGGTCGCCCAGCCGACGTTGGACGCGCCACCGCCGGACACCCGGCCGACCTGGAAGGCGGACACGACCGTGGTGCCGAAACTGAAGGTGTCGGGTTCGACCTCGGTGGCGTGCTGGGCCTGGCTGTCGGTGTAGGGGTCGCTGCTGATCTGGGTCAACGGGACGGCGGCGGGAGCGGTCGCCGCGGCGGCACCCGTGACCACTGTCAGGGAGGCGGCTGAGACGAGGAACACCGGCGATAACGCACGAAAGATCGATCTGGCCATGATTCTCCTACCGGCAGGGGGGTGGGAATCGCATCCCAGGACGGACATGCTGCATTCAGCGCGAATAGTCCGGGACTCGATCACACGGCCACAACCTCCGTGAGAGGGGAATGAATTCCTTAACACTTGACCTCGATCTGTTCCGACTGTCAGGTGATCTCACCAACGATGGGCGTTTGAGCCGCCACGCCGAACGCCGTCGGCACGGCACCCGCGGCCGTGCCAGGTCTCTGACCGGGCAACCCCGAAGGGGCAACGAAGAGGCGATCGGCGGGTAGGAGGGAACCGTCGATCGGACTGTCCAGCAGCTGGCGGAAATGATTGACGCTGATGATCAAGGTGGGTCAATCGGCGCCTGCCGACGGCCAGAAATAAGGGTCAGCTGCGCACGGGCCGGCCCGTGCGCAGCTGACCCGTCGACATTGTCACAGCAGAGTCGGTGCCGGCGATTTCGAACGGCCTCTTCAGCCGAACAGAGGTGCGATCCGTTCAGTTTCGGTGCTGGCACCGACACGGTGCAAGAGGATGATCGAAGACGACCCGCAGGCCGGGTGGTCACCATCAGCTCGGCCGGCGGGCAGGTCGGTGCCGCGTCGGGTGCGCCACTGCTGGTAGGAAGGTCATCGTGACCGACCAGCACAGCAGCGCAGAGCACGAAGTCGTCGAACTCGTCAGCGATCTACTTCGCATCGACACCACCAACACCGGCGATCCGGCCACCGCGGTCGGGGAGCGGGTGGCCGCCGAGTACGTGGCGGAGAAGCTGGGCGAGGTGGGATATGAGACCACCTACGTCGAGTCCGGCGCCAAGGGACGGGGGAACGTGTTCGCGCGGCTGCCGGGGGCCGATCCCGCACGGGGGGCCTTGTTGATCCACGGGCACCTGGACGTGGTGCCGGCCAACGCGGCCGAGTGGTCGGTGCATCCGTTCTCCGGCGCGGTGCAGGACGGGTACGTGTGGGGGCGCGGCGCGGTCGACATGAAAGACATGGTCGGCATGACGTTGGCCGTCGCCCGGCGGTTCAAGCGGGACGGCGTCGTGCCGCCCCGTGATCTGATCTTCGCGTTCGTGGCCGATGAGGAGGCCGGGGGCGCCTACGGGGCGCGGTGGCTGGTGGACAACCGGGCCGAGCTGTTCGAGGGCGCCACCGAGGCGATCAGCGAGGTCGGCGGATTCTCGATCACGCTGAAGGACGACGTCCGGGCCTACCTCGTCGAGACCGCGGAGAAGGGGATTCGGTGGCTGACGCTGCGGGTGCGCGGCACGGCCGGCCACGGGTCGATGATCCACCACGACAACGCGGTCACCAAGCTCGCCGCGGCCGTGGCCAGGCTGGGGCAGCATCGGTTTCCGCTGATCATGAGCCCATCGGTGCGGGAGTTCCTGGACGGGGTATCGGAGATCACCGGACTGGAGTTCCCGGACGACGACATCGAGGGGGCCGTCGGCAAGCTGGGCGCGCTGTCCCGGATGATCGGGGCGACGCTGCGGGACACGGCCAATCCGACGATGCTCACGGCTGGTTACAAGTCGAACGTGATCCCTTCGGTGGCCGAGGCCGCGGTGGACTGCCGGGTGCTGCCGGGCCGGGAAGAGGCGTTCGAGCGGGAGCTGGACGAGATTCTCGGGCCGGACGTGGAGCGGGAGTGGATCAGCCTTCCCCCGGTCGAGACCACGTTCGACGGGGCGTTGGTCGACGCCATGACCTCGGCGCTGACCAGCGAGGACCCGGGTGCCAAGGTGCTGCCCTACATGCTCTCCGGTGGCACCGACGCCAAGTCCTTCCAGCGGCTGGGCATCCGCAACTTCGGGTTCGCGCCGCTGAAGCTGCCGCCCGACCTGGACTTCTCCGCGCTGTTCCACGGCGTGGACGAGCGGGTTCCGGTCGAGTCGCTGAAGTTCGGCACCCGGGTGCTGGACCGGTTCCTGCGGAACTGCTGAGCCCGCCCCGCCGCTGTCCGCGCCGCCCGCGGGCTGTTTCGGTTGATCCAGGAAGGACCCTTCTCGTGGTGGATGTGACCGCCGACGATCCGTCGGCCGACTGGACCGCGCCTGGCGCCTACCGGGTGGCTCAGGGGGTGTTCCGGATCCCGCTGCCGCTGCCGACCGACGGGCTGCGCGCGGTCAACGTGTACGCCGTCCGCGACGGGGACGACCTGGTGCTGGTCGACTCGGGGTGGGCCATCGCCGAGGCCCGCACCCAGCTGGAAGCGGCGCTGGACGCGCTGGAGGCCGGGCTGGGCGATGTGCGGCGGTTCCTGGTCACCCATGTGCATCGCGATCACTACACGCAGGCGGTGACGCTACGCCGGGAGTTCGGTACCCGCGTCGCGCTGGGCGAGGGGGAACGGCCGTCCCTGGAGGCGGTGATGGACTCCGAGGCCCGGGCCACCTCGCCGCACACCGCGCGGCTGCGGCTGGCCGGCGCGGATGAGGTGATCGAGCGGTTCGGGCAGGTCCGGTCGGCGCCGCGGACGGACGAGAAGGCGTGGGAGGCGCCGGATGACTGGTTGGGCGACGGAACCACCGCCTCGGTCGGCGGGCGGGAGCTGCGGGCAATCGCCACGCCGGGACACACCCGCGGCCACCTGGTGTACACCGAATCGGCGGCCGGGTTGATGTTCGCCGGCGACCACGTGCTGCCGCACATCACGCCCTCGATCGGGTTCGAATCGGCGCCGACCCGGTTCCCGCTGCGGGACTACCTGGAATCGCTGCGGCTGGTCCGCGGATTGCCGGACATGCGGCTGCTGCCCGCGCACGGGCCGGTCACCGACAGCACGCACGCCCGGATCGACGCGTTGCTGGAGCACCACGATCGCCGGCTGGACACCACGCTGGCGGCGGTGCGGGCCGGGGCGTCGACCGCGTACGAGGCCGCGGGCACGCTGACCTGGACCCGGCGGGAGCGCACGCTGGCCGAGCTGGATCCGTTCAACTCGATGCTCGCGGTGCTGGAGACCATGAGTCACCTGGATGTGCTGGTACTGCAGGAGCGCGCCACGGTGACCACGGTCGACGGGGTGTATCACTACGCGCTGAGGTAGGTGAGCACGGCCAGCGCGCGGCGGTTGTCCTCGTCGGACACCTGATCGGGCTGCTGGTGGCGGTGCGCTGGGGCGCGCGGGGCTGTGCGCGCCGGACCGGGGTGTTCGCACCGCTGCGGGAGGAGGACACGCGGCCGGAAGGGCTGACCGGCGGGCGGACCTGGGGGAGTCGCGGTCGGGCACGGCCGGGATCGGGGCCTGACGGTCAAGCTCAGGTCGAGGGTTTTCGGGCGGTCGGACAGGCGGTGAGGCGGCGAGCGGCTCCGATGCCGATCACCCTGGCGCGCGACGCCCGATCAGGTGATCAGGTCGGGTACGGGGCGGTGGGTGCGCCTGCGGCGCAGCCACACCTTGCGGGTGCCGTCGGAGAACAGCAGCACGCGGGACAACTCCCACCCGGCGAACTCGGCTTGGATGGCCAGCTGCGTCGCGGCCGCCCGGCGGGAGAGATCCGCGGGCAACCGCAGCGGCTGGTACTCCCAGTCTCCTTCGACCACCCCGTCACTGGTCGCACTGTCGATCATGGTTGGATCACCTGCACACCTCCACCGTCTGCCGACGCCACGAACACGCGGCCGCTGGTCGGGTCGACCGCCACCGAATCGGGCTGGCGCACCGTGGGCAGGGTGTACTTCTGCACCGGTGTCCCGCCGACCATGGCGAAGCCGACCACCTGGTTGAGTTTCGTCACGCTCACCCACGCCAGATCCCGGTTGCCGTCGTAGGCGATGCCGTAGGGGGAACCGGCCACCGGGTAGCGCTGGCGCATCAGCACCGGCCCCGCGCTGAACGCCAGCAACTCACCCGTCCGGGTATCGGTGACCAGCACCCGGCCGAAGTTGTCGGCCACCGCATTGGTGGCGCCGTCCCCGGCGCGCAGCCCGGTGCCCACCGAGCCCTTGCCGGACAGCTCGATGTCGAACACCGCCGACTGCAGCTGGTCCAGCAGCACCGCCTTGCCGTCGGACACCACCACCTGCTGCGGGGTCACGTCGCCGGTGATGGTGCGGGCCAGGGTGGCGCCGGTGAACACGTCCACCGCCTTGCGAGCCGGCACCGCGACCAGCAGCTGGCCGTCCAGCTGCGCGGCGCTGGTCGGGCCGCCCGGCACGGGCACCGAGCTGACCGCGCCCGCGGGCAGCGTGATGCGCAGCACCTGGTTGGCGGTGGGCACCGCGGCGAGCAGCGGACCGCCCGGGGCGGCCAGGCTCAGCCCGTCCACCGGGCCGGGCAGCGCCACCACACGTGCGGTGGCGTGCGGGTTGGCCAGCGGGAACAGCAGCACCTCGGCCGGTTTGGCGATGGCCACGGCCAGGGTGTCGCTGCGGATGTCGGTGACGATCGCGGAGGCGTTGCCCGGCAGCGGGATCACATCACCCGCAGGGGTGACGGCCGGAGGCGGGGAACTGGCCGCCGTCGCGGCGACCAGATTGGGCGCTACCTGTAGATCCGTCTGGGACTTGCTCGACGAGCATCCGGCGAGCGCGGTCGCGCTGACCAGCACGAGAGCGACCAGTCCGACGAAATGGCGCAAAACGGGACCTCCGACATCTGAAGCTTCTCTCCAGCATCCACGAACCAGCCGTCAAGGTCACGCGCAGGTACCCGTTTGCCGCTCGGTGCCCGGGCGGCGAACTCAGCCCAGGCGACGCTCGGGGTAGCCCAGTTCGATGCCGCTCACGTCGTCCAGCGCCGCGCGGATCGCGGTCGGCAGGGTGAGTTCCTCGGCGGCCAGCGACCCGGTGAGCTGCACGGTGTCCCGCGCGCCGACCACCGGGGCGACCACGCCGGGCCGGTCGCGCACCCAGGCCAGTGCCACCGCCAGCGGCGAGGTGCCCAGCCCTTCCGCGGCCGTGACCACGGCTTCCACGATCCGGGCGGCCCGTTCGGTGCGGTGCTGCTCCACGTAGGACGCGAACTTCTGGGAGGCGCCGCGAGAGTCGGCGGGGGTGCCACCACGGTATTTGCCGGTGAGCACGCCACGGCCCAGCGGCGCCCAGGGCAGCAGGCCGATGCCGTGCGCCTCGGCCGCGGGCACCACCTCCCGCTCGATGCCCCGTTCCAGCAGTGAGTACTCCGCTTGCATGCACACGATCGGGGTACGCCCGGGCACCGACTTCTGCCAGGTCGCCGCCGTGCCCAGCTGCCAGCCGGTGTAGTTGGACACGCCGACATAGCGGACCTTTCCGCTGGTCACCGCGGTGTCCAGGGCGGCAAGGGTCTCCTCGACGGGCACCGAGGGGTCCCAGGCGTGCAGCTGCCACAGATCGATGTGATCAACATCAAGTCGTTTCAGCGAGCCGTCCAGCGCGGCCAGCAGCGCGCCCCGGGAGGCGCCGCCGCCGAACGGGCCCTCGGTGCGCCGGGCCACCGCCTTGGTGGCGATCACCACATTCTCGCGGGGCACCACCTCGCCCAGCAGGCCGCCCAGTACGCGCTCGCTTTCCCCGTCGCCGTAGACGTCGGCGGTGTCCAGCAGCGTGCCGCCGGCTTCCACGAACGCGGCCAGCACGCCGGAGGCCTCGTCGGGCTCGGTGTCCACGCCCCAGCTCATGGTGCCCAGCGCCATCCGGGAGACCCGCAGCCCGCTCCGCCCGAGGTGTCGTTGTTCCACGCCGCCAGAGCCTACGGGCCGGGCGATCATTCCACGTGGGGACACACGTAGGCTCGGTTTCGTGGCCACCGTGATATTGCTGCGTCACGCCCGCTCCTCGGCCAACGGCGCCGGTGTGCTGGCGGGACGGACCCCCCGGATCGGGCTGGACGAGACCGGCCTCAAACAGGCCGACAAACTGGTCGAGCGGCTCGCCGAGATTCCGCTGGTCGCGGCCGTGGCCTCGCCGCTGCAACGCTGCCGCCAGACCGTCGCCCCGCTGATCGGCGCGCGCGACATTCCGCTGCGCACCGACGGGGCGCTGGCCGAGGTCGACTACGGCGAGTGGACCGGCCGGGAGCTGAAAACCCTGTTCAAGGAGCCGCTGTGGCAGGTGGTGCAGCAGCACCCCTCGGCCGCGGTGTTCCCCGGCGGGGAGGGCCTGGCCCAGGTTCAGGCCCGGGCGGTGGCGGCGATCCGGGCGCACGACGCGCGGATCACCGCCGAGTACGGCCCGGAGGCGGTGTGGCTGGCCTGCAGCCACGGCGACGTGATCAAGTCGGTGCTGGCCGACGCGCTCGGGGTGCACCTGGACTCGTTCCAGCGCATCGTGGTCGACCCGTGCTCACTGTCGGTGATCCGCTACACCGACACCCGCCCGTTCGTGCTGCGCACCAACGACAACGGCGGGAACCTGGCCGGGATCGTGCCGCCCAAGCCGAAGAAGCGCAGCCGGAAGAAGGCCGCCCCGTCCTCGGACGCCGTGGTCGGCGGCGCGACGGGTGCTCCTTAGCCGGCTGCCCCGCCTTCATGGACGAGTTCGGAGACGCGTTCGGATTCGAGCCGGATCAGATCCGGACGCCGGACGCTGCCGCGGGAACGGCATCCCGATCTCGCCGGCCTCGAAGTCCGGGATGTCGCCGGTGGCTGGGACATCCAGCGGTGGCGTCTCGGGCCGGACCTGCCCGCGCGCGCCTGGTCACAGACGACGACTGCGACCAATGATGAGCTCGAAGTCCTGATGGGCCTTGGCATCCGGCGCCAGCGGCAGATTGACCTGCCCGTCCGCGAACAGCTGTCGTACCCGGGTGCGGCTCAGACGCAGCCCGAGCATGAGCAGTCGCTCGACGCGAACCGGTGCGGGCAGCTCGAAGCTGATCAGCACCTGCAGCGCTGCCCGGTCGTCGAGTGCGTGGCCGGGGCTGTCGGTCGCCAGTTCCCAGGTATCGCTCCAATCGAGGCGGTATCCGTTCTTCGCGGCCAGCGAGCCGCTCATCGCGAGCTCCCGCACCGCGGCCGGAGAGTTGGTCTCGTACGCAACCAGGCGAGCGGGCTCCAGCGACTGAACGTGAATCCGTTCGTGGACGGGCACTTTCGAAGTGCGGCCGCACCGCGCGCAGTGCAGCAGCAGCCAGACGTCGAGCAGCTTGCCGTTGGCGTTGACGCGGAATTTGCCCGACGGATGGTGGTGGGTGCCCGGGCAGTTCGGGCAGGGGCGAATGACGGTGGGCAGCGCGCATTGGCGCACGGCCCACCGGGCCTTGCGATCGATATTCATGAATGTGGTTCATTTCAAGACTGGGCCGGAGCGTTCGCCGCTCCTGGGATCCGACGGGTGCACACGAGGGCGCGGTCGTCGCCTCGGGCCGGGTGGTCAGGCTCCGAGGTCGTTCGCGCGACAGGTCGACTGTGGATACACGGCAGTCGTCACAGATCCATGCGGGTCATCGTGATCGAGCCCGCCGGCCCCGGCAACCGATTTTCCGCGGGCTACAGGCCGAGCTTGGTGACCGCGTTGTCCTCCAACGGGTTCGCGGTGCGGATGTAGCGGTGCACGGTCGCCGCGTTGGACCAGCGGCCCTGCCGCATGATCTCCCGGTCGCTGGCCCCGCCCAGCGCGGCCTGGGTGGCGAACCCGGCGCGCAGCGAGTGCCCGGCGAACGCCGCCGGGTCCAGCCCGGCCCGCTCGGCATAGCGCTTCACCAGATCGCCGACGGCCCGGCCGCTGATCGGCGCGGCCGACAGGTGCCCGTGCCGGCTGATCCCGGGGAACAGCGGGCCGGTCAGCGCGGTACCGGTGAAGTCGTGGCAGCGGTGGGTGCTCGCGGGTTTCCGGCCGGCCAGCCAGGTTTTGAGCTCCGGTGTCGCGCCGAGTTCGCGGTGCGCGGACAGCACGTCGGTCCAGTCGGCGAACGCGCAGATCGGGCAGGTGTCCCGGCGCTGCCCCCGCGGCAACGCCACCCGCTGACCGGTCACGCCGGTCGGGTCGGTCTTGGTCGCGGCCAGCTCGACCACCAGCACCGGCTCGCCCGTCCGTGCCTCCGCCTGGACGCCGGCGTCCTCCACCCGCAGCCCGGCCAGCTCGGTGCGGCGCAGCGCCCCGGCGAAACCGATGAGCAGCAGCACCGCGTCCCGGCGCCGGACCAGACTGCCCGGCCAGCCCTCGGCCGGCCGCTGGTCGAGCATGTCGGCCAGGGTGTGCAGCAGCACCGGGCGCTTGCGGTTCGGCCGGGCGTTGCGGGCCCGCCGGATGCCGCGCAGGGTCAGCCGGACGACGTCGGCCCGGGTCGGGGACGGCAGCCCGGCCGAGGCGTGCACGGCGGCGATGGCCGCGGCCTTGCGTTCCAGAGTGGCCGGGGCGAACGCCCAACCCGCGCTCTCGGGGCGGCGGGTGTCCGCGGCCGCGGCCAGGTAGACGGCCACGTCCAGCGGGTCGGCCGGCAGGGCGGTGCGGCCCTGGGCGGCGCACCAGGCCAGCCAGCCGTGCCAGTCCGCCCGGTAGGCGCGCACCGTGTTGGCCGACTGCGAGCTGCCCAGATAACGGGCCAGCGATTCGGCCTGGGCGTCGTCGAACCGGTTGCGGGCGGCGGCCAGTTGCTCGGCGTCGACCAGCACGCTGCCGGTGCGCCGGTCCAGCGCCGAGGACACCTCGGCCGGCAGGTGACCGCGCACGGAGACGTCCGGGAGGGCGGGCTGGGACACGGCCCGATCATGGCACGCACGCCGCCCACTGTCAGGTTGCCAGTCTGAACAGGACTGTTCAAAGTTATCCTGCGGACATGGCAACCTCGGTCATCCACGCGACGACGTCGACGAACGCGCTGGTGCTGACCGCAGCGAAGAGCCAGATCGGTGATGTGTCGGGTGTTCACCAGTGCGGGTTCCGGGCCGGGCTGAATCGCTGAGGAATCTTTCGCGGCGATGTCGAGAACGGCGTGCGTGCTCCGTCCCTGGGGCACGATCGGCCAGCACGGCCGAGCAACCGAGAGGGAGTCCACGGTGAAGTACCTGCTGCTCAAGCACTATCGAGGTGGCCCGACCCCGCACGTTCCCTTTCCGCCGATGGATCAGTGGACCCCGCAGGAGGTCGGCGCGCACATCAAGTACATGAACGACTTCGCCGCCCGGCTGGAGAAAAGCGGCGAGTTCGTGGACGAAAACGCGCTCAGCCCCGAGGGCACGTTCGTGCGCTACGACGGCGAGGGGCGCCCGCCGGTCACCGACGGCCCGTTCGCCGAGACCAAGGACGTCATCGCGGGCTGGATGATCATCGACACCGAATCGTGGGATCGCGCGGTCGAACTGGCCGGGGAGCTGTCCGCGGCGCCCGGGCCGGGTGGCACGCCCATCTACGAGTGGCTCGAGGTGCGGCCGTTCCTGACCGAGATGCCCAAGACGACCGACTGATCGGGGCTGTGCGGGCTTGGCCGCGGCGATGATCCCGGCGCGGCCACGGACTCCGTTCAGTCACCCAGGGTTTGGGCCAGTCGCTGCCGGACCTGGGTCTGGGCTTGTGAATCGGCGGCCGGCGACGCTGGGCAGTACTGGTCGGCCGCGGGGAGCGCACCGGTCACCAGCCAGGCGGTGGCCAGGTCGTTCGCGCAGGTGTTCGGCGCGACCAGGTAAACGCCGTGGCCACCCTGGTTCACGGTCACGAACGCGGCCCGGCGGCCCAGCGCCGCACGCATGCCCAGCGCGCCGAAGTAGGGCGTCGCCGGGTCGCGGGTGTTGTCCAGCAACAGGATGTCGCGGGGGCCGGCCGAGGTGATCGGGACCAGCGGCTGGCGCGGCCGGTCCGCCCAGAATGCGCACGGCATCACGTCCGCGGCCATCGGGCCGGCGATCGGGAACAGCCGGCTGTCGCGCGCAACGTCCGCCTCGTACTGGGGGACCGACCGCGGCCAGCTCACGTCGTCGCAGAACACGGCCAGCAGCGCGGCCGCCTCGTTGTCCGCGGGCGCGGTGGTGGGGGCGGTTGCCAGCTGCGGCATCGCGACCAGGCTGGCCGTGCCGGCGGCCAACTCCTGCCAGAGCTGCGCCAGCAGCGGGAACAGGCTGTCGCTGTACATCGCGGCGCGGGAGGCGTCCCGGAACAGGTTGCCGGTGATGCCGCCCTCCGGCGTGGCGTCCAGTTTCGCGGCGAGCGCGAAGTAGGTGGCGCGCACCTGCTGCGGAGTGCTGCCCAGGTTGTACTGGGCCGAGCGGTCGGCCAGCCAGTTCTCGAAGTCGGGGAATCTGATCTCGTCGGCCGGGCCGAACGAGCGGATTACGTTGTGCCACACCAGGTCCGGGTCGACGTTGCTGTCCAGGATGACGCGGTCGGTGCGGTCCGGGAACAGGTTGGCGTAGACCGCGCCGAGATAGGTGCCGTAGGAATAACCGAGGTAGGAGATCCGCGCTTCGCCGAGGGCGACGCGGATGCGGTCCATGTCCCGCGCGGTGTTGGCGGTGGTGATGTCGGGCAGCTCCGCGCCGGAGTCGGTCTGGCACTGCGCGGCGATCTGCCGGTCGGCCACCGCGTTGGCCGGCACGCCGCCGGGCACCAGCGGCCAGGACAGCACGTCGCTTTCCTGAGCGACGGTCATGCCGCAGGTCACTGGCGTGCTGGCGCCGACGCCCCGCGGGTCGAACCCGATCAGGTCGTAGGCGTTGAGCAGGGACTGCGGGGCCAGGGCGGCGATGTCCACCGGCAGGCCGAGCCCGCTGTCGCCGGGGCCGCCGGGGTTGATCAGCAGGACGCCCCGGCGGGCGGCCGGATCCGGGCTGGCCACCCGGGACACCTCGACGGAGATGGTGCGACCGTGCGGATCGCGGTAGTCCAGCGGCACGGTGATGGCGGCGCATTGCAGCGATGCGGCTGCCGGGAGCCGCGACTCTCCGGCGGTCAGGGTGCCGGGTGGGCAGGGTCCCCAGGCCAATTGGTCGGTGGCGGCTTGGTTGGCGACAGCTTGGTTGGTTGCGGCCGCCGCTGCCGGGCCGGTCGTGGTCATCAGGCTGGTGATCATGGTTGCGGCGGCCAGTGAGCCGCCGGTGATCATCCGTGTTCGTCGCATGTGCCGCCCCCAGGAATTCGGCCAGACTGCGTTATCAGCAGCCCAGCACGGCGCCCGGGGCGTGTCGACCGGCAAACGACGGGCAGGTACCTGCTCCATCCGGCTCGCCGCGCCGCCGATTTCTCTTCGCCGCTTGCGGCCGCGGGGGAGCAGCGGTTGTGCTCGGTTCGCTTCGTGCCTGGCTCGGGAGGGGCTACCCAGTTTTCGGGTGGGCGTCGGGCCGTCGGGATTCGTCGCGGCGGGCGGGCTGGGGCGGGTGACGAATCGAGGTTCGGGATCGGTTTCGCGTGTCGTAACCACCGATAATGTTCACTTATCAGAAGTCAGGATCGGGCGTTCTGATCGGGCTTCGATACGTTTGGTTTCGTTGGTTAACGTTTTAAACGTAACTATGCTACGATATGCGGGTGACTGGAAGTGTGGCGACCGAAGCCGGACCCATTTGTGCTTATCCGGGCTGCGAGCGGCCGATTCTGCGCACCGGGGGACCGGGACGGCCGGCCGAATACTGTGATCTGCCGGAGCACACTCGGTGGCGCGCCTGGCGAGAACGCCAACGTATTCAGAACGATCAGGGGCAGCAGCCCCCTTATGTCACGGTGACGAAAAACTCCGAGGGGATGCCGGTGTCGGCGGCCCGGGATCGGGCCGAGGACCTCACCGATCGGGTGCGGCTACTGGTGGCCGAACTGGGACGCGCGTTGGACGGGGTGGTCGGGGAACTGCGGACGATGACCGATCCGTCGGTGGTCGAATCCGAGCTGGCCGCGGTGCGTGCCGACGCCGCCGAACGGATCGCCACCGCCCAGGCCGAACTGGCCCGGGCCGAGCAGCGACGCCGCGACGCCGAACGCGCCCGCGCCACCGCCGAGCAAGCCGCCCAGGATGCCGTGACCGCGGTCGAGACGGCTGAGGCCGACACGCAGGAAGCCCGGCAGGCGCGGGAGGCGGCGGTGGCCGAAGTCGAGCAGATCCGTCAGCAGACTGAAGCGGAGATCGCGGACGTGCGGGTGCGGGCCGAGGACACGGTGGCGGCGATCCGCCGGGAAACCGAGGACACGATCACGGCCGCCGAGTCCCGGGCCGTGGCGGAGGTGCAACGGGCGCAGGAACGGGCCGAGGAGCAGGCCGCGGCCGCGCGGGCGGAGGCGCGACGGCAGACCGAGCGGGTGGAGAGCGAACGCGACGCCGCGGTCGAGGCGGTCCGGGCCACCGAGGCGACCGCGGAGCGGGCCAACCAGTCCGAGGCCGACGCGCGGGCCGAGACCCGGCGGGCGTTGGCGGAGCTGGGCGAGACCCGCGGTGAGCTGGTCGACCTGCGGCGCAGCTCGGGTGAGCAGGTGGCGGCGGCGCGGGAGGAGACCGCGCGGGTGCGGACCGACCTGGCGGAGGTCCAGCGGTCGCTAGGAGCGGAACTGACCGAGGTGCGGCGATCGCTGGCAGCGGATGTCGCGGCGGCACAGCAGGAAACGGTGCGGGTGCGGGAGCAGAGCGCGGCTGTGGTGACTCGGGTCGAGGAAGCCGCGCGGGAGCGGATCGCGTCGGTGGAGGAGACCAAGGAGCAACTCGCGGCGCGGGCGCAGCGGGCCGAGCACCAACTGGACGTGCTGCTCACTCGGCTGTCTCCGCAAGGGGATGGTGCTTGATGGCAAGGGACGATGTTTGATGCCGGGCAGGGCCTTCGCGGCGCGGTGCAGAGGTGCTGTGATGCGGTCGCCGCAGGCTTTGATGGCGGGAACTGTCGGGGTGGTGGTCTAGGCACTCTTACGGCTTCGCCGCCTTCGATGTGGACCCGGGCGGTGGCGGCGATGCACGTCACCTACTACGCGGTGTCCGGGCCCTATGGCGACCTGTTGCCGGTGGACCGTTTCACCCTCACCCGCCGCGCCTGACCCGCTGGCGGGGGCCGGTCCTCCGGCTAGGACTTGGAGCGCGCTCCAAGTCCTAGCGTCGGAGGCGTTCGTCAGCCCTCGAGGCACCGCCCGGTCCGCCGGGCAGGAGGAGTATCCGCGCATGATCACCCGAACCACGCTCGGCTCGCCCGGTCTCACCGTCAGCGCGATGGGCCTGGGGTGCATGGGGATGAGCGAGAGCTACGGCGCCGCCGACTGGGACGGCGGCCTGGCCACCATCGACCGGGCCCTGGAGCTGGGCATCACGTTCCTGGACACCGCCGACGCCTACGGCACCGGACACAACGAGGTGCTGGTGGGCCGGGCCATCCACGGCCGCCGGGACCAGGTGCAGCTGGCCACCAAGTTCGGCATCGACCGCAGCGCCGGCGACCGGGCACGCCGCATCCGCGGTGCCCGGGACTACGTGCTGCGCGCCTGCGACGCCTCGCTGCTGCGGCTGGGCGTCGAGGTGATCGACCTGTACTACGCCCACCGCCCGCCCCAGGACGTGGAGATCGAGGAGACCGTCGGGGCGATGGCCGAGCTGGTCAAGGCGGGCAAGGTCCGCCATCTCGGCCTGTCCGAGGTCGACGGCGAGCTGCTGCGCCGGGCGCACGCGGTGCACCCGATCACCGCGGTGCAGAGCGAGTACTCGCTGTGGACCCGCGACGTCGAGGCGGTGACCCCGGTGATGGCCGAGCTGGGGGTCGGGTTGGTGCCGTACTCGCCGCTGGGGCGGGGGTTCCTGACCGGCACCCTGGACCGCTCCACGCTGGGTGAGAAGGACTTCCGGCGCACCAACCCCCGCTTCGCCGGCGAGGCGGGTGAGGCCAACGAGAAGATCGCGCAGACCGTGCGCGAGGTGGCCGACCGGCTGGGTGCCACCCCGGCCCAGGCGGCGCTGGCCTGGGTGTACGCCCAGGCCGAGCGGCTCGGGGTGGCGGTGGCGACCATTCCGGGCACCCGCAGCCCGGCCCGGTTGGAGCAGAACGCGGCCGCGCTGGAGCTCACCCTGGACGCCGAGGCGCTGGCTGCGCTGGACCCGCTGAGCGACCAGGTGATGGGCGAGCGCTACCTCCCCGTGTTCACCGCTGAGGTGGCTCGGGGTTAGCCGGTGGGCTCGACGCGCACGACGTCCAGCTCGACGACGTCGTTGACGTCACGCCCACCGGTGACCTCGCCGGTCACGAACAGCCGGGGGTCGGGCCAGCGGTGCCAGACTGCTGTCTGCCATCGGTGAACACCACCCCGAGCGGGCGCAACGGTCATTACCGTCCAGTCGCATGACGACGGTCACAACCCGTACTGTCGAATACCCGGCCGACAACCTGACGATGATCGGATACCTCGCGCTCCCGGCCGGTGCCGAGCGCCGACCCGCAGTCCTGATCGGACCCGAGGGGGTGGGGCTCAGCGATGTCGAGCGCCGCCGGGCCGAGGCTCTGGCCGAGGTGGGGTACGTGGCGCTGGCTTTCGACCTCCACGGTGGACGCTATTTGGAAGACCCAGAGGAAATGTTGGCCCGTTGCATGCCGCTGCTCGCCGACCCCGACCGGATGCGAGGAATCGGTCACGCCGCGCTCGACGTGTTGCGTGCCGAACCACGGGCCGACCCCGACCGGACCGCCGCCGTCGGCTACGGCACTGGGGGTGCAGTCGCACTGGAACTCGGTCGCGATGGTGTCGATCTGCGCGCGATTGGGACAGTCAACGCACTCACCACGGGCCGACCGGGCGAGGCGGCACGCATTCGCTGCCCGGTATGGGCCGGGGTCGGGTCGGAAGACCCGATCATGCCGCCCGCCCAACGGGACGCGTTCACCGCAGAGATGGAGGCTGCGGGCGTCGACTGGCGTCTCGTGGTTTACGGGGGAGCCCTTCACGCCTTCCACCATCCACCGGTCGACCACACCGTGCGTCCCGGCGTCGGCTACCACCCACGGCACGCACAGCGAGCCTGGCGTGACGTCGTCGCTCTGCTCGCCGAGTGCCTGCCCATCACGGATTGATCCGATCGGCTCCTGATACTCACTCCTGCCCGCCGTCGTCGTCTTCGTCCAGCTCCGACGCCTCCGGGTCGCGCAGCGGGCGCAGGGCGCCGGCGGCCGGGGTCGGGGCCGTGAAGCTGTAGCGGCCGAGCAGGTTCAGGTTGCGGTGCTTGAGCGGGGAGAGCCGGGCGATGTCCCCGTCCCGTATCTCGTGGCCCTCGGCCTTCAGCCGGGCGACGGCGGCGTCGATGTAGCGGGTCGTCCAGAGCACGATGGCGTTGAGGACCAGGCCGAGCGCGCCGAGCTGGTCCTCCATCCCGTCCCGGTAGCCTGGTGGATGGTGCCGCGCTTGCCGTGGCACACGTCGCGGGGGAGCTTGTGGCGGGACTCCTGCACGGTGAGCTGGCGGTTCATCTGCCGGCGGTAGGTGTCGTCCACCAGGTCGACCACGCGCAGCAGGTGCTCGGTCTTCGCGATCCGCCCGTACTCCGCGAACGCCGCCCCCAGTGGGTCGGGCGCCCCTCGCGCCCGAACATGCGCAGCAGGTTGTAGGCGCGGACCTGGTTGGTGACCAGGGAACCGGCGACCTTCAGCATGTCTGGCCAGTGCGTGATCACCTTGTTCAGGTTGACCCGGTTGCGGGCCAGGTCCTCCACCACGCCGTATGCGCCCGTCTCGACGCCGGGCATCGTGGCCCGCCAGAACCGCTGGTCGTCCAGGTCGCGGAACCGCGGACTGAAGTTGTAGCCGAGGATCTTGAACAGACCGAACACCATGTCGGAGTACGACGCGTTGTCGGTCGCCACCATCTCTGGCTTCACCCCGGATCGCCCACCCACTGCGGTCTCCCGGGCCACGCACACGCGCGCCGGCCGGGGTCATCCTTGTGCCTTCTCGTTGACGCTGTTGAAGAAGTCGACGAGGCCGAACGGGGCACTGTCGCCCAGGCAGAGGTCCAGGATCTGGTGGGCGTCCGCGGCTTCGGCTTCGCTGCGGGGGAACAGGACCTGTTCGTAGGCGGTGAGGGCCGCTTCGATGTCGCCGGGGTGCGCGGCGATCGACTGGCCGAGTTCAGCCCCGTCGAGCATGGCCAGGTTCGCGCCTTCGCCTGCGGGCGGCATCAGATGGGCGGCGTCGCCGACGAGGGTCACGCCGGGCGCGCGGTCCCAGCGGTGGGCGCTGGGCAGCGTGTGGATCGTGCGCGGGACCGGGGCGGTCTCGCCGTCGGTGATCAGCGCGGTGAGTTCCGGCGCCCAGCCTTCGAACTCCGCGGCCACCCGGGCGGGCGCCGTGGCGGTGTCGGTGAAGTCGATGCCGGTCACCCACTCGGCGGGGACCTTCAGCTGGACGTAGGTGTGCAGGATGTCGCCGGCCTCGCGGTGCGCGGCGATGGCCTTTCCGGGAAGGAGCGCGGACATTCCGCCGCTGCCGACCGCTTCGGCGGCCGCGGGGTGCTGCTCGTCGACGTCGTAGAGGTAGGTCTCGACGTAGGTCACGCCGACATACTCGGGCTTCGCATCCGACAGCAGCGGGCGGACCTTCGACCAGGCGCCGTCGGCGCCGACGAGCAGGTCGGTGCCGACGGTCGAACCGTCGGTGAAGGTCAGCTGGTAGCTGCCGTCGCCCACCGCGGCTGCGCCGGCGAGTCTCTTGCCCCACTGGACGGTGCCGGCGGGCAGGGAATCGATGAAGACCCGACGCAGGTCGCCACGCAGGACCTCGGGGCGGCCGCCGGTGCCGTCGTCGGGCTCGTCCAGCAGCACCTTGCCGTGCTGGTCGAGAATGCGGGAAGCCTGGCCGCCTTCGTGGATGATCGCGTGGAATTCCACGGTGAGGCCGGCCGCTTCGAGCGCGATCTGGCCGTTGTGTTCGTGGATGTCGAGCTGGCCGCCCTGGGTGCGGGCCTGGGCCGAGGGCTCGGCCTCGTAGATGGTCGCGGGAATGCCGTGGACGTGCAGGACCCGGGCGAGGGTGAGGCCGCCCAGGCCCGCTCCGATGATCGTGACCGCTGTCATTGTGGTGCTCCCTTCGCGAGCTGGTTCACAAGCTGCTGGAACGTTGTTCCATGAGGAAGTTTGGAACAATGTTCCAATCATGTCAAGATGGATCCCATGGCCAGGACCGAGCGGAGCGAACGGCGTGCGGACGCGCTGTCGAAGGAGCGGATCGTCGAGGCCGCGACCGAGATCCTCGACACCGACGGCGAGAGCGCGCTGACCTTCCGCGCCCTCGCCACCCGGCTGGCCACCGGCAGCGGCGCGATCTACTGGCACGTCGACAACAAGAACGACCTGCTCGCGGCGGCCACCGACCATGTCGTCAGCCGCGCCATGACCGGCCTGGTCGACGACGCCGAGCCTCAGGCGGCGATCCGGGCGATCACGCTGGCGGTGTTCGACGCGATCGACGCCCACCCCTGGGTGGGCACCCAGCTCGCCCGCGAGCCGTGGCAGCCGGCGATCCTGCCGGTCTTCGAAGGCATCGGCGCCCGGCTCGACGCGCTCGGCGTACCCGAACGAGCCCGGTTCGACGCCGTGACCGCGCTGCTGAACTACCTGCTCGGCCTGGCCGGCCAGCACGCGGCGGCCGCGCGCCTGGTCCCGCGCGACACCAATCGGGCGGAGTTCCTGGAGACGGTCGCGCAGCGGTGGGCCCAGCTGGATCCCGAGCGGTACCCGTTCGTGCGGGAGGTGGCCGCGCAACTGCCGGGGCACGACGACCGGGAGCAGTTCCTGGCCGGGATCAACCTCATCCTGGCCGGGATCGCGACCCTTCGGTAGCTCCCGCTCAGCCCGTGCCGACGGGCCGGCCCGGTCGCGAAGTCCTGGGCGAGGATCGCGGCGCGCAGATCGCGCACGGCCGAGTCCCGGGCACCGATCTGGGACGGCTCGTCGATCACCCGCGCGGGCCGGATCGGCACCTGCCTCGGTAGCCGGGCGAGGTGGTCGGCCACGGTTTCGGCGAGCGCGGGCTGGGTGCTTCGACGACTGCCGCAGAACTCAACGAGACCGGGCGCCGGGGCCTGGGCCTCTGCACCCGGTGCTACGGGACGTCGCCGAGGGCCTCGACCATCGCGCTGCTCAACGCGCCGAACGAGGTGACGGTGTCGGCCGGGATGCCGTACGCGGTCTTCGTCTGGGTGGTGCGCTCGCCGAGATACTCGCCTGCGTCGAGGTCGATGATCAGCTCCTCGATCCGGATCCCCTTCTCGACCACCAGCGCCGTGCCCGCCTGCCCGTCCAGATTCGCCACCGACTCGTGCACGGTGGCGCTGGGCAGCCCGGCGAGGGCCTCGTACAGGGCGGTGACGAGATCGGCGGGTAGCAGACCGGAGCGCAGGGCCTGCGCGGCGTGGTGGAGGAGCATCGCGTCATCCTGGCGGGCCGGCGGCAGAGCGATGCGCAGGTGCTCCAGCAGCAACGCCGGGGTGCGGGGGAGCTCGGCCACCCAGTCCGGATTGGGCCGCGACCACAGCCCGGGCGGGCTTTCGCTGGGCTCCCGGCGCTCGTCGCCGGCGTAGAAGTCGCCGTAGGGTGCCCGCCACTCGCCGGTGGGCCAGCCCTCTCGGTTGACGCGCGACTCGTCTCCGGCCAGCCAGTGTCGCCGGCCGGTCATGGCCCGGCGCAGCAGCCAGTCCTGCGAGCGGTCGGGCGGCACCCAGGTTTCGAGCAGATTCTCGGCCAGATAGGCGAACAGCAGGTCGCTGGAGGTGGTGTTGCCGGAGGCGCACCACCAGGCGTGGTACCGGATGTAGCGCACATCTGCCGACACGCGGCCACCCTAGCGAGCACACCCACCGTTTTGATCCGGTTTCCGGCGACCGTGACCAGAACTTGCCCTACTCGCAGCGGAGCGCTGCGACCATGGCGGTCATGGGGCGAGAGGACCGCACGTTCGACCGCTACCGCGCGCTGACGGTCCGGTTCGCACCCTACGGCCTGGCGAGCTGGACCGGCCCGCGCCGGTTCGACTTCTGGCAGCGCAGCGCGGACCCGTCGCGAGCCGACCAGATCTGGCTGGGCCACGACGACGAGCTCACCAGCATCACGGTCGGCACGTTCGACCCGATCGACCGGCCGGCCGACAGTCTCGACATCGCCGAGCAACTGACGATCAAGCTGGTGAACCTCGGTCTGCCGCACTGGGAGTTGCCGCGGGCCGAAGAGTTCGATCGTCGGCTGGTCGACCACGCCTTCGACCTGGCGGCCCACCGCGCCGGATGGCCGACAGTGGCTATCACCGTCGACGGCCGGCCGGCGCGCCTGCGCTGGCAGGGCTTCGCGGGCTACTGGGCGGGCGTCGTGGACGGCCACTCGCTCGGCGCGTACGGCACCGGCGCCCGGCCGGACCCGCTCACACTGGTGCGGTTCACCGACACCACACCCTACGGCTTCGACGTGACGGCCGGCGTGCGGTTCGTCGACATGACCGCGTCCGACTGGTGGCGCCCGGCCGCGGACTGGCACCCCGACCACCGTCCCCTGCTATGAACCGAAAGCGTGCCGCTGCGCGAGTCGACACGAGCGGCGGGCACTGGTACCAGTCGATGAGGACTGCGACGGTGCCGATCACCGACGCCACCAACGGGAGATCTTCATCGACGACGGCCCGTCGATCCTCAACGACCTGGTGCGGTCGGGTCAGGTGCGGCGGGCGGCCCAAACGGCGCGTTCGGTGCGCACGGCCAGGTCGTCGCGGCGCAGGATGCTGTGCGGGCTGCCGGTGTCGAGCAGCTGGTCCAGCGCGGCCAGGTCCTCGGCGGGCAGGTCCTCGACGATGGCGGTGCGCAGGCGGCGCAGACCGCCCAGTGCGTAGCGGCCGATCGCGTCGGAGCGCGAGCCCTCGATATCCACGGCGATGGTGCGTTCGCCTTGGACGGTGAATCCGGCGGCGCTCAGTTTGGGGCCCCAGTCGGCGCCGCGGTGCGGCACGTGCTCTGTGTGGTAGCGCTCGCTCGCGGCGTGGCAGCGTTCCTCCAGGCCGGGCCGGTTCTCGGGGGCATTCTCGGGCAGGAACCGGGGAAAACCGGCGAGCTCGACCACGGCGAACAGGCCGCCGGGGGCGAGTGTGTCGTGCACCTGGCGCAGGGCGTGGTCGGGTTCGGCCAGGTGGTGCAGGGAGGCCGAGGCCCACACCAGGTCCGGTCGGCCCAGGTCGGGCCAGGTGGCGTCCAGGTCGGCCTGGACGGTGTGCACGCGATCGGCCAGTCCACGCTCGCAGGCCTTGTCCCGCAGGCGATGCAGGTGTTCGACCGAGTTGTCGACGGCGGTCACGTGGGCCTCGGGGAAGCGGGCGAGCAGGGCGAAGGTGCCCGCGCCGGTGCCGGCACCCAGGTCCACGATCTGGCGCGGGCTCGCCGGGATGGGCAGCCAGGCGACGAGGGCGGCCAGGTGCTCGGCGAGCACTTCGGCGTCGAGGTCGAGCAGCTCGGCCTGGCTGTCCTCGCGCTGATGCCCGTGGTCGTGGCCGTGCTGGTGAGACGCGCCGTGGACGTGTGCTGGGTGGGTCATGCCACCACGGTAAGGGGTCGTGCGCGAGGTGCACGAAGGTTTGCCGATACGGCAAGAAGGTGGTATCGGGGCTGCTGGACAGGCAAGCGGCGGGGTCAGTGTTGCCGATCGGGCCGGTGGCCGCGGCGGGCGTCGCGGTCGAAGATCCCCAGGATCTCGCAGGGACCACCCTCAGCGCCGATGGCGTGCGGCAGCATGGTCGGGAACTCGGCGGCCTGGTTGGTCTCCACTCGCAGCCGGCGGTTGCCCAGCAGCAGCACGGCGGTGCCGGACAGCACGACCAGCCATTCCCGGCCGGGGTGGGCCCGCAGCCGGGCCGCGTTGTCCGGCGGCGGATCGGTCATCCGCTGGCGCATGACGGACATACCGGGATCGGCCTTGATCGGCCAGTGCAGCCGCCCGTGGGCGCCGTCGATCGACGGGTTGGCGATCACGTCGTCGGTGTCGGTCTCGACCAGCTGGTCCAGCGAGGTGTCCAGGGCGCGGGCCAGGTCGACCAGCTGGTCCAGGGCCAGGCGCCGCTGGCCGGTCTCGATCCGGCTCAGCGACGAGGGACTGAGTTTGGCGCGGCCGGCCAGCTCGTCCAGGGACAGGCCCTGCGCGACCCGCAGCGCCCGGATCCGCTTGCGCACCAGGGCGGCCAGCTCACCATCGGTTTGCGTCATGGGCACGAGCGTATGCCCAGGACGCAAGGTTGCCGTCCAAAAAAGACGCACCACGCACCGGGAATCCCCTCATCCCCGGTGCGGCCCGGTTCGCCCCGGATCAGGGAATCAGCCCGGGCAGCTCGGCCAGGTGGATGAGCGCGGCCTCGCTCAGCGGTGGTTGGGCACCGGTCGCGTGGTCGATGCCGCCGACGGCCGGGTCGCCGTCCATGCTCCAGTTGCCCGATCCCGCGTCCACCGCGGTCCCGTTGGGGTGCACCAGTTCCACCAGCCACTGCTGGGTCTGTTTGCCGGGCCCGTTCTGGGTGTAGAGCCGGGCGGTGAGGTGGCTGCCGTCGGGCAGGGTCTGGGTCTGGCAGGTCGGCGGGTCGGGTATGCCGACACAGTTCAGGCCGGCCTGCTGACCCGCCCGCAGCACCTGCACATCGACGTAGCCGGCGCCGTGGGAGTCGGTGAGCGTCGCCTGGGCGTAGTAGCTACCCGGGTACTGGCCGTTGATGATCTTGTAGAAGACCAGGGGCTGGCCGCCGTAGTACTTGTCCTCGCTGGCCCGCACGCCGGCCGGGATCGCGTGCGCGCCGGCCAGTTCCGTTGTCATGACCCGCGAGTGCGCGTCGAGGATCAGGGGTCCCTCGGCGCCGTAGAGCGTCGTCTCGGGTGCGGCGGGAGCGGTGGTGGACAGCGCCGGTTGCCCCTGGTGCGCGGTCTGCGCCCCGGATCGCGCCGAGTCGGCGAGGCTGAGCAGGATGCCGGTGGCGGCCAGGGCCACGACGGTGATGGCGCCGGTCAGCGCGGCCCGCCGGCGGCCGAGGCTGCGGCGGCCGCTGGTCAGCACCTCCTCGGCGCGCAGTTGCAGTTCCGGTTCGTCGTCCATGGCCCGGGCCAGCAGGGTGTGCGCCCACTGGCGGTCGGCGTCGTCGGCGGCGGTCATTGGCGTCCCTCCAGCACTCGGCCCGAATCGGTCATGGTCCGCAACGCGGCCGGCGCCTTGGCGGACTTACTTTTGACGGTGCCTTCGTTGCACCGCAACAACGTCGCGACCTCGCCGACCGGAAGGTCCTCCCAGTAGCGCAGCACCACGGTGGCGCGTTGTCGCACCGGTAACGCGGCCAGGGCGCGGCGCAGGTCGATGGACAGGTCGCTGTCCACCGCCGGGATCGCCCGGTCGGGCAGGACGTCGGAGGATCGTTCCCGGCGCCAGAACCGGCGCGACTCGTCGATGATCGTGCGCAGCAGCACCTGCCGCGCACAGGCTTCCCGCTGGTCCATTCCGCGCACTCGCGACCAGGCCCGGAACAGTTTGACCAGCGTGGTCTGCACCAGGTCCTCGGCCCGGTGCCAGTCCCCGCACATCAACAGCGCCGTGCGGCGCAGTGGCGCCGAACACCGGTGCACGAATTCGACGAACTCGTCGTCTCGGACTCCCACGTCTGCTCCCTTGCCCTCGCCTGAGGAAACGAGGCGGCAGACCGATCCGGTTGCCCGGGTTTCGAGCTATCCGGTGTACGGGGTCGTGGTGGCCAGTTGCACGAAGCCCAGCCGGGTGAGGATGGGGCGGCTGGTGGGCAGGGCGTCGACCTGGAGGTAGCGGAAGCCGCGGTCGGCGGCCAGTGCGGCCCGGCGGGCGACCAGGGCCCGGAAGATGCCGCGGCCGCGCCACCGGGGCAGGGTCGCGCCGCCCCACAGGCTGGCGAAGTCGGTGCCGGCGTGGAATTCGATCCTGGCCCCGGCCACCGGCACCTCGTCGGCCCAGGCCAGGACGGCGGCGGCCGCGCCGCGGCCGATCGCGGCCGGGAGGGTGGCGACCAGGCCGCGGTGGTCGCCACCGAAGGCCTGATCGTGCACGCGGACCAGGGCGTCGAAGTCGGCTCGTTCACTGGCCAGGCGCAGGGTGATGCCGGGCGGTGCGGGCAGGGTGAGGTCCAGTTCGGCGATCTCGGCGGCCAGGAGGGCCTCTTCGGGCTGGGGCTTGAGGCCGGCGGCGCGCAGGCGGTGGGGGAGGTCGGCCGGTTTGTCGTGGGAGTAGTGCTTCCACTCCCAGGGCTGGCCCAGTTGCGTGAAGCGGCCGCGCTGGGCGGCGATGGCCGCGTCGGCGGTGGATTCGTCCAGGTCGGTCCAGGTGACGCCGGTCCAGGCGAGGTCGATGCTGCGGATGACCCCGGCCTCGTGTTCGACCAGGCCGTCTGGGTGTTGGCGGATCTGGGTGTCGTAGGCGGTCAGCACCTCGGCCGGGTTCACCGCGCACTCCGAGATCGCTGCACACAAACGAGAGCGCTGCTCTTGACATTCACGCCTGACCGCATGACACTGAGCCTAAGCGAGAGCAGTGCTCTCTAAATGGGGAGGGTGGTCATGGCAACAACGTGGCGGGTCGTGAATCTCGGATTGGCCTTCGCGGTGGAACTGGCCGCGCTGGGCGTGCTCAGCTGGTGGGGTGTGCGCACCGGAGCCGGCGTGCCGATGAAGATACTGCTGGGGTTGGGGTTACCCGCGGCCGCGGCGGTGCTGTGGGGACTGTTCGCCGCGCCGCAGGCCACCTACGCCGTGCCGGTCCTGGCCACGGCCGTGAAGATCCTGGTGTTCGGCGCGGCCGCGCCGGCGCTGTGGCAGGCCGACCACCGGATCCTCGCGGTCGTGTTCCCGTTCGTCGTGGTGGCCAACCTCGCGGTCATCAAGGTCGGCCACCTGCAGGCGAGCTGAGTCAGGCCGGCTGGTCGGCCCACCAGTGCTGGCCGGTCTCGGGCAGCGTGGCGATCGGGTCGTAGTACGGGTAGCGCCGGTCCAGCGCCTCCGGGTCTTCGCGCTCGATGCCGGTGCGGTAGTTCTTCGTCCAGTACGACACCCCGTGCTCGCGGTCGTACTCGGCCAGCTGGTGCACCCAGCGCTTGCCGACATAGGGCACGTCGCACACGATCCGCGGGGTGGCATAGCCGGGCAGGTAGCCCATGATCGCGTGCTGCAGCGCCTGCGCCTCCCACACCGCGACCCGCCAGTGCTCGGCGTTGGGGATCATGTCGCACATGTAGAAGTAGTAGGGCAGGATGTTGGCCTCGCCTTGCAGGGCGAAACACAGGTCCAGCAGGTCGGCCGGGGTGGCGTTCACCCCGCGCATCAGCACACCCTGGTTGCGCACGTCGCGCACCCCGGCCTCCAGCGCGGCCCGGGTGGCCTCGGCGACCAGCGGGGTCACCGTCTGCACGTGGTTGACGTGGGTGTGGATCGCCAGGTTCACCCCGCGGTGGCGCGCGGTGCGGGCCACCCGCTCCAGGCCCTCCACCACCTTGGGCTGAATCCAGTGCTGGGGCAGCGTGGCCAGTGCCTTGGTGGCCAGCCGCACGTCGCGGACGGTCTCGATGTCCAGCAGGCGCATCAGGAACGCCTCCAGCTGGTGCCAGGGCAGGTTGGCCACATCGCCGCCGGAGACCACCACGTCCCGCACGCCCGGCGTGCGCTTGAGATAGCCGATCATCGCGTCCTGCCGGTCGACCGGCCTGAGCGAGAGCTTGTGCTTGTCGACGGTCGAGGTGGAGTTGCCGACCAGGTCCATCCGGGTGCAGTGCCCGCAGTACTGGGGGCACGTGGACAGCAGCTCGGCCAGCACCTTGGTCGGGTAGCGGTGCGTGAGGCCCTCCACCACCCACATCTCGGCCTCGTGCAGCGAATCCCGCGTCGAGTAGGGGTGGCTGGGCCACACCGGGTCACGGTCGGAACGCACCGGGATCATGTAGCGGCGGATCGGATCGGCGTAGAACGCCTCGGTCGACTCCACCGACATGGTGTTGAGCATCTGCGGCGGCACCAGCATCGACATGGTGGCAAACCGCTCCTGGTCGGCCGCCAGATCGGCGTAGAACCGCTCGCCGATCAGCTCGCCGAGCACGTCCCGCAGCTGCTTGGGGTTCTTCACGCAGTGCGCCCGCTGCCACTGGGCATCCCGCCACTGGGCGTCGGTGACCTCGCGCCAGCCGGGGAAGCGGCGCCAGTCCGGCTCGGTCAGTTCGGTTCGGGCGTACTCGTACGGCTGGTGGCCGACGCTTGTCGGTGACTGGGCCGGATCGACGGTGACAGTCATCCCTACTCCTCAACATCAGGTTCGCGTAAAGATATACTGTCACAACGTCCAGAAGGCGCAAAAATTACGGAGGTTTGGTGTGGCGACGACGCGACACCGTGGATCCCCCATCGGCGCGCACCGCGTTCTGGCCCCCACCGGGGTCCTCCCGCAGCGCGCCGACCGGCTCGACCCGGACTCCACGCCCTGGCCCGACGAGGTGGTCATCGACGTCGAACGGCTCAACCTCGACGCCGCCTCCTACCGGCAGCTACGCGAACAACACGGCACCGCAACCGCCCTGCGCGGCGCCGTGCTGGAGATCATCGCCAGCCGAGGCAAGATGCAGAACCCGGTCACCGGCTCGGGCGGCATGCTGCTGGGCACCGTCCGCGAGGTCGGCCCGCAATCCCCACTGGGCCTGCGCCCGGGCGACCGCGTCGCCACCCTCGTGTCGCTGACGCTGACACCGCTGCGCATCACCGACGACCTGCGCGACTGGGACGGCGAAGGCGAACAGGTCCCGTGCACCGGCACCGCGATCCTGTTCGGCCGCTCCATCGCCGCCGTACTGCCCGCCGACCTGCCCGAACACCTCGCGCTGTCGGTGCTGGACGTGTGCGGCGCACCCGCGCTGACCGACCGCGTGGTCCGCCGCAAAGCCGGCGCGCTCGGCCGGGCGCCGGCCGTGTGCGTGCTGGGTGGCGGCGGGAAATCCGGGTCGCTGTCACTGGCCGCCGCCCGCCGCGCCGGTGCGTCCCGGCTGGTCGCACTGGTGCCCACCGAAAACGAAGCCGCGGCCGTGCGGGAGGCGGGACTGGCCGGCGAGGTGGTCATCGCCGACGCCCGCGACCCCCTGGCGCTGGCCGACGCGGTCGGCGCGCAAGTGGACGTCACAGTGGTGTGCGTGGACGTGCCCGGCGCCGAACACGGCGCCATCCTGGCCACCGCCGACGGCGGCACCGTGATCTTCTTCTCCATGGCCACCTCCTTCGCCGCCGCCGCACTCGGCGCCGAGGGCCTCGCCGCCGATGTGGAGATGCTCATCGGCAACGGCTACCTGCCCGGACACGCCGAATTCGCCCTGAACCTGCTGCGCACCGAGCCGGGGGTGCAGGCGCTGTTCACCACCCGCGACGGGCACACTCGGCAACCGTGACCACCCTTCTCGTCAACGGACGGATCCACACCCCGGACAGCCCCGACGCCACCGCCATGGCCGTCACCGACGGCCAGATCACCTGGCTCGGACAGGACGGGCCCGGCCGCGCCGCCCACCCCGGCGCCGAGGTCCACGACCTGGCCGGGGCATTCGTCGCGCCCGCGTTCGTGGACGCCCACGTGCACGCCACCGCCACCGGACTGCTGTACTCCGGCCTGGACCTCACCGGCGCAAAGTCGCGCGCCGAGTGCCTGGCCGCGGTGCGCGCGCACGCCGCGGCGGTGCCCGAGGGCGGGGTGCTGTGGGGCCACGGCTGGGACGAGACCCGCTGGCCCGACGCCCGCCCGCCGACCCGCGCCGAACTCGACTCGGCCGCCCGAACCACCCCGGTGTACCTCTCGCGCATCGACGTGCACTCCGCGCTGGTCAGCACCGCGCTGCTGGACACCCTCCCGCAAGCCCGCGCGGCCACCGGGTACACCGAGGACGGCCCGGTGTCCCGGGACGCCCACCACCACACCCGTGGTGCCGCGCTCCGCGCGATCCGCCCCGACCAGCGCGACGCCGCACAACGCGCGTTCCTGCGGGCCGCGGCCACCCAGGGCATCGCCGCGGTGCACGAGTGCGCGGGCCCGGACATCTCCTCATCCGAGGACCTCACCGCGCTACTCACCCTCGCCACCGGAGTCGGCCAACCGGACGTGGTCGGCTACTGGGGCCAGACCGGCGAGGCCGAACTGGCCACCCGGGTCGGCGCGGCCGGACTGGCCGGGGACCTGTTCGTCGACGGAGCTCTTGGCTCCCGCACCGCCGCCCTGGCCGCCCCCTACACCGACGACCCGGCCGCCACCGGCGCCCTCTACCTGGACGCCGACCAGATCGCCGCGCACCTGATCGCCACCACCCGCGCCGGGCTGCAGGCCGGGTTCCACGCCATCGGCGACGCCGCCATCACCGCCATCGTCGAAGGCTTCACCCTGGCCGAGAAAACCCTCGGCACCCCCACGCTGGCCGGCCGCGCGCACCGCGTGGAACACCTGGAGATGATCACCCCGGCCCAGGCCGAGATCCTCGGACGGCTGGGCGTCGTCGCCTCGGTGCAGCCCGCCTTCGACGCCGCCTGGGGCGGGCAGCACGGCATGTACGCCCAGCGCCTCGGCGCCGACCGCGCCGCCGGCCTGAACCCGTTCGCGCAGCTCGCCCGGGCCGGGCTGACCCTGGCCTTCGGCTCGGACACTCCGGTCACCCCGCTGGACCCGTGGGGCGCCCTGCGCGCCGCCACCGCCCACCACACCGAGGGCGCCCGCATCTCCGCCCGCGCGGCGTTCACCGCGCACACCCGGGGCGGCTGGCGCGCCGCAGGCCACCGCGACGGCCTGGCCGGCGTGCTCACCCCCGGGGCGCCGGCCACCTACGCCATCTGGGACACCGGCCCGCTGGTCAAACCGGCCGCCGACAGCCGGGTACAGCGCTGGTCCACCGACCCCCGCTCCGGCGTGCCCGCCCTGCCCTCGCTCGACCCGGCCGACCCCACCCCGACCTGCCTGGCCACCGTGCTGCGCGGCGCCACGATCTACCACCGGGAGGACCATTGACGACCCTGCTGCACCTGGACCCCCGCACGGTCGACACGGCCCGGGCGCTGGCCGCCGAGGCCGCCGAACCGGTTATCCGGATCGCCCACGCGCACACCACCGTCGCCGTCGAACGCGCCACCCTGCGGCTGGCCGGAATCACCGGCGCCGACACCACCCACCGCGCCGGGGACGTCCCCTGGGTCAACCGCGTGGTGGACACCGTGCGCGAACACTGCGGGCTGGAGCACGGCGCGGCGCTGCCGGTGTTCGACGCGCTGCGCCGCCACGACCTGGCCGACCTCACCGAACTGGCCGAGGCCACCGCCGCCGGGACGATCCAGTACCACGTGCCGGAGGGCCGGGACGCCACCGCGGCCGGGAAGGCGGCGCGCACCGCGATCGCCCGCGGCCTGCGCTCGATCGACCGGGCCAAGGCCCGCCGGGACAAACTCGTCGCCACCCACGGCGACCCGCCGCAGCGCCCGTGGATCTACCTCATTGTCGCCACCGGCGACATCGACGAGGACGTGGTGCAGGCGGCCAACGCCGCCCGGGCCGGGGCCGACGTCATCGCGGTGATCCGCTCCACCGGCCAGTCGCTGCTGGACTACGTGCCCGAGGGCGCCACCCATCACGGGTTCGCCGGCACCTACGCCACCCAGGAGAACTTCCGCATCATGCGGGCCGCGCTGGACGACGTCTCACGCGAGTTGGGCCGCTACATCCGGCTGACCAACTACGCCTCGGGGCTGTGCATGCCCGAGATCGCGGTGCTGGGCGGGCTGGAGCGGCTGGACATGATGCTCAACGACTCGATGTACGGCATCCTGTTCCGCGACATCAACCCGATCCGCACCTTCTGCGACCAGCGGTTCTCCCGTCAGGTGCACGCCCGCGCCGGGATCGTCATCAACACCGGCGAGGACAACTACCTCACCACCGCCGACGCCGTGGACGCCGCCCACACCGTCACCGTGTCCCAGCTGCTCAACGAACGCTTCGCCCACGAGGCCGGGCTGCCCGACGAACTGCTCGGCCTCGGCCACGCGTTCGAGATCAACCCCGACCTGCCCGACTCGTTCCGGCTGGAACTCGCGCACGCCCTCCTGGCCCGCGAACTGTTCCCGGACGCGCCGCTGAAGTGGATGCCACCGACCAAGCACATGACCGGCGACGTGTTCCGCGGCTACCTGCTCGATGGGCTGTTCAACCTGGCCGGGGTGCTCACCGGCCAGAGCATCCTGCTGGTCGGCATGATGACCGAGGCCGTGGTCACCCCGTGGCTGTCCGACCGCGACCTCGCCCTGGCCAACGTCAAGTACATCCTCAACGCCGCCGGGAACCTCAGCGAGGACTTCCGGCCCGCCCCGGACGGGTTCATCGCCAAACGCGCCCACCAGGTCCTCGGCGAGGCGGTCGACCTGCTCGCCCGCATCCGCGACCAGGGCCTGCTGGACGCCATCGCGAAGGGCACCTTCGGCCTGATGAAACGACCACCCGAGGGCGGCAAGGGCAGCGACGGCGTGATCGCCAAGGCCGAGAACTACCTCAACCCCGCCGCGGACCTGCTGCAGACGGGAGCCACCAAATGAGCCGCAACGTCCGCCCCTACGGTGACGCCACCGGCGACGGCATGGTGCAACTGTCGTTCACCCTGCCCGTGCCGCACGGCCCCCGCGCCGACGGCGCCGCCCAGCAACTGGCCAACAAGATGGGCATCGACCCGGCCCTGGTCGTGCACTCCCACCCGATCGGCGAGAACTTCAGCTTCTTCGTCGTCTACGGCTCCGTCTCCCACCTCGTCGACCTGGACGCGGTGCGCGTGGTGGAACGCGAATACCCGCTGCTCACCCCGGCCGAGGTCAACGGACGCGTCAAGAAGCTGCTGCGCCGCAAACTCGTCGTGGTCGGCGGCTGCATCGGCACCGACGCGCACACCGTGGGCATCGACGCCATCCTCAACATCAAGGGCTTCGCCGGCCAGAAGGGCCTGGAGTACTACCGGGAACTGAAGGTGATCAACCTCGGCGCCCAGGTCACCGTCCCCGAACTGGTCAAACGGGCCCGCACCGAGAAGGCCGACGCGGTGCTGGTGTCCCAGGTGGTCACCCAGCGCGACGCGCACATCCAGAACACCCAGGAGATGTCCGCGGCGTTCCGCGAGGCCATGGGGGAGCGCCGCCCCATGCTGGTGGTCGGCGGACCCCGGTTCGACCCGCTGATGGCCGAGAACCTGGGCGTGGACCGGGTGTTCGGCCGCGGTACCACCCCAGGTGAGGTAGCCAGCTACCTGGTCCACGCCATCTCCACCGCACCCGTCGCCCCGACCGCCGCCAAGGGAGTGCCCGCATGAGCCGCACCGAGGGATTCACCGTCACCCACCGCCGGTACGTGCCCTACGCCCACGCCCACTACGGCGGCAACCTGGTCGACGGCGCCTACGGCCTTGGCCTGTTCGGCGACGTGGCCACCGAACTGTGCATCCGCACCGACGGCGACGAGGGCCTGTTCGCCGGATACCAGGACGTGGAGTTCCTCGCCCCCATCCAGGCCGGGGACGTCGTGGAGATCACCGCGACCCTCATCCGCATCGGCAACCGGTCCCGCGAGATGCGCTTCACCGCGTACGTCACCTGCCGCGCCACGCCCGAGAGGGGCGCCAACGCGGCCGCCGTGCTGCCCGAACCGCTGCTGGTCACCCGGGCCACCGGAACCGTGGTGGTTCCGCAACCACAACCCACCGCAGGTCAGCCCTCGACCGCGTAGAGTGACCCCAGTCACCGTCCAAGGAGGCTTGCATGCACGCCAAGCACGGCGACTGGCTGATCGTCGAAACCGCAACCGTGGACCGCCGCGCCCGCCGGGGGCGCATCGAGACCGTCGAGACCACCGACGGCAGGCCGCCCTACCGGGTCCGCTGGGCCGGTGAGGACACCGTCTGCCTGGTCTATCCCGGCCCCGACGCGCACATCGTCGCCGAGGGCGACCTCGCCGACTACGAACGCGCACACACCCACTTCGGCAACAACGGCTGAACCTTCACAACCTTCACGCCGACGGCTGAGCCCGGACCCCGCTCGGCACCCCGCTCGTCAATCCCCGGAGTCGCGATCCTTCCGGTCGCCCAGCACCAGCTCCGGCGGAAACCCGTGCCGGTACAACCGCGCGTCCCGGGCCTCCCAGGCGAACGACACCGACATGTACAGCATGCTGAACAGGGTCAGCAGCGGCAGGAAGATCGTGAACGACAACGGCCAGGGCAGCCAGAGCAGACCCAGCGACGGCGCCCACTGGGCCAGGGTCCGCGACACGTGCCGCGCGAACCACGTTCTGCATGTCAGGTCGTGCAGCACCCACTGCGCATACCGCGGACCCAACCGGCCGCCGTAGGCGTAGTACAGCCACCGCAGCGGACCCGGCCGGCCGCTCGCCATACAACGAGCCTAACGGTCCCCACCGACGCCCGCGGATCCCCAGGTCGACGGCGCAGAACGCCCAAATCACCGAAGATCGGCACCGCCGCGCCCCCACCCGCCGACGTGACGAGGACCGAACGGAGGTGCCCCGTACCCTTGTCGGGTGGCAGCATCCCTGGACACCGCCGCGCCCGCGCGCGAACCGGACGAACCGGCCCATCCGCGCGCCCACGGCCGCCGCCGGCCTCGCCTGCCCACCCGGGACACCTGGCTGCGGCTGGCCGCGGTCATCGCCGGCGGAGTGCTGCTCTACCTCAGCTTCCCGCCCCGCCCCCTGTGGTGGCTCGCCCCGATCTCCTTCGCCCTGCTCGGCCTCGCGCTCCACGGCCGCCGCGCCCGGGCCGGCTTCGGCTACGGCTTCCTCTACGGCCTGGCCTACCTCATCCCGCTGCTGCACTGGACCGGCATCTACGTCGGCGTGATCGCCTGGTGGCCGCTGTCGGCGTTCGAAGCCGCCATCATCGGCCTCGGCGGCGCCGCCATCGCCGTCACCACCACCCTGCGCGGCGCCCCGCTGTGGGCCGCGCTGCTGTGGATCGCCGACGAAGCCCTGCGCTCCCGCGCCCCGTTCGGCGGTCTGCCCTGGGGAAAGGTCGCCTTCGGCCAGCCCGACGGCAGCTACGCCTCGCTGGCCGCCCTGGGCGGAACCCCGCTGGTCGGCTTCGCGGTCACCCTCACCGGCTTCGGCCTGACCTTCCTGATCATCAAACTCGCCCGCCGCGAAACCCGCCGCGGCACCGCGCTGGCCGGCTCCGTGGTGGCGATCGTGGCGCCCATCGCCGCCGGCATCGCCGCCTGGCCCCTGGTCGGCACCGACGCCCAGGCCGGCACCGCCACCGTCGCCGCCGTCCAGGGCAACGTGCCCCGCCTGGGCCTGGACTTCAACGCCCAGCGCCGCGCCGTGCTCGACTACCACGTCCGGGAAACCCTCAAGCTGGCCGCCGAGGTCGACGCCGGCCAGGCGCCCCGCCCGCAACTGGTGATCTGGCCGGAGAACTCCTCCGACATCGACCCCTACGTCAACCCCGACGCCTACGCCGAGATCTCCGAGGCCGTCGCCGCGATCAACGCGCCGGTCGAGATCGGCGCCGTGGTCACCAGCCAGGCCCCCGGCCCCAAGAACACCGCCATCTTGTGGCTGCCCGGCAGGGGCCCGGTCCAGCAGTACGTCAAACGCCAGCTGCAGCCCTTCGGCGAGACCATGCCCGCCCGCAGCTTCTTCGCGCTGTTCACCTCCGAGGCCAACCTGGCCGGCGACTTCGTGGCCGGCACCCGCCCGGAGATCTTCCCGATGGGCCCGGCCCGCGTCGGCCTGGACACCTGCTACGAGGTCGCCTTCGACAGCGTGGTCCGCGCCTCGGTGCCGGGCAGCAACCTGCTGGCCATCCCCACCAACAACGCCACCTTCGGGCACAGCGAGATGACCTACCAGCAGCTGGCCATGGACCAGGAACGGGCCGTGGAGTCCGGGCGCTCGGTCGTGGTCGCCGCCACCAGCGGGGTCAGCGCGATCATCGCGCCCAACGGGCAGATCACCCAGGAGACTGGTTTGTTCACCCCGGCCGCGCTGGTCGCCACCGTCCCGCTGCGCACCAGCACTACGCTGGCTGATCGAGTCGGCGCGTGGCCCGAGTGGGTCATGGTCGCCGCCGGTCTGCTCGCCCTCGCGTTCGGCATCCGCGCACGGGCCCGCGAGCGGCGGGTGCGCCGGGCCGCCGCGGCCCTGGCCGCACACCAGGCTGGACAGCACTGAACGGCTCGCGCCGTTGATCGTGATCTGGCAACACGGGATACCCGCCGCCGTGCACGGCGGCGGGTGATGGGAAGGACATCGATGGGCGAGGGGAACGACGGTGGGGCGCTGCAGCCGGTTCTGGTGGTGATCCCCACCTACAACGAACGGGACAACATCGGCCCGATCGTCAACCGGCTGCACGCCGCGCTCCCGGACGGGCACGTGCTGATCGTGGACGACGGCAGCCCTGACGGCACCGGCGAGGAGGCCGACAAGCTCGCCGCCGACAACGAGCGCGTGCACGTCATGCACCGCACCCAGAAGGCCGGCCTCGGCGCGGCCTACGTGGCCGGCTTCGAGTGGGCACTGGACCGCGACTACGCGGTGATCGTGGAGATGGACGCCGACGGCTCGCACGCGCCCGAGGACCTGCCCCGCATGCTCGACGCCCTCTCCGGCGCCGACCTGGTCATCGGCTCCCGCTACGTGGCCGGCGGGCGCACCGTGAACTGGCCGCGCAGCCGCTGGCTGCTGTCCAAGGGCGCCAACGTCTACGCCAACCTCGCCCTGGGCGCCCGGGTCAACGACATCACCGCCGGGTTCCGCGCCTACCGCCGCGAGGTGCTGGAGAAGATCAAGCTGCGCACCGTGGCCTCGGCCGGGTACTGCTTCCAGATCGACCTGGGCTGGCGCACCATCGAGGCCGGCTTCACCATCGTCGAGGTGCCCATCACCTTCACCGAACGCGAGGTGGGGGAGTCGAAGATGTCCTCCGCGGTGGTGCGCGAGGCGCTGATCCGGGTCACCAAGTGGGGCCTGCGGCACCGCTGGGAGCAGCTGCAGGGACTCACCCGCCGCTGAACCACGCGGTAAAGCGCAACGGACACACGGGTGGGCCGCCCGGTCGGAGGATCCGGGCGGCCCACCCGCCTTCGCGGGAGTTCGAAGGGGTCTTCGGGCGATCTAGGCGGTGCGGCTACGACGTCCGCGCAGCTCCTCCAGCCGTTCGGACAGCAACTCCTCCAGTTCGGGAATGCTGCGGCGTTCCAGCAACATGTCCCAATGTGTGCGCGGCGGCTTCGCCTTCTTCGCTTCCGGCTCCGAGCCGTCGATCAGCTTGGAGACACTGCCGTGCAGCCTGCAGTCCCAGGTAGGGGGGATCTCGGCGTCATCGGAGAACGGGACCTCGAAGTCGTGCCCCTTCGGGCACGCGTACCGCGTGGTCTGGCGGGGGGCGAGGTCGTGGTTGCGGTCGGTCTCGTAGCTGACGGCTCCGAGCCGGCTACCACGCAGAACGCGGTCGGCCATGGCGGTGTCCTTTCGCTCGGCTCAGGGGCGTACGCCCAATTCGTGCTCACTGACTGCAACGTTCGGGGTAGCGAGACGATTCCCGACTCATCGATTCAGTCGCACTCCGTGAGTAGTTTCACTTGATAACGAGTGTTCCTCTTCTGAGAGGGGTTCGGATTGGCAACATGACGCGTTATCGCCCAGTAGATGACGCAGATCACCCTATTGGCGGTATGACAGCAACCTTGGCGATGCAACTTGTGATCTTCCGGTGACCTGCCCCGACCCATACTTGAATCCTGACTACAGAATACGCTAGCGTCGCGCAGGTGGCACGGCCCAGAGCCTTCGACTTGGACACCGCGGTCGACCGCGCTATGACCCTGTTCTGGCGCAACGGCTACAACCCCACCTCACCACGGCAGCTGGCCGATCATCTCGGCATCGGCGCCGGCAGCCTGTACAACGCCTTCGGCAGCAAATACGGCCTGTTCATCGCCACACTGGCCAGGTACCACGATCATGAGGCCAGCAAGCTCACCGACGCGTTGACCACCCAAACGGGCCCGGTGCGCGACCGCATCCGCGCCGCCGTGCAGCCCTACCTGGCCACCGACGACCAGGCCGGCTGCTTCGCGGTCAACACCGCCGTCGAACTCGCCGCCACCGACGAAGCCGCGGCCGAACTCGTGCGCCGCATGTTCGACCGGCTGCGCGACACCCTGCGCGCGCTGATCGAGGAGGGCAGTCTCACCGGCGAGATCACCGCAGGCCGCGACCCCGCCGCCCTGGCCGCCATGCTGATGAACACCATCAACGGCCTGCGCCTGCTCGCCCGCACCGGCCGTGACCCCGATGAACTGCGCCAGATCCTGGACACCACCCTCGACCTGCTCTGACCAGCCGCCCCTACCGCAGGAAGCTCAACAGCCGCACCCCGGCCGCCAGTGGCCGCGACTCGCCGTGGAACCGGTGCGCCCGGGGGAGCAGGGCAGGGGAGCAGGGCACAAGCGGCTCAGGCGGCCGCCGCGTCCGAAGCCACCTCCACGGGACCACCCAGACTCCTGGGCAACGCGTTGCCCGACGCGGCGATCGCCCGCTTCACGTTCAACGGCACCAGCAGGCCAAGGCCGATCACGAAGAACACGATCAACGAGAAGATCGCCACCCGGTAGCTGCCGGTCTCCTGCAACGCCAGCCCGTACACCAACGGCCCCAGGGCGCTGGAACCCGAACTGGAGATCTCGTACAGGCTGAAGTACTCCGCCTCCTTGCCCGCCGGGATCATGCTGGAGAACAACGACCGGGACAGCGCCTGCGTGCCGCCCATCACCACCGACAGCACCAACGCCAGCAGGTAGAACTCCACCGCGCTGCCCGCCTGCAGGAAGTACGCCGCCACCACGACGCCGATCCACACGATCAGGCTGTAGCCGATCACCCGCTTCGCGCCGAACCGGTCGGCCAGCCGCCCCAGCCACAACGCGCCGCCGAACGCCGCGAACTGCACGATCAGAATCGCCGACAACAATGTCGTCTGACCCAGCTTCAACGCGTTCTGACCATAATCGGCGGCCAACGTGATGACCGTGTTGATCCCGTCGTAGTACACCAAATAGGCGACCAGGAACAGGATCGTCAACGGGAACAACCGCAAATGCTTCAGCGTGTCACCCAGCTGCCGGAAACCCGCGGTCACCACCGACCCGGTCACCGGCGCCCGCTGCTCGACCACGCGCGGCGCGTTGCGCAGAATCCGCAACGGCACCAACGCGAACAACGCCCACCACACCCCGGCCGAGCACAGCGAGATCCGCGCCACCAGCGTCTGGTCGGAGATCAGGAAACTCACCACGAAATTCAGTGCCAGCAGAATCCCGCCGCCGACATAACCCAGCGCCCACCCCACCGAGGACACCTTGTCCCGCTCATTCGCCGCCGCCAGATCCGGCAGAAAAGAATTGAACACCACATTCGCACAGGTGTACGTCAGATAGCCGACGATCAACAGGATCGAGCCGAGCGCCCAGTCCGAGCCGGAGACGAACCACATCGCCACCGAACACAACGCGCCCACATACCCGAACCCCAGCATCAACTCGCGCTTGCGGCCGGTCCGGTCGGCCAGCGCGCCCACGATCGGCATCAGGAAGATCAGCACGATCGCGCAGAACGACACCTCGTAGGCGAACAGCGACTGCGGCGCGATCGGGATGCCCAGCACATGCAACCGGCCGTTCTTGCCCACCGCGTTCTCCGCGACCGCAGGCAAGTAGCGGCTCATGAACACGACGATGACCGTCGTCTCGAAGCTGTGCGCCGCCCACCCGTAGGCGTACCAGGCCCGCCGCTGCCGCCGCAGCTCCGCGCCCGAGATCGAGGGTCCGTCTGCGTCCTGCACCTGCGCCCGCCCTTCCCGCCCGGCCCATCCAACGGACCGGGAGACCACGGACTCTAACGGCCCCGGACTATCCGAAGTGCCCCAACCGCCCGAGTTGATGCCCAACGTTCACTCCTCCGCTGAGCGGACAACCGGCGCACCCGTTCGAACACCACGCCGAAAAAACCACGCCCAACCATCGGCGTGTCGACGCGCCCACCCACACGGGGGATAACTGATACTGGAGATTTCGCAGTTGAAGTTGTGGCTGGTGAGGCCGTTGCATACCGTCCGAGCATGCTGACGATCATCCGCCGACTCGGCAGACCCGCGGCCCGCCTGCTCGTCCTGACCGCCCTGGCCGCCGGCCTGCAACTCACCACCACCGCCCTCACCCACGCCACCGCCGCCGCCGACCCCGCCCCCAACGTCTGGGCCCAACTGCGCAACTGCGAATCCGGCGACAACTACGCCGCCGTCTCGGCCAGCGGCCACTACTTCGGCGCCTACCAGTTCGACCTCGCCACCTGGCACAGCATCGGCGGCACCGGCCGCCCCAACCAGGCCAGCCCAGCCGAACAGGACTACCGCGCCCTCTACCTCTACCGCATGCGCGGCTGGCAACCCTGGACCTGCGCCGCCAGCCTGCACCTGCGCGCCGACCGCGACGCCGCCAGCCACCGCGTCCCCACCTACGCCCAGGCCGCGAGCATCGGCGGCACCGCCACCACACCCGCCTGGCCCGGCAAGGTCTACAACTACGGCGACTGCGCCCCCGCCCTGCGCGTATGGCAACTGCGCATGAACGCCTACGGCTTCGCCTTCGACGGCACCGGCTGCTACGGCGCCAAAACCCGCACCGCAGTACTCGCCCTGCAACGAGCCAACGGCATCAAGGACTCCGGCCTGCTCGGCCCCCAAACCTGGAAAGCCGCCTGGCAGGGCAAAGCCCCCAAACCCTGACCCCGCATGGTTCTCAGACGCGCTCGGACCAGCAACCCCGCGCCCGCAACACATCCCGCAGCAGATCCGGCCGGTCGGTCACCAACCCGTCCACCCCCACATCCAGCAAAGCCGCCATCCGGGACGGCTCGTCCACCGTCCACACATGCACCTCCACACCCGACCGCCGCGCCACCTTCAACAACCCCGGCGACACCACCCGCAACGGCCCCTGCCGCACCGGAACCTGCGCCATCCGCCCCCGCGACAACCCGGCCAGCACCGACACCCCGGTCTGACCCGCCGCCCACAACGCGGCCACCGACTTCGGCCCCATCGAGGTCAGCAACCCCGGCCCGCCCAACTTCCGCAACCGCGCCAACCGCGCGTCCGAGAACGACGCCAGACACACCCGGCCCAACGCACCGCACCGACGCAGCGTCGCCACCACCGGCTCGACCGCCGAATCCGCCTTCACATCGATGTTCAACAACGCCGTGGGCAACTCCTCCAGCAGCTCGTCCAACCGGCACACCGGCTCCCGACCGCCGACCCGCGCCCCCGACACCATCGACCACGGCAACTCCGCCACCGCGCCCCGCCCATCTGTGGTGCGCTCCAACGTGGCGTCATGGTGCATCACCACCACACCGTCCGACGTGGCGTGCACATCGGTCTCGATGTACCGGTAGCCCTCCGCCACCGCCTGGTGGAACGCACCCCGCGAGTTCTCCAACCCGGCCAGGTCACCCACATGCCAACCGCGGTGCGCGAACGCCCGAGGGTACGGACCGGACAGATACGGATGCCGCTCGTGCATCCCGCCAGTGTCCCCAATCCCGGTGTAATTCACATGGCTTTGCGATGACCGGCACCACACCGGCAGACAGACAGGGTGTCGCCGTCCAACCCGGACCGGCGGACAGGCATGATGCCGTGGTGCGCAGCAACGATCCCCAGCCTGCCGGAACCGACCGAATCGGACCCCGACGGACATTCGGTGGCGAACCACGCCACTGCGCCTGGTGCGGACGCCGCCTGCCCGACGAGGGCCGCGTGGTCGGCCGGCCACGCCGCTACTGCGCCCAGCCCTGCCGGCAACGCGCCTACGAACGCCGCACCGCCGTGCAGCGCGGCGGACTGCCCGAGGACGCCGTGGTGCTCTCCGCCACCGAACTGGCCGACCTCCAGGACCGCCTGTTCCAACTCCGCTGCGCCGCCGAGGACGTGGTCACCGCCGTCGACGACGGCGCGGAAGGACACGAACTGCGCAAACTGGCCGACGAACTGGTCAACACCGCCCGCGACCTGGAACGCCTGCGCTGAACCGGCTCCGGGACCGGCCGGGTAGCTCCTCACGACCGGTCGGGTAGCGCGGTCAGCTGGTTCAGGGTGCCGTAGGTGCGGTTACTGGCCACCGCCGCCCGCTGCTCCCGCCCGGTGGCCTCGATGTAGTTCTGGCTGGTGGCCAGGCTCGCGTGCCCCAGCAGCGCCATGATCTCCGACGCGGACGCCCCGTCCTCGGCCAGCCGGGTGGCGAAGGTGTGCCGCAACGCGTGCAGACTCGCCCCCGAAGGCACCCGATCGTGTAGCCCAGCCCATCGGTAACAACACTTCACCAGGTAATCCAGCGCACCCCGCCCGATCGGCTCGCCCTCATGATCCCGCACCAGCGCCGCCGACCGCCCGAACCGCTGCCCCGCGAACCGCTCCCGGCACGAGGCCAGATAACTCGCCACGATCCGCTCCATGGCCGGCTGCACCGGAATCGACCGGTCCTGATTGCCCTTGCCCCGCACATGCAATCGCATCTCGCCGGTCCGCCCGGCCAGCGATCCGATGTGCAACGCCCGGATCTCCGCCGATCGCAGCCCCGCGACCAGCCCCAACGCGATCACCAGCAGATCCCGCTCCGGCCACGGCCGCCGAGCCCGGCTCGCTCCGCCCGCGACCGCGGCCAGCAGGCGTTCGGGGGTGTCCTCCCCACGCAGCGGCTTGGGGGACAGGGGAGGGGGCTTGGGCCGGGCCACCGCGACCATCGGATTGCCCGGCAACAGCCCGTCGCACACGCAGAAGGTCAGGAACTGGTTCCAGGTCGACCAGGCCCGCAACACGGAACTCTTGGCATGCTGGTCGGCGAACGCGCCGAACGCGGCCCGCAGGGCGTTCACCGTGATGTCCGCGACGGACAGGAACTCGGCCTGCTGCCCGAGTTCGTCGGCCAGCAGGGTGGTCAGCCCGGCCAGATCGCGCCGGTAGGCCGCGGTCGTGTGCGGAGAGTCCTTCCGCGGGCGCCGAGCCGCGAAAAAGGCCCGCTGCGCGTCCATCACCAACATGTCGATCTTGATACCGCACAGGTACGACAACCGCCGCGCCGGCAACACTCGGGCGCCGCAAGCCGACTGTCCCAACGCCACATTCGTGCGACTTGGGGGCAGTCATTCACACTCGTCTCGCCGCGGCCGCCATCGCGCTCGGCGCGCTGTTCACCCTGACCGCTTGTGCGGCAACCACTCCGGCCCCGTCGCCAAACCGGACGACCACGGCCGCACCGGCGATTGGCGCCACTCCGGCCGCTACCGGTCCGACGTTCACCGGTTCGGTCGCCACCCGCCTGGCCGATCCCACCCGGGCGGCCGCTTCCTTGCCGGCGGTCAACGCGGCGCCACTGGCGCGAACTCGGTACCGCGCGGGCGAATTCTGCGCGCGGGCGGCACTCGGCAGCACGGTGCTGGCCAGTAACGGCGCCCGGATCACCTGCGAGAACGACAACGGCTACGCCCGCTGGATCCAGACCGCCCCGCCACCGGGCAACGCTGCCGCGCCCGCCAATCCCGCCCCGCCAACCACCACCACGACGACCACCACGACCACGACGGCAAGCAGCCGTACGACCTCGGCTCCGCTGACGACGCCCACAGTCGCGCCCACCAACCCCTAATAGCGTGGGCATCCGCTCGTTGCCGAGCCAGCAGGGGAGAGGAGCGGCCGTTTCTACCCAAGATGCGGTTGGCCCGCGCGGCGGCGGCTCGCGCCGCAGCACCCCGAGAAGCTGCAGGGAAGTAGGAGAGCAGCCCAGTGACAGGCTCGGCACGCCAGTGACAGGCGCGAATCGCTAAGTTGATCTTGCTCACGATTTCATGCATAATGCACGTTATGCATGAAATGTCCGGATGGAGGTCAGTCAGGCGAGTGGGGAGTGCCCGACTGCCGCCGTCGTTATCCGCGCGGCCCCGAATCCGGATTCACCACATGCACAACATGCGCGCGACGCGATCATGACGCCTGGTCCAGCCGACCGGGCTGCCGATAGCCCACATGATCGACTTATCAGTCTGGGGAACTTCGCATCGCAGTGTTTCAGCGTCCGCTGACTCCACCTAATAACGTCACTGTGACGTTATTAGGTGGAGTCCTTGGGTCCGCCGAGCTGGGGTATCCCGCCGGCCCCTCGGGTCGCACATGCCTCCACGGCTGCCACGCCCAGCAGTCTCGGTCCCGGCCGAGAGAATCCACGCGACCCAACGAGGACGTGGGCAACAGCTCCGGGAGACGCTGCACCGGCACTGCCGAAACAGTCCACAAACGCCTCTCTCCAGGTCAAAGCCGATCATCCCGTATAGCCGATAAGCGACATTATGTTAAGTAAGGTGTATCGAACGCTCTCCTGCCGTATCGCTGAGCCCGGCCTACCTACCGGACCTGCCTGCTGCGACCGGCCGACAACGGGACCGCGAGCAACTAGAGCTGCGAGGCGCCGCCGTCGACCGCGAGTTCGGCTCCGGTGGTGAAGGTGGCGTCGAAACCGAGGAACAGCACGGCCTTGGTTATCTCCTCGGGCCGCCCGAACCGCTTCATCGGGTTGTTCTCCCGCATCTGGTTCTTGGTCTGCTCGGCGGCTTCGGCCGGCATGACCTTGTCCAGGATGCCGGTGTCGATCGGGCCGGGTGTGACCGCGTTGACCCGGATGTTGCGGGGCATGAGCTCGCGGGCAATGGTGCGGGCCATGGAGCGCAGCGCGGCCTTGCTCGCCGAGTACACGCTCACCCCGGCCAGGCCCTTCACGTTGGCCACCGAGGTGGTCAGCACCACCGCGCCGCCGTCGACGATCAGCGGGGCGAGTTTCTGCACGGTGAAGTACGCGCCCTTGGCGTTGATGTCGAACAACCGGTCGTAGGTGTCCTCGTCGACCTGTTCGAACGGCACGAACCGGGTCACCCCGGCGTTGACGAACAGCAGATCAACCCCACCGAGATCGGTTTTCACCCGTTCGGCTAGTTCTTCGAGGTCGGCCGGGGACGCGGCGTCGCTGCGCAGCACGCTGGCCCGCTCCCCCAGTTCCTTGGCCGCGGCTTCCAGCGCGTCGGTCGATCGGCCGGTGACCAGGACCCTCGCTCCCCCGTTGACCAGCTGTTTCGCGGTGGTCAGGCCGAAGCCGCTGGTGCCGCCGGTGATCACCACGCGCTTGCCCTCATAGCGGTCGGTCATGGTTCGTCTCCCCTGGTTTGATGTCACCTGGTGCCGTCAACGGTAGCACGACAACGACACCTGGTGTCATCACCTAGGATGGCTGCGTGAGTCGATGGGAGCCCAACGCGCGCGGCCGCCTGGAGCAGGCCGCTCTCGAGCTGTACGCCGAGCGGGGCTTCGACGACACCACGGTCGCCGACATCGCCGAGCGCGCCGGCCTGACCAAGCGGACGTTCTTCCGGCACTTCACCGACAAGCGCGAGGTGCTGTTCTCCGGACAGACCCTGCTGGCCGAGGCCTACGCCGCCGCCGTCGCGGCCGCCCCGGCCTCGGCGACCCCGATGGACGCGGTGGCCGACGGGTTGCGCGCGGTCGCGGCCATCGTCGAGGACCGGGGTGAGCTGGCCCGGCGCCGGCAGGCCATCGTCGCGGCCAACCGGGAGCTGCAGGAGCGGGAGCTGCTCAAGCGGGCCGCGCTGGCCGGGGTCATCGTCGACGCGCTGCGGGCGCGGGGGGTGGCCGATCCGGTGGCGAGTCTCACCGCGGAGACCGCGGTCGCCGTGTTCAAGATCGCCTACGCCCAGTGGTCCACCACCGAAAACACCGCGTTGACCACGCTGATCGACCAAGCCCTGGGTCAGCTGAGCGCGGCCACCGCGAACGGCGCTTCGGCGTCCGGGCCCGCCGGGTAGGTCTGACAGGGCCAGCTTGGGCCGGGCACATCGCCGGATGCGCATAGATACTGAATAGGTGCAGCAGAACGCCGAACTCAGTGAGTTCCTCAGGTCGCGCCGGGCCCGCCTGAGCCCGGCGGAGATCGGCGTGGCCACCGATGGCGGTGCGCGCCGGGTTCCCGGGCTGCGTCGCGCGGAGCTGGCGCGGCTGGCCGGGGTGAGCGTGGACTACTACACGCGTCTGGAGCAGGGCCGCCACCTCAACGTGTCGGATTCGGTGCTGGACGCGGTGGCCCGGGCGCTGCAGCTGGACGAGGTGGAGCGCGGGTACCTGTTCGACCTGACCCGGCAGCGGCCGAAGCGGACCCGGCGGGCTGCCCGGGCGCAGCGGGTGCGGCCGGGCGTGCTGGCCATGCTGGACTCGCTGGACGAGCACTCCCCCGCGTTCGTGCTCGGCCGCGGGATGGACGTGCTGGCCACGAATCGGCTGGCGCGGGCGTTGATCACCGATTTCGGTGCGTTGCCTGCGCGGGAACGCAACATGGCCCGGTTCATCCTGCTGGACGAGTCGGCGCGGGAATTGTTTCCGGACTGGACGGCGATCGCGATCGAATCGGTGGGAATTCTGCGCCTGGCGGCCGGGCGTTATCCCGATGATCCTCGGTTGACCGGTCTGGTCGGGGAATTGGCGATGAAGAGTCCGGAATTCCGGCGCTGGTGGTCGGATCATCACGTGCGGGAGAAGACGCACGGGACGAAGCGTTATCACCATCCGGTGGTGGGTGATCTGACGGTGTCGTACGAGTCGATCACCTTCCCGGACGATCCGGATCAGACGATGTGCGTGTACACCGTGCCGCCGGGCTCGGCCGACGAGGCGGCGTTGCGGTTGCTGGCGAACTGGACGGCGTCGCAGTAACGCTGTCCGTCCGGTTCCGCGCTTTCTGTTGCGCGTTCTTCGGGTAATCGAATGTGTTGTCTAGGTGAGCGGCCGTGTGCCGTTCAGGGAGAAAAGGACTGATGACGACAACTGTGTCCGCATTTGCCGCGCCGGCGCCGAAGGCCCCGCTGGAGCGCACCACGATCACCCGTCGTAGCGTCGGTGAGCACGATGTGCGCATTGACATCAAGTTCACCGGTATCTGCCATTCCGACATTCACCAGGCCCGGGAGGAATGGGGCGAGGCTATTTTCCCGCTGGTGCCCGGGCACGAGATCGCCGGGGTGGTGGCCGAGGTCGGTTCGGCGGTGACCCGCTACGCGGTCGGCGACCGGGTGGGCGTCGGGTGCTTCGTGGACTCCTGCCGGGAGTGCGAGAGGTGCCTGGCCGGTGAGGAGCAGTACTGCCTCAACGGGGAGACCCAGACCTACAACTCCTACGGCCAGGACGGCGAGCCGACCTACGGCGGCTACAGCCAGCAGATCGTGGTCGACGAGAACTACGTGCTGCGCATTCCGGACTCGATCGAGCTGGACAAGGCCGCTCCCCTGCTGTGCGCGGGGATCACCCTGTACTCGCCGCTGCACCACTGGGGCGCGGGCCCGGGTAAGAAGGTGGCCATCCTCGGCATGGGCGGTCTTGGTCATATGGGCGTGAAGATCGCGCACGGCCTCGGCGCTGAGGTGACGGTGCTGTCGCAGAGTCTGCGCAAGAGGGACGATGGTCTGGCCTTCGGCGCGGATCACTTCCACGCCACCAGTGATCCGGCGACGTTCGAGAAGTTGGCGAAGTCGTTCGATCTGATCGTGTGCACGGTGTCGGCCAACATCGACATCGACGCGATTCTGAGCCTGGTGAACAACGACGGTGCGCTGGTGTTCGTGGGGGTGCCGGAGAACCCGGTGCCGATCCAGCTGTTCTCGCTGATCGGCGGGCGGCGGCAGATGGCCGGGTCGAAGATCGGCGGGATCCGGGAGACCCAGGAGATGCTGGACTTCTGCGGTGAGCACGGGATCACCCCGGAGATCGAGACGATCGGCGTGGACCGGATCAACGAGGCCTACGACCGGGTGGTGGCCAGCGATGTGCGGTACCGGTTCGTGATCGATATCGCGTCGTTCGACTGATGTCGTCGGCGTGAGCCGAGTCTGAGCCGCACCTACGCGGGCGGGGTGGTGTCCCGGGCGCCGCCCCGCCCTTCCCGCGTTCCCGCTGTTACGCCTTGAGCGGCAGCTGGTGCACGGTGGCGACGTGTTCGGTGTCGTCCTCGGGTTCGGGGGTGGCGGCGTCGAACAGCTGGGCGCCCAGGACGTCCGGGTCGTCCAGGCCGGTGGCGCGCAGCGCCTCCTCGGGCAGGGCGAGCTGGGAGATGATCGCGCCGAGTAGACAGGCGTCGAGCAGGCCGGTGTCGGCCGGGGTGCTGGGCACGCCGGCGGCGTGGTGCAGTTCGGCGTTGGCGCGGGCGTTGGCGGTGACCATGTCGCCGAGAGAGTCCCGGATGGCGGGGCGGCGCACGGCTTCCAGGTACAGCTCGAACATGGCGAGCATCTGGGTGGGGTCGTGCTGCACGGCGCGGCGGATCAGGGCCGGGTAGAGCATCCGGATCTGGGCCGGGGTGGCGGTGGCCGGGGTGGTTTCGCGCAGTTGGGCCACAGCGGCGCGGTGTTCCTCGGCCATTCGTTCTGCGGCCGCGGCGAGCAGGGTTTCCCTTGTGGGGTAATAGTTCTTGGTGGTGCCTTCGGGCACGGCGGCTGCCCGGTCGACCGCGCGGTGGGTCAGGCCGCGGCCGCCGTCTCTGGCCAGCACGGCGATGGCGGCGTCGGCGAGCAGAGGGCGGCGGGACCGGTGTCCGGCGCGCCGGTCGCGCAGTTCGTCTCGGTGGCTGGCCATAGGCCGGTGATCTTAGGCCACCCGGAGTAACGGAGATCAACTGGGGTGGATCTTGGCCGGCCGGTTCCGTGGGCCGCGGTGTGGCCGGGGGCTGCGAGAACGCGGCCCGACCGGCCACACCGGACGGTCACGGGGTGGCCGGTGGCGCGGGCGGTTCCGGCGGTGTGGTCGGCAGGGAGGGGCTGGGTTTGTCGTTGCCGACCGCGGGGCGGGACAGCGGGGTGAGCGGGCTGGGCACTTCCTGCCGGGCCACGGCTTCGGCGGCGGCGACGGCCTCGGCGACCTTGGGGTCGGTGGAGGTGTCGAACCAGTCGGCGATGGCTTCGTCGTCCTCGGCGATGGGCGGGGCGGGGGTGTCTTCGGCCGATGGTTCGTAGCGGAACACCCCGTCGTCGCCCTGCTTGCCCAGGGCGCGGGCGAAGTTCTCCAGCGATTTGCCGTAGTCGCTGGGCACCAGCCACACCTTGTTCGCGTCGCCCTGCGCCATCTGGGGCAGGGTCTGCAGGTACTGGTAGGCCAGCACTTCCGGGGTGGGTTTGCCCGCCTTGATCGCGGCGAACACCTTCTCGATCGCCTTGGCCTGGCCCTGGGCCTGCAGGTAGCGGGCGGCCCGTTCACCCTGGGCGCGCAGGATCCGGGACTGCCGTTCGGCTTCGGCGGCCAGGATCGCGGCCTGCTTGGAGCCTTCGGCGGCCAGGATCTGGGCCTGCTTCTGGCCTTCGGCGGTCTTGATGGAGGATTCCCGCTGGCCTTCGGCGGTGAGGATCATGGCGCGCTTCTCCCGGTCGGCGCGCATCTGCTTCTCCATCGAGTCCTGAATGGACGGTGGCGGGTCGATGGCCTTGAGTTCGACCCGGGCCACGCGGATGCCCCAGCGGCCGGTGGCTTCGTCCAGGACGCCGCGCAGCTGGTGGTTGATCTGGTCGCGGGAGGTCAGCGCCTCCTCCAGGCTCATGCCGCCGACCAGGTTGCGCAGTGTGGTGGTGGTCAGCTGCTCGACACCGACGATGTAGTTGGAGATCTCGTACACCGCGGCCTGCGGGTTGGTGACCTGGAAGTAGACGACGGTGTCGATGGACACGGTGAGGTTGTCCTGGGTGATCACCGGCTGGGGCGGGAAGGACACCACCTGTTCGCGGAGGTCTATGCGGGCGCGCACGCGGTCCATGAACGGCAGCAGCATGTTCAGGCCGGGTGCGGCGGTGGTGCGGTAGCGGCCCAGTCTTTCCACCACGGCCGCCTGCGCCTGCGGTACGACCATCACCGATTTGACCGCGGTGGTCAGCACGATGATGACGACGATGATGACCACGATGAGTGTGATCACAGGCTGCTCCCCTCGATGGTCACGGGCCGCCCCAGACGACTGCGGTGGCGCCGGAAATGCTCATCACGGTGACAGATCGGCCCACTTCGAGCACTTCGGTCTCGTCGAAGGCCCGGGCCGACCACAGGTCGCCGCCGATCTTGACCCGGCCGGAGTCGGCGTTGACCGGCTCGATGACGGTGGCGCGTTCGCCGACCAGCGCTTCGATGTTGGTCTTGACCGGTTCGACGCTGTGCATGTGGCGCATCAGCGCGGGCCGGACCAGCACGATGCCGCCGCCGGCGGCGAGCACGAACACCGCGGCGCTGATGGCCAGGTCGGCGCCGAGCGCGGCGCCGGCCGCGGCAGCCAGGCCCGCGACGCCGAGCATCACCAGCACGAAGGCCCCGGAGAGCACTTCGGCCGCGATCAGCGCGACGCCGAGGATCAGCCACAGCACAGCGGCCATGTGTTCATCGTGGCACGAATCGCGGCGGGACGTCGGGGCCGGGGTTGCGCGGAGTGTCGGGTGGGGTGGGCGGGCCGCTCCCTCGACGGTCCGCCCACCCCGCTGGCCCGGTCAGGCCGCGCGCAGGGCCTGGCTGAGCTTGACCCGGGCGCCGGAGCGCAGCACGGCGTTGCGGTAGATCCGCGCGGCCAGCCACACCAGGGCGGGGATCAGGATGATGACCAGTCCGACCGACACGATGGCCTCCCAGGCGGGGACGCCGCCCATGGCCAGGCGCATCGGCATGAGGGTGGGGGCGAACACCGGGATGACGGACATGACCTCGGCCAGGGAGCTGCTGGGGTCGCTGGGCAGGACGGAGATGCCCACGACGTAGCCGGCGATGACCAGGATCATGGCCGGGGACACCACGGACCCGACCTCTTCCTGCCGGGACACCAGGGCGCCGAGGGCGGCGAACACGATGGCGTACATGAAAAAGCCCAGCAGATACCACACGATCAGCCAGATCACGGTGCCCACGGCGGCGGTGACCGACACGGTGAGCACTCCGGTGGCCAGGCCGGCGACGATGCCGCAGACGCCGATGACCAGCATCTGTATCAGCCCGACGGTGCCGATACCCAGCACCTTGCCGGCCATGAGCTGCCAGGGGCGGACGGTGGACAGCAGTAGTTCCACCACCCGGCTGGTTTTCTCCTCGACCACGCCCTGGGCGACCATCTGGCCGTTGATCATCAGGGACAGGTAGATCAGCACCCCGGCGACGATGCCGAGCACGAGTTGCTGGGTCTGGTACGGGTAGGGCGCCTGCAGCGGGTGCACGGTCGCGGTGGCCTCGGCTTCGGCGGCGCGCACGGTGGCGGGGTTGCCGTGCAGTTTGACGATCTGCTCGTCCAGCGCGATCTGCCCGGCCAGCACGTTGAGCGCGGTGCGCAGGTTGGCGTCGATGTCCTTCTTGACCTCGACGCTGAACCCGGAGGTGGATTTGGCGTCGGGGATGATCAGCGCGTCGAGCTTTCCGGAGCGCAGCTGGGCCTCCCCGTCGGCTTGGCTGGTCGCCGTGTGGTCGGTGACGGTCTGGCCCAGGGCGGCGGCGACCTGGTGCAGCGGGCTGGCCAGGGGCTGGGTGGCGCCGGTGAAGCCGACCTCGTAGCCGGAGCTGGACCCGCTGACCAGTTTCATGATCACGCACAGGGCGATGATCAGGATGGCCAGGATGGCGGTGGTGATGCGGTAGGAGCGGGTGCGCAGCCGGGTGCTCAGTTCGCGGCCGGCGACCAGTCGCACGGCGGGCCAGTTGCCCAGGATCGGTTCGGTGCCGGTCATGCCGCCTGGCTCCCTTCGGGGCCGTCGCTGCTGACGGCGTGGCGGAACAGTTCGGTGAGGGTGGCGCGGCGGTGGGTGAACTCCCGCACCGGGCCGGTGTCCAGTGCGGCTTTCAGGATGGCCTGGTCGTCGGTGCCGGGTTGCAGTTCCAGCACGGTGTGGCGGCCTTCGGCGCCGGTGGCGATGACGCCGGGCAGTCCCTGGGCCCAGCCGGCGGGCGCGTCGGGGGCGTCGACCAGCAGGTGGTCTCCGCCGGCGGCGCACAGTTCCTCGATGCCGCCCAGCGCGACCATCGATCCGGCGCGCACGATGCCGACCCGGTCGCAGAGCCGTTCGACCAGGTCGAGCTGGTGGCTGGAGAACACCGCGGGCACGCCCTCGGCGCATTTTTCGCGCAGCACGTCGCTCATCACGTCCACCGCGACCGGGTCCAGGCCGGAGAACGGTTCGTCCAGCACCAGGATCTGCGGGTTGTGCACCAGCGCGGCGGCCAGCTGGACGCGTTGCTGGTTGCCCAGGGACAGTTTCTGCACCTCGTCGTCGCGGCGGGCGGCCACGCCGAGGCGTTCCAGCCAGGTGTCCACCGAGCGGTTGGCCTCGCGGGTGGACAGGCCGTGCAGGCGGGCGAGGTAGATGAGCTGGTCGGCGACCTTCATCTTCGGGTAGAGGCCGCGTTCTTCGGGCATGTAGCCGATGTGGCGGCGGGTTTGCGCGGTGATCGGTTTGCCGTCCCAGCGGACCTCGCCGGAGTCGGCCGACAGCACGCCGAGGGCGATGCGCATGGTGGTGGTCTTGCCCGCGCCGTTGCTGCCGACGAAGCCGAACAGCTCCCCCGCGCGGACGGCGAAGCTCATCTCGCGCAGGGCGACGAGGTCGCCGTAGCGCTTGGAGATCTTGTCGATCTCCAGTTGTCGCTGTGCCATCGGTGTTGGTTCTCCCCTCGCGTCACGCCGAGCGCGCGACGACACGATTAAAAGTGATATCACTATGCTAGGGTTTTGTCACCCACCTTCCCTGGAGGCACCCCGATGGCCGCGCAACCGGAACAATCCGACGCTCTGCCCCACACCCCGACCGTGCGGGAACGCGTGATCACCGGCCTGGGCGGCATCGCCATGCTGGTGGTGGGCATCCTGGCCATCCTCTGCGGAGCGGCCTTACTGGTACTGGGCATCGTGGGCGCCGCCACCGGCAGCGCCGGGCTGGGCGCGGTGGGAGTCGTGCTCGGTGTGCTGGTGCTGCTGGCCGGAATCCTCATCATGGCCGGGCTGACCCCGGTGCTGCCCGGCCAGGCCCGGGTGGTGCAGCTGTTCGGCCGCTACACCGGCACCACCCGCACCACCGGACTGCGCTGGTTCAACCCACTGACCAAGAGGCGAGCGGTCTCCACCCGGATACGCAACCACGAGACCGAAACGACCAAGGTCAACGACGCCGAGGGCAACCCCATCGAGATCGCCGCGGTCGTGGTGTGGCAGGTCGCCGACACCGCCCGCGCCCTCTACGAGGTCGACGACTTCATCCAGTTCGTGCGGATCCAGACCGAGACCGCCGTGCGGCACATCGCCACCAGCTACCCCTACGACTCCCACGGCGACACCCGGCTCTCGTTGCGGGACAACGCCGAGGAGATCACCGGGCAGCTGTCGGCGGAGATCTCCGACCGGGTCGCCTCGGCGGGGGTGCGGATCATCGAGTCCCGGCTGACCCGGCTGGCCTACGCCCCGGAGATCGCCCAGGCCATGCTGCGCCGCCAGCAGGCCGACGCGATGGTCGCCGCGCGGCAGCGGATCGTCACCGGCGCGGTGGGCATGGTGCAGCTGGCGCTGGCGCAGCTGGACGAGCACGACGTGGTGGAACTCGACGAGGAGCGCAAGGCGGCGATGGTGTCCAACCTGCTGGTGGTGTTGTGCGGGGACCGGGACACCCAGCCGATCGTCAACGCCGGCTCCCTCTACCACTAGCGGCCGCTGGTGGTAGACCGTAAGAGCCTGTTGCTGCGGCTGGACCCGGCGGTGCACGACGCGCTGGCCCGGTGGGCCGGGGACGAGCTACGCAGCACCAACGCGCAGATCGAGTTCCTGCTGCGGGAGGCGCTCAAGGACGCCGGGCGAATGCCCGAGCGGGCCGCGCGCATCGCCAAACGCGGCCGGCCCCGCAAGCAGTCCGTGCCCGAGAACGAGCCCGAGAACGAGCCCGAGGAGGACGAGCTCGCGGAGTAGCGTGACCGCGTGCGCTTCGCGATCAAAACCCGCCCCGAACACACCACCTGGGACCGCATCCGCGACGTGTGGGTCGCCGCCGACGACATCACGATCTTCGAGTCGGCCTGGAACTGGGACCATTTCTATCCGCTCTCGGGTGATCCGGCCGGGCCCAATCTGGAGGGCTGGACCATGCTCGCCGCGCTCGCCCAGGCGACCCGGCGCATCCGGCTGGGGTGCCAGGTGACCGGCATGATCTACCGGCATCCCGCGGTGCTGGCCAACATGGCCGCCACCGTGGACATCATTTCCGGCGGCCGGCTGGAGTTGGGGCTGGGCGCGGGCTGGAACCAGCAGGAGTGCGACGCCTACGGCATCGACCTGCCGCCGCTGCGGGAACGGTTCGACCGGTTCGACGAGGGCGTGCAGGCGATCATCGGGCTGCTCGACGCGCCGGCCACCACCCTGGAGGGCCGGTACGTGCGGCTGACCGAGGCCCGCTGCGAACCCAAACCGGTGCAGCGCCCGCACCCGCCGATCACCATCGGTGGCACCGGTCCGCGCCGCACCCTGGGTGCGGTCGCCCGGTGGGCGCAGCAGTGGAACGCGCTGGTGCCCGATGTGGACCGGTGGCGGGAGCTGAAGCAGACGCTGGCCCAGCGGTGCGCCGAGGCCGGCCGGGACATCACCGAGATCACCTGCTCGGTGAACGTGCGCATCGACCCGGACGTGGCGGTGGGCGTGGCGATCGAGGACGTTGCGCGGTGGCGGGACGCCGGGGTGGACTTGGTGATCATGAACCTGCCGCTGAATGCCGAACCGGGCATCCTGGAGCCGCTGGCCACCGGCCTGGCCGAACTCGGATAACCCCGGGTCCGGCTGCTTGGCAACGCTACGGCTCGGTTCGGCGGATTCGGCTGGGCTCAGTGGTTCGGCCAGGCTCAGTGGTGTGGGAGGTCCGGTCGCTCGGATCGGCGGGCTCGGCTCGGCTTTGTCGGCTCGGCGCGTTCGCTCGATGGGGTGTTCACCACGGGTGTGGTGGTGTTCGCCGGTCGCGGAATTCCTGCTGGTCACGCTGGGATCGCGCTAGTTTCGGCGGATGCGTGATCCGATCACCGGTGTCGCCGCCGGGGTGCCGTTCGTGGCGCTGCCGCCGAAAACCGACGCGGCCGCACCGGTCGTGGTGGGCTGGCATCTGCTGGGCACCCCTGGCACGCCCGCAGCCCTGGCCGCCGCGCTGCCCCTGTCCGAGGTCCCAGCCTGGCGGATCTATCTGGAACTCCCCGGCACCGGCGCGGGCCCGGCCGAATTCGCGGATCTGCTGCTGGACGGATACGCGCCGATCGTCGAGCAGGCGGTCGCCACCGTCCCCGCGGTACTGGGCGAACTGCGCACCCGCCTGCCCATCGCGGCCGGACCGATCGCGCTGCTCGGCGGTTCGGCCGGCGGCCACGCCGCGCTGCTCACCCTGGCCCGCGCCGTGATCGAGGTGTCGGCCGCGGTGCTGATCAACCCGGCGGTTCGCGCGGAGACGGTGATCACCGTCAACGAACGCCTCGGCCAACCCGGCTACACCTGGACCGGCACCGCCCGCCAAGCCGCGGCCCGCATGGATGTCCTTGCCGAGCCCGAAGGCAATCCGGACGCGGCGATCCTCCTGCTCACCGGCGAACACGAATACCCCGAGTTCCAACCGGATCAGGCCCGCCTGCACCAGGCGCTGGCCCGCCGCTCCCCCGCCACCGACCATCGCATCGTCCCCGGACTGGCCCACATGTTCGCCGAAAACCCGGGCACGCCAACGAAAGCCGACGAAGCGGTGGCGGAGGCCGCCCAGGACTGGCTGCTGCGGCATTTCGTCCACTAACGCCCAGGAGCGCCGTGAGGACCTGTCGCCGGGTGACCGGATCCTTGTCCTCGTCATCCTTGTCCTCGTCGAGCAGGATCGGGTAGTGCGAGGCCACGAGCTGATCCGCCGGGCTGCTGACCAGGATGCCCCACGGGTTCTCGCGAATCAGTCGCCGGACGACCTCGGGGTCGTCGACGAAGTGATGTGGATTGTGGCGCATACCTCCACTCGAACCGCCGGGAACACGGCACACAGTATTTCGGTTCCGGACTCCGGCCACGCCGACCGATACTGATCGGCATGTCCAGCCCGCAGGCTCGCGCCCTCGCGCACGTCGCGGCCCGCGCGACCGGCGGCCCGGCGCCCGGGGACCTGCGGATCACCCTGCACTTCCACCCCGACCGGCTGATCGGCGAAACCCCGATCCTGGCGGCGATGCGCGCCGACGGGGTGTACCGCTCCCAGTTCGAAACCGGCACCGGCAACGGCGGACGCACCGCCTATCCCGGCGGCGACCGCTGGCGCTGGGAGTCGCGCATCTTCGGCGCCGCCTACGACCACGCCCCGGCCGCGCACCGTCCGAAATACGGGTCGCTGAACCTGCACCGGCGCGGCATCGGCGGCTCGCCCCGGTTCGGCTCGGCTCATCTGCGGCTGACCGCGGATACGTTGCGGCGGGCCACTTTCAGCTATCCCGACTCCTATGCCGAGCCCGAGCAGTTCGGTGTGGCGGCACAGTGTTCGCCGCTGATCGACGCCGCTGTGGCCGATGACGCCGATCTGCTGGACGACTATGTGGAGGCGCAGGTGCATGGTGTGCTGCGGGTGGACCGGGATGTCGAGGCCCTGATGCTGGACCCGTGCTATCGCGACACCGAGATCGCCGAGCTGGCCGAGTTGCTGCCCTGCCCGGTGGAGTGGCATTCCGGGTTCCGGCTGAGCGTCGCGCGGTTGCGGGAGTATCCGGAGTTCCGTGGCGAACGGTACGTGCGGTTGGGCGAGTCACTGGCCGTGGACGGCTGGCTGGACCCGCGCCTCATCGGCGAGGCCGCCCGCTCGGGCAACCACGACGAACAGGACCTCAGGCGCGTGTGGCACTACGTGGCCCGGTTCGGCGCCGACCCGGCCGCGTGGCGACCAGTGTCCACAAACGACGGGCTCAGAAGCCGCGAGTCTTGCTGATCTCGATCCGCACCGGCACCGGGAACCGCTCGCTGAACCTGTCCAGGCTGCCGCTGAACTCGACCAGCCGGTCACGGTACTTGTCGAGGAAGGCCGGGTTCTCGTGCGGGGCGGGCAGCTCGTCGGCGCGGCGGGCGGTGCCGGTGAACACGATGATGTCGCCGCCGTTGCCGTCACCGTCGAAATGCAGCGAGACCCGGGGGCGGGCCGCGATGTGCGCCAGCCGATTCGCGCCGGCGGCGTTGTAGGTCAGGATCGAGTGGTCGTCCTGGAACAGGAAGCCGACCGGGTTCGGCTGCGGGGTTCCGTCCCGGCCGACCGTGGTGATCCAGATGACCTGCTCCTCGTGCAACCGGCGCCGGACCCGCCCGCCGAACAGGGTGCTGGGATCGGGTAGCGCGTTGCCGGTCATGGTCGGCAACGCTAGTGGCTGTCCTCCGCGTGCGGCCCGCGCGAAGGACAACCTGCTCAGCACGTGGTGATCGAGGCGACCGGCGCCCAGTTGACCGCGCCTGCCCTCGCCGCTTCTCTCCCCTCCTGATCGCGGCCGCCTCGGCGGTTGGGGCTCGGGCGTCTGTCGACGGATTGTCGATGGCGTCGCCCATACTGGACGGCGATCACCGACCGGGTCAGCCACGCGGAGGAAGGGATGGGCCTCGCCGATGACCAGCAGGCCCGCCACACCAGTGCCATCGCCCCCCGCCGACCGCCGCCCGCGCAGCGCCGACTCCTGGAGGGAGGCGGCGCTGCGCAGGCTAGGCCGGCCGCACGGCTCGGTAGAACACGGCTTCGCCCATGATCGGGTGCCTGCGGGCGCCGACCGTGACGCAGTCCAGACCGGCCGCGCCGAACAGCTTGGGCAGCCCGTCGCCGCGGTTGTCGCCCGCGTGGCCGGATTTCGCCACCCGCCGGGCCAGCAGGCCGTGCATGCCGTGCAGGTCGCCGTCGAAATCGACCACGTGCAGGCTGCCGCCGGGCCGCAGCACCCGCGCGACCTCGGCGGCGGCGGCGACCTTGGTGTCGTGGTCGAGGTGGTGCAGCATCAGCGAGGACAGCACCCGGTCGAAACTGGCGTCGGGATAGGGCAGCCGCTGGGCGTAGCCGCGTTCGAAGCTGATCCCGGTCAGGCGGCGGGCCTTGCGCTTCGCACGGACCAGCGCGAGTGGGTCGGGATCGGAGCCGATCAATTCGATGCCGGGTTCGGCGCGCTTGGCCCGGACCGACAGATTCCCGGTGCCGCAGCCGATTTCCAGCACCCGCTGCCCGGCGGCCAGCCCGGCCTGGCCGATCAGCGCGCGGTGCACGGCCGCGCCGCCGGAGATCAGGGTGAGCAGGTCGTAGAACGGCAGCAGCGCGTCCCGTCCGGCGGCCGGCAGGTAGTCGTGTGGTTCGTGCTCGGTAGGAGGATGTTTCGTCATGCCATCCATGGTGCTTGTTGCGCTGTCGGGGAAATGAGTCGATTGTCGGTGAAGATGGGATTATTTTCGGTGCAATGGGACAGCTGACGCGGGCCGTGCGCTATCGCGACGGGGTACCGGTGGTGGGGTATGCGACCGCGCCGGAGACCCCGCCGGTCGCCGTGCAGCGATTCACCGCCGGGGTCCGGCCCGGGTCCCGGCAGCCGCACATCCACCAGTTCCCGGTGCTGGTCTTCTTCGAACAGCCCGGCGACGGGCTGGCATTCGTGCTGTCCCCGGGCACGGTGATCGCACCGGACCTGGTGGACACACCCGGCGCGGGCGTGTGCGTGCTGTTCGACCCGGCCGCGGTCGGCGGGGACGGGCCGGTGTCCTGGCGGGCCCATCCCCTGCTGTTGCCGTTCCTGCACGGCATCCCCGACGGGCTGCTGCGCCTGCGGGTGCCCGCCGCGCGGCAACCGGGGTGGTCGGCCTCGATCACCGCGCTGGAAACCGAACTGACCGAGCGCGCCCCCGGCTACCAGCAGGCCGCGCTGGCCCACCTGACCCTGCTGCTGGTCGACGTGGCCCGGCTGGCCACCGACGTGGTGGGCGATCTGCGGCGCAGCAACGAAACCCTGCTGGCCGAGGTGTTCGACGTGATCGAACGGCGCTTCGTCGAACAGCTGTCCCTGCGCGACGTGGCCCGCGCGCTGCGGATGACCCCTGGACACCTGACCACGGTGGTACGGCGGCGCACCGGGCGCACCGTGCTGGACTGGATCACCGAGCGGCGGATGACCGAGGCGCGCGCCCTGCTGCGCACCACCGACCTGCCGGTCAACGAGATCGGCCGCCGCGTCGGGCTGCCCGATCCCGGCTACTTCGCCCGGGTTTTCCGGCAGGGCAACGGAATCAGCCCCCGGGACTGGCGGCGCACCGACCGCGGCGCGGCGCGGAAACTGGCGCGGTAGGCGCCCTGGTTGTTGATCGCGCCGCCGTTCTCCGCCCGGAACGTGCCTGACCAGCGCGCGTCCACCGGCAGCGCGATCACGCGGCCGGTGGGGTGAGGTAGTCGCCGTTGGCCACGTCATCGAGCAGCCCCGGGTGGATGGGTGACCAGCCGAGCAGTTCCTGGGTGCGGGCGCTGGTGGCCGGGGCGTCGGTGGCGTAGACCTCGGCCAGGAACGGGCTGGGGAAATGCGTCGCGGCCGCCTGCGGGGTCAGTGCGACCGTGGGCAGGTCCAAGCCCCGGGCGATGATGCTCGCGATGTCAGCGAACGGGACGTTTTCGGCGATGCCGTGCAGCACGCTGCCGGCCGGGGCCCGCTCCAGCGCCAGGCGGAACAGGGTGGCCGCGTCGCGCCGGTGTACCGCGGGCCAGCGGTTGGCGCCCGCGCCGATGTAGGCGGATTTTCCGGTCTGCCGGGCGGTGGCGATGAGCATGGCGATGAAGCCGAAGTCGCCGGGGCCGTGCACGGTGGGCGCGAGCCGCACCACGCCGGCCCGGACTCCCCGGTCGGCGTAGCCCAGAGCGGCTTGCTCGCCGGGGACGCGGAAGGCGGCGATGGCCGCCGGGTCGGGTTCGTCGGTCTCGGCGCTCACCCGGCCGGCGGGCATGACCAGGGTGCCGGAGGTGACGACCAGCGGTTTGCCGGAGTGTTCCAGCGCCTTGCCGAGGGCCTGGATCGCGGTGCGGTCGCGCCGGATCAGGTCGTCTGGGTCGGCGAAGTCGCCGCCGAAGCCCATGTGCAGCACCCCCTCGGCGGCCGCGGCGCCGCGGCGCAGGCTGTCCAGGTCTTCCAGGGAGCCGGGGTGCGGGGTGGCGCCCAGCGATTCCAGTCGCGCGGCGGCGGCGTCGGAGCGGGCCAGGCCGGTGACGGTGTGCCCGGCCGCGATGAGCTCGGCGACGACGGTGGGTCCGGTCAGTCCGGTACCGCCGGTGACGAAGACGTGCATGAGGTTCTCTCCCGTTTAGGCCAGTAACTGGCACTACTTAGCGCCAGGCGCTGACCCTACGCGTAGTGCCAGCGACTGACACAACGGGGCGTCGGTCACTGACATCTCCGGGTAGCCTCGTTGCGTGCCACGCAGCGGAGCAGAAGCGCGCCAACGCCTCCAGCAGGCGGCCCTGGACCTCTACCGGGAACACGGCTTCGACCAGACCACCACCGCGCAGATCGCCGCCCGCGCCGGTGTCAACGAACGCACCTACTTCCGGCATTTCCCGGACAAACGCGAGGTGCTCTTCGACGGCGAGACCGTCCTGCGCGCCGCCCTCACCCAGGCGGTGGCCCAGGCGCCCGACGGCCTGCCACCGCTGGAAATGCTGCTGCACGCCTTCCGGAAATCCGTCCACATCCTGGAAGACAACCGCCCCTTCGCCGAACCCCGGTTCGCGGTCATCGCCGCTACCCCGGCGCTGCGCGAACGGGAACTGGCCAAGGCCGCCTCCCTCATCGACGCCCTGACCCAGGCCCTGCACCGGCGCGGCGTCCCCGAACGGCTCGCCGGGCTGGCCGCGCACACCGGATTCGCCGCCTTCCACCACGCCGCCCAGGCCTGGCTCGACGACCCCGCCCAGAGCCTGGACGCGCATCTCCGGCACGCCTTCGACGAGCTGCGCGCCCTGTCCGCCCCAGCGGCAACCCGCGACTAGACCGAGCTCAGCCCCAGGTCAGGAGCCGGTAGTGCAGCCCGGTCGAGGACTCCTGCCACGCCCCGACGTAATCCGGCGCGCGACCGACGTCCGGGGCATGTGTGTCACCGTCGAACTCCTCCCGGATCTCGGTGACCACGATCCGGTCGGCCACCGGCAGCGCCGCCCGGTACACCGCCGCCCCGCCTATCACCCACACATCGCCGGGCACGCAGGCCAAGGCCTCGGCCAGACCGGGAAACGTGTCCGCGCCCTCCTGCGGTGTGCGGGAGAGCACGAGATTGCGGCGACCCGGCAGCGGCCGCACCCGAGGCGGCAGCGACTCCCAGGTGCGGCGTCCCATGAGAACCGTCGCGCCCGCGGTCAGCGATCGGAAATGCCTCAGGTCCTCCGGCAGGTGCCAGGGCAGCGTGCCGTCCCGGCCGATGACCCCGCCCGCCGACTGGGCCCAGATCAGTCCGATCACACCGCCACCGGCGCCTTGATCCCCGGATGCGGGTCGTAGCCCGCCAGCGTGAAGTGCTCGTAGCCGTAGTCGAACAGGCTCTCCGCCGGGGCCAGGTTCAACGTCGGGAACGGCCGCGGCGCCCGGGCGAGCTGGGTGCGGACCTGCTCGGTGTGGTTGTCGTAGATGTGGCAGTCCCCACCGGTCCACACGAAATCGCCCACCCCGAGGCCGACCTGCGCGGCGATCATATGGGTGAGCAGCGCATAGCTGGCGATGTTGAACGGCACCCCGAGGAACAGGTCCGCACTGCGCTGATACAGCTGGCAGGACAGGTTGCCCTCGGCGACGTAGAACTGGAAGAACGCGTGACACGGCGGCAACGCCATCCGCGGGATGTCGGCCACGTTCCACGCCGACACGATGATCCGCCGGGAGTCCGGGTCCTCCCGCAGCGTGCGCAACACCTCGCTGATCTGGTCCACGTGCGCGCGCTCCGGGGTGGGCCAGGACCGCCACTGCACCCCGTAGATAGGGCCGAGATCACCGTCGGGCGCGGCCCACTCGTCCCAGATCCTCACCCCGTTGTCCCGCAACCACGCCACGTTCGCATCGCCGCGCAGGAACCACAACAGCTCGTAGGCGATCGACCGGAAGTGCACCCGCTTGGTCGTGATCAACGGAAAACCCTCGGCCAGCCGGTAGCGCATCTGGTGCCCGAAGATCGACCGGGTACCCGTGCCCGTGCGGTCCTCCTTGTGGGCGCCCGTGTCCAGCACGTGGCGGAGCAGGTCTTCGTACTGCGTGTCCGGCATACCCGCAAGCCTAAGGCCAGCGACAACGCGGGCCCCACACCGACGCGGATGCGGGCTGGCGACAACCCGGGCACGCGCGACACCCGGCC
>DASZNF010000087.1:0-11503 GCA_035551355.1 Pseudonocardiaceae bacterium | reverse complement strand
CGGGCCAGCTCCACCATCTTGGCGCTGGCGTCGAAGCCGGTCACGGTGGCGCCCCGGTCGCGCAGGGCGGCGAAGAGGGGGCCGGAACCGCAGCCGGCATCGAGAATCCGGCGGCCGGTCACGTCTCCGGCCAGGTCCACGATCGCGGGGCGGGCGTAGTAGCCGTTGAGGAGATTGGCCTCGGTTTCGGCGGTGTACCCCTCGGCGAAGCTGTCGTAGTCGTTTTCCACGGCTACGGCTGGGGCTCCGGCCGGGCTCTCGGGATCAGCGGGCATGCCGACCATCTTGCCGGTCAGCGGATCGGGTGCCGGTTCGGCCGTCCCGGGCGCGCGAAGAGGCGGGCGCCGTCAGAGAGACCGGCCCAGCGACAGGCACCCGCACACAAGAAGGGGCGCCGCGCATCAGCTGCGCGACGCCCCTGCTCAGGCTCTGGTCTGGATCAGGCGCCTTCGGCCAGATGGTCGGAGTCCATTTCGAGCTCCTTGTTGTTGCCGCCGTTTCCGTTGCCCGACTTGGACTTCGGGCCGCGGGCGCGGCGCTGCTGGCGGGGCAGCGCGGTGGGCGGCGGCGGGGTGCTCGGCGCGCCCCCGCCGAGGATGAGCTCGGCGAAGGTGGCCATGGCCTCATCCAGCTGACCGGCGTTGCGGCGCTCGGATTCCTGGTTGGCCGTGCGGACCAAGGACAGCAGCGCGTCGTTGTCGGGGCGGGCGTCGACCCGGCCGCGCACCTGGTGCATGCCCTGCTCGACCGAACCGGCCAGCTCGCCGAGGCGGCCGCCGATGCCGTTCTCGACCGCGTCCAGCCGAGCGGACATCGAGTCCAGCCGGCTGGTGATCTGCTCCAGGCGATCCGCCAGGGCTTCCAGGCGGTCGGTCGGGTCCAGGGCGGCCTGGGTCTCGCCGATCAGCTCGCGGACGTTGTCGCGGGTGTCCTCGATGCTGGAGCGCAGCAGGTCGCGCGACTCGGTGACACCGTCGCGCAGGCCCTCGCTGTGCTGTTCGAGCTTGCTGTGCAGCGCACCGCTGTGCTCGTCGAGCTTGCCGTGCAGGGAGTTGTTGGTCTCGTCGACCTTCCCGGTCAGCGTCCGAGCCGACTCCTCGACCCGGCTGCGCACCGCGTCCCGCGACGACTCGACGGAACCGACCACGGCCTTGCCCAGCGCGTCGGTGCTCTCCGCGACCGACCGGTACAGCGCCTCGCGCGTTCCGTCCAGGTGCTCGTGCACGCCCTCGCCGACCTCGTCGACCCGGCTGCGCAGCGCGGTCTCCATCAGGTCGATGCGTTCGCGCAGCGGCACGTGGATCTCCCGCGGCAGCGCGTCGACCTTGGTGTCCTGCTTGTCCATGTGCAGGTCGAGGTCGTCCAGCCGCTTGTGGATGTGGCCGAGCTTGTCCTCCAGCCCGTCCATCCGGCCCGCGACGCCTTCGAACCGGCCCGCCACACCGTCCAGCCGGCCATCCAGCTGCGCGAACGGCTTGGCCAGCTTGTCGACCACCGACTCGACCGAACGACCGAGGTCGGAGACGGAGTTCTCCTGCGCCTCCAGCTTGGCCAGCGCCTCGTCCAGCCGTTCGGCCAGCACGCTGACCTCGGTGCGGTCGGGCAGCTCGGACAGCCGCTTGCGCACCGCACCCAGGGATTCGACCGGCGACAGCCGCGCGTGGATCTCGTCGAGGGCGTCGAAGATCTGCTGCTGTTCGCTCTCGCGGACTTCGGCGGCGCGCACCATCATGTTGCGCATCCGGTCGAAGCTCGGGTTTGAATAAGTGGGCTCGTTCACGGCAACAAACCTTCGTCCGTGGGGAGGGAGGGGAGACCCGAGCCTAGCCACCGTCGGGGGGCACCCATCACCGGCCCCCGGGCGATCGTCACAATTTTGACGTTGCGCTGCGCCGAACGGAGCAGTTCGCCTGTGGCGACCGGGCTAATTGATCTTCGGTTGGGTGACCGGACGTGACCCGATCGGTGATCGAGCGATCCCCTCTGAGCTCGGTGCTCGCTCGCTGGCTCGCAAACGATCACTCATCCATGCCACCGCTCACCCATTCGAGTGAACTTCGGGCACTTATCACACGCCATATCGATCATAGCGTGCGGTGATCAAATCCGCGCGGCAAGCGCTTGGCCCCGGAGTACCGTGTCGCCATGTCGACCTCGATTACCCCGGACAGCCTGCGGAAGGCGCCCAAGGTCCTGCTGCACGACCACCTGGACGGCGGCCTGCGTCCGGCCACCGTGATCGAGCTGGCGCAAGCCTCCGGCTACACCGCCCTGCCCACCACCGACCCGGACGAGCTCGGCGCCTGGTTCGCCGCCTCCGCCGACTCCGGCTCCCTGGTCCGCTACCTGGAGACCTTCGCCCACACCTGCGGGATCATGCAGGACCGCGAGGCCCTCGTCCGGGTCGCCCGGGAATGCGCCCTGGATCTGGCCGAGGACGGCGTGGTCTATGCCGAGGTCCGCTACGCCCCGGAACTGTTCACCGAACGCGGCATGAACCTCGACGAAATCGTCGAGACCGTGCAGGCCGGGTTCCGGGAGGGCGAACAGCTGGCCGCCGAGGCGGGCCGGCGCATCCGGATCGGCACCCTGCTGTGCGCGATGCGGCAGAACGCCCGCTCCATGGAGATCGCCGAGCTCGCGGTGCGCTACCGGGACGTCGGCGTGGTCGGCTTCGACATCGCGGGCCCGGAGGCCGGCTACCCGCCCACCCGCAACCTGGACGCCTTCGAGTACCTGCGCCAGCGTAACGCGCACTTCACCATTCACGCGGGCGAGGCATTCGGGCTGCCCTCGATCTGGGAGGCCATCCAGCACTGCGGCGCCGAACGGCTGGGCCACGGCGTGCGGATCATGGACGACATCAAGGTCGCCGAGGACGGCAGCGCGCAGCTGGGCCGGCTGGCCGGGTACGTCCGCGACCGGCGCATCCCGCTGGAGATGTGCCCGTCGTCCAACGTGCAGACCGGCGCGGCCCGCTCCATCGCCGAGCACCCCATCGGCCTGCTGTCCCGGCTGCGCTTCCGGGTCACCGTGAACACCGACAACCGGCTGATGAGCCACTGCTCGATGAGCAGCGAGTTCCGCGCGCTGTCCGAAGCCTTCGGCCACGGCTGGCCGGAACTGGAGTGGTTCACCATCAACGCCATGAAGTCCTCGTTCATCTCCTTCGACGAGCGCCTGGAGATCATCAACAACGTGATCAAACCGGGATATGCCGAGCTGACCGCTCTCAGCATGTAGGAGATCGTTTGCCGGTCGTCGAACCGGCGGACTAGCGTCCAGATGACAAGACTCGCGTCTCATCATCTGGACACAACATGGGCATCGCCAACCGCTGGCTGATCCTGGCCACCGGCCTGTTCGCGCAGGCCGCCACCTGCGCCCTGCTCTACGGCGTGCCCTTCCTCGTGCCCGCCATGCGCACGGCCGACCACCTTTCCCTGGCCCAGGCCGGCACCGTGGTCGCCGCGCCCACTTTCGGCCTGCTGGCCACCCTGATCGCCTGGGGCGCCGCAGCCGACCGGTGGGGCGAGAAACTGGTCATGGTCATCGGGCTGGCCGGGTGCGGGCTGGCCGTGCTGGCCGCTGTGTTCCTGGCCAACGGGCTGGCCGCCTTTGCCGTGCTGCTCGGCATTTCCGGTGCGTTCGGCTCCTCGGTCAACGCGGCCAGCGGGCGGGTGGTGATGGGCTGGTTCGCCAAGCACGAACGCGGCGTCGCCATGGGCGTCCGGCAGATGGCCCAGCCGCTGGGCGTGGCCATCGCCGCCCTCGCCCTGCCGCTGCTGGCCGGGGCCACCGACTACCGGCCCGCGCTGCTGCTGCCCGCCGGACTGTGCCTGCTGGCCGCCGTGCTCGTGCTGGTCCTGGTGGTCGATCCGCCGCGCCCGGCCGGGAAAGCCGCGCAACGCGCTCCTTCGCCTTACCGCGAACCCGATCTGTGGCGGGTGCACGCGGCCAGCGCGCTGCTGGTGGTGCCGCAGTTCGCGATTTCGGTGTTCTCACTGGAATATCTGGTCAGCCAACGGCACTGGGCGGCGGCCGGCGCTGGCGTGTTCCTTGCGCTGATCCAGCTCGCCGGGGCCACCGGCCGGCTCGGCGCGGGCTGGTGGTCCGACCGGGTCGGCAGCCGGCTGCGCCCGATGCGGCTGCTCGCGGTGGCCAGCGCCGCGGTGATGCTGCTGGCCGCCCTTGGCAACGCCAGTTGGCCCTGGCTGGTGGTGCTGGCCATCGCGCTGGGCGCGGTGATCACGGTGGCCGACAACGGACTCGGCTTCACCTCGACCGCCGAGCTGGCCGGCCCGAGCTGGACCGGCCGCGCGCTTGGTATGCAGAACACCGCGCAGAACATCGCCGCCGCGGCCACGCCGCCGTTGCTGGGTCTGGTGATCGGCGCGTCGAACTACTCGGTCGCGTTCGCCGTCGTCGCGATTTTCCCGTTGCTGGCAACAGGTGTGGTCCCGGTGCGCGCCGAAACCCGGCGCGCCACCGCAACCGCCGCGCTCAGGCCTTCTTCAGCCGAGCCTCGAACCCGCTGATCAGCTCGACCCACTTGGCCTGCTCGGTGTCGAACGGCTCGCTGGGCGCCAGCCGGGTCGGGTCCGGCCGGATCACGTAGGACACCAGCCAGCCCAGGCTCTCCGACGGCTTCAGTGCCTCGTTCACGCTCTCGTCGTCGGCCCACTCGGCCGCGTCGGTCAGCAGCTCGACCGCCAGGTCCAGCTGCACCGGGTCGACCGCGTCCGGGCCGTCGGCGATGTCGTCCTCGATGCCGGTCAGCACATAGGTGTTGCCCGACTCGATCTCGATGTCCAGCGAGCCGTTGGTGGCCTCGGTGAGCACATCCGACCAGGTGACCACATGCGACAGATCGTTGTTCTCGTCGTCGGCCTGCGCGTCGGCCAGGTAGCGCGACAGCGCCTTGGGCGAGGTGAACACGGTGATCTTGCCTGCCGTGCCGAGGAACTTGGGCTTGTCCCCGATGTAGCAGCGCAGCGTGTAGTACTCGGCGTCGGCCGTGATGATCTTTATCGGGTCGATGCCGACCTCGGCCCAGAAGCCCAGCGGCTCCTCGTCCTCGTCGTCCTGTTCGGACTCGCCGGAGTCCTCGGAGTCCTCGTCCGGCTCATCGGCGTCGGACTCGTCGTCCTCGTCCTGCGCCGCCTCGGACTCGGCCTCCTGGGCCGCTTCCCACTCGGCCAGCTCGGTCTGCGCGGTGGTCAGCGCCGCGGCGTCCACGTCCGGGACGGTGACCACCTCGTCGATCGCGTCGAGCACCTCGTCCCAGCGCTCGGCGACCGCTTCGGCCAGCTCGGTCCACAGGATCGCGCCCTCCCGTCCGGAGAACGGCAGCGTGCCCTGGGCCAGCTGACCGAAACCGGAGGCGGAATCCAGGATCTCGGTGACCTCTTCGAGCTCGCACACGTCGGCCAGCGACCGCACCATGGCCACGATGTCGGCCAACTCGGAGATCACCCAGGTGTCCGGCTCCTCGGCCACCAGTTCGGGCACGCCGACCAGATCGAACTGGTGCTCCTCGTCCGGCGTCAGCTCGCCGACGCCGAGCGCGGGCACCACGTGCCAGGCCGGATGATCGGCCAGGTCGTGATCGTTCTCGGTGCGCACGAAGGCGGCGAGGTGGGCGGTGTCCGGGAAGGCGTACAGGTCTTCCTCGTGTCCGAGGAACGCCTCCCATTCCTCGCCGTCCTCCCGCCAGCGCGGCGCCCACAGCGTGACCACGTCACCCTGTGGCAGTCCCAATTCGATCGGGACGATGTCCTGAGCCATGCGACCCTCCCGGTCACCCACGCACGTCGTACAGTTCGGCTCACGCAGGCCGAAGAACGCTGGGAAGCCTACGGGGTAAAGCTGACAGCAAGATTCCGGGTCACTCGCTCGGGTATTCGGCGCTGGGCCGCAGCGCCCACGAGCGCAGATGCTGGTATCCGCGCACCGACGCCGGTCGCAGTGAGCGCAGTGTGAAGTCCGGTTCGGATGCCAAGGCGTCAGCCATTTCCCGGTCCACCAGCGCGGTGCCCGGCCGGGCCAGCGCGGTCAGCCGGGCGGCCAGATTGACCACCGAGCCGTACACATCGCCGAAGCGCAGCAGCACCTGCCCGCGAGCCAGCCCGACCCGCAACGTGGGCAGGCCGCGCTCGTCCCGGTCGGGGTTGGTCAGCGCGACCGCGATACCGGCCGCGTCGGCCGCCGAGTCGGCCACGAACAGCACCTCGTCGCCGACCGTCTTGACCACCCGGCCGCGGTGCGCGGCGATGGTCTCGGCCGCGTCGTACTCGAATGCCTCCAGCAACGCGGCCAGCGACTCGATGTCGGCGTGCCGGGTGGTGGAGGTGTAGCCGACGATGTCGGCGAAACCCACCACCAGGGTGTGCGCGGTCAGTTCCTCGTCCGGCGCGGACAACGCCCGCCCGGCCGCCGCGGCCAGGTGCCGCCGCCACACGTAGGACTGCAGGCCCTCCATCACCGGCAGCAGCGACCCGGCCAGCGGGGCCACGTCCTCGGTGCCTGCGCCCAGCTCGCGGACCCGCGACAGCAGCTGGTTGGCCTGCCAGTCGGCCAGCCGGGACAGCGTCTGGCCCAGCGTGCGGGCCACCGAGACCTCGTCGGCCGAGTCGATCGCGCCCAGCCCGACCAGCGTGTCCAGCAGCCGCACGGCTTCCACGTCGCCGTCGGTGAACACCACGTCCTCGTCGCCGACCTCGGCGAAGCCCATGGCCATCCACAGCTTGCGCACCCGGTCCAGCTCGACCCCGGCGACCTTGGTCACCTCGATCCGGGTGTACCGGCGCTCGCCGCCCAGCAGCGCCTGCTCGACCCGCTGGGCGAGTTCGTTGCGATCGGTTCCGGGATCGCCCGGTGAGTCGTGCTGGTCGGTCACTAGCGGACGGTGTGCACGATCAGCACGTCGCACGTGGCGTGCCGGGACACGTCCGAGGGCACCGAGCCCAGCACCCGGCCGGCCAGCGTGTTCAGCCCGCGGTTGCCCACCACGAGCAGGTCGGCCTTGTGCTCCTTGAGCGCGTCGAGCAGGGATTTCACCGGCTCGCCGACCACGGACACGCCCTCGACCTTGCTCGCGCCGACCTTGTTGGCCCGCTCGGCCGCGGTGCGCAGGGTGTCCTCGGCCGGGCTGGAGCCGATCACCTGGTAGGCGTCCTCGCCGAGCACGTCGCCGGCCTTGGCCGCCGTCTTGTCGCTGATCGGTTTGTACGCGCACACGACGACCAGGGTCGCGTCGGCGTCCCGGGCGATCGTCGCCGCCCGGTCCACCGCGCGATACGAAGAGTCGGAGCCGTCCGTGCCGACCAGCACTGTCTGGTATGCGCCCATGGCTTTCCCTCCGGGGGCTGCCGCCGCTGTTTGCCGGGCAACCCTACCGGACGGTAGCAATCTTTGTCCGCGCCAGCCCCGGTGGTCACACCCCCATCGGATGCCACACCGTCTTGGCCTCCAGGAACGTGCGCAACCGGCCGATGTCCGGCGGCCGGGTGAAGTCCGGTTCGGCAGCCGGGGCGCGCAACACCCGCTTGACCGTCCCGGCCGCGGCCCGCTCCAGTTCGGCCCGCTGGGTGGGGGCGGCGCCGCACAGGTCGACGGCGTTGACATCGCCGTGCGAGGCCAGCCACGGCGCGATCTCCGCGACCCGCCCGGTCAGCATGTTCACCACCCCGCCGGGCACATCGGAGGTGGCCAGCACCTCGGACAGGGTGATCGCGGGCAGCGGCCGGGACTGGCTGGCCACCACCACCGCGGTGTTGCCCGCGGCCAGCACCGGGGCGAGGACACTGACCAGCCCGAGCAGCGAGGAGGCCTGCGGCGCGAGCACCGCGACCACTCCGGTCGGCTCCGGCACGGTGAACGAGAAGTACGGCCCCGCCACCGGATTCGCCGCGCCCAGTACCGCGGCGATCTTGTCCGTCCAGCCCGCGTACCAGACCCAGCGGTCGATCGAAGCGTCCACAATGGACTGTGCCCGCCTGGCCTGCACGCCCTCGGCCGTGGCCACCTCGGCGGCGAACTGCTCGCGCCGCCCCTCCAGCATCTCGGCGACTCGGTAGAGCACCTGGCCCCGGTTGTAGGCGGTGGCGCCCGACCAGCCGTCGAATGCTTTGCGTGCGGCCACCACCGCGTCCCGGGCGTCCTTGCGAGAGCCCTGCGCGGCGTTGGCCAGGAAGCCGCCGCGCGAATCGGTCACCGGATACGAGCGGCCCGACTCCGACCGGGGGAACGCCCCGCCGATGTAGAGCTTGTAGGTCTTGGCCACCGCGACTCGCGTCTCAGACATTCAGGTACGCCTCCAGTCCCGTGCGGCCGCCTTCCCGGCCGAAACCCGACTCCTGGTAACCGCCGAACGGGGCGGTCGGATCGAACCGGTTGAACGTGTTCGCCCACACCACCCCGGCCCGCAACCGCTGGCTCATCCACAGGATCCGCGAGCCCTTGTCCGTCCAGATCCCCGCGGACAGGCCATAGGGCGTGTTGTTGGCCTTGGCCACCGCCTCGTCCGGGGTGCGGAAGGTCAGCACCGACAGCACCGGCCCGAAGATCTCCTCCTGGGCGATCCGCATCGCCGGGCTGACATTGGAGAACACCGTCGGGGCGAAGAAGAAACCCTTGTCCGGCAACGGACACGGGCTGGTCCACCGTTGCGCGCCCTCGGCCTCACCGGCCTCCACCAGCCGCTCGATCCGGTCCAGCTGGGCCTCGGAGTTGATCGCGCCCACATCGGTGTTCTTGTCCAGCGGGTCGCCCACCCGCAGCGTGCTCACCCGGTCCCGCAGCTTGCGCAGCACCTCGTCCACAATGGACTCCTGGACGAGCAGCCGGGAACCGGCGCAGCAGACATGCCCCTGGTTGAAGAAGATCCCGTTGACGATCCCCTCCACCGCCTGGTCCAGCGGCGCGTCCTCGAACACCACGTTCGCGGCCTTGCCGCCCAGTTCCAGGGTGAGTTTCTTGCCGCTGCCCGCGATCGAGCTCTGGATCTGCTTGCCAACCTCGGTCGACCCGGTGAATGCCACCTTGTCGATGCCGGGGTGGTTGACCAGCTCCGAACCGACGTCCCCGGCGCCGGGCAGGATGTTCACCACACCCGGCGGGAGGTCGGCCTGGGCGATGATGTCGGCCAGGATCAGCGCGGTCAGCGGGGTGGTCTCGGCCGGCTTGAGCACCACGGTGTTGCCGCAGGCCAGCGCGGGCGCGATCTTCCAGGCCGCCATCATCAGCGGGAAGTTCCACGGGATGACCTGTCCGGCCACGCCCAATGGCCGCGGATCGGGCCCGTATCCGGCGTAGTCCAGCTTGTCGGCCCAGCCCGCGTGGTAGAAGAAATGGGCCGAGGCCAGCGGAATGTCCACGTCCCGGGACTCGCGGATCGGCTTGCCGTTGTCCAGGCTCTCCAGCACCGCCAGCTCGCGGCCGCGCTCGGCGATCATCCGCGCGATCCGGAAGATGTACTTGGCCCGCTCGGCGCCGGGCATCCGGCCCCACACCTTGTCGTAGGCCCGCCGGGCCGCCTTCACCGCCTTGTCCACATCGGCCGCTGCTGCCGTGCTCACCTCGGCCAGCACCTCGCCGGTTGCCGGGTTCACCGTCTTGAGCGGCTCACCGGCGCCGTCGACGAACTCGCCGTCGAGGAACAGCTGGTAGTTGGGCTTGAGATTGGCGATCGACGCCGACTCCGGTGCCGGTGCGTACTCCCACTCCTTGCTCATGCGTTTCAGTCCACCGTCACGTAGTCGGGGCCGCTGTAGTGGCCGTCGGTCTGGGTGCGCCGCTGCATCAACAGATCGTTGAGCAGGCTGGACGCCCCGAAGCGGAACAGGGTGTTGGTCAGCCAGTCCGGGCCGGCCACCTCGTGCACGGCGACCAGGTAGCGGATGGCGTCCTTGGTGTTGCGGATGCCGCCCGCGGGCTTGACCCCGCGGTGCTCGCCGGTGCGGTCGTGCCAGTCGCGCACCGCCTGCAACATCACGTGGGTGACCGGCAGGGTCGCGGCCGGGCTGACCTTCCCGGTGGAGGTCTTGATGAAATCGCCCCCGGCCAGCAGGGCCAGCCAGGAGGCGCGCCGCACGTTGTCGTAGGTGACCAGCTCGCCGGTCTCCAGGATGACCTTCAGATGGGTGTCCCCGCAGGCCTTCTTCACGGCCACGATCTCGTCGAACACCTGCCCGTAGCGGCCGGCCAGGAACGCGCCGCGGTCGATCACCATGTCCACCTCGGTGGCCCCGGCGTCGATCGCGTCCTGCACATCGGCCAGTTTCACCGCGCGGGCGGCGCGGCCGGACGGGAACGCGGTGGCCACGCTGGCGATGCCGATGTCGGTGCCCCGCAACGCTTCCGCGGCGACCCCGGCCAGATCGGGGTACACGCACACGGCGGCCACCGGCGGCACGTCCGGGTGCTCCGGGTCGGGCCGGCGCGCCTTGGCGGCCAGCGAGCGCACCTTGCCCGGGGTATCCGCGCCCTCCAGCGTGGTCAGGTCGACCATGCTGATCGCGGTGTCGATGGCCCAGCGCTTGGCCTGCTTCTTGATACTGCGCGTAGCCAGGGTCGCCGCCCGCGCTTCCACTCCGACCTGGTCGACGCCCGGCAGTCCGGATAGGAACCGGCGCAGCGAACCCTCGTCCCGGGTGGCGTCGGCCAGGTCGGCCGGCAACGCCACCGTTGTAGGTGCACCCATGGGCCAGAGTCTAATTCTCAGCCCCGCCAACCCGATAACCATGACATTTGGCGGGCAAGCGCCAGTGACATCTGTCGGGCCACCTTGATGACATCGCACATACCTGGACCTGGTCCATGATCCGTAACGTCGGTCGCATGAGAACCAACCACTCTCCTGCCCCTGGTCGACATCGCCGCCCTGGTCGGCTTCGCCACCACGGCCGCGGTCGGGATGACGGCCGGGGTGGCCGCCGCCGCTCCCGCTCCGCCCGTGCCGAGAGAGGAAAGACCTGGCCCGACAACCGGCCCCGGCTACGGGTTCGTGTCAGTGAGGTCGGCCTGCGCCACCCACTCGGCCTCTTCCTCGTTGGCTTTGGTGTCCATCGCCTTCAGGACGGCAGTGGCCTGGGTGACGAACTCCGCGAAACTGGCGTAGTCGAACGTCAGCTCGTAGTCGATGTCGGACTCCCCGATGGCGACGTAGGCCGCGTCGCTGCCATGCATGGCGCAGCGCAGATCGCAGCCCTCGGAGATGTTCAGCCACGTACCGGCTGTCACCTTGCGCACGGCTCAGCTCACCCTCACTTCGTCCGGTGTCGTCACGTTCGAAGGCCCGAAGGCAGCTGGACGACCTGCGGTGATAGTGCCCACGCACGGTCGGAAAATGCAAGATTTCAGATCGGTGTTCCCATGCAATGACTCGAAAGTGTATCTAGCGTTGCGTAATGTTCGTCCGGATACTTTCATTTCGGATGTAAGGTGGCCTCGGTACGAAGGAGTGAGCGGTGCTCGAAGGAACGACTGGCTCGACCGTGCCGCG
>DASZNF010000086.1:0-97424 GCA_035551355.1 Pseudonocardiaceae bacterium | reverse complement strand
CATCGCGCTTTTGCCACGGTAGCCGCACGACGATCACCCCATTTCGCGCCCTTCGGAGTATCTGGACCACGCCCGGGTGCGAAGATTTCTGTCGTGCCGGACGAGGTGGAGGTTCCGCTGGCCGGGGGCAATGCCAGCGCGGGTGTGGTGCGGGTGGGCGACACCGTGCGGCGGCCGAGCGGGCCGTGGACTCCGGCGGTGCATGCGTTGCTCGGTCACCTGCGCTCCGTAGGATTTCGCGGGGCGCCTCGGGTGCTGGGGATCGACGAGCGCGGCCGCGAAGTGCTGGAGTTCGTGCCGGGGCTGGTGGTGTGGCCCGAGCACGTCGAGCTGATGGAAGCCGACGACTTGCTGGTCCGGGTTGGGCGGCTGATTCGCGAGCTTCATGATGCGGTGTCCGGGTTTCGGCCGCCGGCGGATGCTCGGTGGCAGGTTGTGGTGCCGTCCGACGGGGACGAGATCGTCGCGCATCACGATCTTGCCCCGTGGAATCTGGTGGTCGACGGGGAACGGTGCACGTTCATCGACTGGGACACCCTGGCACCGGGCACTCGACTGGGTGATCTTGCCTATGCGGCCCACGGGTTCGTGCCGCTGTCGGCCGATCCGCGCTGGCCGCGGGCCGATGCCGGTCGCCGGTTGCGGGTGCTGGTCGACGCTTACGGGCTGGATGAGGGACAGCGGCGGCGGCTTGTGCCGTTGCTGGCCCAGCGGACTCGGGCCATGCACGACTTCCTGGCCGAGCAGGCCGCCGCGGGCACGCTGCCCTGGGCCCGGTTGTGGCGGGAGGGGCACGGCGCGGTCTGGCTGGCCGACACGGACTTCATCGAGCAGCGCACGGACACCTGGACCCGCGCGCTGCTCGACTGAGGCATCCTCGTCGCTTGGCTGAGCCGCCCTCGCCGCTCGCCTGCTCCGTTCCCGGCGCCTCGCCTGCTCCGTTCCCGGCGCGACGAGCGGCGGTCCACGGCGTCAGGACAGGTCGGGGCCTTCCTTGCGCAGCTCGTCCACTTTGGACATGGCCTCGCGGAGGTCGGCCAGCCAGGCTTCGGCGTGGTCGCCGACCAGGCGCACCGCCCAGGCCAGCGCCTCCGACCGCGACCGGGCCACCCCGGCGTCGACCAGGGTGTCCAGGATCAGCCGCTCGGGCTGGCGCAACCTGGTCATCACCGGCACCGACAGCGTGGTGAACAGCTCCGTGGTGTCACCGAGCTTCGCGCCCCAGGCGACCTTGCGGCCGTAGCGGTGCTCGGCCTGCCGGGCGATCTCGATGCGGTCGTCCCGGGTCTGCTCGCGGAACCGGCTGATCCGGCCGGTGGCGGCCGCGGCGCGGGCGGCCTCGTCCGGGAACTCCTCGGACAGGGCCGGAAGCTCACCGATCACCGTGATCTCCTCGCGGTCGACGATGATCTCCGGCGCACCGGTGAACCACTCGTCGGGCAGCCGACCGCTGAACCAGGCGGGTGCGTCGTCGGTCGGCGGCGACTCGGCCTGGGGGCCGCGTTGGCCTCTCGGGCCTCGGCCGCCTCCCGGACCGGGCCAGCCGTAGCGGGACCGGCCCGCTCCCGCGAATCGTCCGTGCATGAGGTCCTCCAACGTTGATTACATGATTACGTTGTAACCAACGCTACGCCGGAACCCGGCCTTGTCCAGCGTGTTCGCTTCCAGGAGAAGCTCAGCCGCGGAGGGCGGCGACCAGGTCGGCCACCTCGGTCACCGGGCGCTCGCACACGTAGCCCCGGCACACGTAGGCGGCGGGGCGTCCGTCGACCACCGGGCGATCGGCCAGCAGGGGTGCGCCCAGTTGGTCGGGGGCACCGGCCAGGAGCACCGAGCCGCCGGGGGTCCAGGCCAACGCCGCCTCGCGCAGGTCGGCGCTGGACTGGTCGGGCCCGGCCACCAGGGCCACCTGGATCGGCCCGGCCAGCAACGCCTCGGCCACCGCGCCCCAGTGACCGGCGAACCTGGGCGCGCGCTCGATGAGCAGGCCCGCCCTGGCCACCGCCAGTTCGGCGGCGTCCCGGTAGCGGGACGCGGCCTCCGGGCCGGCCAGCGCGGCCGCCGCGACCAGGGCGGCGGCCAGGGAGGACGCGCCGGACGGGCTGGCGTTGTCCGAGGGGTCGGCCGGGCGGCGGACGAGTTTCTCGGCGTCGGCCGCGGTGTCGAAGTAGGCGCCCTGGGCGCTGGGGTCGGCGAAATTGGCCAGGGCCACGTCCAGCAACTCCCCCGCCACGGTCAGCCAGCGGGACTCGCCGGTGGCCTGGTGCAGGGCCAGCAGGCCCTCGGCCAGGCAGCCGTAGTCCTCCAGGACACCACCGGCGGCGCCGACCGCTCCGCCGCGCGAGGTGCGGCGCAGGCGGCCGTCGACCAGGTGGGTGTCGACCAGGAAGGTGGCGGCCTCCTTGGCCGCGGTCACCCAGTCGGGGCGATCCAGGGCCACGCCGGCCTCGGCCAGGGCGCTGATGGCCAGGCCGTTCCACGCGGTGACCACCTTGTCGTCCCGGGCCGGCTGCGGGCGGGTGCGGCGGGCGGCCAGCAGGCGGTCCCGGACCGAGGTCCAGCGGTCCAGCTCGAACGGGTCGGCGGGCAGCCGGAGGGTGGAGCTGCCGTGTTCGAAGGTCCCTTGTTCGGTCACGCCGAACACCTGCGCGGCCCAGGCGCCGTCGGCCGCGCCGAGCACCTCGGTCAGCTGGGCCGGGGTCCAGGCGTAGGTCAGGCCCTCCACACCGTCGGCGTCGGCGTCCAGGGCGGCGGCGAAGCCGCCGTGGTCGGTGCGCAGGTCGGTGCGCAGGAACTCGGCGGTCTCCGCGGCGACGCGGCGGGCGAGGGCGGAACCCTTGCGGCGAGCCAGATGCGTGTAGCCGCGCAGCAGCAGAGCGTTGTCGTACAACATTTTCTCGAAGTGCGGCACCACCCAGCCCGCGTCCACGCTGTACCGGGCGAAGCCGCCGGCGAGCTGGTCGTAGATGCCACCCCTGGCCATGGCTTCGAAAACCGCCTCGGCCATGGACAGCGACTCCACCGAGCCGGTGCGTTCATGGTGGCGCAGCAGGAATTCCAGCACCATGGACGGCGGAAACTTCGGCGCGGAGCCGAATCCGCCGTGCTGCCGGTCGAATTCACCCAGCAGGGTCGTCACCGCGTTGTCCAGCTGCTCACCCTCCACAGTGGACTCCGGAAGTGGCTGCTGGTGTTCGGCCAGCGCGGAGATCACCTTCGAGCCCGCATCCAGCACCTCGGCCCGGCGGTTGGTCCAGGCGTCGGCCACCGCGCCCAGCAGCTGCCGGAACGAGGGCATACCGGACCGCGGCGCGGGTGGGTAGTAGGTGCCGCAGTGGAACGGCTCTCCTTGCGGGGTAAGGAAACACGTCATCGGCCAGCCGCCCTGGCCGGTCATCGCCTGGGTCGCCTCCATGTACACCGCGTCCACGTCCGGCCGCTCCTCGCGGTCGACCTTGATGTTGACGAAGTGCTCGTTCATGATCGCCGCGGTGTCGGCGTCGGAGAACGACTCGTGAGCCATCACATGACACCAGTGGCAGGCCGCGTAGCCGACCGACAGCAGCACCGGCACGTTCCGGCGCTTCGCCTCGGCGAACGCCTCGTCACCCCACTGCCACCAGTCGACCGGGTTGTCCGCGTGCTGCAACAGGTAGGGACTGGTCGCGTCGGCAAGCCGGTTCGTCATGCCACCAGTGTTCCCCGTCGGTGCCATCGGTAAGACTTGGCCACGATGGACGAGAACGAACTGGTGGCCGGGCACACCGTGCTCGACGTGATCGTGGGCGACGGCGCCTGCGGGCTGGCCGACCCGGAGGTGCCCGGGGACGACCCGCCGCGGCGCGCGGTCTACGTGGCGCCGACCGAGTCGTTCTGGCGGCTGGACAAACCGCCGGCCAGCGTGTCCGGGCCCGGTGTGGACACGTTGAGCTGGGAGATCGAGACCTGTTGCGCGCTCGGGCTGGCCGCCGATCCGGCCGTGTTCGACGCGCTCGGCTCGCCGCTGACCCAGCGGTGCACCGAGGTGGGCGAGGAGCTGCGCGCGCTGCTGCCCGCCTTGTTGTCCCAGCGCGCCGCGGACGCCTACCGGCGGGCCACGGCCACCGAGTTCGCGCGCGCGTCGGCGGCCATGGCCGGGGGCGGCACGCCGCGTTGGCGGCAGGTCGCCGAGGTGATCCGGCTGCTGATCGGGTGCGAGCACCTGTTGCGCACCGGCGAACTCGTCGCCGACGTGTCCAAGTACCGGGACGAACTGCTGGCCGTGCGGGCCGGGGACATGGCCTGGTCGGACGCCAGCAGCTGGGTGGAATCGCTGCGCGACCGCAGCGCCGAGGCGGTGCTGCGGTCGCCGCTACCGGTCACGCCGGACACCGGGACCGTGCAGGACTGGCTCAGCTCGGTCCGTCGCAGGCACCTGGGCTGAGGCGCGCTCCGGACTATTTCTCGCCGGTCGACTTCGACGAGCCCGCGCTCTCCGTGGCCTTGGCATCGGTCGACTTCGAGCCGGCGCTTTCCGTGGCCTTGGCGACCTCGGCCTTGGCGTCCTCGGCATTGGTGTCCTCGGCCGGCTCCGGCAGCTGCGCCGGGTCCTCCGGTTCGGCCGGGGCGTTGGCCTTGTCCAGGGCCAGTTGCTCCTCCGGGTCGAACGTGGCCGGCACCTTCTTGAGATGCTTGCTCATCGACCGGATCAGGAAGCCCACCGCGACCAGCAGCACGATCAGCAGCACCAGGGCGATCGGCGAGGCCGAGCCGAACTCCTGGCCCTGGCCGCCCTGGTTGTTGTTCGTCGTGCCCGCCGCCAGGTTGAGCCCGGCGGCTACCGCCATGGTCACCATGCCGCGATCACCCTGCCAGTCATACCGTCACCTTCTCCGTCACCCCGGTGAACAAATCGTCCTCCGGCAGGGTGGTGTCCACCAGGGAACGGGCCAGTTCGTACTCCTCGGTCGGCCACACCTCGCGCTGGATGTCCAGCGGGACGAAGAACCACCGGCTGTTGGGGTCGATCTGCGTGGCGTGCGCCATCAGCGCCGCGTCCCGGACCTCGAACCAGTCAGCGCACTGTACCCGGGTGGTGACCCGGGCCATCGGGTCCGGGCGGTCGGGGTCCCATTTGTCCAGCCACTCCTGATAGGGCGATTCCATGCCCCGGGCCAGCATTCCTTCGTGCATCGCCTGCATCTTGGCGCGGGAGAAGCCGTGCGAGTAGTACATCTTGAGCACCTGCCAGGGCTGGCCGGCCTCCGGGTACTGCTCCGGGTCCCCGGCCGCGTCGAACGCCGCGGCCGACACCTCGTGGCAGCGGATGTGGTCCGGGTGCGGGTAGCCGCCGTTCTCGTCGTAGGTGATCAGCACGTGCGGGCGGAACTCGCGGATCAGCTCGACCAGCTTGCCGGCCGACTCCTCAAGCGGCACCAGCGCGAAGCAGCCCTCCGGCAGCGGCGGCTTCGGGTCGCCCTCGGGCAGGCCGGAATCCACGTAGCCCAGCCAGTGATGCCGGACACCCAGGATCTTGGCCGCCCGGTCCATCTCCTCGACTCTGATCTCGCTCATGCGGTCCAGCACGCCGGGTTTGTCCATCGCCGGGTTGAGGATGCTGCCCCGCTCGCCCCCGGTGCAGGTGACCACCATGACCTCGTGACCTTCGGAAACGTAGCGGGCCAACGTCGCCGCACCCTTGCTCGACTCGTCGTCCGGATGGGCGTGCACGGACATCAGACGCAGCTTCTCGGCCATGGCGGCGGAGTCCCTCCTGCTTGTGACATCAGATGGGCCGCCCGTATGAGGGCCGGACCCCGTCGGCAATACTCAACGTGAGGTTCGGCCTCCATTGTTCCCGTCGGTCCGACAATCCCCGGCGGGCGGGTGGCCGAGCGGACGCGGTCGGAAACCGGGCTACAGGAGGGCGAGGCGATGGCGGTGCGGGAGCTACCGGTTGGCCGGTACAGCTCGCCGAAGCCGAAGGGCCGGCGGCGGTGGGTGTACTGGTCGCTGCTGGGCGCTTTCATCCTCGCCGGCTTGGTCGTCGCCTACGTCGGGTACGAGAACCTCGGCGCGACGCCGATCGACCCGGAGGTCAGCAGCTACCAGGTGGTCGGCGACCAGCAGATCGACTTCGGGTACACGGTGAACCGGGATCATCCCGGCCAGGCGGCCGACTGCATCGCCTACGCGCTGGCCGCGGACGGTTCCGAGGTGGCCCGCAGTGAGCTCTATATCCCACCAAGTGAGACGACTATTCAACTCAGCGGCCAGTTGAGAACAGTTAAACGAGCGACCACAGTCGAGTTCTACGGCTGCTCTTACCAGGTTCCCACGTATCTGACCAAATCCATGCCGCCAAGCGGGTGAACAGGGGATATTCCATCGCAGGTCAGCGAAAATGTTTCTGCTGGCACTGCCGGATCGTGCTACCCTCGGTTAGCGGCACGGCCCCGATGCGGGCCGTGTTTTTCCGTTCCAGGCCCACGGGCCGGGACAACCAGCCCGTAACTCGGGCCTGGCTGGAATCGAGGAGTTGATGACCGTGACCGATACCCAGGTGGCCTGGCTGACCCAGGAGGCCTACGACCGGCTCAAGCACGAACTGGACGAGCTGGTTGCGAATCGCAAGGTCATGGCCGCGGAGATCAACGCCCGCCGCGAAGAGGGTGACCTCAAGGAGAACGGTGGATACCACGCCGCTCGCGAGGAGCAGGGCCAGCAGGAGGCACGCATCCGGCAGCTGCAGGAGCTGCTGCGGGCCGCCAAAGTGGGTGTCGCGCCGACCACCGAGGGTGTTGCCGCGCCGGGCATGGTTCTCACGGTCCGTTACGAGGGTGACGACGACACCGAGAAGTTCCTGCTCGCCAACCGGGAGGAAGGCGCGCACGGGGACCTCGAGGTGTACTCGCCGAATTCGCCGCTGGGCGACGCGCTGATGGGCGCCAAGGTGAACGAGACCAGGGAATACAACCTGCCGAATGGTTCGGCACAGAAGGTCACCCTGGTCAAGGCCGTGCCCTACCACGACTGAGCGAAAACCCACCGTCCCGCCCGGGTGCGCCGCAATGGCGCACCCGGTTAGTCACGGCTGATCAGGCGCTCCAGCAGCGGGCGCACCCGGGGTGGGACGGGGGTCGAGAGCGCGATGGACGTGGCCAGCCGATGGACCTCGGCCACGTCCACGATCTCGTCGATCACCCGCTGGAGATCCGCGTTCGACCGGGCCACCAGCCGGACCAGCAGATCACCCTGGCCGGTGGTGGCGTGCACCTCGCACACCTCGTCGATGGCGGCCAGCCGCGCGGCCACCTCGGCTCGCCGCCCCTGAGCGATCTCCAGCACCGCGAACGCGGTCAGCCCATAGCCCATCGCGGCCAGGTCCAGCGCGGGCGGAAAGCCGCCGAGCACGCCCCGCGTGAGGAGTTTGTCCAGCCGCGCCTGAACCGTGCCGCGGGCCACGCCCAGCCGCCGGGAGCACTCCAGCACACCCAGCCGCGGCTCGTCGGTGAGCAGCAGCAGAAGCCGTGCGTCCAGGGCGTCCAGCACGTCCGCCTCGGGCTCGGGCTGGCCAGGCGGCGGTTCTGCGGGCATGGCGGGCATGGCGGGCACCTCACGATTCGCTGGTCAGACTGTCCAACCTGTCGCATGCATCGCCTGCTTGACTGGTCAGCTTGTCCAGTATTTTTGCTGACTCTTGCTCATCTTGCCTGACCGCCGCACCCTGGTTCGCATGACCAACACCCTGGGTGATGACGTCAGCCTGGACCAGCTGAAGCAGCTCGTCGGGCTGGTGGACTACGACGCGACGAAGGACCCGTTCCCGGTGCGGACCATGGACGCTGTGGTCTTCGTGGCCGGCAACGCGACCCAGACCGCCTGGTTCTACCGGATGGCCTTCGGCATGCGCCTGGTCGCCTACTCGGGGCCGGAGAACGGCAACCGCGACCACAAGTCGTACGTGCTGGAGTCCGGCTCGGCCCGGTTCGTGATCAACGGCGGCGTGCGGCCGGACAGCCCGCTGCTGGACCACCACCGCCGGCACGGCGACGGCGTGGTCGACCTGGCCATGGAGGTGCTGGACGTGGACCGGTGCGTCGAGCACGCCCGGGCCAACGGCGCCACGGTGCTGGCGCAGCCGCACGACGTCAGCGACGAGCACGGCACCGTGCGGATGGCCGCGCTGGCCACCTACGGCGAGACCCGGCACACGCTGATCGACCGCAGCCGCTACGACGGCCCCTACCTGCCCGGCTACCAGGCGATGACCGACACCCCGCGCAAGCGCCTGTTCCAGGCCGTCGACCACTGCGTCGGCAACGTCGAGCTGGGCAAGATGGACTACTGGGTGCAGTGGTACCACCGGGTGATGGGCTTCGTGAACATGGCGGAGTTCATCGGCGACGACATCGCCACCGACTACTCGGCGCTGATGAGCAAGGTCGTGTCGTGCGGCAACCACCGGGTGAAGTTCCCGCTCAACGAGCCCGCGGTGAGCAAGCGCAAGTCGCAGATCGACGAGTACCTGGAGTTCTACGGTGGCGCGGGCTGCCAGCACATCGCGCTGGCCACCGGCGACATCCTGGCCACCGTGGACGCCATGCGGGCGGCCGGGGTGGAGTTCCTGGACACGCCCGACTCGTACTACAACGACCCCGAGCTGCGCGAGCGGATCGGCCAGGTGCGGGTGCCGGTCGAGGAGCTGCAGGCCCGCAAGATCCTGGTCGACCGGGACGAGGACGGGTACCTGCTGCAGATCTTCACCAAGCCGATCGGCGACCGGCCCACGGTGTTCTACGAACTGATCGAGCGGCACGGGTCGCTCGGCTTCGGCAAGGGCAACTTCAAGGCCCTGTTCGAGGCGATCGAGCGGGAGCAGGAGCTGCGCGGCAACCTGTGAAACCCGGCCGCGCGGCGTTTCGTTTCGCCGCCGCGTGGCCTTGTCGTCTCGTTCGGTTCGACCTTGCGGCGTCCGCCTGGGCGGCGAGGGTGGAGGTGCCTCGGAGAAGTCGCTCCGAGGCACCTCTCGCGTCAGGCGGGCGGCTGCGGGCCGGCCAGATCCAGGTAGCCCGCCGCCTCCAGCGCCTCGGTGACCTTGGTGCGGTGCTCCGGCCCCCGGGTCTCCAGGTTCAGCGCCACGTCCACCTCGCCCAGGCGCAGCGCACCGGAAATCCGCGAGTGCTCCACGTCGATCACGTTCGCGCCCAGGTCGCCGACCAGGGTGAGCAGTTTGGCCAGCGAGCCGGGCCGGTCGGGCATGCGCAGCCGCAGCGCCAGGTACCGGCCGCCCGCGGTCATGCCGTGCTGGATGATCTGCAACAACAGCAGCGGGTCCACATTGCCACCGGAGAGCACCGCGACCACCGGGCCGGACCACCGCCGCGGGTACTGCAACAACGCCGCCACGGACACCGCACCGGCCGGTTCGACCACCTGCTTGGCCCGCTCCAGGCACAGCAGCACGGCCCGGGACAACGACTCCTCGGACACCGTGACCACCTCGTCGACCAGCTCGGCCACGTGCCGGAAGGTCAGCTCGCCGGGCAGTCCGACCGCGATGCCGTCGGCCATGGTGTGCATCTGGGCCAGCCGGACCGGCTTGCCCGCGGCCAGCGCGGGCGGGAAGGCCGCGGCCTGTTCGGCCTGCACGCCGACCACCCGCACGTCCGGCCGGGTGGCCTTGATCGCCGCGGCCACCCCGCCGACCAGGCCGCCGCCGCCCGCAGGCACCAGTACGGTGGCCGCGGCCGGCAGCTGCTCCAGGATCTCCAGGCCGAGAGTGCCCTGGCCGGCGATGATGTCCGGGTGGTCGAACGGGTGGATGAACACCGCTCCGCTGCGCTCGGCGTACTCGATGGCCTCGGCCAGGGTCTCCTCGATCACCGTGCCGTGCAGGTACACCTGGGCGCCGTAGGCGCGGGTCGCGGCCAGCTTGGGCAGCGGCACCCCGACCGGCATGAACACCGTGGACTTGGCGTCCAGCATGGTGGCGGCCAGCGCCACGCCCTGCGCGTGGTTGCCGGCGCTGGCCGCCACCACTCCCCGGGCCCGTTCCTGCGGCGAGAGCCGCTGGATGCGCACGTATGCGCCGCGCACCTTGAACGAGCCGGTGCGCTGCAGGTTCTCGCACTTGAGGTACACCTCGGCGCCGACCAGGTCGGCCAGCACCCTGGACAGTTCCATCGGGGTCCGGGTGATCACGCCGTCCAGCAGCTCGCGCGCGGCCCGGATGCGGTCCAGGTCGACCAATTCCCCGCCCGCTGCCCGCTCCTCGCTGCCTCGCCCGCCGGTCATGGCGCGATCCTGCCAGGTCAGGCGGCCGCCGGTGAACGCGGCATCGACCGGTGAACGAATACTCGGCGGGTGCGTCCGGTTGCCTCGCCCTGGGCGTGCGAGTACCGGTACCCTCGAAGTCGCGGTGGAGCCGGTCCAGCTGACCCCGCATCGCCGCATCCACACTTGTCGAAGTAGTTATTGTCGGGAGGTCGCATGGCGCTCGTCACCCGCGCCACCGGAGTGCTTCCCTTGGTCGGCGGCGTACTGGCCGCCGCCGCACTGGCCGGTGTCGCGGTGTTCACCGTCGAGCAGACGGGCTGCGCCACGCCGAGCCACTACGTGCGCGACGGCAGTGCGAACGTGCTGGTGGGCGGCTGTTTCACCGGCTCGGACACGCCGTCGGGCACGGTGCAGGCGGCAGGAGACGTCCCGGCGGCAGCCCGGGATCAATCCCGTCCCTGACCATTCATTCCGGAGATTCGGCACAGCGCGGCCAGTCGGTATACCGACCGGCCCGCTTCCGCCGGATTATTCCTTTTCTCAGTTTCCTCTCAGTTTTGTCGCACCCTTACGTGAAGCGGCCCACCGCGGGTATTGATTCGACATTGTGCGAATGAATACCCGGGGTGGGCCGTTCACCGTTCGGGAACCGGCCGGCGAATCCACCGGGAATTGCGTGGAGTCAGCCCAGCGCGGTGCGCAGATCGTCGATCAGATCGTCGGCCTCCTCGATGCCCACGGACAGCCGGATCAGATCCTGCGGCACTTCCAGCAGTGAGCCCGCGGTGCTGGCGTGGGTCATCTTGCCGGGGTGCTCGATCAGCGATTCCACCCCGCCCAGCGATTCGGCCAGGATGAACAGCCGGGTCTTGGCACACACCGCCAGCGCGGCCTCGGCGCCACCGTCCACGATGAACGAGATCATCCCGCCGAACCGGCGCATCTGCTTGGCTGCCACCTCGTGGCCCGGGTGGGTGGCCAGGCCCGGGTAGAGCACCCGGCGCACCTTCGGGTGCCGGGTGAGGAACTCCACCACCCGCTCGGCGTTGTCGCTGTGCCGCTCCATGCGCACCGCGAGGGTCCTGATGCCGCGCAGGGTCAGCCAGGCGTCGAACGGGCCGAGCGTGGCGCCGGCCGAGTTCTGCAGGAACGCCACCTTCTCCACCAGCGCCTCGTCCGAGGTGATCACCGCGCCACCGACCACATCGGAGTGTCCGCCGAGGTACTTGGTCATCGAGTGCAGCACCACGTCCGCGCCGGACTCCAGCGGCTGCTGCAGGTACGGCGAGGCGAAGGTGTTGTCCACCACCAGAAGGGCGCCCGCCTCGTGCGCCACCCCGGCCAGCGCGGCGATGTCGGCGATGTTCAGCAACGGGTTGGTCGGCGTCTCGGCCCAGATCACCTTGGTCTCCGGGCGGCAGGCCGCACGCACCGCGTCCACATCGGACAGTGGAACCGGGGTGTGTTCAACGCCCCACTGGCCGAGAACCTTGTCCACCAACCGGAAAGTGCCGCCGTAGGCGTCGTTCGGGATGACCACGTGGTCGCCGGGACGGCAGATCGCGCGCAGCAGCGCGTCGGTGGCGGCCATGCCGGAGCCGAACGCCCGGGCGAACCGGCCGTTCTCCAGCGAGGCCAGGCACTCCTCCAGCGCGGTGCGGGTCGGGTTGCCGGTGCGCGAGTACTCGTAGCCGCCGCGCAGCCCGCCGACCCCGTCCTGGGCGTAGGTGGAGGTGGCGTGGATCGGCACGATCACCGAACCGGTGCTCGGGTCCGGCGCCTGCCCGGCGTGGATGGCCCGGGTGGCGAAGCCGGCGTGGGCCGCGCCGGATCGCGTGGTGTCCGTCATGGACGCCAAGGGTAAACGCGCGACAGCCCCCGGACCGGCCGGGGGCTGCTGCGGTGCCGAGAAAAAGCCGAGCGGGAAAGCCTCAGCTCACCACTGCTGCGGCGGCTGCTGCTGCTGGCCGTACGGGTTGGGCTGCTGCGGGAACCCGCCCGAGCCGGGGCCCTGCTGCGGGAACCCGCCGCTGGGCTGGCCGTAGGGGTTGGGCTGCTGCTGCGGCTGACCGTACGGATTCGGCTGCTGCTGCGGCTGGCCGTACGGGCTGGGCTGCTGCGGCGCGCCGTACGGGTTGGGCTGCTGGCCATACGGGTTGGGCTGCTGCGGCGGCTGACCGTACGGGCTGGGCTGCTGGCCATACGGGTTGGGCTGCTGACCGTAGGGGTTGGGCTGCTGGCCATACGGGTTGGGCTGGCCACCGCCGAAACCGCCGCCCGTGCCACCGGCCGGGGCGATCTCCTTGGCGAAGGACGGGATGAACTGCAGCACCGCGCCGATGCCGGCGATGACGATGCCGGCGATCAGGAAGAAGATGTACTTGCCGCCGCCGTCGAAGGTCTGGCTCTGCGAGGAGTTGCTGGCCGCAGGCCAGAGGATCCGGCCGATCACCGCGACGATCAGCATCAGCGCACCGGCGCCGATGATGCCGAACGCGGAGAAGGCGAACTGGCGCAGGAAGGCCACGACCGAACCGGCGATCGCGATCAGCGCGGCCACCAGCACCACGATGGTCAGGATCCACAGCACCGCGGGCGCGGTGGCGGTCACGTTGGTGGCGCCCTCGGCCTTCAGCGCCTGGACCATCTTGTCCGTGCTGCCGTAGGCGTCCACGCCCTTGCTGTAGTCGCTGATGTTGCCGAAGGTGATGATCGCCATGATGCCCGCGACCACCGCCACGACCGCGGCGGCGCCCAGCGTCAGCCACACCAGGATCTGGTTGGTCGGCGCGTTGCTGCCGCCCGCGCCCGGCGCGTAACCCGGGTAGCCGGGCTGGGCGCCGTAGGGCTGGGCCTGCTGCCCGTAGCCCTGCGGGGCCGGCGGGTAGGAGCCCTGCGGCGCGGGTGCGTACCCGGGCTGCTGCGGCTGGGCGCCCGGCATGCCGGGCTGGCCCGGCTGGGGCTGCTGGCCGAACGGGTTCGGCTGCGCCTGCGGGGCCGGCTGGCCCGGCTGCTGGCCGAACGCGCCCGGCTGCTGGGGCGGCTGCTGCTGGCCGTAGTTGGGGGCCTGCGCGGCGTACTGCCCGTAGTTGGGCTGCTGCGCCGGCTGCTGCCCGGGCGGCACCACCTGGGTGGCCTCCGGCGTAGACGACTGCCCAGGCCGCACGACCTGGGTGGCCTCGGGAGCGCCGCTGGGCTGCTGCGGCGGCTGCTGGCCCGGGAGCACGACCTGCGTCGGGCCCGAACTGGCCAATGCCGGCTGGTCACCACCCTGCTGCGGCTGCTGGCCACCCTGACCTTGCTCGTCCTCGGGCGGCTGCGGAGAACTCATCGGGTTTCCCACTCCCTTTATGGCTCGGCGCCATCGCTGGAACAACGACATCACGGTCGACTCAGCACAGTGACGTCACGTGTCACCTACCTGATACACGTTGTGGCCAACGCTAGACCATACGGGCGGTGAATGTGCGCAAACCCCCGATGACGCAACCGGGCGCAGCGAACTGGCGCCCAGCCCGCCCCAGCCGGGGATTCGCACGCCGCCGGAAGATCAGCGCCCGGCCAGATAGCCCAGCACGTCCTGCCGGGTGACCACACCGGCCGGTTTGCCGTCCACCAGCACCATCGCCCCATCCGCGTCGGACAGCGCCTTCATCGCCGCGCCGACCGGCTCACCAGCGCCGATGGTGGGCAGCGGGGCGGACATGTGCGACTCCACCCGGTCGGAGAGCTGCGCGGTGCCGTGGAACAGCGCGTCCAGCAGATCCCGCTCGATGACCGAGCCGGCCACCTCGGCCGCCATCACCGGCGGCTCGGCGTTGACGACCGGCATCTGGGACACCCCGAACTCGCGCAGGATGGCCACCACGTCACCGACGGTCTCATTGGGGTGGGTGTGCACCAGGTCGGGCAGCGCGGTGCCGGTGTGGCTCTTGGCCCGCAGCACGTCGCCCACGGTGGCGCCGCTGGCCTCCGGGGGCAGGAAGCCGTAGGAGGACATCCAGGCGTCGTTGAACACCTTGGACAGGTAGCCGCGGCCGCCGTCGGGCAGCAGCACCACGATCACGTCGTCCGGGCCGAGCCGCTCGGCCAGCTTCAGCGCGGCCGCCGCGGCCATCCCGCAGGACCCGCCGACCAGCAGGCCCTCCTCCCGGGCCAGCCGCCGGGTGACGTCGAAGGAGTCCGCGTCGGACACGGCGATGATCTCGTCGCACACGGTCCGGTCGTAGGTGTCCGGCCAGAAGTCCTCGCCCACGCCCTCGACCAGGTAGGGCCGGCCGGAGCCGCCGGAGTACACCGAGCCCTCCGGGTCGGCGCCGATCACCCCGACCCGGCCCTCGCTGACGTCCTTGAGGTAGCGGCCGGTGCCGGACACGGTGCCGCCGGTGCCCACCCCGGCCACGAAGTGGGTGACCTTGCCCCGCGTCTGCTGCCAGATCTCCGGGCCGGTGGAGTGGTAGTGGCTGGCCGGGTTCTCCGGGTTGGCGTACTGGTTGGGCTTCCAGGCCCCGTCGATCTCGGAGACCAGCCGGTCGGACACGTTGTAGTAGGACTCGGGGTGCTCCGGGGGCACCGCGGTCGGGCACACCACGACCCGCGCGCCGTAGGCCTTGAGCACGTTGCGCTTGTCCTCGGACACCTTGTCCGGGCAGACGAACACGCACTGGTAGCCCTTGCGCTGGGCGACCATGGCCAGGCCGACCCCGGTGTTGCCGGAGGTGGGCTCGACGATGGTGCCGCCGGGCCTGAGCTCACCGGAACGCTCGGCCGCCTCCACCATGCGCAGCGCGATGCGGTCCTTCACGCTGCCGCCGGGATTGAAGTACTCGACCTTGGCCAGCACCAGCGGGGCCAGCCCGTCGGTCAGCGAGTTCAGTTTGACCAACGGGGTGTTGCCCACCAGGTCCACCACGTGCTCGGCGTAGTCCACCGGGACGGTCCTTCCTACCTGCGGTTCGCGCCCGGCCGACGTGGTTGCCGGTGGGCCGGGGCCCAGCCTACGGGCTCGTGACCGGCCCGCCGGTCGTCGGACATGTCGGACATAACACGGCCATAACATGGGCGTGACCGGGCACTTTTGGGGCGCATCATGGAAGTGTGCGGCCGGCCGGTGATCCCGGTGCGGCCTCGGCTCGAACCTGGGGAGGTGGGGTCGTATGGCAGGCGCGCGGCTGTTGCGCACCACGGCCTTGACGGTGGGAGCGCTGGGCGGCCTGTCCAGCGCGGCGTACGGGTTGCTGTCCGAGCAGTCCCGGCGGGCGCGGCGCGTGATCGGCATACCCGAATCCCCACCCCTGAACGCCGACGGCGTGTACACCCCCGAGCACCAGTCCCGGGAGGTGGCGCCGTTGCGGTTCGCGGTGCTCGGCGACTCGTCGGCCGCCGGACTCGGCGTGGACACCCCGGAGCAGCTGCCCGGGGTGTTGTTGGCTCGGGGGCTGGCCGAGGAGGCGGGCCGGCCGGTGCGGCTGTCCACCTACGCGGTCAGCGGCTCGACCACCCGGGATCTGGCCGAGCAGGTGGACCTGGCCGTGGCCGACCCGCCCGATCTGGCCCTGCTGATCATCGGCGCCAACGACGTGACGGTGAAGCTGGGTGTGCGCACCTCGGCCCGGCTGCTGGGCGAGCAGGTGGACCGGTTGCACGCGGCGGGCATCGCGCTGGTCATGGGCACCTGCCCGGATCTGGGCGCGATCCGGCCGATCCCGCAGCCGCTGCGGTCCATCGCCGGCGAGTGGAGCCGGATGCTGGCCAAGGCGCAGCGGGCCGAGGTGCTGCGCGCGGGCGCGGTGCCGGTGCCGCTGGCCGATCTGCTGTCCCCGGAGTTCTTCACCCGGCCGGCCGAGCTGTTCAGCAAGGACCGGTTCCACCCGAACGCGGCCGGGTACGAGGCGGCCGCGGCGGTGCTGCTCGCGCCGCTGTGCGCGGCCGCCGGGATCTGGTCGGCGCCGGTCCGCCCGGCCACCGTCGACCAACCAAGGCCGGCCTTCAGCTTGATCGAGGGCGCCGGTCCGGTGGGGCTGGCCACGTAAGGGCGGTAGGGACCGGGTTCGTCTGGCAGCATCACGGGAAAGTGGCCCGTGATCGATCGATAGACATCGACCCGAAGGAGTGTCGTCATGCCCGAAGCCGTGATCGTTGCCACCGCCAGGTCACCGATCGGCCGAGCAGGCAAGGGCTCGCTGGCCTCGCTGCGCCCGGACGACCTGGCCGCCACGATCGTGAAAGCCGCGCTGGACAAGGTGCCCGCACTGGACCCGGCCTACATCGACGACCTGATGCTGGGCTGCGGCCTGCCCGGCGGGGAACAGGGCTACAACATGGGCCGGGTGGTCTCGGTGCTGCTGGGCCTGGACAGCCTGCCCGGCTGCACGGTCACCCGGTACTGCGCCTCCAGCCTGCAGAGCACCCGGATGGCGCTGCACGCGATCCGCGCGGGCGAGGGTGACGTGTTCGTCAGCGCCGGGGTGGAGATGGTGTCCCGGTTCGCCAAGGGCAGCTCGGACTCCTGGCCGGACACGCACAATCCGCTGTTCGGCGACGCCGAGGCGCGCACCGCGGCGGTGGCCGCGTCCGGCGCGGACGAGTGGCAGGACCCGCGCTCGGCCGGCGCGCTGCCGGACGTGTACATCGCGATGGGCCAGACCGCGGAGAACCTGGCCCGGATGAAGGACGTCAGCCGCCAGGAGATGGACGAGTTCGGTGTGCGGTCGCAGAACCTCGCCGAGGAGGCCATCAAGAACGGCTTCTGGCAGCGCGAGATCGTGCCGGTGGAACTGCCGGACGGCACCGTGGTCAGCACCGACGACGGGCCCCGGCCGGGCACCACCTACGAGAAGGTGTCCGAGCTCAAGCCGGTGTTCCGGCCCGATGGCCGGGTGACCGCGGGCAACTGCTGCCCGCTCAACGACGGCGCGGCCGCGCTGGTGGTCATGTCCGACACCAAGGCCCGCGAGCTGGGCATCACGCCGCTGGCCCGGATCGTGTCCACCGGGGTGTCCGGGCTGTCGCCGGAGATCATGGGGCTGGGCCCGGTGGAGGCGTCCAAGCAGGCGCTGGCCCGGGCCGGGATGTCCATCGGCGACATCGACCTGGTGGAGATCAACGAGGCGTTCGCCGCGCAGGTCATCCCGTCCTACCAGGACCTGGGCATTCCGCTGGAGAAGCTGAACGTCAACGGCGGCGCCATCGCGGTGGGCCACCCGTTCGGCATGACCGGCGCCCGGATCGCCACCACGCTGACCAACTCACTGGACTTCCACGACAAGCAGTTCGGTCTGGAGACCATGTGCGTCGGCGGCGGCCAGGGCATGGCGATGATCCTGGAGCGGCTCAGCTGAGCCATCTCCGCGGCAAAACGGCGGGCGCGGAGTTTCTCATTCCGCGCCCGCCATCCATTGTGGACAGTGCACCACCGACGACCGGGCGGCGCGACTCGGTTCCCGCGATTCAGGATTCGCGGGGCAGGCCGAGGATGCGTTCCCCGGCCACGGTGCGCAGGATCTGGCTGGTGCCCCCGGCGATGCTCAGGCACCGGGTCAGCAGCAGTTCGTGCACGAGTCCGGCCAGCGGGCCGTCGGCGGTGGCGCCCTGCGTGCCGTGCAGGTCCACCGCGGCCTCAGCCACCGCCTGCCGGTGCTCGACGCCGAGGAGTTTGCGCACACTCGACTCGGCCCCCGGGCCTTCGCCGGCCAGCTGGCGCAGCGTGCCGCGCAGGTCCAGCTGGGCGTTGCACAGCGCGCCCGCGACCAGTCCGCCCAGCCGCTCGGACTCACCGAGATCGAGCGAAAACCCTTGGTCCACCGCGATGTCGAGCAGATTCTCCACTTCCTCGCCGAGCGTGCCGCCGCCGCTCATGGCGACCCGCTCGTTGGCCAGCGTGGTGCGGGCCAGCTTCCAGCCGCCGTTGACCTCGCCGACCAGGCACTCGTCCGGGACGAACAGCTCGTCCAGGAACACCTCGTTGAAATCGGCGTCGCCGGTGATCTCGCGCAGCGGCCGGAGCTCGATGCCCGGACTGGTCATGTCGACCAGGAAGTAGCTGATTCCCTTGTGTTTCGGAGCTTCCGGGTCGGTGCGGGCCAGGCAGATGGCCCAGTCGGCGCGATCGGCCAACGAGGTCCACACCTTCTGTCCCGACAGCGACCAGCCGCCGTCCACTTTGGTCGCTCTGGTACGCAGCGAGGCCAGGTCGGAACCGGCGCCGGGCTCGGAGAACAGTTGGCACCAGGTGAGTTCGCCGCGCAACGTGGGCCGCAGGAATCGGGCCCGCTGCTCGTCCGATCCGTGCTTGAGAATCGTCGGCGCGGCCCACCAGCCGATCACCAGATCCGGCCGGCGCACCTCGGCCGCGGCCAGTTCCTGGTCGATGGCCAGCTGTTCGGCCGGGGTGGCGTCCAATCCATAGGGCGTGGGCCAGTGCGGGGCGAGAATTCCGTTGTCTGCCATGGCAATCCGCTGCTGCTCGACCGGTAGCGCGGCGATATCGCTTATCAGGGAACGGAATTCTTCTCGACGCGGAGTTTCGGCGGCCGGTGGCCGCAGTTCCCGGCGGGCCCCGGCCACGGCCAGTTCCGCGGTGCGCCGCCGCCAGGCCGGCCCGCCGCCCAGCAGCGCCCGGGTGGCCAGCGCGCGGCGCAGGTAGAGGTGGGCGTCGTGTTCCCAGGTGAAGCCGATGCCGCCCAGCACCTGCACGCAGTCCTTGGCATTGGCCACCGCGGCGTCCAGCGCGAGACCCGCGGCGGCGGCCACGGCCAGCGAGTGCTGGCCGTCGGCGTCCTCCAGCGCGCGGGCGGCGTCCCAGGCCAGCGCCGCACACTGCTCGACCCGGCACAGCATCTCCACCAGCAGGTGCTTGATCGACTGGAAGGACCCGATGGGCCGGCCGAACTGCTCGCGCACGCCGGCGTACTCGGTCGCGGTGCGCAGGCACTCCTCGGCGATGCCGGCCGCCTCAGCCACCGCGAGGGTCGCGGCCAGTTCCCGGACCCGGTCCGGGTCGGCCGGCAGCACCCGGCCGGCCGGGACCACCAGATCGGCCACCGCGACATCGGCCAGGGTCCGGGAGAAGTCCACCGGCGTGCGCGCCGTCAGCGTGACCTCGACCGGGTCGAGGACGGCCAGCACCAGGCCGCCCTCGGCGGTGCGGGCGGACAGGATCAGCGTGTCGGCCTCGCCCGCGCCGAGCACCGGGCCGACGGTGCCGCGCAGGGTGAGATCGGCGCCGGAATCGCCGGTGGCGGCCAGGGTGCCCGGTTCGAACGCGACCGCGGCGGTGCGCTGCCCCTCGGCCAGCGCGGGCAGCAGTTCCTTGGCGACCGGGGTGTCCGCGTGGTCGGCCAGGATCAGCCCGGCCAGCAGGGTGGGCAGCACCGGGCCGGGCACCAGCGCCCCGGCCAGCCGCTCCACCGCGACGGCCAGATCGACCGCGCTGCCGCCGGCGCCGCCGGACTCCTCGGGCACCGCGATGGCCGGCAGGCCCAGCCCGCCCAGCCCGGCCCACAGTTCCCGCCAGGACGCCTCGACCTGCGCCGATTCCGCTTCGGCGCCCGGTTCTCGGGCCCGGACGGCGGCGATCGGGCCCGCGGCGGCGGCCCAGGCGGTGATCGCGTCCCGCAGGGCGCGCTGCTCATCGGTCATCGCGATCGACATGCGACTCACTATAGAACGCGTTCTACTTTTGCACGTAACGTGAGCGACCTAAACGTGTTGGTATCCTATTCGGGTAAGTGGAACAAGTTCCTCGCCAGTGACCAGGGGAGAACGCTCTTTCATGAGCACGCCGAAACCGCGCACCTCGGGCGCCAACGCGCTGTCCGCGCTGACCGACGACGAACTCGGTTCCGCGGCCCAGCGCGACCGGCGCAGGCGCATCATCGACGCGACCATCGCGCTGGCGTCCAAGGGCGGCTACGACGCGGTGCAGATGCGGGCGGTGGCCGAACGCGCCGACGTCGCGCTGGGCACGCTGTACCGCTACTTCCCGTCCAAGATCCACCTGCTGGTGTCCGGCCTGGCCCGGGAGTTCGAGCAGGCCACCGAGCGGCTGGACCGGATGAGCGTGCCCGGCGACACCCCGGTGGACCGGCTGCTGTTCGTGCTCGGCCGGACCACCCGCTCGCTGCAGCGCGACCCCAACCTGACCGAGGCGATGACCCGGGCCTTCATGTTCGCCGACACCTCGGCCGCGGCCGAGATGGAACACGTCGGTCACCTGATGGAGCGGATGTTCCTCTCCGCGATGGGCAAGGAGTCGCCCACCGACGAGGACGTCGCCATCATGCGGATCATCGCCGACGTGTGGATGGGCAACCTGGTCGCCTGGGTCACCCGCCGGGCCTCGGCCACCGACGTGGCGGCCCGGCTGGAACTCGCCGTCCGGTTGATGCTGCGCCCGTAGCGACGCCTCGTACGAACCGGCCGCTGCACAGCTGGCCCAGGCTGCACAGCTGGCCCAGGAAGAAGCGATCCGCCGGGGTGGACCACGATTTTTCCCCGATACGACGCATGCCCCGGCCACCTCCCGGCCGGGGCATGCGTCTTCGCGAGATCAGTTGCTGCGCTGCAGATAGGACAGCAGGCGCAGGATCTCCAGGTACAGCCAGACCAGGGTGGTCATCAGTCCGAACGCGGCGTACCAGGCCCAGCGGGCCGGCATGCCGTTGCGGATCATCCGGTCCGCCTGGTCGAAGTCCAGCAGCAGGTTGAACGCGGCGATGCCGATCACCAGCAGGCTGAACACGATGGCCATCGGGCCGCCGTCCCGGATGCCCAGATCGCCGCCGAACAGGTGGATCACCATGTCGGCCAGCATCACGATGACCGCGCCGACGGTGGCGCCGATGATCCACTTGGTCAGTCGCGGGGTGACCCGGACCGCGCCGGTCTTGTAGACGATCAGCATCGCGGCGAACACGCCGAAGGTGCCGGCGATGGCCTGGAACGCGATGCCCGGGTAGAGGTTGTCGAACAGGCCGGTGATGGCGCCGAGCACGATGCCCTCGGCGGCCGAGTAGGTCAGCACCAGCGCCGGGTTCGGGGTGCGCTTGAAGATGATGATCAGCGATAGAACCAGGCCCACGATGAACGCGGGCAGGGCCAGCGCGTAGGCCTGGAAGACGACCGTCAGCGCGCCGGTGGCCAGCGCGACCACCAGGGTGATCGCGGTCTTGACCACCACGTCGTCGATGGTCATCGGGCGACCCACAGCGGCGCCCTGCTGATACGGGTCGGCGCCGTATCCGCCGCCATAACCGGCTGCCTGCGCCTGCGGGTTGAAGCCCGCATAGCCGCCGGACCCACGCGGCAGGTTGCGGAATGCCGGGTTACTCGTCGTGCGCACCTGATCCTCCAAGGACTGTTGGGCGCCTGCACACGTAGAACGGCCGGGTGAACCGGACGGTTCCCCGGTGATCGACGGCCAGCATATGTGCTCGGTCGGTCATCGGGATATCACCCGTCCGTGCGCGGGGCCTCCCCGATGGCCCAACGCTTGCGCCGAATGCCGCGCTGACCCGCACCGACAGCGATCGAAACCGTCCGGCGCAGTCCGTCCCCCGGCGGATTGTGACCCCACCTCCGGGGTCACCAGGATCACAGGCGGGGTTTTCCGGTGGGAGGGGTGTGCGGTGCGAGTCCTGCGACAGCTGACCGTCGGACTGGCCGGTGCGACGTTGCTGGCCGGGGTGTCCGCGGTGGTACTGCCCGCAGTCGCCGCGGCCGCGGTGCAGACCGGCCTCGGCTACAACGTGACGCCCGCCCAGCCCTACAAGAACAACCCGGACGCCTCCGACTGGACCGGGTCCTATCTGGTCGGCGGCAAACAGGTGTGGTGCGTGAACTTCGCCTACCAGGCGCCGGACGGCAACGAGGCCTACCAGCCCGGGCAGCCGCTGAAGACCAAGTGGGGCACGGCGCTGGACCCGACGGTCGCCTCGGAGATCTCCTACCTGTTGCTGCGCTACGGCGACACCACCTCGGCCGACGACGCGGCCGCGCTGGCCCACCTGCTGCACTCGTGGACCGCCGCGCCGCAGGACCCGAGCCAGCTCGATCCGTCCAACGACTTCCGGCACATCGCCTACGACGTGAACTACCACCTGTCCAAGCTGCCGGCCAGCGCCCAGCAGGCGGTGCGGACCCTGCAGGCGGACGCGACGGCCAACCACGGGCCGTGGTCGGTGACCATGGGCAAGCCGACCGGCGAGCAGGTCATCGACACCGCAGGCGACTGGACCGTGTCGGTGCTCAACGCGGCCGGCAAGGGCCTTGGCTCGGTGCCGGTGACGCTGACCGCGACCGACGCCACGCTGCCCGGCGGGAAGTCCACCGCCGCGCTGACCACCCCGGCCGACGGATCGCCGCTGGTCGTCTCGGTCACCCCGACCGGATCGAATCCGGCGGTGAAGGTGTCGCTGAGCAGCCCGAACGCCAGCCCGGTGGCCGAGCCCGCGGTGAACGTGAACGTGCAGACCGTGGTGACCACCGGCGGCGAGCAGCAGATCTCCACCTCGGGCACGACCACCGCGCACAACGCGCCGGGCACGGTCACGGTGACCAAACTGGACGCCACCACCAAGGCGCCGATCACCGGCGCCGACCTGGAGCTGACCGGAAACGACAGGTCCAGCCCCGCGCTGGACGCCGACGGCGGCAAAATCGTTGGCACGGACGGGAAACCGAAGCTGCTGGCGACCGGGACCGACGGCACGGTGAGCTTCTCCGGGCTGCAGACCCCGCAGGACGTCTGCGTGGTGGAGACCGCCCCGCCCGCCGGCTACGACCAGGCGTTCAACGCCAGTGATCCGCCGAGTGTGTGCGGCACGGTCAATCCCGGCGCGACGCTGACGTTGACGTTGCTCAACACCCCGAACAAGGTGCCGGTGGCCATTCCGGCCGGCGGCGGGCCACCGACGCTGACCGCGAACGCCACCGTGCTCAACCGCCCGGATCCGTTGGCGCTGGCCGGTTTCGGCGCGCTGCTGCTGTTGGGCGCGGGCGTGGTGGGCGGCGTGGCGCTGCGCACCCGGCGGCGATGAGCCCGGCGGTGTGCGGGTGATGAGCCACCGGGCGCCGGTGCGCGGGCGGCACGGCCGGCCGGTCTGGCTGGCCGTGGCGGCCACGGTCGGCCTGCTCGGGATCGGCCTGCTGATCACCGGCGCGTTGCAGGTGATCCGGCTGAACTCGGTGGCCGGGCTGCCGGAGACCAGCGCCGACTACTCGATCGCCGAACACGACGCAGGCCCGGCCTCCCAACTGCTGGCCGGGCACGCCGCGACCGCGCACCCCAGCAGTGGCACCACCACCCGGCGCCAGGCGGCCGCCACCACCCCGGTGACCACGCCGAGCTCCCCGGCCCAGCAGTTGCCCGACACCATCCGGCTGCCGCTGGGCGGCACCGCCTATCTGGTGCACGGCCAGGTGGCCGCCGATGGCTCGCTGCCCATCCCGGCCGGGGTGGGTCAGGCCATCTGGTGGGGTGCGGCGATCAACGGGCCGGGCGGGGCGACCGTGTTCGCCGGGCACGTGAACTGGGCCGGGAAGACCGGGCCGTTCGCCGAACTGTGGCAGGACAAGGTGGGCCAGATCGTGACCGTGGCCGACACCGACGGCACGGTGGCGCGCTTCCAGGTCACCCAGTTGCTGACGCTGACCAAGGATCAGCTGCCGCAACAGGCCCCGATCCTGTTCAGCCCGAGCGGACCGCACCGGATCGTGCTGGCCACCTGCGGCGGCGAGTGGGTCGGCGGGCAGCTGGGCTATGACGACAACCGGGTCATGATCGCCACCCCCGTCGCCTGATCGGTTCACCTTTCGCCGTCGCCGCGGCGCCGGTGCACCTTTCGCTGTCGCCATGGCGCCGGTGCGCCGCTACCCCGGTCGAGTGATCGGCCGTCGCATCGGTTGTTAATGAAAATGAAAACCGATACCAATAGAAGGGTCAGTCCAACCGACGCACCGGAGGATGAGATGTCGCTTGATGTGCCCACCGCCCTGCTCGAACAGGCCGAACGGGGCGAGATCGCGGACGCGGACTTCGTGGCCGTGGTGCGCGACTCGCTGCCCTACGCCTGGACCGTGATCAGCGAGGTGGCCACGGCCGCGGCCGGCAGCCCGGCCGAGTTCGTGGACAACGAGGTACCGCCGCCGGGCGAGACCGAGCGGGGTCAACTGCTGCGCGCGCTGGCCTCGGACGCCATCCGGGGCGGGCTGGAGCGGCACTTCGGCGTGAAGCTGGCCTTCCAGAACTGCCACCGGGTCGCCGCGTTCCGTCCGTCCGCAGTGGACGGCGCCACCTACCGCGCGTTCATCTCGCCACGCAACCAGCTGCTCAACCAGACGCCCGAACTACGCAACTGCTGAGGCGTAAACGGAAACGCCCGGTTCCGCAATCGCTTGCGGGGCCGGGCTTTCGCGAACCGGGATCGCTTTCGCGGATCGGGATCAGGGCGCGGGGTAGCCCGCGGTGACCAGTTGCGCGCCGAAGGCGGCCAGCGCCGGGGCCAGCGGCTGGAAGAAATCGGTCTGCCCGTCGCCGCCGGACACGGTGCCCAGTGCCGTGCTGCCGTCGAACAGCGGGCCGCCGGAGTCGCCGTGATCGGTGTGGATGTCGGTCTCGATCAGCCCGTGCACCACGTTGCCGTCGCCGTAGTCCACGGTCTGGTTCACCGCGATCACCTTGCCGCAGGTGACCTGGGTGGCCTGGCCGCTGGCGCAGACGTGCTCGCCGACCGTGGCGTTGCCGACCCCGCTGATCGGCTGGACCGTGTTGTTGTAGAGGTTCACCGCGCCGGCCCCGGCGTAGGAGTCGTCGCGGATCAGGCCGTAGTCGGTGGTCGGGAAGTCCGACTGGGTGGAGGGCCCGAGGTTCTCCCAGTACGGCATTCCGGCCGTGCAGTGCCCGGCGGTCAGCACGTAGTCCTGGCCGTCCTTCACCACGTTGAACCCGACCGAGCACAGGATCGAGCCGTCGCTGATCTGGTCCCCGCCCAGCAGCACGCCATCGCCGGAGGCGGCGGCGTGCTGGGTGGTGAGCCCGGTTCCGGACAGACCGTCGACCGGGGCCAGGCCGTCGTCGATGGTCGGGGAGGCCGGCGTGACCGGGCGGGCGTGGGTCTGCGCGGCGGCCGGCGTCGCGGCCGTCGCAAGCAGGACGACTCCGGCGAACAGCAGCAGAATTAGGCCGAATGGGCTACGGCGCAAGACTTTTCGGCTCACAAGACGGTCACGCTACGCGCTAAGTCGTGACCCTGCGACATCGGGTCAGGCAGACAACACGATCGCGGTCAGCACGAAACCCCCGGCCACGGCGAATCGCCCGGACAGTTCGGTCAGCGGCGGGCCACCGTCCCGGGTGGCCGGATCGATCAGGATGCGCGCGTCGAACGTGCCGTGCTCCGGGTGGAAGGTCACCGCGGCGTCCTCGAAACCCAGCCACCGCTTGGTCAGCGGGAACCACGCCTTGTACACGCTCTCCTTGGCACTGAACAACAATCGGTCCCAGTGCAGCGGCCCGCCGACGCCAAGCGCGGCCAGCTGCTCCAGTTCCTCGCCGAAGCCGATGTGCGCCAGCACCCCGTCCGGCAGCGTTGCGTGCTCCTCCGCGTCGATGCCCACCGAACGCACCCGGGAGGCCGGGCCGACCACCGCCGCGCAGTACCCGGCGGTGTGCGTCATGCTGCCCACGATTCCCTCCGGCCACACCGGTTCTCCCTTGGCACCGCGCGGAATCGCCGGGTCCGGCCCCTGCCCGCCGGTCAGCTCGCGCAGCGCGCGCCGGGCGCAGGTGCGGGCCGCGGCCACCTCGGCACGCCGCTTCGCCACCGCCCTGGCCACGATCGGCTGCTCCTCGGGGAGCAGATAGGCGTCCGGGTCCGCGCCGAGGGTTTCCGCGGCGAACACGCTGTCCGGCAAGACCTTCTCGATCACGCGCCCGCTCCGAACCGGGCGGCGCCGGGCTGGCCGGGCGCGTTGTAGGGGATCCGGTTCGGGTCCGCGGGCAGGATGGGGCGCAGCGGCCGCGGCGGGTGCGCCCGGGACCGCCATTCGCGCGGATAGCCCAGCGACACTTCCTCAAAACGAATTCCGTCGAATTCCAGAGTCAGCGGGATGTGCAGGTGCCCGTAGACCGCGGCCTCGACCCGGAACCGCAGGTGCCAGTCGGCGGTCCGCTCGGTGCCGCACCACATGGCCAGGTGGGGGTGGCGCAGCATCCGGGTCGGCCCGCGGTGCAGTGGGAAGTGCGAGACCAGCACGGTCGAGCGGTGCTCGGGGATGGCGGCCAGCCGCTTCTCGGTCAGCTCGACCCGCGCGGCGCACCAGTCCTGCCGGCTGGGGTACGGATCGGCGTGCAGCACGTGCTCGTCGTTGAACACCAGCCCGGTCGAGTAGGCGTGCTCCAGCGCCGCCTCCAGCGACTGGCCCGGTTCGCGGAAACTGTAGTCGTAGAGCAGGAAAAGCGGCGCCACCACGACTTCCCGGCCCTCGTGGCGGAACACCGGGTACTCGTCCTCCGGCGTCACCACGTCCAGGCCGCGGGCCAGCTCCACCAGTTGCTCGTAGCGGGCCTGCCCGCGGGCGGCGTCCTCGTGCACGGTCCACAACTCGTGATTGCCGGGCACCCAGATGACCTTGGCGAAGCGCTCCCGCAGCAGGCCGAGGCACCAGGTGATGGCCGCCAAGGATTCGGCCACATCGCCCGCGACGATCAACCAGTCGTCCGGATGGGCCGGTCTCAGCTCCTCGACGATCTCCCGGTTTCCCTTATGGGTGACATGCAAGTCGCTCGTAGCGAGCAAAGATCCCGGCGGCACGATCTTCAGGTTACATTTCGGCACCGGCAATCGGGAGCTGTCGACCGAACGTGGGAATCAGTGATGCCACTCACCACAGCCTCACATGAATCGCGTAACGTCAAGGCATGGCGCGCCCAGAGGATCGCGAACTCGTTCCGCTGAAGCCCGGTTTCGACGTCGTATGGCACGGCTTCGACCGCGCTCAAGTCAAGCAATATCTCGAAGATCTGGAAGACGAGATCAAGCTGATCTCGGCCGACCGGGACGCCGCACTGTCCCAAGTGGCCGATCTGACCGAGCAGCTCACGAGTTCTCATTCGCGCATCACCGATCTGGCCAAACAGGTCAGCGAGCTCGTCGAGCTGCCCAAGAACACCGACGATCTCGACGAGCGCTGCAAGCGGATGGTTCAGCTGGCGCAGGCGCAGGCCGGCGAGATCACCGCCCGGGCCCAGGCCGCCGCCACGCATTCCTGGGCCGGCGCCGAGGAAGCCGCGGGCAAACTGCGCGCCGGCTACGAGAAACTGCTGAAGGATCTGGAGAAGCAGCAGCAGGAGGTGCGCGGCCGGCACGGCCAGGTCGTCGAGCAGTCCCGCACCCAGGTCGCCGAGATGACCACCGCCTCCACCCGCCGCCGCCACGAACTGGACGCGCAGGCCGAGCAGCGCCGGGTGAAGCTGGAGGAGGAGTTCGAGCGGGCCATGGCCGGCAAGCGCCAGGCCCTGGCCAAGGAGATCGAGCAGCAGCGCACCACCACCCGGGCCGAGACCGAGCGGCGCGTCCGGGAGGCCACCGAGGAGGCCGAGCGCCGGGTGCGGGAAGCCACCGAGCGCGCCGAGCGCCGAACCCGGGACACCGCCGAGGACTGCCACCGCCGGATCAGCGACGCCACCCGCCAGGTGCAGGACCTGCAGGCGCTGCGCCAGCGGATCACCGAGCAGCTGCGCGCGGCGCACAACCTGATGCGCGACGCCAGCCCGCTGCTGGACCCGCTGGCCGACGAGCAGCACACGGTGTCCAACGGCAAGGCGGGCGTGCCGCAGCAGCGCATCCAGCAGCCGCCGACCAGCTCCACCGGCAACCCGGGCAGCGGCCAGGGCGGCAACCAGCAGAACCAGCAGATCAACCGCCCCAAGCCCGGCGACCCGCAGTCCCGCCCGGCCGCCGCGAACGCCACCGCCACCGCGAACACCGCCTCGAACACCAAGAAACCCTGACCGCGTCCCGTCGTGAGTGTCGCCGACCGGCCGGACCGGCCGGAACACTCACGACGGAGCGGCCCGGCGCGACCGATGAGGGGGAGTCGGCCCCGCCGGATGGGCCGGCCTCAGCCGGCTAGCTCGACGTCCGCTTCGCCGCGCCCGGTCGTCGCGGCGTTGGCCAGCACGTCCCGGACGAACCGCCCGATCTCCACGATGGCCGCCCGGCTCTCCGGCAGCAGGTTGCCCAGCACCGGGAAGGCGTGCACCTGCCCGTGCCAGACCTGCAGCTCGCACGGCACATCGGCGGCGGACAGGCGATCGGCCATCAGTTCCGCGTCGCAGCGCAGCATCTCGCTCTCCGCGGTCATGATCAGCGTCGGCGGCAGCCCGGTGAGGTCGGCGTTGACCGGGGACAGATCCCAGTCGGCTTCGGCGTCCTGGACCAGCAGCCGGGTCAGCGTGGGCAGCCGGTCGACCGGCGCGAAGGCGTCCCGCTCCGCGTTGGGGTGGGCCTGTTTGCTGGTCGCATCCAGATCCAGCCAGGGCGAGAGAGCCACGATGCCGGCCGGCAGCGGCAGGCCCGCGTCCCGGGCGGCCAGCGCGGTGGAGAACGCCAGGTGGCCGCCGGCCGAGTCGCCGGCCAGCATGATTCGATCCGGGTCGAAACCCTGCTCCAGCAGCCACCGGTAGGCGGCGAAGCAGTCCGCGACGGACCCGGTCAGGCCGACCTGGGGCAGCTGGCGGTAGCCCACGGACAGCACCGGCAGGCCGCTGGCCGCGGAGATCCGGGTGACCTCCCGGCGGTGGGTGGCCAGTCCGCAGGCCAGGAACGCGCCGCCGTGGAAGTACAGCACCACACCGTCGTCCCGGGCGCCCTCGGCGTGCGTCCATTCGGCCGGGCAGCCGTCGTCGAAGTCCACCCGCTCGAACCGGGTGCCGCGCAGCGGCGGCAACAGTCCCGCGGCGATGTCGATGAGGGGCAGGGGCAACAGGCCCCAACTGGTCAACGGCCAGTTGCTGAGCAACGGGCGCAGCATGACTCTCGCGGCACGAAAAGTCAGCCACGCCTGGATACTCGCGCCAGGCCGCTCTCCGATCACCGGCTCGACACTCATGGCCCGCCTCCCGGTCCCCGACGACCGCTGCCCTTCCAATATGACATGCATCTGTAACTTGTTGACAACACAACACGCAAAGTTCTCACAACGGGTAACCCCGCGCGCTGTGCCTGGTTAGATGCCGATGCGCTGACCAACAGGGGGCCGGTTGCCGGGGTCAGATGCGCGGTCGGGGATCTCATTTCACTTACCCCAACGAGAAGGAGCGTGCCCAAGTGCGCGTCGAGTTACCCAGTGCGTTCGGACCCGTCAGACGTCTGGTCACGGCAGTCACCACGTTGTCCCTGCTGCTGGCTGGCGCCGGAGTCGCGAACGCCGATACAACCGCCGCCCAGCAACGGGTTTCCTATCTGGGCCTGACCCTCACGGTGCCCGCCGACTGGCCGGTGATCGACCTGGCCGGCCAACCGGGCACCTGCGTGCGGTTCGACCAGCACGCCGTCTACCTGGGCACGCCGGACGCCCAGCAGAACTGCCCGAGCGACCTGATCGGCCGGACCGAGTCCATCCTGGTGCAGCCCGCCGACGCCACCGCCCTGACCAGCGCGGACAACGCCACCAGCCACCAGATCACGGCCACCGCTCCCGGCGCCTCGATCACCGCGACCTACGCGGGCGACCGGGCCCAGGTCGAGGACATCCTGACCGGCGCAGGCCTGCCCGCCGCGACCCCTCGGGCAGCCACCACCGCCCCGAAGTCCGCCCATGCGGCGCCCGGCGTGACACCGAACGTCACCGCGCTGCCCACCAGCGTCACCAATGGCACCGGCGAGGGCTTCGACGCCTGCTCCGCGCCCAGCAGCGCGCAGCTGAGCGGCTGGGCCGGCAGCTACACCAACATCGGCATCTACATCGGCGGCTCGAACGTGGCCTGCCCGCAGACCAACCTCACCGCGAGCTGGGTGTCGGCCGAGGCGGCCGCGGGCTGGCACTTCCTGCCCATGTACGTCGGCCCGCAGGCCGCGGGCGGCGGGCTGACCGACCCGGCCGGCCAGGGCGTGGCCGCCGCGGACGACGCGATCACCCAGGCCGCCGCGCTCGGTTTCGGCCCGGGCAATGTCGTGTACTACGACATGGAGAACTACACCGCCTCCTACAGCGCGGCCGCGTTGTCCTTCGAGGCGGCCTGGAGCAGCGAACTGCACAAGGCCGGTTACTGGGCGGGGATCTACGGCAGCAACAACTCGGCGATCGACGACCTGGCCGCCAACTACGGCGGTTCGGCCACTCCGGACGTGATCTTCGACGGCAAGTGGGACGGCACCGACGACACCACGCTGCCGGTGCTGCCCAGCGCCGACTGGGCTGACCACCAGCGTGCCCACCAGTACGAGGGCGGCATCGACGAGACGCACGGCGGATACGAGATCAACATCGACCGGGACGTGCTGGACGTCGGCGTGGCCGGTGCCGCGGCCACCCCGGTGACCAGCGACTACGTGCCCACCGGCCCGACCCGCCTGCTGGACACCCGCACCACCGGCACCGCCCTGGGCGCCAAGGGGATGGACACGCTGCAGATCACCGGCACCGCGGGCGTGCCGATCAACGCCACCGCGGTGGTGCTCAACGTGACGGCCACCAACCCGTCCGGCGGCGGCTACCTGACCGTCTATCCGGACGGCGCGGCCCGGCCCGCCTCGTCCAACGTGAACTTCAACGCGGGGCAGACCATCCCGAACCTGGTGACCGTGCCGATCACCGACGGCAAGGTCGACATCTTCAACTTCCAGTACTCGGTGGACGTGATCGCCGACCTGTTCGGCTACTACACCGCCGGTGCGGGCGACGCCTACACGCCGACCGGCCCGACCCGGCTGTTCGACACCCGCGCCAACGGCGCCACGCTGGGCGCGAACTCGGTGTACACGCTGACCGTGGGCGGGGTGTCCGGGGTGCCGGCCGACGTCAGCGCGGTGGTGCTGAACGTGACGGCCAGCAACCCGAGCCTGGGCGGCTATCTGACCGTCTACCCGGACGGCCAGACCTATCCCGGCGGGTCCGACCGGCCGACCGCGTCGAACCTCAACTTCGCGGCCGGGCAGACCATCCCGAACCTGGTGATCGTCCCGGTGGTGGACGGGAAGGTGAACTTCTACAACTTCCAGGGCTCCGTGGACGTGATCGCCGACTTGTTCGGCTACTACACGCCCGGAACCGGGGACAGCTTCACCCCGGCCGGACCGACCCGGCTGCTGGACACCCGGACCAACCACACCACCCTTGGCGCGGGCGGCTACGACACCCTCCAGGTGGCGGGTATCGCCGGGGTGCCGGCCAACGTCACCGCGGTGGCGCTGAACGTGACGGTCACCAACGCCAGTCTGGGCAGCTACCTGTCCGTGTTCCCCTACTCGGCGAACCCGGCCAAGCCCACCTCGTCCAACCTGAACTTCGGCGCCGGGCAGACCATCGCCAACCTGGTGATCGTTCCGGTGTCCGGCGGGAAGGTCGACTTCTACAACTTCCAGGGTTCGGTCGACGTGATCGCCGACCTGTTCGGCTACTTCACCAGCTGACCCGGGAGGCCCTGCCCGGTCGTCCCCGAGGCCTTCGCCGGCATCGGCGACGGCCGGGCAGGAAAGCGCAAGTCAACGGCTTTGCGGACCAGTGCCGAACCCGGTCCGCGTTATGTCCGACCAGGACGAATAGAAAGGCCGCGATCACCCAGCGGTGTGCCCAAACCGGATAACCCCAGTTCAGCGACCCTCATCCAGGTGTCCCTCAATGGTGCCCCCGACCGGATTCGAACCGGCACTACTTCCCTTTTAAGGGGAATGCCTCTGCCTGTTGGGCTACGGGGACAGGGCGAAGCTTATGGGCTTTTCACCCGTTCGTGGGCAAGTATGGGAAAACTCGCCTGACCGGCGCAGAGGAAGATCCCCGCACGGCGCAAACGGACTACCACGAACGGCGAGCTCACTACGAACAGTGATCAGCCCTTAAACGTCACGTAACTGCCGGAACTTCGTCGCCACCCACTCGGCTACCGCGTCGGACACGTCCGGGGTCGCCGAGCGGAGCTCGAACCATCGCCAGTCGCAGTTCACGTTCACTTCCAGGAACACCGTCTCCCGGCCCCGCACCAACAGATCGAACGCGGCCACGTCCAGTCGCCAGTATCGGGCCAGCGCGCCCAGTGTCTCGGCCAGCCCATCCGACAACTCGACCCTACGCACCTCCACCGCGTCCGGGTCAACCCACAGCTGGGCCGGATCGAGTTTGTCCACCCGATAGGCGATCAGCTTCTCGCCGACCACGAACACCCGCAGCTCGTGATCGGCCGGCAGGTACTGCTGCACGATCACCGGGGCGGGCTCGGATCCGGCCCCGCCGGACAGCCGCGGATCCAGCGGCCGGGGGAACAACCCGTGCTGCACCCCCGAGGACGGCTCGACCAGGTGCCGCCCGGTCGTCTTCACCACGCACGGCCCGCCGCCGGGCCGGACCCGGGTGGGCCGGGTGGTGACCACCGTGCGCGGGGTGGCCAGGCCGAAGGCGGCCGCGTCGGAGAGCTGGGTGAGCCGGTCCAGGCGCTGGCTGGACTGCGGGGTGTTCACCTGGGCCCAGTCGGTGCGGTGGCTGATCCAGTCGGCCACCGACCGCCACTGGTCGGTGACGTAGGCGCCGAACAGGGTGCCCGGGTCGACCGGCAGCGCGGCCATCTCGAAGTGCCGCCGCCAGACCAGCAGCGGGCGCAGGATCCAGCGGTCCAGTTCGACCAGCGGGGCGTCGGAGTAGATGGTCAGCGGCAGGTCGAGGCAGCGGTCCACGTCCACCCGGGCCATCCGCACGCCGTGCTCGGCCAGCGCGATGGACAGCTCGTTCATCTCCATGTCGGCGGAGCGGGCGAGCACCAGAACGCAGGGTTCGGGTTCGCCGTCGACGTTGTCCTCGACGAGTTCGAGGCGATGCACCTGCTCCTGGAAGTCCAGGGCGAGGGCGGGGGCGCGGAACACGTATTCCTGGTCGCGCAGCAGGAGTGGAGTGGCGCGCGAGATCGGCCGCGCGGTGACTGTGCGGTCGGGCTCGGCGGAGTCGGCGCCAGGCAGGCTGTCCGGAACGGTCAGCTCAGTCGTCCTTCTTGTTCCGGTAGATCAGCTCGGCCCGGGCGTACTCCTCGGCGTAGTCGGCCAGCGCGCTGCTCTCGATCTCCCCGCTGCGCACCTGCGCAGCAAGCTCCTCGATCGACATGACACTCCGCTCCACGGTCGCGTTCACTCTTTCGGGTGACGCACGACTCGTAGTCTGCTTTTCACGCTACGTGCTGTCAAGGCGCGACTACATCCGTGCGCAGCCGTTCCCCCGAATGAACTACCGTAGAGATCGGAACATTAGCCCGTTCGTTACTACTCTCGCGGAAACCAACCGCAAGGTAGCCCGAACGGGTAACAAGGTCACCTGATCGGCGGGTAGTTCAGGTGCCGAGTTTACCGGTGGCGGGCTGGTTACCGTTCGGTTTTCCCGGAAACAACACCGGACCATCGCCGGACCAGCTTCGGGTAGCCGCTGGTCCGTACCGGATCCGCCCAGGTCAGACCCCGGGCGAATGGCAGGTCAGCTCTGCGAGGCGCGGTTGAACTCGGCCTTCGGGTCGTTGATCTGACCCAGCGAGATGATCTCCCGCCGGAACAGGCCGTTGACCGCCCAGTCGAGCTGGATGCGCACCTTGCGGTTGAACGTGGGCATCCGGCTGACGTGGTAGGCGCGGTGCATGAACCAGGCCAGGATGCCCTTGACCTTGACGTCGTAGGTGTCCGCGACGCCCTTGTGCAGGCCCAGGCTGGCCACCGAGCCGACGTTCTTGTGGTAGTAGTCGGTCGGCCGGCCGCCGCGGATCGCCGCGATGATGTTCTTGGACAGGTGCATGGCCTGGCGCACCGCGTGCTGCGCGTTGGGCGCGCAGGTGGCGTTCGGGTCCTGCTCGGTGCGGGAGAGGTCGGGCACCGCGGCACAGTCACCGGCGGTCCACACCCCGGGAGTGTCCACGACCTGCATGGTGGCGTTGGCCTTGAGCCGGCCCCGCTCGTCCAGCGGCAGGTCGGTGCTGTTGAGCACCGGGTTGGCCTTGACGCCCGCGGTCCACACGATGGTGTCGCTGGCGAACTCGGTGCCGTCGGACAGCTGCACCACGCCGTTCTCGAACGACTTGGCGAAGGTCGACAGGTAGATCTCGATGCCGCGGCCCTCCAGCTGCTCGACCGTCCACACGCCGAGGCTCTCGCGCACCTCGGGCAGGATCCGGCCGGCCGCCTCGACCAGCACCCAGCGGAGGTCCTCCGGCTCGATGTTGTCGTAGTAGCGGGTGGCGAACCGGGTCATGTCCTCGAGTTCGCTGAGCACCTCGATACCGGCGAAGCCGCCGCCGACCACGGTGAAGGTGAGCAGCCGCTTGCGCAGCTCCGGGTCCAGCGTGCTGGCCGCGAGGTCCATCCGGGACAGCACGTGGTTGCGCAGGAAGATGGCCTCGCCCACGGTCTTGAACGAGATGCCGTGCTCGGCCAGGCCCGGAATGGGCAGCAGGCGCGGGGTCGAGCCGAGCGCGACCACGAGGATGTCGTAGCCGATCTCCTCGACGTGGCCGTCGATCGCCTCGACGGTGACCCGCTTGGCGGCGTTGTCGACCTTGGTGACGCGCGCGGTGACGACATGGCACTTGCGCAGCGTCCGGCGCAGCGGCACAACCACGTGCCGGGGCTCGATGGCTCCGGCGGCGGCCTCCGGCAGGAAGGGCTGGTAGGTCATGTGCGGCTGCGGGTCGACCAGCGTGACTGACGCCTCACGCAGGCGCAGCTTCTTCTGCAGACCCAGCGCGGTGTACAGCCCCACGTAACCTCCGCCGAGGATCAGGATCCGTGCGGGTTGTGATTTAGCTGCGGCCATGTACCTATGGTCGCACTGCGAGGCAACCGTCGTCGAACCACCCGGGCCACATGTGACCGCAGTCGCTGAATCGAGCTGTACAGCAGGATCAACTCCGAGAGAGATCGCGCGGGGACCCCGCCCTACCGGGAAGTAACATCACCGAGAGCGAGCGGACAGTCGCGGAACGCTCAAAATCAGGGCGGTGGTTCCGACCAATCCGGGCACTTCGATCATGGTGATGTTGCGGCGGGTGGGGACCAGTGCGGCGATGAGACCAGTGACCAAAACCACGCCCAACCCGCCGAGACAGCAGCGGGAGCCGCGCTCTCATGCAGGCAGAACGCCTCATCCGGCCGGGTCCGGCGCGATGTTCCGCGGATTAGGGTGATCGGCATGGCAGAGCGCACCCCGGACGAGCAGGCCGACCCGAAGGCCAAGGACACCACCCTCGAACCGACCGATGATCTGGTCGCCACCACGCACAGCCTGACCATCGGCGCGGACACCCTGGCCTACACCGCGACCTCCGGCCGGATCGTGGTGCGCAAGGAAGCCGTGGAGGAGGGCAAGTTCGACGGGCACAAGGCCGAGGCCGAGGTGTTCCTGACCGCCTACACCCTGGACGGCGCCGATCCGCGCACCCGCCCGGTGACCTTCGCGTTCAACGGCGGGCCGGGCTCGTCCAGCGTGTGGCTGCACCTGGGACTGCTGGGGCCGCGCCGGGTGGTGTCCAGCGACGCGGGGGCGCTGCGACCGCCGCCCTACGACCTGGTGGACAACACCGAATCCCTGTTGGCGGACAGCGATCTGGTGTTCATCGACCCGGTGTCCACCGGCTACTCCCGTGCGGTCAAAGGCGGCAAACCGACCGATTACCATGGTTTCACCGGTGATCTGGAGTCGGTCGGCGAGGTGATCCGGTTGTGGACCTCGCGCAACGGCCGGTGGATGTCGCCGAAGTTCCTGGCCGGCGAGTCCTACGGCACGCTGCGCGCGGCCGGGCTGGCCGAGCATCTGCAGGAGCGCTATGGCATGTACCTCAACGGGATCATGCTGATCTCCTCGGTGCTTGACATGGGCACCATTCGGTTCACCAGGGGCAACGACCTGCCGTTCGCGCTGTTCCTGCCCACCTACGCGGCCATCGCGCACTATCACGGTCGGCACGGGGATCGCTCGCTGGCCGAGGTGGTGGCCGAGGCCGAGGAGTACGCGGCCCGCGACTACCTGTGGGCGCTGCACCAGGGCGACCGGCTGACCGACGAGGAACGGGCGGCCGCGGTGGCGAAGGTGGCGTCGCTGACCGGGTTGTCGGCCGATTACGTCGACCGGGTCGACCTGCGGGTGGAGCATGTGCGGTTCTTCACGGAACTGTTGCGGGACAAGCGATTGGTGACCGGCCGGCTGGACGCGCGGTTCACCGGGCCGGACACCGACTACGGACGGGAGCACTTCAGCGAGGACCCGTCCTACACGGCCTACCTCGGCCCGTACACCGCGGCGCTGAACCACTACGTGCGCACGGAACTGGAGTATGTCAACGATCTGCCCTACGAGGTGCTGACCCGGCGGGTGCAACCCTGGTCCTACAAGGAGTTCGAGGGTTCCTCGGTGACCGTGGCCGACCGGCTGGCCGCGGCCATGCGGGCGAACCCGCATCTGAGGGTGCACGTGGCGTTCGGCTACCACGACGGCGCGACCCCGCACTTCGCCGCCGAGTACGTGCTGGCCCATCTGGCCATTCCGCGAGAGCTGCGAGCGAACATCGAGTCGGAGTACTACGAGGCGGGCCACATGATGTACGTGCACGAGCCGAGCCGGATCGCCCAGTCCGCGCACCTGTCCCGGTTCGTGCGGTCCGCCTCGTAGTCCTTCCTAGCCCAGGTAGTGGAAGCCGGGCCGGGGGTGCATCAGGAACTCGTGGTGCGAGATGTTCCAGGCGTACGCCCCGGCCAGGCCGAACACCACCCGGTCCCCGGCCCGCAACAGCTCCACCGGAATGTCCCGGGCCAGCACGTCCTTGGGCGTGCAGAGTTGCCCGGCGATGGTCACCGGTTCGTCCCGCGCGGTCGGCCGCGACCACCCGTAGCTCCACTGTCCATTGTGGATTATCTCGAACGGGTGGCTGTGTGACTTCGCCGCGGGGGTGCGGAAGTGGTGCGTGCCGCCGCGAATGAGGGCGAAGGCCTTGCCCTGGCTGTGTTTCACGTCGGCCACGGTCGCGGCGTACCAGCCGCAGTAGGCGGTCAGCGACCGGCCCGGCTCGATGCGCAGCCGGGTGTCCGGCACGTCAGCGGCCAGTTCCTTCAGGCCCGCCCCGAACCCGGCCCAGTCGAACCGGTCGGCCGGGCGACCGTAGTCCACCTGCATGCCGCCGCCGATGTTCAGTTCCCGCAACGGAATCCCGGTGTTCCGGGCCGCGTCGGCGATCCGGCGGGCGGTGGCCAGTTGCCCGGTGGCGTCCAGGCCGCTGGCCAGATGGGCGTGCACCCCGGCCACCCGCACCCGCCGCTGCCCGGCGACGATGCGCAGGCAGTCGGCCACCGCGCCCGGGTCGAGACCGAACGGGCTGGGCCGCCCGCCCATGGCCAGCGCGACCGAATCCCCCACCCCGATGGGGAAGTTCAGCCGCAGCAGCACTTCCGGGCGTGCGTCCGCCCGTTCGGCCAGCGCGCACAGCAGGCGCAGTTCGTGCTCGCTCTCCACGTGGAACCGGTGCGCCCCGGCGGCCAGGGCGGCGCCGATCTCGGCCGGGCTCTTGGCCGGACCACCGAAGGCCAGCGGCACGTCCGGGCAGGCCGCGCGGACGTGGGCCAGTTCGCCGGCCGAGGCGACCTCGATCCCGGTCACGAACCCGGCCAGCACCCGCAGCACCGGTTCGGCCGGATTCGCCTTGGCCGCATAGTAAAGCTCGACCTCATCGGGCAGGCAGTCGCGCACCCGGCCGACCTGCTCGGCCAGCGCGGTGAGGTCGTAGAGATAGGCGGGCAGGTCCTCGTCGGGCAGCTCCGCCAGCCGGGCCCGCACCGGTTCGGTGATCACGCGTCCGGTCCCAGCGGCAACGGCAGCGGCAGGTAGCCCGCCTCCCGGTCGCCGGTGCGCCGCCACCGGGTGAGCAGATTCGTCTTGGCCGGCACCGGAACCCCGGCCAGCACCGCCCGCAGCTCGGCCGGGTGGTCGTGCGTTTCGGCGCAGTCGGCCAGCTGCTCGCGCACCGCCCGCCACAGTGCCGGTTCCAGCTCGGGCCGCAGATCGGCCAGCGCGGCCAGGGTTTCCGAGACGTGGTTGACCAGCAGGCAGTAGGCCACCCGCCGCCAGCCCCGGACCGGGTCGTAGGTCATCGGACCGGCCACTGCCGGGTCCAATTCGCGCAGGAATCCGGTGTGCCGGTGGTCGACCAGCTTGGCGCCTTCCAGGTCCCGCAACAGAACCTGGGCCGGCATCCCGTCGGCGTCCACCCCGACCAGCACGTTCTGCAGGTGCGGCTCGAACACCACGCCGTGGGCGAAGAACGCGGCCAGCACCGGGGGCAGCAGCAGCCGCAGGTAGGCCCACCACCAGGCCAGCACCCGGTCGGTGGCGGGTTCGCCGAGCAGCCGGGACACCTGAGCGCCGGAGCAGGCGTACTCGTCGGCGATCGCCCCGGCCAGCAATGGCGTCACCCCCGGCAGCAGGTGCCGTCCCGGGCCTTCGCGGACGATGACGCCGAAGCCCTCCAGCAGTTCGGAATCGGCCAGATCCACTGTGCGGTAACCGGGTTCGCGCAACACCGCACAACCGGGAAACCGGGTGCGCCAGCCGGACAGTTCGTGATCCAGCAGCCGGGTCAGCGCCACCGAACCGGCCAGTTCGTAGGCCGAGTTCTTCCGCACACAGTTGGTGATCCGCACGTTGAGACTGAACTTGAGGAATTCGTCGCGGCCGTAGAGGGTGCGCACCGAGGAGGTCGCGGCGAAGCTTCGCTCGCCCGGCCCGAGATCGATCAGGTCGCCGTCGCGCAGCGCTCGGCTCAACGTTTCGTTGCCGCGCAACAACTCGTACTGCCATGGATGCACCGGCAGCAGCCGGTAACCGTCGGGCACTTCGCCCAGCGAGTCCATGGCCGACAATGTGTCCGGCGCCAGCGTTTCCTGACGCACCAGGTTCTCGCGCACCGCGAGGTGGCGCACGGTCATGGTGGCGCCGGTCTCCGGGGCGTAGGACGGCCAGTCCCGGCTCGCCCCGGACCGGGACTTCGGCGTGGGGTGAAACCGGTGGCCCAGCAGCAAAGCCCGCTCGGATTCCAGGTAGCGCTGGTCCGGTTCGACGACTGGGCGCGGATTTCGCAGCAGCGTGCGGGTCACCGCGTGGCTGCCCGCCACCTGGTCGAGGAATTCCTCGTTGGCCACTCCGGTGGCCCGGCGCAGTTCCTCGGCCAGCAGTTCGGCCAGCCGCCGCCAGCCCAGTTCGGTCCAGTCCGTTCCGTTGGCCAGCAAAGCCGGGCCGGTGAACCGGTGGGCGCCGGACAGCGCGGCCCGGCGGACCGCGACGCTCAGCAGCACGTCGGTGCGGGGCAGGCGAATGCGCAGGGTGTCACCGTCCAGCACGGCCTGGCGTTCGGGCTGGGCCATTTCCCGGAGGTAGCAGTTGAGCAGGGTGTGCGCGACGACGTCCTCGGCGCGGAGTTCAGCGAGACCGCCGGCCGGCCGCGCGATCGGCGCGGTGTCGATGGCACTGGACATTCAACGTCTCCTGTTGTCGGTGGATGAGCACGCGGAAGGGACCGCCGGTCAGCCAGCAGCGCGGCGGGGTCCGGTGTCGCCGGACGCGCGCAGGTAGTTGGGGCCGCAGCGGAGATAGAACTTGTTGATGTCGACCGCGCCGGAGCGCTGCTTGGTCAGCAGCGTTCCCGCGGTGACCATCGCCTTCACCGGCAGAACCGGTGCGGCCAACACGGAATCGCGCAGCAGTTGCGCGTCCGGGCTTTCCCCGATCGCCTCGGCCAGCCGGGACCGCACCAGGTCCAGTCCGGCCTCGGCCTGCTCGGCGGGCAGCGCGAACATCGGCGCCGCCGCACACAGATGGACCGTGATGGTGGTGAACACGTCCACCAGGGCCCCGACCCGGTCCACCACCATGCGCCGGTCGTCGATCCGGTCGAAACCCGCGGCGACCGGCGCGTCCGGGCCGAGTGCCGCCGCCAGCCGCCCGGGATGCAGGCGCGGACCGTCGTTGTCCCGGATCAGCAGGCGCAGCCGGGTGCGCCCGCCGGGTGCGTCCAGCAGCAGGGAGATGTTCTGCTGGTGGGATTCCAGCGCGATGCCGTAGGCCAGCAGGGTGACCTGCCAGTCGAACAGCAGCGTCAGGTAGGAATCCAGTAACGCCAACGGTTCCCCGTCGAAGTAGCGGTCGGCCAGTCCGGCCAGCACGGTCGCGCCGGTGGCGTCGGGCGCGAGCAGCGCGGCGGCCGACACCACCTCGGCCACGCCGATCCCGGCCGGGTGCCGACGAACCAGGAAGCCGAGGAATTCGTGGCCGGTCTGGGCGTAGGTCTGTTCGTCGGCCAGCAGCACCCGGTCGGCGAACCGGGGTTCGCGGGCGATCACCATACGCAGCAACCGTTCGGTGATCGCGCCGTCGGACAGCGTGCCCGGTTTGATGCCGCGCCGGTTGCGCCGGCCCAGCGTGCTGGTGGGCAGCGGCAGCTTGATGTGCACGCCCGGATCACCAAGCACCGCGACCGTGCGCATGGACAGCGTCGGCGCCACGGACACGGCGGAAATCGTCGTGGTGTCGGCCAACCCGAGATCGGCCGCCAGCTCGGGAAGCAGCCGCTCGGCGGTCAGCGGGTGCACCGGGACCGCGATCCGGTCCTCGTGCACTGGCCACCAGTTGGGCAGTTCCCCTTGCCGGTCGACGAGTTCCGGGGGCAGGCCGAGCCAGCGGAGGGTGAACCGGGGCGCGAATTCGGGCGCATACCGGTGAAGTTCGTCCTCGGTCAGGTCGTGCCGGCACCGGCCGGTCGGGTACACCGGGTGCTCTTCGTACGCGGCCAGCGTGTCGTAACGCAGTCCGGTCAGCAGGCCCGGGCCCGGCTCGGGCAGCGCCGCGACCACGCCCTCCCGGGCCGCGTCCTGACCGCGCACGGCGGCCAGGGCCTGCCCGCACTCGGCCCGGAAGTCGGCGAATCCGTCCAGGTCCACCGGTTTCACGCCGCAGGCCAGCACGTCCAGCACCGGGTCCAGCCCGGCCACCCGCTGGCCGTCCACCACCAGCGCCGGATCGCGCACCTCGTAGACGCACTGGAACCGGCCTTCCCGCACCGCGAGCTCGGCCGCCCGGTCGCCGACCAGGAACCGCAGCCAGTCGCCGTCGGCCCGGGTGACGATCCGCCCGGCGGTGCGCATCCGCAGGAAATCCTCGCGCAGCAAGGCATCCAGCACCCGGCCGACCAGGATTTCCGCTTCGGTGGCGGATCGGGACGAGGACCGGGTCGCGGTCACGCCTGGATCTCCCAGCGCCGGGTGGCCAGGAACTCGGCCGCCGCCGCGTCCACCGCGGCCTGGTCGGCGCCGGTGATCCGCAGCATGCCCAGATAGTCCCGGTTGGTGTTGGTCTTGTCCCGGCGCGCGCCGAGCTCGCGCACCGGCCGGTAGGTGACCCGGATTCCGTTGTCCCGCAACCAGTTCCCGGCCTCCGGCGCGGACACCAGGGTGCCCGAGGCGTCGGCGCACACGTAGTCGATCCGGGCCCGGGCGTCCGGCCGCGGCTGCCACTCGCCGGGCAGCGGCTCCCCCAGGTGCACCCGCAGCACCCGCTCGAACAACGGATAGCCGAACAGATCGGCCAGCAGCAGATCGCACTGGTCGCCGACGACCCGGTAGTTGACCTCGACCAACCGGGCCTGCCCGCCGGCGTCCAGCACGTACTCGGTGTGGCAGGCGCCGAAGCCGACGCCCAGCGCGGCCAGTTGGGCCAGCACCGAATCCACCTGCGCTGCCGGCGGCTGCGGATCGAACACCATGTTCTCTTCGATGAAGTACGGCGGCGCGGACACCGCGGTGCGGAAACCGCCCAGCACCCACAAGTTCTTCCCGTCCCCCAGGGTTTCCAGGGTGTGCAGCTGACCGGCGACGAACTCCTCGACGACCAGGGCCGCGCCCGGGCGGCGGGTCTGGATCTCCCGGCAGCGCAGCACCAACTCGACCGCGTCGGCCACCAGCACCACGTCCTCGCTGGCCACCCCCTCGCGCGGCTTGACCACGCACGGATAGGGCAGCTCGTCCCGGACCAGGACGGCCGGATCGGCCTCGGCGGGCAGCTCGGCGCTCCACACCACCGGCAGGTCGCCGTCGTGCGCGGCCAGGTGCCTGCGCATCTGCGCCTTGTTCTTGGTGCGCACCGCGGCCGGCCAGTTCTTGCCGGGCAGGCCGAAGTACTCGGCGGTCAGCGCGGTCTGGGTTTGCAGGTGGTCGGAATTGCTGAAAATGGCGTCGGGTGGGGGCAGTCGACTGAGCTGCCCGATGATTTCCCGGAAATCGTGGACATCGCAGCCGATGACGTGGTCCGGCGGAGCCGGGTGGCCGGCGTAGGCGGCGCGGTGTTCGGCGGGCTGGTTGGTCAGCACGGTGACCTCGAGGCCGAGTGCGCCTGCGGCGGGCAGGAAGCCGTCGGTCACCGAATCGGTGGGGTTGACGGCGATCAGGTAGAGCGGCACGGGGTACAGGTTAGGATAGCCTCACTTAATGGATCAACCGTGCTCCACCATTGGGTGAGCGCCGCCGGCCGATCCGGCGGCGGCCTTGCCGCCAACCGGGTCAGCAGGTATTCACCGGGCAAGGATCAGGCCAGGGAAAGCGCGATGCCGTCCAGGATGTCGTGCTCGCTGACGACCATTTCGGTGATCCCGGCGCGCTGGGCCAACTGCTCGGACAGGGTGCGCACCACGATCGCGCCCGCGCCGATCACGTCGACCCGGCCCGGGTGGATCACCGTGATGCCGGCCCGGTCTGCGTGGGAGAGGCTCAGCAGTTTCTCCGCGGTCCGCCGCACGTCGGCCACCGACAGCCGGGACAGGTGGATCTGCTCCGGGTCGTACTCGGTCAGTTCCTGGTTCACCGCCGACAACGTGGTCACCGTGCCGGCCACGCCGATGAAGGTGCTGGCCTGATCGACCGGCACCGCCGCGAACGCACTCTCCAGGATCTCGGTGGCCAGCCGGGTCGCGTCGGCGATCTCGGTCTCGGTCGGCGGGTCGGAGTGCAGGCAGCGCTCGGTCAGCCGGACACAGCCGATGTCCACCGAACGGGCGGCCAGCACATCGGCCTTGGCGCCGTCCCAGGTGCCCAGCACCAGTTCGGTCGAGCCGCCGCCGACATCGGCCACCACGAACGGGCCCTCGGCCGGGTCCAGATCGCCCACCGCACCGGTGAACGACAGCCGGGCCTCCTCGTCGCCGGAGATCACCTCGGCCCGCACGCCCAGCACGTCCTCGGTCATGGCGAAGAACTCGTCCCGGTTGCTCGCGTCCCGGGTGGCCGAGGTGGCCACCATGCGCAGCCGCTGCACACCCTTGCGGGCCGCGATCGCCGCGTAGTCGACCAGGGCGTCCCGCGTGCGAGCCAGCGCCTCGGGCGCGAGCCGACCCGTCGCGTCCACGCCCTGCCCGAGCCGGACGATGCGCATCTCGCGGTGCACATCGCGCAGCCAGACCGTGCCGTCCTCGCGTTCGGTCAGGTCCGCGACCAGCAACCGGATCGAGTTCGTCCCGCAGTCGATCGCCGCGACCCTGGCCATCCGCTCCTCCTCACCACCGCACACCCGATCTCTCGGGTTTCACCGTAGCGGGAACGGCTTCCGCCGACCGCGTGCCGGGTCAGCAGGTCGGCGGAGCGGTGGTGGTCGTGGTCGGGTCGGTCGTGGTGGTGCTCGGCGGCGGAGTCGTGGTCGTCGTCGTGGTGGAGCTCGGCGGCGGAGTCGTGCTGGTCGTCGTGGTCGTGCTGGCCGTCGTGGTCGTGCTGGCCGCGGTGCACGACGTGCTGCCACCGGTCGTCGTCTGCGTCGGGGTGCCGCTCGTCGTGCCGCCGCCACCTCCGCCGCCGCCACCTCCGCCGCCGTTGCCACCGCCCACGGTCGTCGTGGCCGTTGTCGTGGTGCCAATGGGGTTGGTGGCCGGAGCGGCCGCGCCGGCGGGGACAGGCCCGTTGACGGCCGCCTCGACGACCGGCGGGACCGTGGTCTCCGGCAGCGGGGTGACGCCGTTGCGGTAGGCGTCGGCCCAGATCAGCACCAGCCGGACGTAGCTGTCCGAGTGGTTGTAGCTGAACACCGCGACCGCCTGCTGGGCCGGGTCGGACAGGTTGCCGCCGCCTGCGCACAGGTACTTGCCCGCGGCCAGCGCCGCGTCGAACACGTTGTTGGGGTTGCCGTTGCTGTAGTGGCGCCACGTGGAGGGCAGGAACTGCATCGGCCCGACCGCGCGGTCCCAGGTGGTGTTGCCGTCCCACACGCCGTGGTCGGTGTCCGGGATCGCGGCGAAGCCGCCGCTGCCGTCCAGCACCGGGCCCAGGATCGGGCGCAGCGTGTTGCCGTTGGTGTCGACCTCGCCGTTCTCGGCCTGACCGGACTCGACCTTGCCGATGCCGGCCAGCAGCCACCAGGGCAGCTGACAGCTTGGGTCGGAGACGGCCAGTTCCTGTTGCGCCTTCAGATAGGCCTGCAACACGATGCCGGGAATGCCGAGGGGGCCGCTGGGCAGATTGGCCAATGGGCCTTCACTGGCGAGGGCAGCCGGGTTGCCCGCGTTGTCCAGGACGCCCGGGGAAAGTTTCGCGTCGTGGGGATTGGCGCCGGTCGCGCCGAGTGATGATGGATCGGTGGCGCTGGGACTCTGAGCGGAGGAGTCGGCTAAGCCGATCGTATTCGCGTCGTTCACCCAACTGGCCGCCGCATTGCCGAACAAGGCGACGGGCAAGGTCACCAACGCGCTCGCGGCTAATGCTGCTCTACGTCTCTTACCTCGGGAAACCCCGGTCGCTCTGGTTCCGACTTTGCCCCGTCTTGTCGGTGCCACCGCGCGACCACCTTTCTCGTCCACCCTGACCTGCCGCTGTCCCAGCTTGCCCCAACACCCATTCGATGTCATGCCATCGGGGCGTTTTCTGCACCAATGGACAGCTCTACGTAACCTGGATGTCGTAACGCTTAGTGGATCGGGCCAGGTCACGAGTGGCGAGTCTGCCCAGTTGGCCAGAAGCGGACCAGGGCCGTTCTCCTGGTTACCCCCAAGTAACCCGGGAAGTACAGTCGTTCGTATGACGGCGACCCAGAACTCGGCGGAAACCGGATTCCACACCCACGACGTGACGAATCAGGCGCCTCCCCTGGCCGGCTACGACCCGATGGCCTGCGACCCGGCGGTCAGCGACGCGCTGCGCGCGGCCGGCGCCGAGGCCGCGCTGCCCGGTCTGGCCGAGATCGCCACCCAGGCCGCCTCACCGCAGGCCCGGGAGCACGCCCGGCTGGCCAACGAGAACCCGCCGGCCCTGCGCGCCTACGACCGCTACGGCAACCGGGTCGACGAGGTCGAGTTCCACCCGTCCTGGCACTGGCTGATGGGCGAGGCGGTGCGGCACGGCCTGCACGCCGCCCCCTGGGCTGCCGGCGCCGGCCCGCACGCGCACCTGCGCCGGGCCGCCGGGTTCTATCTGTGGTCGCAGGTCGAGGCCGGGCACAGCTGCCCGATCTCGATGACCTACGCATCGATCCCCGCACTGCGGGCCACACCCGAACTGGCCGCGGCCTACGAGCCGGGGCTGACCTCGCCGGTGTACGACTTCGGGCTGCGCCGCGCCCAGGACAAGGCCGGGCTGCTGGCCGGCATGTCCATGACCGAGAAGCAGGGCGGCTCGGACGTGCGGGCCAACACCACCACCGCCACCCCGAACGCCGACGGCAGCTACACCCTGGTCGGCCACAAGTGGTTCACCTCGGCCCCGATGAACGACCTGTTCCTCACCCTGGCCCAGGCGCCCGGCGGCCTGTCCTGCTTCCTGCTGTCCCGGGTGCTGCCCGACGGCACCCGCAACAACATCCGGTTGCAGCGACTGAAGGACAAGCTGGGCAACAAGTCCAACGCCTCGGCCGAACTGGAGTACACCGGCGCGGTCGGCTGGCCGCTCGGGCCGGAGGGCCGGGGCGTGCGCACCATCATCGACATGGTGTCCATGACCCGGCTGGACTGCGTGCTGGGCAGCAGCGCCAACATCCGGATCGCCCTGTCCGAGGCGGCCTGGCACGCCACTCACCGCTCGGCCTTCGGCGCGCGCCTGTCCGACCAGCCGGCGATGACCGCGGTGCTGGCCGATCTGGCCTGCGAGTCCGAGGCGGCCACCGCGCTGGCCCTGCGGCTGGCCGACGCGGTGGACCACAGCGACGACCCGGCCCAGGCCGCGCTGCTGCGCATCGCGTTGCCCGCGGCCAAGTACTACGTGTGCAAGCGGGCCCCGATGGTGGTCGGCGAGGCGCTGGAATGCCTTGGCGGCAACGGATACGTGGAGGAGTCGCAGCTGCCCCGGCATTATCGCGAGGCGCCGCTGATGTCCATCTGGGAGGGTTCGGGCAATGTCACCGCGCTGGATGTGTTGCGCGCCATCGCCCGCGAACCGTCCACTGTGGAGGCACTCCGCGCGGAGTTGCTGACCACCAAGGGAAGCAACCCGCACTATGACGCCGCACTGGCCGAGCTGGAGGCCGAGGCGGCGGCGCCGGAACCGGCCCGGGCCCGGCGGCTGGCCGAGCTGATCGCGTTGTGCCTACAGGGAAACACGTTGTTGCGCCGGGCCCCTGGCGAGATCGCGGACGCGTTCCTGGCCACCCGGCTGGGCGAGCAGCACCGGCACACGCTGGGCGTGCTGCCCCGCGGCCTGGACGCCCGCCCACTGGCCGAGCGGGCCACCCCGAAGTAGCCCGCTCGGGGATACGCGGGGCGCAGCCTGCGCGGGGACACGCGGGACGAAGCCTGCGCGGCCGCAACTCACCCCGGTGCCGCACGATCATGGATATGTGCGTTCAAAAGTGCGCGGTGCGCAATATTTGCGTGACACGCAAATTCGGCAACACCATATATCCCTTTGGCCGCCATCCTTTGGCCGCATATCCTTTTGGCCGCCCCAGCCGGGCTCGATCCGCCTTCCGCCGGGCCGCCCCGCTCAGGCCCACTCGACCGGGAACGCTCAGGTCGACCGGGAACGCTCAGGCCGCGCAGTCGCCCGACGGCCAGGATTCCTTGATCCGGGCCAGCGTCTCGTCGCCGAACGGGTTCACCCCGGTGCCGCGGGCCAGGGTGTGCGCCAGGTGGACATGCAGGCACTTGACCCGGCCGGGCATGCCGCCCGCACTCACCTCGGTGCCCAGCGACTCGATGGCGTTCCGCTCGGCCAGGTAGTCCTGGTGGGTGCGCAGGTAGGCCGCGGCCAGGTCCTCGTCGCCGGCCAGCCGTTCGGTCATCTCGCGCATCAGGCCGCTGGCCTCCAGCGTGCCGACCAGCGAGGTCAACCGCGAGCAGGTCAGGTAGTACAGCGTGGGGAACGGGGTGCCGTCGGACAGCCGGGGACTGGTCTGCACCACGGCCGGATGGCCGCTGGGACACCGGAACGCGATCGCCCGCAGCGCCCGGGGCCTGCGGCCCAACTGCTGGGTGATCGCCTCGATGTCGGCATCCGTGACCGGTTCGAACTGTTGCTGCTCAACCACTTCGCTAATTCCCCAACACCGAATTCCACAACTGCTGATACCAGGACGAGCCGGGCGTGGCCGGCTGACCCGGAGTCTGCGTGCTGGCCGCGGGCAGGCCCCCCGGCAACTGCACAACGTACGGGGTCTCCCCCGGCATCACATAACCGAACCGGCTGCGAGCCTCGGCCTCCACCTGGGCGGTGTCGGACAGTCGTTGCTGGGTCTGGGTGAGCGCGGCCTCCTGCTGCCGCAACACCTGCTGCTGCTGGAGTTCGGACTGCAACTCGGCCCGCTGGGACAGGTAGGTGTGCAGCGGCACCGCGACCGACAGGGCCAGCGCGCACACCACCATGGCCAGCAGCGCCGCCCGTCGGGTGGTCAGCCGGGACAGCACCCGCTCGCGCAGGAACCCGCCCATGGCCCGGCCCGCGCGCGGCGCCACCGTCTCCACCACGTCGTCCACAGTGGACACCGCCGACGCGACCGGGCCGGAATCGGCACGCCGGGACCGGCCGGCGCGCGCACCCGGGCCCGGGTCGGCGCGCCGGCGCGGTCCGTCGGCCTGCGTTCCTGCCATCAGTCTTCCGGTGAGTACCTCGGGAAGGCCAGGTCACCGGCGTACCGAGCGGCGTCGCCGAGGGCCTCCTCGATACGCAGCAGCTGGTTGTACTTGGCCACCCGCTCGCTGCGGGCCGGGGCGCCGGTCTTGATCTGCCCGGCCGTGGTGGCCACCGCCAGGTCGGCGATGGTGGTGTCCTCGGTCTCGCCCGAGCGGTGGCTGATCATGGTCTTGTAGCCACAGGTCTGGGCCAGGCTGACCGCGTCCAGCGTCTCGGACAGTGTGCCGATCTGGTTGACCTTCACCAGCAGCGCGTTGGCCGCGCGGCGGGTGATGCCCTCCTCCAGGCGCTCCGGGTTGGTGACGAACAGGTCGTCGCCGACGACCTGCACCTTCTCGCCCAGCGCGTGGGTCAGCGACACCCAGCCGTCCCAGTCGTCCTCGGACAGCGGGTCCTCGATGGACACCAGCGGGTAGGCGTCGACCAGCTCGCCGTAGTAGGCCGCCATCTGCTCGGCGCTGCGCTTGCTGTCCTCGAAGGTGTAGGCGCCGTCGGCGAAGAACTCGGTGGCGGCCACGTCCAGGGCCAGCGCCACGTCCCGGCCGGGCTGGTAGCCGGCCTTCTCGATGGCCGACACGATCAGGTCCAGCGCGTCCCGGTTGCTGGGCAGGCTGGGCGCGAACCCGCCCTCATCGCCCACCCCGGTGGCCAGGCCCTTGGCCTTGAGCACCGACTTCAGTGCGTGGTAGACCTCCGCGCCCCAGCGCAGCGCCTCCCGGAAGCTCTCCGCGCCGATCGGCGCGATCATGAACTCCTGCACGTCCACATTGGTGTCGGCGTGCGCGCCACCGTTGAGGATGTTCATCATCGGCACCGGCAGCACGTGCGCGTTCGGGCCGCCCAGGTAGCGGAACAGTTCCAGCCCGCTGGACTCGGCGGCCGCCTTGGCCACGGCCAGCGACACGCCCAGGATGGCGTTGGCGCCCAGCCGGGACTTGTCCGGCGTGCCGTCCAGATCGACCAGTTTCTGGTCCACGATCCGCTGGTCGACGGCGTCCACCCCGGCCAGTTCCGGGCCGATCTCGTCGAGCACCGCGTTGACCGCGTTCTCCACGCCCTTGCCGCCATACCGGCCCGCGTCGCCGTCGCGCAGTTCGACGGCCTCGTGCTCACCCGTGGAAGCGCCGGAGGGCACCGCGGCCCTGGCCAGCGTGCCGTCGTCCAGCGCGACCTCGACCTCAACGGTCGGGTTACCGCGCGAGTCCAGGATCTCGCGTGCGCCGACCTGCTCGATGACCGCCACTCGACACTCCTCACCGCTTCGGACAGTTGTCTCCACAAGCCTAGTCGCCTACGGATATCGGCTGGTGGAGGCGCGCACTGTTCAACCGCCGTTCACCGCCGGCCAGACCTGCGGGCGCACCCGACCGGGCGAATCGCTGGTCCGGGTCAGTCGGCGTGACCTGGGTGGATCACCGGACAGCCGGCCGGGGCGGGCGGCGCGCCGGTCCGGGCGAAGTAGCGATCGGACAGACTCTTCCGCCGCGCGTCCCACACCATGTAGCTGCCCAGCACCAGCTGGACCAGACTGCGCCACACGTCGGCCCAGCGGTCGGCCAGCCGCAGCCGGGCCAGCGCGGCCCGGCTGGGCGCCCGTCCGGCGGCCCGGGGCACCAGCAGACAGGGGCCGCGGTTGGGGATGGACCGGGTGTGCGCGATCGAGGAGCCGACCGCGTAGCGGCGCAGCAGTTCGCGCAGCACCACCCGCATGGTCACCGGGGCCAGGCCGCGGGCCGGACACGGCCGGTTGGCGGTGATGCCGAACGGGATGAAGTTGCTGTCCTTTGTGGATGTGCGCAGCCAGCGGTCCGGGTCGAAGTTCGCCGCGTCGGCGTATCCGGCCGCGTGGTAGTCGGGATAGCTGAAGCACAACACCGAACCGGCGGGCAGTGCGTCGGCGCCGAATTCGATGTCGGCGGTGGTGATCCGGTGGGCGATGCCGAACAGCGGGTAGACCCGGAACGTCTCGTCGATCACCCGGTCCAGATACGCGGTGTCGTCGAGGTCGGCGGCCAGCCGGGCAGCCACCTCGGGATGCTCGGCCACGGCCAGCACCAGATGGGTCATGGCCTCGGACATCTGCACCACCGCGGTGTTGAAGAAGGTGCCCTGCAGATACAGCGCGGTTTCCTCGGGGCTCAGCGAGGCGGGCAGCGGGTGCGCGATGTCGCCGTCGGCGATGCGGCGGCGCAGATAGGCGGTGAGCCTCTCCCGGGTGCGCATGTGTCTCAGCCCGCAGCATTTCAGCGCGGTGACCACGTCGTCGGCGTTGTCCACGATGAGCTTGCGGGCGTCCGGTGGGCAGGGCTCGGCGAAGACGAGTTCGTAGTACAGCTCGGCCCAGATCGGCATCATCAGGTCGCGCAGCCGCACGGTCAGGGTGGTCCGCTCCGGCAGTTCGTCCAGCACCCGGCTGACCGTTCTCCGGGTCAGCCGTTCGGATTCTTCCTTGCCCCGCACCAGGATCTGCCGGGTCACCCGGGCCACCTCGTCGTAGCGGGGGCCGGGTTCGAGGTGTTCCTGGTGCACCTCGGGTCCGGGGGCCAGCCAGTACCAGAACAGGTTGGACAGACCGGCGCCCCGGCTGCGCCCGTTGGCCGCCGGATGCGCGTACAGCGCCCGGAAGTTCTCCAGCCCGATCCGCTTGCCCGGCACCGGAATGCCTTCCTCGCCGTTGACCCGGGCGAACACCAGCATGCGCAACGCCACCACCCGGGCCGGCAGCCAGTACGGCAGGCTCGCCACGAAGCCGATCACCAGCAGCCCGACGATGATCCACAGGACAACCAACACGGCCACTCCTTCGCCTTGGGCCAGCAGGGAAATCAGTAGCTGCGCACCAGATCCGGGGTCAGCTCGCGTGGAGACGCGGCCCCGCACAACGCCAGCGCGTCGTCGAACTCGGCCCGCAGCAGTTCCAGCACCGCCCGCACCCCGGCCTCGCCGTCCACCGCCAGCCCCCACAGCGGCGCCCGGCCGATGCCGACGGCGGTCGCGCCCAGCGCCAGTGCCTTCACCACGTCGGTGCCGCGCCGGATGCCACCGTCCATGATCAGCGGGATCGCCCCGGCCACTGCGGCGGCGATCTCCGGCAGCGCCTCGATGGTGGCCGGCGCGCCGTCCAGCTGGCGGCCGCCGTGGTTGGACACCAGCAGCCCCGCCACCCCGTGTCCGACCGCGAGCACCGCGTCGGCCGGATGCAGCACTCCCTTGAGCAGCACCGGAAGCGCGGTGATCGAGCGCAGCCGGTCCACGTCGGCCCAGGAGAACTCGGCCGACATGCCGATCGGCCGCACCTGATCCGGATCACCGGTCAGGCCGCGCATGTTCTCCGCGTGCATACCGGGCGGCAGGTCGTGAAAGTTGTGCCGGTCGTCGCGTTCCCGCCGGCCGAACACCGGTGAGTCCACGGTGACCACCAGCGCCCGCGCCCCCGCGTCCTCGGCCCGGCGCACCAGCGCGTCGGTGATGCGCGGTTCGGGCTGCAAATAGAGCTGGAACCACAACGTGGCGGTGGGCGCGGCGGCGGCGATGTCCTCGATCGCGCTGGTGGCCGCATTGCTGACGATCATGACCGTGCCGGCGGCCGCGGCGGCCCGGGCGGTGGCGAATTCCCCGTCCGGATGGGCCAGGCGGTGAAAGGCGGTCGGGGACAACAGGATCGGCATGCTCAGCTCGGTGCCCAGCAGGGTCGTCCGGTGCTCGCGTTTGTCGCTGCCGGAAAGGATCCGGGGCAGCAGCCGCAGCTTCTCCAGCGCGTTCTCGTTGGACCGCAAGGTGATCTCGTCGCGGGCGCCACCGGCGTAGAAGTCGTAGTAGACCTCGTCCAGCCGGTCCCGGGCGGCGGCGTGAAAGTCGGCGACGGTGCGCGGTTCGATGCGGGGCCCGGTGTTCACATCGCTCGACACGCGGCGAGCTTGGCCGACCTTTCTCAAAAAAACCTCAAAGGCGGCACACCGCCGATTGGTCCGCGCCGGCACCCGCGCCACACCGGCTCCGCCGCAGGTGACCACCATCCGGATGGCGGACGAGGAACAGCTGTCCCCCAGGTAACGTTGATCGGACTATGACTGACGACGGCACCTTCGACTCGTTCCGCCGAGCGGAGACCCTGCTGGGGCAGCGTCGGCCGCTGGAGGCGCTACGCGAACTGGAAGCCGTGGTCAAAGCGGCTCCCGACGCGCCAAGCGTGCATCTGCTCGCCGGGCGCGCTTATTTGGGCTCCGCGCAACTCAACCGCGCCGAGGACGCGTTCCTCAAGGTGCTCGAGTTCGACCCGGCCGATCACTACGCCCGGTTCGCGCTGGGCCGGACCCTGCAACGGCAGGGCCGCTACACCGAGGCCCGCACCCAGCTGCGGATGGCGGTGGCGATGAACCCGCTGCCCGAGTACCAGGAGGCGTTCGGCGAGGTGGCCGCGCGGATCGCGCTGCACGCGGAGAGCTGACCGGAGCGCTGACAGCTGATCAGCGGCTGGCCAGGGCGTAGGCGGTGGCGCCGCTGAACACGGTCTGGCCGTAGGTCGCGGAGTTGTTGTAGACCCAGGTCGCGGCCCACCAGCCGGCCGGCGTGGCCAGATCGCCACCCTGCGCGCACAGGTAACGGCCGGCGGTGAGGGCGGCGTCGTCGATGTCCTGCGGGTCGGCCGGTTTGCCGTCGCCGCTGGCCCGCACGCCCCACACCAGCCAGGTGGCGGGCAGGAACTGCATCGGGCCGACGGCGTGATCCCACACGGTGTCGCCGTCGAGCCGGCCGTGATCGGTGTCGCCGATCTTCTGCATCCCGGCCGAGCCGTCCAGCGCCGGGCCGATGATCGGGGTGGCCTCCTCGCCGGTGGCGGTGACCGAGTCGCCGTGCCACTCGCCGTGCTGGCTCTCCACCCAGCCGACGCCGGCCAGCATGGTCCAGGACAGGTGACAGGCCGGGGCGCCGGCGGCCAGCACGGCCTGCGCGTGCAGGTAGGCGGTGAGCACGCGGCGGGGAATGTCGGTGTGCCCGGACACCCGGTCGACGAACGCGGTCTGCGCGGCCGGGACGCCGGGCACCGCGCCGCCGGTGGCCGGGACGGCCGTGCCGGGCGTGACTTCCAGTAGCTGCACGGAGAACGCGGGCGGTTCAGGAGTGGCGGCGGTGGTGTGCGGGGTCATGTGCACGTCGTACCGCCAGATCAGCCCGGCGGTGGCGATCAGGGCCAGCACGAGCAGCAGAAAAACCCACCGGCCCCAGCGGTGTCGGGGCGGTGGTTCGGCCTGTTCGTCGAACTCGGGAAGCACGAGGTCGACTCCGGCGGCGGCATCCGAGTCGGGTCGCTCCACACGAGCCAGGCTACGGGGTGGAGCACGGTGATCACGCGCGCCGCCAACCGGGGGAACGAGCTCGGCCGGGCGGGGCAGACCCGGGCCGCCTCCCGCGACCCCGGCCCGCATCCCGCGCCGACCGTTCCCCACTCCCCGACTACGAAGAGAACCCCGGATCTCTCCGATCGTCCCGGCCCCCCTGACCGGTTCGACATGGACAACGTTAAGCGCCAACAGGGCTTGGCAGATCAGGGAAGACCCCGAGATCACCCCTGGCGGTTACCCCCGGCACACCCGGAGACGATCAGCACTTCGGCGAAACGGATCAGCGGGCGGGCCAGAACTTGCGCCAGAGCTCCGCGTCCATGTGCACCGGGTCGATCCCGGCCGCCCGGGCGGCGCGCTCGGCCGCGCGGACGTCGGCGTCGAACCGGCGGGCCACCCGGCGCAGATCGCCCTCGGGTTCGCCCCCGGCCAGCTTTTCCTTCGCGGCCACCGCGAACAGCGGCTCGTCGGACAGCAGGTCGGGCGGGAGGCCGGAGCGCTGGGTGCGGGACACCAGTTTGGCGACCAGATTCAGCGCGGGCTGACCGAGCGCCACACCGTCCACACTGGACTCGCGCTTCTTCTCCAGCCGCTTCTGCACTTCCCACCGGTGTTCCAGGTCGGAGACATCGGTGTCGCCGGGCTCGACGAACACGTGCGGATGCCGGTGCACCAGCTTGCCGACCAGATCGGCGGCCACCTCGTCGATGGTGAACGGGTCCTCGGCGTACTCGGCGGCCAGCCGGGCGTGGAACAGCACCTGCAACAGCACGTCGCCCAGTTCCTCGCGCAGCGCGGGCCGGTCGGCGTCCTCGATCGCCTCCACCAGTTCCCAGGTCTCCTCGACCAGGTACTGGAGCAGCGATTCGTGGGTCTGTTCGGCGTCCCACGGACAACCGCCGGGCGAGCGCAGCCGGTCCATCACCGCGACCGCGCCGAGCACTTCCACCCCGGTCGGCGGCGCGGTTTCGATCAGCGCCGCCCCACCGGCCAGCAATTCAGCCGCCGCGGGCTCGGCCCGGTCGGCGACGATCAGCACGACCGCACCGTCGATCGCACCCGCCGGGGCCGGATCGGCGCCCAGCGCGGCGACGAACGTTTCGGGCAGGTCCGTACCCAGGTACACCGCGTCGGCCGCGCGGATCGCGGCCAGGGCGGCCGCCGGGAGCACCGGGCCGAGCCGAGGATCGACCAGGACGACGGTCGCCGAGCTCACTTCTGGTTACCCACCGGGAATTCCAGCACCGAAGCGGTGTCCGTGGAGCCGACCACCTGCATGCTCACCGGATCCCAGGCGCCGTAGCGCGGGCTGATCCGGATCGGCAGGCTCTGCGCCACCGAGCGCAGCAACGACGTGCCGACCGAGGCCAGCACCGCGGTGTTGGCGTTCTTGGCGGCCGCGCTGGGCACGGTCAGGGGCATGCCCCCGGTCCGCTTGTCGATCTTCATGACGTACCAGACCTCCTGGGACTGGCCCAGGTTCGGCGAGAACACCAGCACGGTGTTGGGCTGCGCGCCGAACATCGGGGCCAGCACGCCCGAGGTGTTCTGCAGGTACTGGGCCAGCGTGTAGGTCTGGTTGACGTTGGCGTCCCCGCCCTGCGAGGCCACCGAGGAGGCCATCGACTCGAACTCACTCGGCTTGGCCGCCACCTGCTTGGCCTGGGCGACGGCGTCGGCCTCGGTGTCGGCGGCGAAGTAGTCGAAGGTCACCCCGAGGCTGTCCACGAACCCGGTCGCGTACTTGGCCTCGATCAGCTGGTCCCGCGCGGTGGCCCGCTGGTCGTCCGCGGACAGCACCGGCGAGGCGATCTTGTCGATCCCGCCGGACTTGCTGATGTAGGCGTCCACGTCGGCGTCGGAGACGGTGATGCCGTACTTGGCCGCGGCGGCCGCGGTCACCTGGTGCATGATCCGCTCGGTCAGGACCTCCCGGGAGATCGCGTCGAGCTGCCCCTGGGACTGCGCCTGTTTGGCCACCGACTGGGTGGCCACCGCGGTGGTCACCTCCTGCTGGACCGCGTCCAGGCTGATCACGGTGTTGCCCACGATCGCCGCGGAACCGGCCTGGTTGGGCCCAGACCCGCAGCCGGCGAGCAACAGCCCGGTCACGACGACAACTCCGGCAACCACTGCGGAAGGCTTGATGACCATCGTCACAGCGGTCAGCCTCTCACATCGAGGCAAGCAGGTCGCCGAACTCCTCCGGAGTCAGCAATTCCGACAGTCCGCGCCCGGCCGCCATGGTCACTCCGGCGGCCCGCCACCAGCCCACCTCGGCCTCGGTGTCCATGCCCCGGACCAGCACCCGCAGCTGCCGGGCCAGCACCGCGGTCATGCCGGCGGCGGCGGTGCGGGCCAGCACCGAGTCCGGCGCCGACGTGCGCAACTTCACCACCAGATCGTCGGCCACCTCGACGCCCTGCGCGGTCAGTTCGTCGAGCAGGCTGATGTCCGCGGGCGCCCCGCCGATCTGGCTGATCACCAGACCGACGCCCATCTCGGTGAGCACGCCGACGTTCTCCCGGGTCTCGCCGTCCGGGGCCAGGGTGGCCGCGGGCACCGCAAGCGAAAGCCGGGTGGCCGACAGACCGGCCGCGGACAACGCCTCGGTGACCACCCGGATCAGGTCCGGATCGCTGGCCTGGGTCTCGGTCAGCGCGATGTCGAACTGCGGCACCAGCTTGCCGAACCGCTCCTGCCAGGCCGCCACCTGCTGACAGGACTCGCGCAGCAGCCAGCCGCCCATCGGCAGTTCGGCGCCGGTCTCGGCGGCCAGCTCCAGGCACTGGTGGTGGTCGATCACGCCCTCGCTGGGGTGGTTCCAGCGCATCCGCGGGCTCATCCCGGTCACCGAGGAGTCGGACAGCTGTATCCAGGGCTGCCACACGAGTTCCAGCTCGCCGAACTCCAGCGCGCCGGGCAGCGCCGCGGCCAGCCGCAACCGTTTGCGCTCGGCCCGGTCGCGGATCGGGTCGAACTCGGCCCACTGCCGGTGGCCGGCCGCGCGCATCCGGCGCAGCGTGATGTCGGCCTGCCGGATCAGCTCGTGCGGGCCGATCTTGTTGGCCTTGCCCCGGGCCACCCCGATACTCGCCGACAGCGCGACCCCGGTCTCGCCGAGGTAGACCGGCTCGGCCAGCTGCTCGTTGATCCGGCTGATCGTGGCCAGCACGTCGATGTGCATGCCGTCGGCCCACAGCAGCACCGCGAACTCGTCCCCGCCGGTGCGCACGATGAACGCGTCCTCGCCGTCGAACAACGCCTCCAGCCGCCGCGCGACCACGGTGAGCAGCTGGTCGCCCGCCTCCGGGCCGAGACCGTCGTTGATCACCGAGAAGCCGTCCAGGTCGAGCTGGAACAGCGCCACGTTGCGGCCGGGCACCTGCAGCACGGCCTGCAGCCGGGTGAACAGGTACTGCCGGTTGGGCAGCTTGGTCAGCAGGTCGTGCAGGGTCTGGTTGCTGGCCCGGTCCTGCAGCAGATGCAGGTCGCTGACGTCCTCGACCATGGTCAGCTGCAGGTTGTCCTCGTCCTCGGTGCCGCCGAGACCGGACACCGCCAGGTACACCCACACCGGCTGCTCGTCGACCCGGATCAGCCGGTAGCGGGCGCGCAGCGCGCGGCCGTCGGCCATCAGCGGATCGCGGTAGCCGGCCCGCAGGTTGGCCGCGTCGTCGGGGTGGAAGAACTCCTCGATGTTGCGGCCGACCAGATCGTCGACGTCGCTGCCCAGGATGCGGGCCAGGGCGACGTTGGTCTGCAGGATCTTGCCGCCGGGCGCGCTGATGGCGAAGCCGACCGGCGAGGTGGCGAACACCTGCCGGAACCGGGCCTCGCTGCGCTGCAACCGTTGTTCGGCGCGGTTGGTGGCCAGGAACAGCGCCCGCTTGATCTGCTCCTGCTCCCCGAACAGCCATTCCCGCACGGCTTCGGCGTGGCCGGCCACCACCGAACCGAGCAGCGCGCTGACCCGCTGGCCCGCGTCGGGCAGGTCGGAGTCGGTGGCCCAGGCCAGCATCGTCTCGCCGAGGGCCTCGCTGGCCACCCGGACGCTGTCGGAGTTGGTGAACCGCAGATCGACCAGGGTGCCGCCGATGGAGGCGACCGAGCGGCCGGTGAACTCGTCCGACCACAGCGCGGAGATGAGCAGATCCACCGCGTTGCTCAGGGTCTTCTCGATCTCCGCGCGGGAGAACGGCGAGTAGGCGACGGCCAGCAGCGCGCGCATCCACCGCCGGGTGAGCGTGGCCCGTTGCTCGACGCTCACCGGCTCCCGCGGAGACTGCTCGGCACCGGAGATGACTGGGCTCCCTGGTTGGTTTGCCGTGGTGTTCAGTGGAATTCCGGTTGTTCGTTCGTCTTTGTCGTTTGCACGTGCACGGTTTCCTGGGCGACGCAAGCCTCGCCCGATTAATCGGATCACTGGTGTACTTCATTACCTCCCGAGTGCTGATGCGGGGATGAACCTGCCATGTTCCATCTCATGGTTTACGACCGACCCCACCGGACATCAATACCTCGCGCGCCTGGTCCGCATCGACCGGAAAGTCCGGGCGCCACAACGAAACTGGAACCAGTCCAGGATCGACCAGGTTGAATCCGGCGAACATCTTGACGATTTCGGCGTGATCACGGGGATAGGCGGGCAACTCGGTGCGGGCCATCACACCGGCGATCTCCTCGGCCCGGCCCGACGGCAGCAGGCCGCGGTCGAAGTGCGAGACGGCCAGGTAGCTGCCCGAGGGCAGCGCCTCCCCGTAGCCGCTGATCGCGCCGACCGGATCCAGCTCCGGGGCGACGAAGTGCAGTGTGGTGAGCAGCAGCACGCCGACCGGCTGCCGGAAATCCAGCAGGGCCCGGGCTTCCGGCGCGCCCAGCACCATCCCGGGATGGCAGATGTCGGCCTGCAGCACGGTCACCCGCTCGTTGCGGGCCAGGATGAGCTGCCCGTGGGCGACCGCCACCTCGTCGTAATCCACATACACCACACGGGTTTCCGGTGCGACTCGCTGCACCACCTCGTGCACGTTGCCGACCGTCGGAATCCCGGAACCGAGATCGAGGAACTGCCGAATCCCCTGCTCCACCATGAAAGAGACGGCGCGGCGCATGAAATCCCGGTTCGCCCGGGCGATCCAGCGCAGGTTCGGCTGCGCGACCAGCAACTTCGCGACCACCTCCCGGTCGGCGGCGAAGTTGTGCCCACCGCCGAGCAGGCAGTCGTAGATACGAGCGACACTGGGCACGTCCATATCCACATGGGCGGGCACCCAGTCCATCTGCTCGGTCACCGAGACGGCCTCTCTCATCCAACGCGCGCGGTTCACCCCCAGCTCGCCGATTTTAGAGAAGGTCATCATCGCCGAACACTGACATGCATCGGACGGGCTATCAGTTCACCCATAAAGAGCAAGGACATCGGACCTGTGCGGTGACAATGCGTCGTCAATGGCGGCGATAATGCATGCTCAGCGTGACAATCCCAGTTATGTGAGATGATCATGCGGGCAACACGATGCCAGCATCGATCGGTTCAGGACACCGCGGCCGGGGTCGGCGTGATCGCCAGCGAATCCAGGAATGCCCCGCACCACCCGAGCAGTTCCTTGTCGCCCAGTGCGGGCGCACCGATCCGACCTCCGGCCGCGCCCTCGGTCGGCCGTGGCACGGACACCGTGCGCACCGCAGGCTTGTAGACCGCCTTGGGGTGCAGCCGGCGCAGCCGGACCAGTTGCGAGTCGCGCAGTTCCAGCGGCGCGAACCGGATGTTGCCGCCCTGAGTGGCCACCTCGGTGACCCCGTGGGTGCGGCACAGCTGCCGGAACGCGGCCACCGCCAGCAGATTGTCCACCGGGGTGGGCGGCGGGCCGTAGCGGTCCACCAGTTCCTCCCGCACCGCGTCCAGCCCGTCCTGGTCGACCGCGGAGGCGATCTTGCGGTAGGCCTCCAGCCGCAGCCGCTCGCCCTGCACGTAGTCGTGCGGGATGTGCGCGTTGACCGGCAGTTCCACCCGCGCCTCGGCCAGTTCCGTGCCCTCCTCGCCGGATTCCGCGCCAGTGTGCCTGCGGAACGCCTCCACCGCCTCGCCGACCAGCCGCACGTACAGGTCGAACCCGACGCCGGCGATGTGCCCGGACTGCTCGGCGCCCAGGATGTTGCCCGCGCCCCGGATCTCCAGGTCCTTCATGGCCACCGCCATGCCCGCGCCCAGTTCGGTGTTCTGCGCGATGGTGGCCAGCCGGTCGTGCGCGGTCTCGGTCAGCGGCGCCTCGGGCGGGTAGAGGAAATAGGCGTAGCCGCGCTCCCGGCTGCGGCCCACCCGGCCGCGCAGCTGGTGCAGCTGGGACAGGCCGAGCAGGTCGCCGCGCTCCACGATCAGCGTGTTGGCGTTGGAGATGTCCAGGCCGGTCTCCACGATCGTGGTGCACACCAGCACGTCGTGCTCGTTCTCCCAGAACCCCTGGATGATCTTCTCCAGCCGGTCCTCGTTCATCTGCCCGTGCGCGGTCACCACCCGGGCCTCCGGCACCAGCTCACGCAGGTGCTTGGCCGCCTTCTCGATCGAGGAAACCCGGTTGTGCACGAAGAAAACCTGGCCGTCGCGCAGCAGCTCCCGGCGGATCGCCGCGGCCACCTGCTTGTCGTCGTAGGAGCCGACGTAGGTCAGGATCGGGTGCCGCTCCTCCGGCGGGGTGGAGATGGTGGACATCTCCCGGATGCCGGCCAGGCTCATCTCCAGCGTGCGCGGGATCGGCGTCGCGGACATGGTGAGCACGTCCACGTGCGTGCGCAGCGCCTTGATGTGTTCCTTGTGCTCCACGCCGAAGCGCTGTTCCTCGTCCACGATGACCAGGCCGAGGTCCTTCCACCGCACGCCGGTCTGCAGCAGCCGGTGGGTGCCGATCACGATGTCCACCGAGCCGTCGGCCAGGCCGGCCAGCACCTGCTCGGACTCGGCCGGATCGGTGAACCGGGACAATCCCTTGACATTGACCGGAAACGCGCGCATCCGGTCGGTGAAGGTGTTCAGATGCTGTTGCGCCAGCAGGGTCGTCGGCACCAGCAGCGCGACCTGCTTGCCGTCCTGGGTGGCCTTGAACGCGGCGCGCACCGCGATCTCGGTCTTGCCGTAGCCGACGTCGCCGCAGATCACCCGGTCCATCGGCACGCCCCGGCGCATGTCCGCCTTGACTTCGTCGATGGCCGCCATCTGGTCGGGCGTCTCGATGAACGGGAAGGCGTCCTCCAGTTCCCGCTGCCACGGCGAGTCCTCGCCGAACGCGAAGCCGGGCGCGGCCTGCCGGGCGGCGTAGAGCTGCACCAGCTCGGCGGCGATCTGCTTGACCGCCTTGCGCGCCTTGGCTTTGGTGTTCTTCCAGTCCGAGCCGCCCAGCTTGTTCAGCGTGGGCAGTTCGCCGCCGACGTAGCGGGACACCTCGTCGAGCTGGTCGGTGGGCACGAACAGCCGGTCGCCGGGGTGGCCGCGCTTGCTCGGCGCGTACTCGATGACCAGGTACTCCCGGGTGGTCCGGGCGCCGACGGTGTCCTTGAGGGTTCGCTGCACCATCTCCACGTACTTGCCGATGCCGTGCTGCTCGTGCACCACGTAGTCACCGGGCTTGAGCGAGATCGGGTCGACCGCGTTGCGCCGCTTGGACGGCAGCCGCATACCCTTGTCCCGCAACGAATTCGACGAGGTGCCGTGCCGCCCGCCGGTCAGGTCGGTCTCGGTGAGCACCACGTAGTTCAGTTCGGGTGCGGTGAATCCGTCCTCCAGCGAACCGCAGGTGACGGTGACCGCGGCCGGTTTGGCCGGCTCGGTCAGCCCGTGCTCGGCCAGCACCGCGGCCACCTCGGCCTCGCGCAGCTGCTCCACCGCGCGGGCCGCGGTTCCCTTGCCGGGCACCACGAGCACCGCGGTGCCGCCGGCCGCGACGTGCGCCCGCAGGTCGGTGAACGCGCGGGCCAGCTCACCCCGGTAGGTGTCCACCGGGTGCACGTTCGGCCGCACCACACCGGAATGCTCGGTGGTCAGCTGGGACAGTGTCCACCATGGACGGTCGGTTTCCCGGGCGTGCGAAGAGATTTCGTCCAGGTCCCGGTAGGCCGAGGCGCCCAGGTCGATGGGCGCGCGCCCGCCGCCGGCCGCGGCCATCCAGGACGCCTCGAGGAACTCCTGCCCGGTGCGCACCAGATCGGCGGCGCGGGCCCGGATCTTCTCCGGATCGGCCAGCACCACGTGCGCACCCGTGGGCAGCACGTCGGTGAGCAGCTGCATCCGGCCGGGCAGCAGCGCCGGGATCAGCGCCTCCATACCCTCGCTGGGGATCCCGGCCGAGAGCTTGTCCAGCATCTCGGCCAGGTGCGCGTCTCCGCTGTGCGCCGCGGCCAGCTCGGCCGCGCGCGCCCGGACGTCGTCGGTGAGCAGCAGTTCCCGGCACGGCGGAGCCACGATCAGCGTGTGCGAGAGCGGCAGCGAACGCTGGTCGGCCACGGAGAACGCGCGGATCTCGGAGACCTCGTCGCCCCAGAACTCCACCCGCACCGGGTGTTCGGCGGTCGGCGGGAACAGGTCCACGATGCCGCCGCGTACCGCGAACTCGCCGCGCTTCTCCACCATGTCCACCCGGGCGTAGGCCAGTTCGGCCAGCCGGGTGGTCAGCTCGTCGAACTCGTACTCCTCGCCGACCTGCAACCGCACCGGCTCCAGTTCGCCCAGCCCCGGCGCCATCGGCTGGATCAGGCTGCGCACCGTGGTGACCACCACGCGCAGCGGCGGGCGGTCGGCGTCGTCCTCGGCCCGGTCCTCCGGGTGGGCCAGCCGGCGCAGCACGGCCAGCCGGCGGCCGACGGTGTCCGCGCGCGGGGAAAGTCGTTCGTGCGGCAGGGTTTCCCAGGACGGGAACGACTCCACCGCGCCCGGGCCGAGCAGGTCGGTGAGCACCGCGGCCAGTTCCTCGGTCTCCCGGCCGGTCGCGGTCACCGCCAGCACGGTCTGCCCCGCGCCCCCGGTCTCGGCCGGTGCGGCCAGCGCGCCGAGCACCAGCGGGCGCGCGGCCGGCGGGCCCTCCAGTTCGAGCAGGCCGGTGCCCGCGCGCTCGACGACCGCGCGCAGCCCGGCCTCGGGCAGCAGGGCGCGTAGCAGTCCGGCGAGTGGTCCGGGCGTGGCAGTGGCTGCCGGCATGCGGACAGACCCCCTCAAGGTGGCATGCGGACATACCTCTGCCCGGGACTGGGCCCGGACAGAGGTCTCCCGACCAGACTACGTCGGCGGCCAACCCGTTTCCTGCTCAGGCCGACCGGTCCGCTCGGTCCGCTCGGCGCGGGTACTCAGAACCGGGGCGGGCGCTTCTCCAGGAAGGCGGCCACGCCCTCGGCGTACTCGGCGCTGCGCACGGCCTCGTCGTAGCGGGCCCGCACCGAGTCGTCCTCCTCGTCCTGGCCCGCGGTGATCCGGCCGATGATGTGCTTGGCCCCGCGCACGCTGACCGGTGCTCGCTCGCCGATCCGCGCGGCCAGCCCGGCCACCCGCTCGGCCAGTTCCCCTGCCGGATGCACCTCGTTGACCAGGCCGATGCGCAGCGCGGTGGCCGCGTCCAGGATGTCGCCGGTGAACAGGATCTGCCGGGCCCAGGCCGGGCCGACCGCGTCCACCAGCTGCCGGGTCGAGGTGAAGTTGTAGACGATGCCCAGCTTGGCCGGGGTGATGCCGAACCGCGCGTTGTCGGCGGCCAGCCGCAGGTCGCAGGCCAGCGCGATCTCGCAGCCGCCGCCGATGCAGAACCCGGTGATCGCCGCGATGGTCGGCACCGCCAGCTCGGCCACCGCCCGCTCGCCCGCGTGCACCGCCGCGTTGTAGCGCTTGGCGCCCTCGGAGTCGCCCCGCAGCGTGCGGAACTCGCTGATGTCCGCACCGGCCGAGAAGTGCTCGCCGCCGGTGATCACCAGCGCGCGCACGTCCGGCTCGGCCGCCACCTTGGCCATCAGTCCGGGGATCGCCGACCACATCTCGAAGCTGAGCGCGTTGCGCCGCTCCGGCCGGTCGATGGTCAGCGTGGCCACCCGGCCGTCGACGTCGAGTCGCAGAGGTTCGCCCATCAGGGCACACTAACGGCCGCGACGGCGCGGACGCGGCTTCTTCTGCAGGTGAGAAAGGCCATTCCAGGCGAGGTTGACCAGGTGCGCGGCCACCTCCTGCTTCTTGGGCTTGCGCGCCTCCAGCCACCACTGACCGGTCAGCGCCACCATGCCGACCAGCGCCTGCGAGTACAGCGCGGCCAGTTTCGGGTCGTAGCCGCGCCGCTCGAAGTGCACGCCGAGATGGTGCTCGACCTGGCTGGCGATGTCGGAGAGCAGGCTGGAGAAGGTGCCGCTGGCGCTGGCCACCGGCGAGTCCCGGACCATGATCCGGAACCCGTCCGGGCAGTCGTCCACGTAGTCCAGGAACGCGGTGGCCGCCTGCTCCAGCAGCGTGTGCGGGTGCGCGTCGGCCGACAGCGAGGACACGATCCGGTCGAGCAGCCGGCGCATCTCCCGGTCCACCACGACGGCGTAGATCCCCTCCTTGCCGCCGAAGTGCTCGTACACCACGGGTTTGCTGACCCCGGCGCGATGCGCGATCTCCTCGATCGAGGTCGCGTCGAAGCCCCGCTCGGCCAGCAGGGACCGGGCCACGTCCAGCAGTTGCTGTCTGCGCTGGGTCCCGGTCATCCGGACACGAGCCACCGGCCGAGATCCATCCCGGCCGGTGGCTTGGTCAGTTGTCACAGCGGATCGCACTCACAAACGTCGTTATTCGGCCTTGGCGGCGATGCGGGCCAGTCGCTGCGGCGTGGGCCACCGCACGTTCGATACCCACCCGGCCTTCTCGAACAGCCAGATCAGCCGGGCCGAGGTGTCGATCTGGCCCCGGCGCACCCCGTGCCGCGCGCACGTGGGGTCGGCGTGGTGCAGGTTGTGCCAGGACTCGCCGAAGGACAGGATCGCCAGCGCCCACACGTTGGCCGCCCGGTCCCGGGAGGCGAACGGCCGCTCGCCGATCATGTGGCAGATCGAGTTGGTCGACCAGGTCACGTGGTGCAGCACCGCGACCCGGACCAGGCCGGCCCAGAAGAACGCGGTCAGCGCACCCCACCACGACCAGGAGATCAGTCCGCCCAGGATGGCCGGGGCGAGCATGGTGACGATCGTCCACAGCCAGAACAGGTCGCTGATCCGCACGATGTCCTCGTCGGCATCGAGGTCCGGGGCGAAGCGCTGGATGTTGGTCAGGTCGCGTTCGAACAGCCAGCCCATGTGCGCGTGCCAGAAGCCCTTGGCGATGGCCAGCGGCGAGGTGCCGAACAACCACGGCGAGTGCGGGTCGCCCTCGCGGTCGGAGAAGGCGTGGTGGCGCCGGTGGTCGGCCACCCAGATGGTCGGCGGGCCCTGCACCCCCATCGAGCCGGCGATGGCCAGGGTGATGCGCAGCCAGCGCTTGGCCTTGAACGAGCTGTGCGTGAAGTACCGGTGGTAGCCGATGGTCACGCCGAGGCCGCTGATGTAGAAGAACGCCACAGCCAGGGCCACGTCCAGCCAGTCAAGCCCCCAGCCCCAGGCCAGCGGGATGGCCGCGACCAGAGCCACCATCGGAATGGCCACGAACAGGTAGACCGCCAGCTGTGACCAACTGCCACGGCGTCCGACCGTAATCGGTTTGGGGCCTGCCTGAGGAACGTCCCCGGCACGGTCGAGGGTGCTCGTCATGTACTGGTACCTCTCCGACTTAGGGGAACCTTGCCTACGGTTCCGTAACCTACGTTAGCGTAAGTTGTTCTCCCCCCGGACGCCAGACCGGCTTTCACAGACTGGAAATGTTCGGCCGGGCTGACTCGGTGCACAGAGTCGTGACACCATGTGTACCCGACGGATCGGCGGCAGCACAGCCGTTGATCGGATGATCCGCCGTGGTGTAAAGGCAGCACCTCAGATTTTGGTTCTGATGGTCCAGGTTCGAATCCTGGCGGCGGAGCGAGGGTCAGGTCCACCTGGCCCGGCTATGACAACGATGACCCGGACGGGGGTGTCCCACTGCCCGACGAGGTGGAGAGCCCAAACGCCGGTCCCATGCCAGCGTACGCGGAAATATCCGAGGCATGGCTGCTCGGCCGCACACGAGAACTCGTCGCCGTCACTCAGCGCAGCGATCCGGACGCGCAGCGAGAGTATCTCGCCGAGTTGGACGAGCTGGTCGCGGAGTGCAGGCGCCGGGCCGAGCCGATCGTGGTCGGCCAGATGCTGCGCAGCGCCATCCACGTGCGCCTGGAGATCTCCGACTACCCGCCCGAGGACGTCGACCTGATCATCGACGAGCTGCTCGCGCACACCCGGCGCCACCAGCTGGTCGTGCTGGAGGCCGGGGCGCACGCGCTGCGGGCCAAGCAGATCCTGCTGGGCCGCTCCGACCCCGGCACCGCGGGCGCCGACCTGGGCGGGGTGGCCGGCGCGCTGACCGGCAAGGTCAGCGCGGGCGGCGAACGGGCCGACCGGGGCGGCCGGGCCAACACGGTGGTCAGCACCATCGAGGACGCCGCGGTGGCCGAGGTGGCCCGGGCGCTGGCCATGCTCGACGACGACTCGGCCGCCGACCGCACCCGCGAGCACCGCGGCTGGCAGCGGCTGCTGTCCGGGGTGCTGGTGGACATCGCGCTCATCCTCACCGAGCTGGGTGTGCACGAGGAGGCCAACCACGTGATGGCCCGCGCCGACGTCTCGGTGCAGCACGGCGGCGGCCCGCACGAGATCTCCATCCATCTGATCAACCGGGTCGGCATCCAGCTGCACTGGGCGCTGCGCCTGGAACGCGTCGGCGACCAGCGCGGCGCGGACGAGAAGATCGCCACCGGCTCGGCCATGGCCACCGCGGCCGAAGGCCCGTTCCGGGAGTCGCTGTTCCCGCGCGACCCGACGATCCCGGCCGCCGAGCAGATCCCCGAGCTGGGCGCGGCGCACGCGCTGGCCACCCCCGGCCCGGAGCACATCGAGCGGCTGCGCACGCTGATCGGCAACTCGCGCAAGACCGGCCAGCTGATCATCGTGACCATCGCGCTGGCCCGCTGCCTGGCCGCGGCCGGCCGCACCGAGGAGTCGCTGGACTACCTGGCCTACGTGCGCGAGGCGCTGTCCGAGGACCCGTCCGAGCAGGTGCTGCGGCTGTCGCTGACCCGGGAGATCGCCCAGCTGGCCCGCAAGGACGAGCGAGCCGATGCCGAGATGTCGGTCAGCGCCCTGCACGCCTACGTCGACGAGCTGGAAAGCGAACTGTGGGGCATCCGCAGCTCGCGGATCGCCACCCTCAACGCCCGGCGCGAGCACGACCGGCTCTCCCGCGCCCACGGCGCGGTGGCCGAGCAGGCCATGCAGGACCCGCTGACCGGCCTGCCCAACCGCCGCGCGCTGGACGAGCGGCTGAACAAGCTGATCACCGAGCCGGTGACCCAGCCGTTGGCGATCGCGCTGGTCGACCTGGACGGGTTCAAGGGCGTCAACGACCACGTCTCGCACGCCGAGGGCGACGACGTGCTGCGGGTGGTGGCCACCACGCTGCGCCGGGCCCTGCGCGGCGACGACCTGGTGGCCCGCTACGGCGGGGACGAGTTCGTGGCGCTGCTGCCCGGGGCCCCTTTGGTGGCCGCCGAGGCGGCGCTGAACCGGGCCGCCTCGGCGGTGTGCGAGCTTCCCGAGGACATCTCGCACGGGGTCACGCTGTCGGTCGGGGTGGTGGCGCTGCGGCCGAACGAGACCGCGGCCTCGGTGCTGGCCCGCGCGGACGCGGCCATGTACCGGGCCAAGCGTTCGGGTGGCAACTCGGTCACCGCGATCTCCGGCAACGGCACGTCCAGCTCGATGCCCATCCTGTCCGGCCTGGTCGACGAGATACCGGAAGCGGTGGACGAGGACGTGACGGCCGCCATTCCGCACACCACGGGCACCGGCCCGGCTTGGGTGCCGCCGGAGGCCCCGTAGGATCTGCAGGCGACTCCCCCACAACCGCACATACCAAGGGAAACGTGTGGCCTGCCGCACGCGAACAGGCAGACAACAGTCAGCGACGAGTCCGTGACACCGAAACCTGTGACACAAGGGAGTGCGCCAATGCCCGAGGCCCCAGCGCGCCCGGGAACCGCCGGCCCGGTCAGCACTGTCATCCTGGCCGCCGGCGAAGGCACCCGGATGCGGTCGGCGACCAGCAAGGTGCTGCACCGCATCGCCGGGCGCAGCCTGATCGGGCACGCCGTGCACGCCGCGGCGGCCATCGAACCGGACGAACTGGTGGTGGTGGTCGGCCACGGCCGGGACGAGGTGACCGCGCACCTGTCCGACCTGGCCGGCCGGCTCGGCCGGGAGGTGCGCACCGCCGTGCAGGAGCAGCGGCTGGGCACCGGGCACGCGGTGGCCACTGCCCTGCCGGCGCTGCCCGAGCCGCTGACCGGCACCGTGCTGGTCACCTACGGCGACGTGCCGCTGCTGCACCCGGACACGCTGCGCGCTCTGCTGGAGCGGCACACCGCCGACTCGGCCTCGGTCACCGTGCTGACCGCGCTGGTCGACGACCCGACCGGCTACGGCCGGATGCTGCGCGACGCGGACGGCGCTGTCACCGGCATCGTGGAGCAGAAGGACGCCACCGAGGAGCAGCGGGCCATCCGGGAGATCAACTCCGGGGTGTACGCGTTCGACGCCAACGTGCTGGTCACGGCGCTGAGCCGGCTGTCAACGGACAACGCCCAGGGTGAGCTGTATCTCACCGACGTGCTGGGCATCGCCCGGGAGCTGGGCGGCTCGGTGGGCGCGCTGGTCTGCCCGGATCCCTGGCAGGTCGAGGGGGTCAACGACCGGGTGCAGCTGGCCGGGCTGGGCGCCGAGCTCAACCGCAGGCTGACCACGCACTGGATGCGGGCCGGGGTGACCATCCTGGACCCGGCCACCACCTGGCTGGACGTGGACGTGACGCTGGCCCGGGACGTGACCATCGAGCCGAACACGCAGCTGCGCGGGGCCACCGGGATCGGCGAGGGCGCCACCGTCGGCCCGGACACCACGCTGACCGACGTGACCGTCGGCGCGGGCGCGAAGGTGATCCGCACGCACGGCAGCGAGGCGTGGATAGGCCCGGGCGCCTCGGTCGGCCCGTTCGCCTACCTGCGGCCGGGGGCGCGGCTGGGCGAGAAGGGCAAAATCGGCACGTTCGTCGAGGTGAAGAACTCCGACATCGGCGCGGGCAGCAAGGTGCCGCACCTGAGTTACGTCGGCGACGCCACCATCGGCGAGCACAGCAACATCGGCGCGGCCAGCGTGTTCGTCAACTACGACGGCGTGCACAAGCACCGCAGCGTGGTCGGTTCGCACGTGCGGATGGGCTCGGACAACATGTACGTCGCCCCGGTGCACATCGGCGACGGCGCGGCCAGCGGCGCGGGCGCGGTGCTGCGCCGCGACGTTCCACCGGGGGCGCTGGCCGTGTCCGGTGGACCGCAGCGCAACATCGAGGGCTGGACGCTGCGCAAACGCGCCGGCACGCCCGCGGCCGAGGCCGCCCGGCAGGCGCTGGACAAACTGGCCGACGGCGAGGGCCCGGCCGGCCACAAACCCCAAGAGAACGACACCGATACCGGATCCGACACCGCAACCGATACCGCACCCGACCCGAGGGGACAGCACGCATGAGCCCGAAGTCCGGAACGCCGAAGAAGAACCTGATGCTGTTCTCCGGGCGCGCGCACCTGGAGCTCGCGGAGGAGGTCGCCAAGCACCTCAACGTGACCATCACACCGCAGTCCGCGTACGACTTCGCCAACGGCGAGATCTTCGTGCGTTTCGACGAGTCGGTGCGGGGCAGCGACGCGTTCGTCATCCAGAGCCACTGTGAGCCGATCAACCAGTGGGTCATGGAGCAGCTGATCATGGTGGACGCGCTCAAGCGGGCCAGCGCCAAGCGGATCACCGTGATCATGCCGTTCTACCCCTACGCCCGGCAGGACAAGAAGCACAAGGGCCGCGAGCCGATCTCCGCGCGGCTGATCGCCGACCTGTTCAAGACCGCGGGCGCGGACCGGATCATGACCGTGGACCTGCACACCGCGCAGATCCAGGGCTTCTTCGACGGTCCGGTGGACCACCTGTTCGGGCAGAACCTGCTGGCCGAGCATGTGGCCGAGCGCTACGGCAAGGAGGACCTGGTGGTGGTCTCCCCGGACGCCGGCCGCACCAAGCTGGCCGAGAAGTGGGCCGACCAGCTGGGTGGCACGCCGATCGCGTTCATCCACAAGACCCGCGACCCGTTGCGGCCCAACGAGGTCGTGGCCAACCGGGTGGTCGGTGACATCAAGGGCAAGGTCTGCGTGGTCATCGACGACATGGTCGACACCGGCGGCACCATCTCCAAGGCGGTGCAGCAACTGCTGGCCGAGGGCGCCGCGGGCGTGGTGCTGGCCGCGACGCACGGCGTGCTGTCCGGCAAGGCCTCGCAGCGGCTGGCCGAATGCGGCGCGCGTGAGGTGATCTTCACCAATACGCTGCCGATCAGCGAGGACAAGCAGTTCGAGAACATGACCGTGCTGTCCATCGCTCCGCTGCTGGCCAGGGCCATCGAGCAGGTCTTCGAGGACGGCTCGGTGACCAGTCTGTTCAACGGAAACGCCTGAACGACCCCGGTTCGGCAATCGGCTTACCTGCGGCATACACTGTCTCGGTTGCCTCGGCGAGGCGGGCATTGATTCGCCCGACGTGATCGACGCGGCGGCTGGGATGCCGCCTGCCGTCGTGTTCGGGTGGCCCGCCGCCGGAGACAACCACCGGATCTACCGCCTATCCGTTTACCGTTGTGCAAGGAGTACCCCACCGTGTCCGAGGTTCGTCTCGCCGCCGAGCCGCGTACCGAGTTCGGCAAGGGCGCTGCCCGCCGTACCCGCCGCGCCGGCAAGATCCCCGCGGTGCTCTACGGCCACGGCTCCGACCCGAAGCACCTGGCCCTGCCGGCGCTTGAGTTCGCCCGTGTGGTCCGTGAGCACGGTCAGAACGCCGTCCTCACGCTGGACATCGATGCCACGGGCACCGAGCTGGCGCTGACCAAGACGGTCACCACCCACCCGATCAAGAACTACATCGAGCACGTCGACCTGCTGCTGGTGCAGCAAGGCGAGAAGGTCGCCGTGGACATCCCGGTGGTCCTCGTCGGCGAGGCGGGCACCGGCACCCTGGTCGACCAGGAGGCCACCACCATCCTGGTGGAGGCCGAGGCGCTGCACATCCCCGAGCAGGTCGAGCTGTCCATCGAGGGCGCCGTCCCGGGGACCCAGTTCACCGCCGGTCAGCTGCGGCTGCCCTCGGGCGTGACGCTGGCCGCGGACCCGGACACCCTGGTGGTCCACGTGCTGCTCGCACCGACCGCGGCCATGATGGACGCGGAGACCGAGACCGAAGAGGTCGCCGAGGAAGAAGAGTCCGGGGAGGCCTGAGCCTCCTCTCCCCTCGGGTTGAGAACGACACTCGGACCGGGAGTTGCGCGAACCGTGACTGGTGGTGGCGTGGTCGGCAGCGGCGACGCGCCGGTACTGGTCGTGGGCTTGGGCAACCCCGGTCCGAGCTATGCGGGTAACCGGCACAACGTCGGTTTCATGGTCGTCGACGAGCTGGGGGCCCGGGTCGGCGGCAGGTTCAAGTCGCACAAGTCGGGTGCGGACGTGCTGGAGGGCCGGCTGGCCGGGCGGCGAGTGGCGCTGGCCAAGCCCCGGACGTACATGAACCTCTCCGGTGGCCCGGTGGCCGGCGCGGCCCGGTTCTTCAAGGTGACGCCGGCGGCCGTCGTGGTGGTGCACGACGAGCTGGACATCCCGTTCGGCGCGATCCGGCTGAAGCTGGGCGGCGGCGACAACGGACACAATGGACTCCGCTCGATCACCAAGTCCTTGGCCACCAAGGACTATCTGCGGGTGCGGGTGGGCATCGGCCGCCCGCCGGGCCGGATGGATCCGGCCGATTTCGTGTTGAAGGACTTCTCCTCGGTCGAGCGCAGGGAGCTCCCGCTGGAGGTCGACCGCGCGGCCGACGCGGTGGAGGCCCTGCTCACCAATGGCCTGGAAGCGGCCCAGAACGCCTTCCACGCCGGCTGATCCCGATCCGGTCCCGACCGGACTTCCGCGCCCGCCGGACCGTTCCGCACGCTACCGGACGGTGTAGGGCCCGGTCGATTCGGTGTGATAGCCCTTCGCGCCCACGTCCCGGGCCAGCGGGCTGCGCGGGTCCTCCCCCGCCGCCACCAGATCCAGCACGTGCCGGAAGTCGTAGCGCGGGCGCCAGCCCAGCGCCGCCCGGGCCCGGTCGTTGACGTAGACCCGGTCCAGCGCGGGGAACATCCGCCAGCCCAGCCGCTCGTACACGGCCGGCTGGTCCGGGAACAGCCGGCCCACCACCGCGGGCGCGTCCCGGCCCAACTCGGCCAGATCACCGGGCCCGAACGGAGTGGTGGCGGACAGCAGACAGCGCCCGAACCCGATCTCCGGCGCCCGCTGGGCGGCCAGCAGGTGCGCGTCCACCACGTCCTGGAGGTCAACCCGGCGGTAGAGGTACTCGTTGGCCTTCACGTTGGCGTCCGGGTAGGCGGCGCGCACCTCGTCGGAGTCGTCGCCCTCCGGGAAGAACCGCGCGGTGCGCAGCACCACCACCGGCAGGCCGTGATCGCGGTGCACCAGCTCGCACAGGTCCTCGGCGGCGATCTTGGTGGCCCCGTAGATGTTGCGCGGCACCGGCGGCACGTCCTCGGTGATCCAGGCCGCGGGCTGTCCCGGCCCCGGGGTCAGCGCCCGGCCGAACGTGCTGGTGGTGCTGGTGAACACGAAGCGGCCCACTCCGGCCGCGACCGCCTCCTCCAGCAAGGTGAGGGTGCCGGTGAGGTTGGTGTCCAGGAAGTCCTGCCGCCGGTGCGAGCCGACGTGTGGTTTGTGCAGGGTGGCCGCGTGCAGCACGGTGTCCACCCCGGCCAGGCTCGCACGGACCAGCTCCCGATCGGTGATCGAGCCGGTGATCGTGGTGAACGGCGAGTCGAGCCGATCCAATCCGGCCACCTCGCGCCCCTGCGCCCGCAACACCCGGACCAGCGCCTCGCCGAGGTGGCCTGCGCTCCCGGTCACCAGCACCCGCCCAGTCACGCCGCGGATCCTGCCAGGCCGATCCGCCACGAGCATCCGATTTCAGTCGCGGTGCTCGTGCTCGGCCAGCTGCTCGGCGACCCACTCGGCGGAGGCGGCCCGGCGCAGCTTGCCCGAGGGCGTCTTGGGCAGCTTGCCCGGCCCGAGCACGAACACCGCGGCCGGCCGGACCCCGACCGAGTCCATCACCCGCTTGGCGATCTCCTTGCGCAGCAAGCCTTCCGCTTCCTCGTCACCGGCCCGGGCCGATTCCGCGGCAACCGCGAACCGCTCCCGCCGGGTGCCCGCGTCCAGCCGCACCGCGACCGCGTTGCCGGCCCGCACCCCGTCCACCGCGGTGGCCGCGCGCTCGATGTCGGTCGGGTAGATGTTGCGGCCGCCCATGATGATGACGTCCTTGCTGCGCCCGCACACCACGACCTGATCGCCGATCAGGTAGCCCAGATCCCCGGTGAGCAGCCAACCCTCATCGTCCTGAGTGGACAGTGGGCCGTTCACGGTGAGATAGCCCGGGGTGACCGACTCGCCGCGCACCCGCAGCTGCCCGACCTCGCGATCGCCGCGCTGCACACCGTTCTCGTCCACCGCGGTCACTTCCAGCCCGGGCAGCGGACGACCGAGATTGCTGAAAGCCCGTGTGGCGGCGCCGGATTCGGCCGGCACGGCCCGCTTGCCGACCTCCAACTCCCGCGCGTCGATCACGTCCACCGACAGCCCGGTGAACAACGGCGCGAAGGACACGGCCAGGGTCACCTCGGCCATTCCGTAGGCGGGCAGCACACATTCGGCCGGCATGCCGAACCGCGCGCCCGCCTCGGTGAACCCGCGTACCGCGGCCTCGTCGATCGGTTCCGCGCCGTTGAGCGCGATCCGCAGCCGGGACAGGTCGTACTCGCCCGGATCGTCCACTTTGGACATCCGCCGCCCGACCATGGCGTAGGCGAAGTTCGGCGCGGCGGTGATGGTGGCCTGGTACTTGCTGATCAGCGACGGCCAGATCAACGGCCCGGTGAGGAATTCCAGCGGGGTCACCTTGACCAGCTCGATGCCCAGGGTCATCGGCACGGTGAGGAAACCGACCATCCCCATGTCGTGGAACAGCGGCAGCCACGACACCATCACGTCGTGCTCGGGGTCCAGTTCGGCCGCCTGCGCCATCGCGGTCAGGTTGGCGTAGAGGTTGCCGTGGGTGATCCGCACCGCCTTGGGCTCGGCGGTCGACCCGCTGGTCAGTTGCAGCAGCGCGGTGTCGGACTCGGTCACCGCGACCGGCTCGGCCAACGGTTCGGCCTCGGCCTCGACCAGATCGGTCAGCTTGCGGTAGGCAATGCCGCGCTCGTCAAACACCGGCGCCACCGGGTCGAACGAGGAACCGAGCAGCACCAGCCCGGAGTCGATCATGTCCAGCACCCGCACCGTGTCGTGCGACCACTCGACCAGGTCGGTGCGCGGGGTCGGCTGGTGCAGCATGGTGACGCTGCCCCCGGCCAGCCAGACGGCCTGCACGGTGGGCGCGATCAGCGCCGGCTCCCCGGCCAGCACGGCCACCGCCGAGCCCGGCCGCAGGCCACCGTCGATCAGCGCCGAGGCGATCCGCCGGGCCTGCTGGTGGATCTCGGCCCAGGCCTGCCGGCGCGGCTGCTCCGGCTCACCGGTGACGATGCCCCTGGTTGAACGCGCGGCGGTGGCCAGCAACGTTTCGACGAACCGACTCATAACCGTTGACCCTATAGAGAATCCGCCGCTCGCGTGCGGTGGTCTTGCGCACCCCGCAGGCACCCGCAAGCACCCGAAGCTGTGCGCTCAGGCCGATTCGCTGACCTCCGCGGCCGCCAGCCACTGCGCCTCGACGTCCTCCTGCTCGGCCAGCACGGTGCGCAGTTCGGCGTCCAGCGCGGTCAGCTTGTCCGGGTCGGCCCCGGCCGCGACCATCGCCTCGTTGAGCTCGGCCACCTTCTTGGTCAGCGTGTCCAGCCGCCGCTCCAGCCGGGCCACGGTCTTCCGCGCGGCCCGCAGTTCGGCCGCGCCGGCCTTCTGTGCCTGCCGTTCCACGGCCGCGGCCGACGGGCCCGGCGCGGTGGTCCGCCGGGCGGACGGGGCACCGGGCCCGTCGGCCAGCTTGTCCAGGTACTGCTCGATCCCACCGGTCAGCTCGCTGATCCGGCCGTCGCCCAGCAGTGCCACCACCGTGTCGCACACCCGCTCCACCAGGTACCGGTCATGCGAGACCACCACCATGGTGCCCGGCCAGGAGTCGAGCAGATCCTCCAGTTGCTGCAGGGTGTCGATGTCCAGGTCGTTGGTCGGCTCGTCGAGCAGCAGCACGTTCGGCTCGGCCATCAGCAGCCGGGTCAGCTGCAACCGGCGCCGCTCCCCACCCGACAGGTCGGCCACCGGGGTCCACTGCCGGGACGCAGGAAAACCCAGCCGCTCGGCCAGTTGCGAGGCGGACAGCTCGTACTTGCCCAGCACCACCCGGCTGGCGATCTGCTCGACCGCCTCCAGCAGGCGCAGGTCGCCGGGCAGGTCGGTCAGCTCCTGGCTCAGGTGGGCCAACCGCACCGTCTGGCCCTCGATCCGCTTGCCGCTTTCCGGTTCGCGCTCCCCGGCCAGCAGGGCGAGCAGGCTGGTCTTGCCCGAACCGTTGATCCCGACCAGGCCGACCCGGTCACCCGGCCCGATCCGCCAGGTCACGTCGTCCAGCAGGGTGCGCCGGTCATCGCCGGAGCCGACCGAGAGGGTCACGTCCTCCAGTTCCAGCACGGTCTTGCCCAGCCGCCGCCGGGCGAAGCTGACCAGATCCACCCGGTCCCGGGGCGGCGGCACATCGGCGATCAGCTTCTCCGCCGCCTCCACCCGGTAGCGCGGCTTGGACGTGCGCGCCTGCGGGCCGCGGCGCAGCCAGGCCAGTTCCTTGCGGGCCAGGTTGCGCCTGCGCTCCTCGGCCGTGTCGGCCAGCCGGGCCCGCTCGGCCCGGGCGAAGATCCAGTCCGAGTAGCCGCCGTCGTACTGCTCGACCTGCCCGTTCACGACCTCCCAGGTGCGGGTGCAGACCGTGTCCAGGAACCAGCGGTCGTGCGTGACCACCACGAGCCCGACCCGCCGGGCCACCAGGTGATCGGCCAGCCAGCGCACGCCCTGCACGTCCAGGTGGTTGGTCGGCTCGTCCAGCACCAGCAGGTCCAGCTCGCGGACCAGCGCGGCGGCCAGCGCCACCCGGCGCCGCTCCCCGCCGGACATGGTGCCCACCGGGGAGTCCAGGCCCAGCCCGCCGATGCCCAGCCCGTCCAGCACCCCGCGCACCCGGGGATCGGCGGCCCACTCGTGTTCGGCCGACACACCGAGCGGATCGATCACCGCCTGCCGCACGGTCAACTCGTCGGGCAGGGTGGAGCGCTGGGTGACCACGCCGATGCGCAGGCCCCGAGTCTGGCTGACCCGGCCGGAGTCCGGCGGCTCGATCCCGGCCAGCACCTCCAGCAGCGTGGTCTTGCCACCGCCGTTGAGACCGACCACGCCGATCCGGTCGCTCTCGTCCACGCCGAGCGACACCCGGTCCAGCAGCGGCCGTACGCCAAAGCTCTTGTCGACGTTCTCCAGGTTGACCAGATTGGCCATGGCCGCTAAATCCTCGAATTCTTCACAAAAAGTCAACAAAAAGTCAGGCGTGCACTTCCGGGGGCACCGAGCGGTGCGCCTCGTCGCCGCCGATGACCCGGGCGCCGGGCACCGGCCCCTGCGCCACCCGCACGGTACGGCACACGCCCGCCCCGGCCAGCTCCGCGGCGACCCGGACCGCGGTGTCCGCGTCGGCGCACAGGAACGCGCAGCTCGGCCCGGACCCGCAGACCAGTCCGGCCAGCGCGCCCGCGTTCACCCCGGCCCGCAGTGTGCGGCGCAGCCCCGGCCGCAGCGACACCGCGGCCGCCTGCAGGTCGTTGCCCAGCAACAGAGCCAGCTGCCGGGGGTCACCGGAGGCCAGCGCCTCCACCACCGGCTCCAGCGAGCCGATCCCCGGGGAGCGGCCGGCCGCGCGCAGCCGGTCCAGCTCCTGGTACACCGACGGCGTGGACAGCTGGCCCTTGTCCAGCGCGATCACCCAGTGGAAGGTGTGCCGGGACAGCACCGGCACGAGCCGCTCGCCTCGCCCGGTGCCCAGCGCGGTGCCCCCCTGCAGCATGAACGGCACGTCGCTGCCCAGCGTGGCGGCCACTGTGGCCAGCTCGTCCCGGGCGATGTCCAGTTTCCACAGTGCGGCCAGGCCGACCAGGGTGGCCGCGGCGTCCGCGCTGCCCCCGGCCATGCCCCCGGCCACCGGGATGCCCTTGCGGATGACCACCCGGATCCGGCTGTCCTCCGGGGCGCGACCGACATGGTCGGCCAGGGCTCTGACCGCTCTGGCGGCCAGGTTGTCCCCGTCGGTGGGGACCAGGGCGGCGCCCTCGCCGACCACCTCGACCCCGGGGTCGTCGGCGGGCGCCACGGTGACCTCGTCGGTCAGCGACAGCGCCTGGAACACGGTGGCCAGCTCGTGGTAGCCGTCCTGGCGGACGTCTCTCACGGCCAGATGGAGGTTGACCTTGGCGGGCACCCGGACGGTTACCGGCGGAGGCACTACGGCGAGCACACCAACGAGCCTACGGAACGCCGCCGTCCGGTGGAGCCGATGGTCGATTTCGGGATGATTTTCACTCGGGTTTCCGCCGGACGGGGCCGTCCGGACGGCCAAAAGCGACACCGGTGCGCGGCCGGGGTTGACCCAGCCGCGCACCGGTGTGCGAGGGATGTCGAAATCAGGCGGCGACGCCCTGCGGACCGGCGGGCACGCAGTGCACGTAGCCGCCGCGCTCGGCCAGCCAGGCCAGCGCGCTGTCCGCCCGCTCGCCCCGCAGGCCCAGGTGGAACCGGGCCACCGGAGTGTCACCCAACCGGGTCTGGCCGCCGCCGATGATGGTCACCTCGACCCCGAACCGGCTGGCCGTCTCCGGCAGCAGACCGGCCACCGTGGCGTAACCCACCAGGACGACGTCGGCCACCCGGTCCTGCCCGGCGGTCAGCGACTTGCGGGTCGCCGAGGGCAGCGTGGCGTGCGCGTCGGGCAGGATGGCCGATGCGGTCCAGCTGTGCACATCGGACACCAGGTCCAGCAGGTTGCCGTGCTCGACCAGGTGGCCGCGGTCCAGCACCGCCACGTCGTCGCACACCCGGCGGACCACGCTCGGGTCCTGGGTGACCAGCAACACGGTCATGCCCAGTTCGGACCGGGCCCGGTCCAGTACGGCCAGCACTCCGCCGGTGTCCGCGGCGTCCAGTCCGGCCGACGGGTCGTCGGCCAGCAGCACGCTCGGGCCGGTGGCCAGCGCGCGGGCCAGCACCACCCGCTGCCGGGCGCCCGGGCTCAGTTCGGCCGGCTGGTCCCCGGCCCGCGCGGTCAGGCCGACCAGGTCCAGCAGCTCGGCCACCCGGGCCCGGCGGTGCGGACCGTCCACTCCGGACTGTTCCAGTGGCATGGCGATGTTGCCGGCCACCGAGCGCGCCGCCAGCAGCGTGGATTCCTTTGGCAGCACGGCGATCGCGCGCCGCGCGGCGCGCAGCTGGGTGCTGCCCAGCGCCATCAGGTTGGTGCCGCCGACCCGCACCGCGCCGCGGTCGGGCCGCTCCTGCAGAGCGACGCAGCGGGCCAGTGTCGACTTGCCCGCCCCGGTCGGGCCCACGACGCCGCAGAGGGTACCCTCGGCGACGTCCAAGTTGATGTTGTCCAAGGCCTGGATGAGGCCGGTTCGGCCGGCGAACGACTTGCTCAGGTTCTCTACGGTGATCATGGAAGTTCTCCCCGGACAGCACCCGGAAACGTCGCGCACGACGTTCATCGAGTTGAGTGTGTGATCGCCCTCACGGGCGGCAAACGGGCTGGACTGCGGTCAGGCGGCGCGGTGTGCGCGACGACAGCCCGTTGCGGTGCGGCGACACTGATCGACCGTCCGGCGGCGGGTGAGATCCACGACATCCTCCATCGGTCCTGGCGTTAGCACCTTGTCCGGGTTACCGGGGGGTTGCTGCGGCTTCGGCGAGCCAGGTCTCTCAGCCGCTCGGGATGGGTACCACCAGTACAACCGATGGCACCCCCGCCTGGCAAGGGGACGGTCGTGTGACGGACTTAAGTCACATCGCGTTACGGCAGCGGGGCGCCGATTGTCTGGGCCGAGCGGGCCAGCCGGACGAAATCGGTCACGGCCAGTTGTTCCCCACGTGCGGTGGGTGAGATCCCGGCGTCGGCCAGCAGCGCACCGGCCGCGTCGGCCGAGCCGGCCCAGCCGGCCAGGGCCGCCCGCAGGGTCTTGCGCCGCTGGGCGAAGGCCGCGTCGACCAGGGAGAACACCAGTCCCCGGGGCACTTCCGACGGCTCCGGGGTGCGCGTGAAGGCGACCAGCGCCGAGTCCACGTTGGGCACCGGCCAGAACACCGAGCGGGACACCGTGCCCGCCCTTCGCATGTCGGCGAACCAGGCCGCCTTCACGCTGGGCACGCCATAGACCCGGCTACCCGGTGGGGCGGCCAGCCGGTCGGCCACCTCGGCCTGCACCATGACCAGCCCGGTGCGCAGGGTGGGCAGCTCGGCCAGCAGGTGCAGCACCACCGGCACGGCCACGTTGTAGGGCAGGTTGGCCACCAGCGCGGTGGGCGGATCGGGCTGGGCCACCGCGGCCGCGTCCAGCCGCAGCGCGTCCGCGCCGAGCACCCGCAGCCGATCGGCCAGTCCGGGGGCCCGGGCGGCCGCGGTGGCGGGCAGCGCGGCGGCGAGCACCGGATCGATCTCCACCGCGATCACCGCGGCGGCAGCGGGCAACAGGGCCAGCGTCAGCGAGCCAAGCCCCGGCCCGACCTCCAGCACGATGTCGGTGGCGGCCAGCTCGGCGGTGGCCACGATGCGCCGCACCGTGTTGGCGTCGTGCACGAAGTTCTGGCCGAGCCGCTTGGTGGGCCGCACGTCCAGCTGGCCCGCCATGGAACGGACTTCGGCCGGTCCGAGCAGGGCGACCTCGGCACTCATGAGGTCCTACTCTGCCAGACCGGCCGATGGCCGTAATGCAGGGATCAGCTCAGGCCAGGCCCAGCTCGCCGGCGCACTGCCAGGGCTCGAGGCCGCGGGCCGCGCGCACCTTGTCGGCGATGGCGATCTGCTGGGCCTTGGTGGCCAGGTCGGCGCGCGGGGCGTAGGCCGTGCCGCCGTTGGACTGCCAGGTGGGCTGGTTGAACTGCAGACCGCCGTAGTAGCCGTTGCCGGTGTTGATCGACCAGTCGCCGCCGCTCTCGCACTGGGCGATCTCGTCCCAGACGGCGTCCGAGGGCAGCGCCTTGGTGCCCTCCCGGACGATCTTCGGCGTGGCCGGGGTGACGATCTGCACGGACAGCTGGGTGCGGCTGGTTTCCTTGCCGTTGCGCAGGTTCACCCGGAAGGTGATGATCTGCTGGCCCGGCGTGCCCGGGTTGACCACCTGGGTGGTGCCCTCGTTGAGGGTGTTGTCCTGGATGGTCTGCACCGGCGGCGCGATGGTCTGGGTGACCTTGATGACGTTGACGCCCTGCCGGCTGATCATGATCTGCATGCCGGCGGTGATCGGGACGTTCAGGCCCGGGTCGACCGAGTCGCTCGCGCCGAGCGTGATGTTGCGTTCCTTGAGCAGGTCGCCGATGGTCGCGTCGGTGGTGGTGACGTTGACCTGCGCGTTGGCGCCGTCGATCAGGCTGATCGCCTTGGGCGTGCGAATGTTCAGCGACATCCCGGTCAGCGAGATCTGCGCGTTGGGGTTGCTGGACATCCAGCTGCCCTGCGGCACCGAGAGGTTGAGCTGGGCCAGCGCGTCGCTGACCGTGCCGGCGTGCGTCCAGTGGTCCTGCTCGACCCCGTCGATGTTCAGCTTCACCAGGCGGCCGCGCTCCAGCACGATCTTGCCGCCGTCGGTGACCTGGGCGTTGGGGGAGGGGGACATGGCGTCGTGCAGGCCGGGCGTGATGCCCTCGCTGGCCAGCACCTGGCCGACGGTGGAGTCGTAGGTGCGGACCTGCTGCTCGTGGCCGTCCACGTCGACGGTGACGTTCTTGTCCATGGCCATCGCCATGGACGCGCCACCGGTCGCGGACAGCAGGATGGCGCCGATCGCGGCCTTGAGGAACCGCTTCTTCCAGCGGGAACCGACACTCTCCCGCTCGGGGAGGTCGTCCTCGTCCTCGTCGTCAGCCAGACGGAACTGCGGCTCCGGCGCGGACTCGGCGGCGAACATCGCCTCGAGTTCCTCGTCGATGCGCGGCAGCATCATCGTCTCGGCGTTGATCATCGAGATCAGCTGATCGACGTCGAGGTTCGCGGTGGAGAGCAGGTCCTCGGCGTCGGGGCCGAGGACGTCCAGGACATCCTGGGTGGAGATGTTGAACGGGTTGGAGCCGCCCGCCATGGTGGGGCGGTCGTCCAGTGCCGTTCCGGTGGCCAGCGCGGGGTTGCCGGCGTGCCGGGACGACATGTCGGGACGGCCCACGGGGGCCATCCGCGGCAACGACGGGTGGAACCAGTCGTGCTGCTGGGTCGCGTCGTCCAACACGCCCGCTCTCATACTGCCGGCACTACCGAAATAGTCACCGCTCGCGGTCACAGGGCCGATACCTCCAGACACTGTCCGGGCAGGCTCGCAAGCGGGTCGAACACATCATCGTCGATGTATCTCATCCGCCCTTGCGCCGTTCCGGCACTCGGCATGGTGCTCAAGCTCCCGAAGCAAGCGCGCGCCCTCGCGTCCGGGTGGACGCTGCGGCCCCGAATCACGCTGTCTCGACTGCGGGCGTGCTCCTGGCTTGGTCCCCAGGAGCACCGGTCACGGGACCGTAACGGACTCCGGGAGGTTGCGCAAACACCCGCGCCGAAAACAGTGGGTCTGGTCACACCGTCGGGGGAAATTCGTTCGCGCAGACGGGTCATGACTGCGCCAATCGGTCCAGCCCGAACACCCGATCGGCGTTGGCGTTCACGGTTGACGCGAACTCCTCGACGCTCACGCCCCGTAGATCGGCCAGTGCACGCACCGTGTACGCGGTGCAGTACGGCTCGTTCGGGCGGCCGCGATACGGGTGCGGCGTAAGGAAAGGCGCGTCGGTCTCCACCAGCAACTGCTCGGACGGGACGATCGACGCCGCCTTCCGCAATGCGGGCGCGTTGCGGAAGGTCACGGTGCCGGAGAAGGACAGCACGTACCCGGCGGCAACACACTTCCGGGCGAATTCGACATCTCCGGAAAAGGAATGGAACACCACGGTGTCCGGCGCGCCCTGTTCGTCCAGGATGGACAACACGTCCGCGTGCGCGTCCCGGTCGTGGATCATCAGCGGCAGCCCGGTGCGCTTGGCCAGCCCGATGTGCCAACGGAAAGCGTCCTGCTGCGCCTCGGGCGGCGAGTAGTCCCAGTAATAGTCCAAACCGGTCTCGCCGATGGCCACCACCCGGGGATGGCGGGCCAGCTCCTTGAGCACCGTCTTGGTCTTCTCGGTGAACTTGGCCGTGCGGGTGGGATGCACCGCGACCGCGGCGAACACCCGGGGGTCCCAGGTGGACGCCTGCACGGCCCAGCGGGCCGCGTCCAGATCGTCGGCCACCGTGACAACCCTTGTCACCCCGGCACTTTCGGCCCGGTCGAGCATGGCCCGCACCGACTCGGGGTCGGCCGCGCCTGCCGCGTCCAGATGGGTGTGCGCGTCGACCACCGGCGCCGGAAGCTTCTCCGGCACCGGCGGTCGCTCGCGTTCGCGCTGACTCAACGGCCCGCTAGTTGATCGGGGCGAAGTCGGGCCCGGTCTCCCCCAGTTTGGGATCCAGCTTGGCGAACAACGGAGTCGGCTTCTCCAGCGGCTTGCCCACCTCGATCGGCGTGGACTCCCATTTCGCTTGCTCGGCGCCGTAGTCGCCGGTGATCACCGGGTACTCGCGGTCGGGCCGGTCCAGGTCGGCCACCTCGCGCAACTCCGGCTGCGAGGCCCAGATTCCTTGCCCGCCAAGGGCTTCGTGCACCTTCTGGGCCGAGTGCGGCAGGAAGGGGGTGAGCAGCGTGTTCACGTCGGAGACGACCTGCAGCGCGGTGTGCAGGATGGTGTCCCGGCGCTCCGGGTTGTCCTTCTGCTTCCACGGTTCCTGGTCGGACAGGTACTTGTTGGCCGCCGAGGCGACCCGCATGGCCTCGCTGACGCCGGCCCGGAACCGGGCCGAGCGCAGGTGCCCGCCCACGGTGTCGAACGCCTTGCGGGCGACGGCTTTCAGCTCCTCGTCGGCCGCCATGGGGGCGGTCGGCCGTGGCACCGCGCCGACGTTCTTGTGGGCCATCGAGATGGACCGGTTGACCAGGTTGCCCCACTCGTTGGCCAGCTCGAAGTTCACCCTGCGCACGTACTCGTCCCAGGTGAAGTCCACGTCCTGGGTCTCCGGCCCGGCCGCGGAGATGAAGTACCGCAGGCTGTCCGCGCCGAACTCCTTGAGGAAGTCGCGCACGTAGATCACGGTGCCGCGGGAGGTGGAGAACTTCGACCCGCTCATGGTGAGGAATTCGCTGGAGGCGATCTCACTGGGCAGGTTCAGCGTGCCGTACGGGCCGGGCACGCCACCCTTGTCCCCCGCGCCGTTGTGGCCCAGCAGCAGGGCCGGCCAGATCTGCGCGTGGAAGGTGATGTTGTCCTTGCCCATGAAGTACACCGAGCGGGCGTCCGGGTCGGTCCAGTACTTCTTCCAGGCGTCCGGGTCGCCGGACCGGCGGGCCCACTCCACGCTGGCGGAAAAGTAGCCGATCACCGCGTCGAACCACACGTAGAACCGCTTGAGCGGCTGGTCGCGCCAGCCGTCCAGGGGGATCGGCACGCCCCAGTCCAGGTCCCGGGTGATCGGCCGCGGCCGCATGTCGTTGACCAGGTTCTGGGTGAACTTCAGGACGTTGGGCCGCCAGTCGGTCTTGGTCGACAGCCACTTGCCCAGCGTCTCGGCGAACGCGGGCAGGTCCAGGAACAGGTGCTCGGTCTCGACGAACTTCGGGGTCTCGCCGTTGATCCGGGACTTCGGGTTGATCAGATCGGCCGCGTCGAGCTGGTTGCCGCAGTTGTCGCACTGGTCGCCGCGGGCGCCGTCGTAGCCACAGATCGGGCAGGTGCCCTCGATGTAGCGGTCGGGCAGGGTGCGGCCGGTGGACGGGCTGATCGCGCCCTTGGTGACGCGCGGCACGATGTAGCCGTTGCGGTGCAGGGCCAGGAAGATCTGCTGCACGACCTCGTAGTGGTTGCCCGAGGTGGTGCGCGTGTAGAGGTCGTAGGTGACCCCAAGGTCGCGCATGTCCTCGGCGATCACCCGGTGGTACTTGTCCGCGGTCTGCTGCGGGGTCAGGCCCTCGGCGTCGGCCTGGACCAGGATCGGTGTGCCGTGTTCGTCACTTCCCGAGACCATGAGCAGATCGTGTCCGGACATTCGCATGTACCGGGCGAACAGGTCGGACGGGACTCCGATGCCGGATACATGACCGATATGGCGGGGGCCGTTGGCGTAGGGCCAGGCCACCGCGGTCAACACGGGGGCGCTCATGTCCGAATAGCCTACGGATGAGGGTTCGGCCGGTTTCACGGAGGCGATGTCAGGTGTCGGTGACGCGGCTGCTGGTGCTCGGGGTGGTCCGGATGTACGGGCAGGCGCACGGTTATCAGGTGCGCACGGCGCTGGCCAGCTGGGCGGCCGACCGGTGGGCCAACGCCAAACCGGGTTCGATCTATCACGCGCTGCGCAAGCTGGCCGACGAGGGCCTGCTGGTCGCGGTGGGCACCGAGGAGGGCGACGGCGGCCCGGAGCGGCTGGTCTACCGGATCACCGAGGCGGGCGATCTGGAGTTCCGCACGCTGCTGCGCACCGCGCTGTCCACCCCGTCGGCGGGCGCGGCCGCGGTGTTCGCCGGGCTGACCTTCATGACCGCGCTGCCCCGGGCCGAGCTGATCGGCCTGCTGCGCGGCCGGCGGCGTCAGGTGGCCACCACCCGGGACATGTCGGCGGACCTGCGCGGGGCCAACGACGAGATGGGCAAGCCGGCGCACGTGGCCGAGCTGTTCGGACTGTGGGTCGCGCAGGCCGACGGCGAGTTGCGCTGGCTGGACGAGCTGCTGGCCAAGCTGGAGGCGGGCGAGTACGTCCTGGCCGACGACTCGCCCGAGCATTTCGCCGCCCTCAAGATCTAATCAAATTTGACTAGTTGACCGGGATGCGCCATGCTTCGGCGCGTCTTGGTAGTCAAATTTGATTAGGAGGCTCGGTGATCACCGCCCGCGGCCTGGCCCGCACCTTCTCCTTACCCGGCAACAAGCGCCGATTCCGCTCCCCGGCCCGCAAGGTCGACGCCGTGCGCGGCGTGGACCTGGACGTGGCCGACGGCGAACTGGTCGGCTTCCTCGGCCCCAACGGCGCGGGCAAGACCACCACCCTGCGCATGCTGGCCACCCTGCTCCGCCCGACCGCGGGCGAGGCCACCGTCGCCGGCCGCGACCTGCGTACCGACCCGGCCGGGGTGCGCCGCCGGATCGGCTACGTCGGCCAGGGCAACAGCGCCGGACTGGACCAGCGGGTCCGCGAGGAACTGGTGCTGCAGGGCCGGTTCCACGGTCTGACCCCGGCCGTGGCCGCCCGCCGGGCCGACGATCTGCTGGACCGCTTCGACCTGACCGAGACCGCGCACCGGGTGGCCGCCACCCTGTCCGGCGGTCAGAAACGCCGCCTCGATCTCGCCCTCGGTCTCGTCCACCAGCCCGCACTGGTCTTCCTGGACGAACCGTCCACCGGTCTCGACCCGCACAGCCGGGCCGGACTCTGGGAGCACGTACGCGAACTGCGGGCCGAACACGGCAGCACGGTCTTCCTCACCACGCACTACCTGGACGAGGCGGATGCGTTGTGCGACAACCTGTTGGTCATCGACGCCGGTCGCATCGTGGCCAAGGGCAGCCCCGAGGAACTCAAGCAACGAGTGTCCGGCGACCTGGTCGTGCTCACCGCGAGCGACCCGGTGAAAACGGCCGAGTCGGCCGCCAACCTGCCCGGCTGCACCGAACTGTCCCGGGAGGCCGAGGAGGTCCGGTTCCGCGTCCCCCGCGGCGACACCGCACTGCCCGCCCTGCTGCGCGAACTGGGTGCGGCCTCGATCCAGGTCGACTCCGTGCGGACCCACCGCCCCACACTGGACGACGTGTTCCGCACCGTCACCGGCCGCAGCCTTCAGGAGGTCTGAGCATGAGCATGTTGTTGCGGCAAACCGGTTTGGTGTTCCTGCGCTCGATCCGCCCGACCCTGCACCGCCCCAGCGTCATCATCATCGGGCTCGCCCAGCCACTGTTGTATCTGGTGCTGTTCGGCCCGTTGTTGCGCGGACTGTCCACAGGGGACGGTGACTCCTGGCAGTGGTACGTACCGGGGATCATGGTGCAGCTGGCCCTGTTCGGCACCGCCTACTCCGGTTTCGGCCTGCTGCCCGAACTGCGCTCGGGTGCGCTGGAGCGGCTGCGGGTCAGCCCGGTCAGCCGGATCGCGCTGCTGCTCGGCCGGGTGTCGCGCGACGTGACCCTGCTGGTGGTGCAGGCCGCGCTGCTGGCGCTGGTCTCGGTGCCCTTCGGCTTCCGGGCCGGCGTCGGCCCGGTGCTGCTCGGTCTCGCCCTGCTGGCCCTGCTCGGGCTGGCCATCGGCTCGGCCTCCTACGCGCTGGCCATGCGACTGCGCCAGGAGTACGCGTTCGCACCGGTGCTGGCCATGACCGTGCTGCCGGCGATGCTGCTGTCCGGGGTGCTGTTGCCGATGAACCTGGCCCCTCGCTGGCTGTACGTGCTCTCCCGCGTCAACCCGCTGTCCCACGTGGTCGACGCGGAGCGGGCCATCGTGGCCGGTCAGTGGGGCGCGACGTCGATCTGGCTGGGGCCGCTGCTGGCGGTCGCGCTGGCCGCCGTGTGCGTGACCTGGGGCGCGTGGACCTTCCGCCAGGACAGCGTCTGAACGAGGATGCGAGCGTGCGCGTGGCAGCTCGGCAGCTCACCTCCGCGGGTCCCGAACCCGCTGAGGTGCTGCGCCGCCTGGCCCGCCGCGCGCTTGATCGCGGCCTCGCGCCGCCGGCCGCGCTGACCGGCACCTGGTTCGGCTGCCGGGCCGTCCTGGCCCCCACCGTGTCGGTCACGTCCGTGGCCACCGATCCATTCGCGGTACCCGACCGGCAACCCGAAGTGGCGGGCGGCGCGGACGGGGTGGTCGGCGGTGGCTGGTTCGGCTATCTCGGCTACGGCCTCACCGACCCGTCCCCGCACCACCGCCTGCTCCCCACGGCCGCCTGGGGCTGGGCCGACCACGTCCTGCGCTACGACCACTCCGGCGCCTGGTGGTTCGAGGCCCTGGTGCCGACCGGCGCCCCCGACCCGCTCGACCTGGCCACCGAACTGGCCGACCTCCTGCGCGCCGTGCCACTCCCGCCCACCGGCTGGCCGCCGACCGAACTGGCACCCCCGTCCCCCGCCGCCCACCAGAAAGCCGTCCGCGCCTGCGTCGAGGCGATCGCGGCAGGCGAGATCTTCCAGGCCAACATCTGCAGCCGCTTCCAGGCCGGCTTCGACGGCGACCCGGTGGCCCTGTTCGCCACCGGAATCGACCGCCTGGCCCCGAAACGCGCCGCCTTCCTGACCGGCGACTGGGGCGCCCTTGTCTCGTTTTCCCCCGAGCTTTTCCTGTCCCGGCACGGAAATCGCGTCCGCTCGACGCCGATCAAGGGCACCCTGCCCCGCCGCGGCCCGGCCGACGCCGGCAACGCCGAACGACTGCGCGCCTCGGTCAAGGACGTCGCCGAGAACGTGATGATCGTCGACCTGGTCCGCAACGACCTGGGCCGAGTCGCCGAGACCGGCTCGGTGGCCGTGCCGGAGCTGCTGGCCGTTCACCCCGCACCCGGCGTCTGGCACCTCGCCTCGACGGTCGAGGCCCGCCTGCCCGCTGCCCTCGGCACCGCCGAACTGCTGGCCGCGACCTTCCCGCCCGGCTCGGTCACCGGCGCCCCCAAACTTCGAGCGCTGGAGATCATCGCCGGGTTGGAGGACCAGCCCCGAGAGGTCTACTGCGGCGCCATCGGCCTGGCCTCACCGGTGGCCGGCCTGGAGCTGAACGTCGCGATTCGCACGATCGAGATCAGCGGCGACCGGCTATGGCTCGGCGCGGGCGGCGGTATCACCGCCGACTCGGACCCGGAAGCCGAATGGCAGGAATGCCTGCACAAGATCGCCCCGCTGGCCGCCTTGCTACGCAACGACTGACGCCGGGCCGCCACCACCCGCACTCGCACAGCCCGGCGCCCCGGCCGCCGCCGCTTCCCCCGGCCCAGCCCGAAGCCCGCCCCCGGGCCGCCTCAGCGCCGGGCCGCCACCACGGCGTCGTACAGCGCCTTCTTGCTCACGTCGTATACGGCCGCGATCTCCGCGACCGCGTCCTTCAGCCGCACCCCGTCGCTCACCCGCTGCTCCACGTCCCCGGTCAGCTCACCCACATCGGTGACCTCCGCCGGTGGCGCCGGCGCCACCACCACAGTCACCTCGCCGCGCACCCCGTCGGCCGCCCACCGGGCCAGTTCCCCCAGCCCGCCCCGCCGGATCTCCTCGTAGGGCTTGGTCAGCTCCCGGCACACCGCGGCCGCCCGGTCCGCGCCCAGCACCTCGGCCGCGTCGGCCAGGCACGCGGCCAGCCGGTGCGGCGCCTCGAAGAACACGCAGGTCCGCGGCTCGGCCAGCAACTGGGCGAACCAGCGCTTCCGCTCGCCCGGTTTGCGCGGCGGGAACCCGTCGAAGCAGAACCGGTCGCTGGGCAGCCCCGACAGGGCCAGCGCCGTGGTCACCGCGGACGGCCCGGGCACGCAGGTCACCGGCAGGTCCTCGGCCACGCACGCGGCCACCAGCCGGTACCCCGGGTCGGACACGCTGGGCATCCCGGCATCGGTCACCAGTAGCACCGTCGACCCCCCTCGCACCGACTCCACGAGCCCGGGCAGCCGCGCGGACTCCACCGCCTCGTAGAAGCTGACCACCCGGCCACCGGGGGCCACGCCGAGCGCGGCGGCCAGCGAACGCAGCCTGCGGGTGTCCTCGGCGGCCACCACATCAGCGTTGCCGATCAATTCGACCAATTTGGGCGAAGCGTCCCTGGCGTCCCCGAGCGGCGTGGCGGCGAGCACCAGGACTCCAGATCCAGATTCACGCTTCACGCCGCCCACCCTACGATCGGGCGCGTGCGGGAACCGGGCCAGGCGCAGACAGCAGCGCGGATGACACGAGCAGTGAGGTGTGCGCGATGAGCGCCGTCACCAGCCCGGAGCACACCGAGGACGACGCGGACACCATCGGGGATCTGCTCGAGGCCGACGACGACGAACTTCTCGACCCGGGCGAACGCCCCGACGCCGCCCCGCCCCCGGACAGCCTGCTGCCCGACCCGGGCGACCGGCTGGGCAAGCCGATGCCGACCGACCGGCTGCGCGGCTGGATCGTCACGCTGACCATCACGCTGATCGGCGCGATCATCCGGTTCCAGAACCTCGGCAACCCCACCGACAACGGCACGCCGATCTTCGACGAGAAGCACTACGTGCCGCAGGCGCTGCAGATGCTGCGCAACGGCGGCTTCGAGGACAACCCGGGCTACGAGCTCACCGTGCACCCGCCGGTGGGCAAGTACCTGATCGCCATCGGCGAGTGGATGTTCGGCTACAACGGCGTGGGCTGGCGGTTCGCCTCCGCGGCGGCCGGCACGCTGATGATCTTCCTGATCATCCGGGCCGCGCGCAGGCTGACCCGGTCCACGCTGCTCGGCGGCATCGCCGGGGTGTTGCTGATCTGCGACGGCGTCACGCACCTGATGTCCCGGATGGGCATGCTGGACATCTTCTTCGCGATGTTCGTCCTGCTCGCCTTCACCCTGCTGCTGGTCGACCGCGACCAGGCCCGGGAACGGCTGCGCACCGCGGTGCACGCCGGGCTGATCGACGACTCGAAGTTCGGCCCGCGGCTGGGTTTCCGCTGGTGGCGGTTTGCCACCGGGGTCACCCTGGGGGTGGCCTGCGCGACCAAGTGGGACGGCTCGTTCTGGATTCCGGCGTTCGCCGCGATGACCGTGTTCTGGGACGTGTCGGCCCGGCGCGCGGCCGGGGTGCGCCGACCGTGGGTGGGCACCATCGTGCGGGATCTGCTGCCCGCGGTGTGGGCGTTCGTGGTCATCCCGACGCTGGCCTACCTGGGGTGCTGGTGGGCCTGGTTCTCCTCGGAGACCGGCATCGAGCGGCACGTGGCGGGCGGCTACTCCTACCACGGCGCGGGCATCGGGGCGAACTCCACGTTCTGGTTCGTGCCCGACGCGATCCGATCTCTCTGGTACTACAGCGGAAACGTGCTGTACTTCCACGAACATCTGCTGACCCCCAAGACGAGTCCGCACCCGTGGGAGTCCAAACCGTGGACCTGGCCGATGGGCCTGCGGCCGATGCTCTACTACTACGAGACCGGCCCGGCCGCCGGCTGCGGCACCAACACCGACTGCCTCGGCGCGACCATGCTGATCGGCACCCCGGCCATGTGGTGGCTGGCCTTCCCGGTGCTGGGTTTCGCGTTCTGGCGCGCGATCGGCCGGTTCGACTGGCGCTACATCGCGGTGCTGGTCACCTACCTGGCGGGTTACCTGCCCTGGTTCCTCAATCTGGACCGGCAGATGTACTTCTTCTACGCCACTCCACTGGCCTCGTTCCTCATATTGGGTCTGGTACTGCCGATGGGCGAGATCATCGGGCCGGTGAAGGCGGGCTTCGAGCGACGGCGCACCGGCATGCTGGTGGTCGCCCTCTACGTGGGCCTGGTGGTGGCGAACTTCGTGTGGCTGTGGCCGATCCTCAACGGCGATCCGATCTCCGCGGCGCACTGGCAGGCCGAACTGTGGTTGCCGTCGTGGCGGTGAGATGAGCGATTTTCTTTCCAGGGCAACGGAAATCGCGGACACGGTGTTGTTCCCCGCGACCCTGGAAGTGGAGCGGGCCGGCCGGATTCCGGCCAGTCACCTGGAACTGCTGGCCGACGAGGGTTTCTACGCCATGGCCGCGCCGCCGGAGTTCGGCGGCCCGGATGTGGACTTCCGCACCGCGTGCGCGCTGGTGGAAACGCTGGCTTCCGGTTGCCTGAGCACGACTTTCGTGTGGACCCAGCATCACGGGGTGGTGCTGCGGGTGGCCTTCGGCCAGTCCGATCGCCTGCGCGAGGAGTGGCTGACCCCGCTGTGCCGGGGCCAGCGCCGGGCCGGGGTCGCCCTTGGCGGCACCCTGCCCGGCACGCCGAAACTGGTGGCGCACCGGACATCGGCCGGATACGTCCTCAATGGACAGTCTCCGTGGGTGACCGGCTGGGGCCTGATCGATGTGGTCGCGGTGGCCGCCCGGGACCGGGACGACCTGATCTGGCTGCTGGTGGACGCCGAGGAATCGAGCACGCTGACCGTCGAGCGGCAGGACCTGGTCGCGGTCAACGCCAGCAGCACGGTGACCGCCCGGTTCGCCGAACACGTGGCGCCCGCCGACCGGCTGATCACCATCCAGCCCTACGCGGACTGGGCTCGCGCCGACGCCGGCGGCCTGCGGCTCAACGGTTCCCTCGCGCTGGGGCTGACCCGCCGGTGCACCCGGCTGCTCGGCGAATCGGCGCTGGACGCGGACCTGAAGGCGTGCCGGGACAACCTGGACGCCGCCGACACCCAGACCCTGCCCGAGGCCCGCGCCGCGGCCACCGAACTGGCCATGCGGGCGGCCACCACGCTGGTCGCGCAGACCGGCAGCCAGGCCATCCTGGCCGGGCAGCACGCCCAGAAACTGGCCAGGGAAGCCCTGTTCCTGCTGGTGTTCGCGTCCCGGCCGAAGATCAAGTCGGCGCTGGTGCGCCGGCTCAGCCGGGTCGGCGAGCCGGACTGAACAGCCGGGTCACCGGGCCCTCCACGCTGTACCCGCCGCCGCGCAGCCACACGCCCAGTTCCTGTTGCACCGTGGACAACGTCGGGCGGCGGACCGGTTCGGGTTCCAGCGAGGCCCGCAGCAAAGCCTTGTGCCGGCTGCGTTCGGGCAGATGCGTGTTGGGCAGCTTCTGCGCGGCGGCCATCAGCGCGGACATCGGATTGGCCCGGTATCCGCGCGGCGGCTGGCCGGTGAGCGCGTAGCTGACCGTGGCGGCCAGCTGCCAGGCGTCCGAGGCCGGGGTGGCCAGGCCGCTGGCGGCGGTCTCCGGCGCCAGGAAGTCCGGGGTGCCCATCATCATGCCGACCGCGGTCAGCGTGACATCGCCGCGGCTGCGCGCGATGCCGAAGTCGATCAGGTGCGGCAGGCCCTCGCCGTCCAGCAGCACGTTGGCCGGTTTGACGTCCCGGTGCAGCACACCCTTGGCGTGCGCGGCGCTCAGGGCGCCGGCCATGGTCGTCCACAGCCGGGCCGCGGCCAGATCGTCCAGCGGACCGCCGCCGACCGCATCGGACAGCGGCTGCCCGTCGATGTACTCCATGACGATGCCCAGGCCGTCGACGTCCTCGATGATGTCGTAGACCCGCACGCAGTTGGGGTGGTGCACGGCGGCCAGGGCCCGCGCCTCGCGCATCATCCGCTGCGCGGTGTCCCCGTCCGGGGCGTGCGCGAACTTCAGCGCCACGGTCCGGTCCAGCTGGGTGTCCACGGCCAGCCACACCGTGCCGAACCCGCCGTGCCCGAGCTGGCGGACCCGGCGGAACCGGCCGCCCGCGGAGTTCCACAGGACCTTGCTGGTGGCGCCGTTGCCCTGCCCGTTGGTGAACGGCAGCGGCCCGGGCTGGGAGGCCAGGGCCGGGGCGGCCGGATCGGGCGCGGGCAGCATGGCCGGCGCGGCCACCCGGGTGTGCTGCAGCGGCGGCCGGGCCGGGGCGGGCCGGGGCGGCGGCGGAGCGGCCTGCGGGGCCGGGCGGGCGGGCCCCATCGCCGCCGGCTCGTAGTCCGGCCGCCGGGGCTCGGACGCGGGCCGGTTGATCACCGACCAGCTCGGCTCGCCGATCAGCTTGACCACCAGCAGGCCCAGCAGGGTGGCGGGCAGGAAGCCCAGCCACAGGTGCGACATGAAGTTCGCGGATACGCCCACACTGCTCAGCCCGAACAGCACGAACGACAGCCACATCAGCTTGCCCGGCGAGCGCGGCCCGCGGCGCAACGCGATCCGCTGCTGGAAGACCACGCCCAGCAGGGCCAGCGCGGGCAGGCCGATCAGGGTGACCAGGTACACGCCGAACAGCAGCGGGTTCTCCATCGGCTGGGTGAGCGCCTCGTACACGCTGTTCCCGCCGGTCAGGTACTGCCCCTGGGTGCCGAACGCGGCGAAGAAACAGGCCCGCTGCTCCAGCGCGGTCGGGTCGAAGGTGGCCGCCGGGAACTTGCCGGACAGCACGCCCGCCATGGTGTTGACGTACAGCCAGGGCAGGATGAAACCGAAGGTCAGGCCGATCAGGCCGAAGGTGAGCACCACCGGGACCGGATAGTGGTTGCCGATTCCCTTGCGGGCCAGCGCCACGAAAACCGCGCCGAACACCGGCGAGATGGCCAGCAGCCCACCGGCCAGGGTCACCGCCCACGGCCAGCCACCCGGGCACACGTTCGGCGTCAGGGTGTGCAACCAGGTCAGCATCGAGCCGATCAGCCGAGCGAGTCCGCTCACTGTCCGCTCCTCCGCCCGTCGTCGTGTCGCCTCCCACTCTAGGACGCCCGGGGTCACCCGTAGGTTCGCCGGACCTCTACCCGCCGTGATCGCCGCGCCGATTCGCCGCCTGTTCGCCATCCTTCGGAGGTATCTGGGTTCCCCCGGCCCCGCTACCGTCTGATGCCGTCCGATGACATCCGGTTCAGCTCAGCGGTTGAAGTGCACAAACGGGAAGGACGACGACATGAGTCGGGGCTTACGGTGCGCGGCGGTCCTCGCGGCGAGCACGATCGTGCTGGCGGGCGTGGCGGTCGGCACGGCGAACGCGGCGGGACTGGACGGCTGGACCCAGGTCGGCGAGACCGCCGAGTTCACGCCGACGCACAACGAGGGCGTGGCTACCGTCGACCCACCGGGCGGCAGCGCCTACCAGTACTACACCGGCACCCTCTCGGTCCCGGCCGATCTGGCCGCGCAGAACTGGACGCACATCGGCGATCCGGATTCCGCGCAGGGTTACCTCTTCGACGACTTCCAGTACGGCGGGTCCAATCCGACCTCGAAGCTGTTCCGGGTGACCACCCCGTCGGGCTCGCACTACGACTACGCGCACACCCTGGTGTCGGGCGAGGAGTACAACAACTCCTGGGTCGCGGTGTCCCCGGACTCGCAGTGGATGGTCAACGGCGAGTGGGACACCATGAACCACTTCCTGATCTTCCCCACCCCGATCCTGAATTCCGCGACCCCGCGGACCGGCGGCGCGCTGAACCTGGCCGCGTACCTGGATCTGGATCACCCGGTGCGGGACATCCAGGGCTGCACGTTCTTCTCCGCGACCCGGCTGCTGTGCGCGTCCGACGATCCGGACACCGATCTTTTCCCGACCAGCAAACAACTTCTGCAGATCGACCTGCCGCATGCCTTGGACGGCAACGAGATCACCGGCCAGGTCACCTATCTCGGCCAGCTCCCACTGTCCAGCATCTGCACCTCGGGCACCTACGAGGTGGAGGGCGACGACTACGACCCGGCCACCGCAACGCTGCGGGTGCTGATCATCCAGCCCGGCAGCTGCGACCCGGTGACCGAGCTCTACACCTTCAAGCAGTCCTGATCACCTGCGGATACACCGATCGACCGGCCGGTTGTCATCCCGGCACGGCCCGGCGAAGATGACCGGGTGTCCATCGCGCGTATCCCCGCGGGCTCCGAGCAGCACCCGCCGAAATCCCCGTCCCCCCAAGCCGAACCGACCCTGCTGTACGTGATGAAGCAGGTGGAGTTGGCGGTGCGGTCGCATCTCGACGAGTTGCTCAAGCCCGCGGGGATCACCGCGTTGCAGTACACCGCGCTGACCGTGCTGGAGCGGCGCGCGGACTCCTCGGCGGCCGAACTGGCCCGCAACTCCTTCGTCACCACCCAGACCATGGCCGACATGGTGACCGCACTGGAAAGCCGCGGCCTGATCAGCAGGCGCCGCGATCCGGGCAACCGGCGCAGGCTGATGCTGCGGCTGACCGCCTCCGGCCTGGAACTGCTGGACGCCTACCGGGGCAAGGTGGCGGCGCTGGAGGAGCGCATGCTCACCTACCTGACCCAGCGCCAGGCCGGGGAACTGCGGCGTTACCTCTACCAGTGCCGGGCCGCGCTCGGCGAGCAACCGCCACGGTGATCGCCCAGGTCATACCTGGCATCAGCGATTGACAGGATTCCTGTACATCGACCCGGATTTGTGGCAGCCTCGTCTCGCGCAGTGCCGCGCAACGCTCGCGAGGACGGTGACCGGATGACCACTCCACACCCGCCGCACGCTCCGCGTTCGCTGAGCCGGGGCACCCTGATCGCCAGTTGCCTCGCGGTCTGCCTGGCCCAGATCGCACTGGCCATGCCGGCCACCCTCAACGGCCTGTTCCAGCAGGACCTGCACCCGGTCGGCGCGCAGCTGACCTGGATCTCCGACGCCTTCCTGCTGCCGGTCACCGTGCTGGAGCTGACCTTCGGCGTGCTGGGTGACCTGTTCGGCCGCAAGCGCCTGCTGGTCGGCGGCGCGGGCCTGCTCACCATCGGCGAGATCGTCTCGGCCACCGCGGGCGGCATCCCGCAGCTGTGGGCCGGCCAGGTGCTGTCCGGCCTCGGCGGGGCCGCGCTGTTCCCGACCACGCTGGCCATGGTGGCCGCGGGCACGCACACCCACCGGGACCGGGCCCGCGGCATCGCCACCTGGGCCGCGGCCCTGTCCAGCGGCGGTTTCGTGGCCCCGCTGATCGGCGGCATCACCGCCACCTACGGGTCGTGGAAGTGGTCGTTCATCGTGGTCGCCGTGGTGGGCGCGATCGTGGTGGGCATCTGCCTCGCGTTCGCCGAGAACTCCAGCGCGCCGGAGGGCCGCTCGCTGGACTGGGGCGGCCAGATCACCATCCTGATCGGCATGTGCGCCCTGCTCTACGGCGTCATCCAGGGCCAGAGCGACGGCTGGGGCGCGCCCGCGGTGATCATCGCGTTCGTGGTCGCGGTGGTGTTCATCGCGCTGTTCGTGTTCGCCGAGTCCCGGGCCCGTTCGCCCATGCTGCGCCTGGACCTGTTCCGCAACCGGGCCTTCACCATCGCCTCGATCGTCGCGGTGGTCGGCATGTTCAGCTTCCTGGGCACCGCCTACGACACCAGCATCCGGCTGGGCGCCATCCAGCACCTGTCCCCGCTGCTGACCGCGATGGCTTTCGTGCTGCTCAACGGAATCACGCTGGCCCTGGCTCCGGTCACCGCCCGCCTGCTGGAGCGGATCAACGCCCGCTGGGTGCTGTCCACCGGTCTGGCCCTGATCGCCATCGGCGATTTCTGGGCCGCCACCGTCGATATCCACGACAATTCATTCGTGCCCATGATCGCGCCGTTGGCGTTGGTGGGCATCGGTTTCGCCTTCGCCGTTTCCTCCATCACCGCGGTGGCGGTGAACACCGTGCCGATCCATTACGCCGGAATGGCCAGCGCGTCGACGAGCCTGTTGCGCGACTTCGGTTTCACTCTCGGCCCGGCCATCGTCGGCGCGGTCGCCCTGAGCAAAGCGGCCTCGGCTTTCAGTGCCAACCTGGCCACCTCCGCGCTGCCCGCGTCGGTGAAGGGCGCGGCCGGCGCGGTGGCCCAGGCCGGCGGCCCGCTCGCGGTCAACTCGGTCCCGCCCAGTTCCCCACCCGGCCAGGCCGCGTCCATCGCGGTCGACGCCCTGGGCAACGGCTACTCCATCGGCTACGTGGTGTGCGCCATCGCCGCCCTGGTGTCGGCCCTGCTGGCCGCCCTGGCCCTGCACGGCGGCCGCGGCGACACGGTGACCACCGCAGCCTCCCTGGCCGAAGACCCCACGGTTATTCCGCTGTAGACATTCGACCCGGTCAACTCTCTACAGATCAGCGAGCCTGAACCTGGCGGCGGACCTGGCAACCTTGACCCACGACGCCGACATCGAGCCCGACCCCGGCGCCCTCACCACCCTGAACGCCCTGGAACACCGCGTCGACACCGGCCACTGGTCGGCTTCGGCGGCCGCCCTGAACACGGCCGTGGCGCACAGCGGA
>DASZNF010000085.1:0-73197 GCA_035551355.1 Pseudonocardiaceae bacterium | reverse complement strand
CGGGTCGCTCACTTACTCTCCTGAACTGTCCAAACCGGACCGAGCGGACTCGGGCCCGGATTCGGACGAAGCCGACGAGGCAGCCGCTTTCCGTTGCCAGGCACGGAGTTCGCGAATCGCCGCGACCGCGTACTCCCCGTCGAACGCCTGGATGGCCACGACCGGAATGTACTCGTCGGCGGGCAGCTCCAGCCGCGCCCAGGGCGCGCCATCGGGGAAGGTGACGGCTTTCACCAGATCCCAGGAGACCTGCTGACCGAAGAAAAGATTGCGCACCTGTACGCCCTCGGCGTCCGCGACCACCCGGGCCTGGCCCAGCACCAGCGTGCCCGCGGCCAGCGCGATCCCCACCAGGACAAGGGAAATCCGGTCGGAAAGGGCGAAATCGACGCCGGTCGACCCGCTGCGCAGCAGCACCGCGACCACCACGAAAATCACCACGAACAGGGCGGCGACGGCGAAGGTGATCAGCCGCGCCCTGCGGGGCCGGATCACCAGTGGACGGTCGGAAACCTCAGTGCTCACGAAAAAACCTTAGTACTCAGGAAAAATCCTCGGTCAGGCGAAGCCTCGTTCGGTCCACGGCTGGCGCAGTCCACGCAGGGTCAGCGCCGCGTCCAGTGCGGCCACGGTCGCCTCGAAACCCTTGTCCTCGCTGGAATCCGACAGCCCGGCCCGGGCCAGCGCCTGCTCCTCGGTGTCGCAGGTGAGCACGCCGTTGCCGACCGGGGTGCCCTCGTCCAGCGCGACCCGGGTCAGCCCGGAGGTCAGCGCGTCGCACACGTACTCGAAGTGCGGCGTGCCCCCGCGGATCACCACGCCCAGGGCGACCACCGCGTCATGGTGCTTGGCCAGCGCCTGCGCGATCACCGGCAGCTCGAACGAGCCGGCCACCCGGACCACGGTCGGCTCCTCGACCCCGGCCTCCTTGGCCGCGAACAGCGCGCGGTCCAGCAGCGCGTCGGCGATCCGCTTGTGCCAGCGGGTCGCCACGATGCCCAGCCGCAGGCTCGGACACTCGGGAACCGAGTCGTCCGGTCGCCCCTCAGCGCTCATCTCACTGTCCTCCGTCGACCGGGAAGGCCGTCTCGAACCCGTCCAGGTTGTCCAGGTGGTGACCCATCCGGTCGCGCTTGGTGCGCAGGTAGCGCAGATTCTCCGGATTCGGCGAACTGGCCAGCGCGACCCGGTCGATCACCCGCAGCCCATAGCCTTCCAGACCCACCCGCTTGGCCGGATTGTTGGTCAGCAGTTTCATCGACTTGACCCCGAGGTCGCACAGGATCTGCGCGCCGGTGCCGTAGTCGCGGGCGTCGGCGGGCACGCCCAGCGCCAGGTTGGCGTCCACCGTGTCGTGCCCGTTGTCCTGCAGCTGGTAGGCCTGCAGCTTGTGCAGCAGGCCGATGCCGCGGCCCTCGTGCCCACGCACGTACAGCACGATGCCCCGGCCTTCGGCGGCCACCGCGGCCAGCGCGGCGTCCAGCTGCGGCCCGCAGTCGCAGCGCAGCGAGCCGAACACGTCGCCGGTCAGGCACTCCGAGTGCACCCGCACCAGCAGGCCCTCGCCGTCCCCGATGTCGCCGTACACCATGGCGATGTGCTCGATGCCATCCAGCAGGCTGTCGTAGCCGACCGCGCGGAACGTGCCGTGCGCGGTGGGGATGCGCGCCTCGGCGACCCGCACCACCTGCTTCTCGGCGCGGCGCCGGTAGGCGATCAGGTCGGCGATGCTGATCAGGGAGAGCTCGTGCTCGGCGGCGAACACCTCCAGCTCGTCCCGCCGGGCCATGTCGCCCTCGTCCTTCTGGCTGACGATCTCGCACAGCACTCCGGCCGGCCGGAGCCCGGCCAGCCGGGCCAGGTCGACCGCGGCCTCGGTGTGCCCGGGACGGCGCAGCACGCCACCTTCCTTGGCCCGCAACGGAACCACGTGCCCGGGCCGGGTGAAGTCACCGGCGGTGGCGGTGGGGTCGGCCAGCATGCGCATGGTGGTGGCCCGGTCGGAGGCGGAGATGCCGGTGCCCACCCCGTCCTTGGCGTCCACCGTGACGGTGTACGCGGTGCCCCGCCGGTCCTGGTTGGTGTGGTACATCGGCGGCAGGTCCAGCCGGTCGCAGTCGGCCTCGGTGAGCGGCACGCACAGGTAGCCGGAGGTGTAGCGCACGGTGAACGCGACGAGTTCGGGCGTGGCCTTCTCGGCCGCGAAGATCAGGTCGCCCTCGTTCTCCCGGTCCTCGTCGTCGACCACGATCACCGGTTTGCCCTCGGCGATGTCCTCGATCGCCTGCTTGACGCTGTCGAAGTCAGTCACTGGGATGTTCGCCTCCAGCGTCATTGTCCCACTCCCAACCGGGCCAGGTGACCAGCGGCCAGCCTCTCCACGTACTTGGCGAGGACGTCCACCTCAAGATTGACGATGTCGCCGGGCGAGCGCGAACCGAGCGTGGTCAGTTCCAGTGTGGTCGGGATGAGCGCGACGGCGAACTCCTCGTCGGTGACCGAGACCACGGTCAGCGAGATGCCGTCCACCGCGATGGACCCCTTCTCCACCACGTACCGGGCCAGCTTGGCCGGCAGGGCGAACTTGGTCAGCCCGCCCGGCTCGCTGGAGAGCAGCACCCCCGTGCCGTCCACATGGCCCTGCATGATGTGCCCGCCCAGCCGCTGACCGGCGGCGGTGGCGCGTTCCAGATTGACCCGGTCGCCCGGGTGCACCTTGGCCAGGCTGGAGCGCTCCAGGGTCTCGGCCACGACGTCCACGGTGAAGGTCTGGCCGGACACCTCGACCACGGTCAAGCAGACGCCGTTGACGGCGATCGAGTCGCCGTGTTTGGCGTCCGAGGTGACCACGGGCCCGGCCACGGTCAACCGCGCGGCGTTGGGCAACTGCGCCACGTCGACGACCTCGCCGAGTTCCTCCACGATGCCGGTGAACACCTGCGTTCCCCTCTGCTTCCAGCGGTTTAGCCGACCCGGACGGGCACGGCGGAAATGCGCACATCCGATCCACTCATGGTGACCCCCTCCACCACGAAGCGGTGTGCCCCGGTGACCGTGGACACACCGGCCCGCGCCAGGGCGGCTGGACCCGATCCCAGCAGTATGGGCGCTACGTAGGCCACCACCCGGTCGACCAGTCCAGCATGTAGGAAGGCCCCGGCCAGCGTCGGCCCGCCCTCCAGCAGCACGTCGACCACGCCGAGCTGGGCCAATCCGGCCAGCACCTCGGCCGGTTCGCGGGTGCGCAGGTGCACGGTGCGGGCCGTGTCGTCGGTCACCTTGGCCCCGGAGGGCAACTCACCCTCGCCGACCACCACTCGCAGTGGCTGCCGGTCGAGCGGATACCCATCGGCGTCCCGGGCGGTCAGCGCGGGATCGTCGGCCAGCACGGTGCCCCGGCCGACCATGATCGCGTCGATGACCGTGCGCCAGGCGTGCACCTCGGCCCGGGATTCCGGCCCGGAGATCCACCGGCTGGTGCCGTCCTCGGCCGCCACCCGGCCGTCCAGGCTGGCCGCGTACTTCCAGGTCACGTGCGGGCGGCCGGTGCCGGCGAAGTGCAGCCAGGCCCGCAGCGGCCCGTGTTCGACCTCGGTGGTCAGCGGCCCTTTCCGGGCATCGACCCCGGCCTCGCGCAACCGCTGTCCGCCGCCGGACGCCGCCGGATTCGGATCGGCCACCGCGTAGCGCACCGCGGTGACCCCGGCGTCCAGCAGCGCGTCCACGCAGGGCGGGGTGCGCCCGTGGTGGGCGCACGGTTCCAGGGTGACCACCGCGGTCCCGCCCCGGGCCCGCTCCCCCGCCGCGCGCAACGCCATCACCTCGGCGTGCGGCCCGCCCGGCGGCTGGGTCGCGCCCACCCCGGCGAGCTCGCCCCGCGTGTCCAGAATCACGCAGCCGACCGGCGGATTGGGGCTGGTGGTGCCGCGCACGGACTCGGCGGCGGCCAGCGCCCGGGACATCGCCTCGGCGGTGTCCATGCCTCAGGCTCGCTGGTGGGCCGCGTTCGCAGCCTGGGTGCGCAGCGCGGCCACGGCCCTGGCCGGGTCGTCCTTGCCGTAGACCGCGGACCCGGCGACGAAGCAGTCCACGCCAGCTTCGGCCGCGGCCTCGATGGTGCCTGCGTTGATGCCGCCGTCGATCTCGACCAGCACGTTGAGGTGCCCGGTGTCCACCAGGCGGCGGGCGGCCCGCACCTTGTCCAGCACGTCGGTGATGAACGACTGCCCGCCGAAGCCCGGTTCCACCGACATGACCAGCAGCGTGTCGTAGTGACGCAGCGTGTCCAGGTGCGGTTCCAGCGGAGTGCCCGGCTTGATCGACAGCCCGGCCTTCGCGCCGGCCGCGTGCAGGTTCTTGGCCAGCATCACCGGATCGTGCGCGGCCTCCACGTGCACGGTGACGTTGTACGCGCCGGCCTCGGCGTAGCCGATGGCCCACTTGTCCGGGTCGTCGATCATCAGGTGGCAGTCCAGCGGGATGTCGGTCACCTTGAGCAGCGACTGCACCACCGGCAGGCCGAGCGTCAGATTGGGCACGAAGTGCGCGTCCATCACGTCCACGTGCACCCAGTCGGCGCCGTGCACGGCGTCGATCTCCTCGGCGAGGCGGGCGAAGTCGGCGGACAGGATGCTGGGCGCGATCATCGGCTGGTTGGGCACAGACAAAGTCTATGTGCGCCGTTTCGAACAGTTCGGTGGCGGTGACGCAACGCGGTCGCGACCGCGTTTGTTATGGCTGTGCCGGGCGGCTGTTATGGCTGTGCCGGGCGGCGCAGCAGGGCGCAGAACATGGCGTCGGTGCCGTGGCGGTGCGGCCACAGCTGTACCCACGGGCCGTCGCCAAGGCCGGGCACGTCCGGGAACAGCGGGCGGCTGTCCAGTTGCTCCGCGCCGCTGCGCCGGACCACGTCGGCGACCAGGCCGGTGGTCTCGGACAGGTGCGGGGAGCACACCACGTAGCCGACCACCCCACCCGGTCGCACCAGGCGCAGTGCGGACATCAGCAGTTCTCGTTGCAGCCGGGCCAGTTCGGCCACGTCGCCGGGCTTGCGGCGCCAGCGGGCCTCGGGGCGGCGGCGCAAGGCACCCAGGCCGGTGCACGGGGCGTCCACCAGCACCCGGTCGAAGCTGCCCTCGGGCAGGCCGGGGTCCCGGCCGTCGGCCACGTGCACGGTGACCGGCAGCTCCGCCACCACCGAGCGGACCAGGTCGGCCCGGTGCGGGGCGCGTTCCACCGCGTCCAGGGTGCCACCCAGGTGGCTGACCAGCGCCCCCAGCAGCACCGACTTGCCACCGGGCCCGGCGCACAGGTCCAGCCAGCGCTTGTCCGGCCCGTCCAGCGGGGCGTTGGCCACGGCCACCGCGCACAGCTGGCTGCCCTCGTCCTGCACCGCGGCCAGCCGCTCGCGCACCGCGTCCAGGTCGGCCGGGTCGCCCGCGCCGGGCTCCAGCCGCACCCCGTAGGGCGAGTACGGAGCCAGCTCGCCGCCGGTCATGGCGGCCAGTTCCTCGGCGCTCACCTCACCGGGCCGCGCGGCCAGGTGCACGGCGGGGCGTTCGTCGTCGGCGGCCAGCGCGTCGGCCAGTTCGTCGCCGGTGCTGCCCAGCGCGGTGGCGAACGCCTGCGCCACCCACTTCGGGTGCGCGTGCGCGGCGGCGAGGTAGCCGATCGGGTCGGTGTCGCGATTCGGGGCCAGCTGATCGATCCACGCCTTCTCGTCCTGTTCGGACACTCGGCGCAGCACCGCGTTGACGAACCCGGCCACGTGCGAACCGGTCTGTTCGCGCACCAGATCCACCGTGGCGTCCACCGCCGCGTGTGCGGGAATCCTGGTGCGCAGCAACTGATACGCGCCCAGCCGTAACGCGTCCAGCACCGGACCATCCACAGTGGACAGCGGGCGATCGGTGCAGGCGGACAGAATGTCGTCCAGCAGGCCCTGGGCGCGACTGGCGCCGTAGGCCAGTTCGGTGGCCAGCGCGGCGTCCCGGCCGATGATCCGGCGCTGCCGCAACAATCCGGGCAGCACCAGGTTGGCGTAGGCGTCTCGCTCACGCACCGCGCGCAGCGTGTCCAGCGCGGCCAGCCGGGCCGGATCCTCGATGGGCGGGCGGCTGGGCCCACCGCGCCGGGCGGGCGGATGCGGATGCCGGGGCCGGGACGGGCGGCGACGCGGGGTGGTCATGACCCCGCCTCCCTCGCCCGCGCGGGGACTCGCCGATGACCGGCCAGCGCGCTCACGACAGTCGCTCTCCCTCGTCGATCCGGGTGCCGCGGGCCCAGTCGGTGGCCGGCATCCGCTTCTTGCCCTGTGCCTGCACCTCACCCAGCCGCACCGGCCGGGTGGCCGTGCCGACCAACACCTGGCGGCGCTCCACCCGCAATTCACCGGGCGCCAGCTCGGCGGCGTCGGACTCCACCGGCTCGACCGGACCGAGCTTGAACCGCTCGCCGCGGAATTCCGCCCACGCCCCGGGATCCGGGGTCATCGCGCGCACCAACCGGTCCACGCCGAGCGCGGGCTGGTCGAAGTCGACGCGGGCGTCCTCCACGGACACCTTGCCGGCGTAGCTGATCCCGTCCGGCGGCTGCTCCTCGGCCCGCAGCACCCCGTCCTCGATACCGTCCATTGTGGACACCAGCAGGGTGGCGCCGGCCTCGGCCAGCCGGTCCAGCAGCTCCCCCGCGGTGTCCCGGGGCCGCACCGTCTCGGTGACCACGCCGAACACCGGACCCGCGTCCAGTTCCTTGACGATGCGGAAGGTGCTGGCGCCGGTGATCTCGTCGCCCGCGCGCACCGCGGCCTGCACCGGGGCCGCACCGCGCCACGCCGGCAGCAGCGAGAAGTGCAGGTTCACCCAGCCGTGCTCGGGAATGTCCAGGGCGGCCTGGGGCAGTAGCGCGCCGTAGGCCACCACCGGGCAGCAGTCCGGGGCCAGTTCGGTCAGCGCCGCCAGGAAGTCGGGATCGCGCGGACGGTTCGGGCGCAGCACCGGGATGCCGTACTCGTCGGCCAGTTGCGCCACCGGGGAGGCGATCAGCTTGCGACCGCGGCCGGCCTGCGCGTCCGGGCGGGTGACCACGGCGACCACCTCGTGCCGGGGCGAATCCAGCAGGGCGCGCAGTGACGGGATCGCCACCTCGGGCGTGCCGGCGAATACCAGGCGCATGTCAGCGAACCCCGCCGAACAACGGATGCGGACTCTGCTTGATCACCGGTTCGGAGCCGGCGGCGAACCACTCGGCCTGGCGGATCTCCTTGAGCGCCTGCTTGCGCACCGCGGGGGTCAGCCTGTCCACGAACAGCACGCCGTCCAGATGGTCGGTCTCGTGCTGGATACAGCGGGCCAGGGTCTCGGTGCCCTCCACGGTGACCGGCTCGCCGTGCATGTTCCAGCCGGTGGCCACCACGTGCTCGTGCCGCGTGCAGTCCCAGGACAGGCCGGGGATGGACAGGCAGCCCTCCGGGCCCTCCTGGTAGCCGTCGCCGATCACGTTCCAGGTCGGATTGACCAGGTGCCCATCGCCGCCGTCCGCGTGGTAGGTGAAAACCCGGAGACCGACCCCGATCTGCGGGGCGGCCAGTCCGGCGCCGCCGCGGTCGGACATGGTCTCGGCCAGGTCGCGCACCAGGGCCCGCAGCTCCTTGTCGAAGTCGACGACCTCGGTGGCGGGCGTGCGCAGCACCGGATCCCCGAAGAGCCGGATCGGCTGAACGGTCATGGATCCCCTCTGGAGTGTGGGAATACGGACGACCCATCCAGTCTATGTGTGCCGTGGTCAATGCTCCGCGTCGGTGCCCAGCACCAGCACGCTGCCGCAGGCGATGACGAGATTGCCCAGGAAGCGCACGCCGGTGTACAGCGCCGAGCCCAGCGTGGGGCCGTGGTGCGTCTCGGTCCGGCCGGAGGTGCGGGTGGTCTGCTCGGGCGCGATCCGGGAGGCCGGGACGGGCGCCGTCATGGTTGCCGTGGTCATGCCGATTACGGTCGCTCGATCGGTGGTCAGCGCACATCGGCCGCAGGTGTGGAGCGGGGTCATCCCCCGGGCGGATCCCGGGTCAGGGTTGTCCCCCAGCGGTCTGAGGCCGCTCCCCTACACCAGTTCGAGCGGATCGAGGCGGACGCGGATCGGTTCGGGTTCCTTGCGGGCGGTGCGCACCGCGACCGCGTCGGCCAGCGCGGTGGCCAGCGCTCGACCGCCGTCCCGGCCGATGCGGACCAGCGCGCGCTCCCGCTCCTCCCCCGGGCTGCCCGGCGCGGGCGGCAACGGGACCGGGCCGAGGATGTCGGCCTGCTCGGGCAGGCGCAGCCCGTCCAGGAAGTCGTTGAGCGCGTTCGGCGAGCCGTCCACCGTGGCCATCCGGGTGGCCGGGGGAAAGCCGAGCTCGGTGCGCGCGGCCAGTTCCTGGGCGGCGTGCCAGGCCGGGTCCCAGCGCACCAGCGCCTGCACCGGCGTCAGCGAGGAGTCCGCGACCACCACGACCCGCCCGCCGTCCTGGCTCGACCGGACCAGCGCGGCCGCGGCCATCCAGCGGCGCAGGGCCTCCTCGGTGGCCCGCAGGTCGGCCCGGGACAGCAGGGCCCAGCCGTCCAGCAGCAGGGCCGCGCCGTAGCCGTCCGGCGCGATCGGTTCGGCGCCCGGGGTGCACACCACCATGGCCGGGCCGGGGGGCACGTCGGCCAGCACCTCGGCCCCGCCGGAGGTACGCACCGGCGCGCCCGGGAACGCCCGGCCGAGTTCCTCGGCGGTGCGCCGGGCGCCCACCACGACCGCGCGCAGCTTGCGGGAGCCGCAGTCCGGGCAGCGGAAGGCGGCCTCGGCCACCCCGCACCACCGGCAGGTGGCCGGGGCCGGCACCCCGTTGTCCCGCCCGCCGGGCAGGGCCAGCGGCCCCGCGCACTGGCGGCACCGGGCCGGGGACCGGCACTGCCCACAGGCCAGCGCGGGCACATAGCCCCGGCGCGGCACCTGGATGAGTACCGGTGCGTTCACCGCCAACGCCGCCCGCGCGGCCTCGAACGCCACCCCCGGCAACCGGGCCGCGCGGGCCGCCGGGTCGCGGGCCAGCTGCACGTCGTCCTCGCCGATGGCGGTGACCCGGGGTGCGGTGGCGCGCAGGGTGTCGCGGGCGGCCAGGATCTCGTGGGCCCAACCGGTTTCGACGAGCAGCTGGGCCTCCGCGGTGCGCGCGAATCCGCCGACCAGCAGGGCCGCGCTCTCCAGATGAGCCCGCTGGGCCAGCACGTCCCGGACGTGCGGGCCGGGCGTGCGCGGTTCGGCGTGCAGATCGTCGCCGTCGTCCCAGATGACGAACAGCCCTGGGTCCCGGATGGGCGCGAAGGTCGCGGCCCGGGTGCCGACCACCACCCGAGCCTGCCCGCGCCGCACGCTCAGCCAGCGCCGATAGCGCTCGGCCGGGCCGAGATCGGCGGCCAGCGCGGCCACCTCGTCCTCGGGCAGCACGGCCAGACAGGCCTGGTGCAGGCGGGCCAGATCGCGGTGGTCGGGCACGACCATCAGCGCGCCCCGGCCGCCGGCCGCGACGGTGGCCGCGGCCTCGGCGAGCCGGGCAGGCCAGTCCTCGAGCGGGAGGGCCTGCCAGACGGCGTGCGGGAGGCGCTGCTCGGGGCGGTGGGTGCGCAGGGCTTCCAGGTAGGCCGGGCCGCGGGGGTAGCGGCGCCAGGCGCCGGCCGGGGGTGGCTCGCCGCGCGGGCCGGCCCAATCCGCGTCCCTGGCGGCCGGATCGGCGTCGGATTCGGTTGCGGCGTCGGCAGATTCGGATTCGGCCGAGGTTTCGACGCCGCCCGCGGAGATCATGTCGGCCGAGGCGTGATCGACGGCGCTCGCGGACGGGTCTTCTGAGCTTTCCCCGGCAGCCTCGGACCCGGCAGGGACGTCTCCGCCCGCAGGCTCCTCATCGGCTGGTTCTGCCGTGGGGGCGGCCGGCTTCGGCGGTTTTTCGGCGCGGGCGTGGCGGGGTGGGACGGCCAGGCGGAGAACATCGGCCATGGTGCCCGCGTAGCGGTCCGCGATCAGCCTCGCCAGTCGCGCGATCTCCGGCGTCAGCACCGGCTCGGGCGAGACGACCTTGTCCAGGAAGGCCAACTTCCCTTTGTGATCGGATTCTTCGGTCCGCTCCAGCAGGTAACCGTCGACCAGCTGCCCGGCGAACCGCACCCGCACCCGCACGCCCGGCACCGCGTCGGCGTCCAGCTGCTCGGGCACCCGGTAGTCGAACGGGCGGTCCAGATGGGCCAGCGGAATGTCCACGCAGATCCGCGCCACCGACCGGCTCGCGGCGGGCTGCCGCTCGCCCCGGCGGTCGGTCTTGCGCGCGGGCCTGCCACTGGTCACAGAGGGTGTCTACCAGAGCCCACCGATGATCACTCGATTCGGGGCCACCGCCGAACAACGCGCCACCATCGCGAAAACCGCGCAGCGATCAGAACTCGAAGCCGCCGGGACGGCCGTTGCGGTCGGCCAGCAGGCCGGCCAGCGTGGCCATGGCGATCTCCGGTGGCGTCCGGGAGCCGATGTTCAGGCCGATCGGGCGGTGCACCCGGGCGATGTCCTCCTCGGGCACGCCGAATTCACGCAGCGCGGGCAGATAGGGAGCGGGATGCCGCGGATTGCCCAGCACGCCGACCCAGCGCACCGGGAACGCCAGCACGTCGCGGATCATCGGGCCCAGTTCGTCCCGGTGGTGATCGGTCACCACCACGTCGGCGGCGGCGTCCAGGTCCTCGGGGTTGGCGATCACCGCGGGGAACTCGGACAGCTTCTTGGCCTGCCGCGCGTCCGGCTCCAGCAGCACCGGGCGGTAGTCCAGGTCCTGGGCGTAGCGCAGCAGGAACCCGGCCACCGGCGAGGCGAACACGGCGACCAGGGTGCGCGCGGCGGGCCGGAACGGGGCCTCGCCGTGCGCCACGGCGCAGGTGGGGTCGGGCGCGGGTTCGGACATGTTCGCCAGCATGCCACCGCCCGCCCACCGACGTCAGCCGGTGAGCGGGCGGTGCGCAGCGGGCCGGGCCGGATCAGGCGCCGGAGACGGCGCGCAGCGCGTCCGCGCGGTCGGTGCGCTCCCAGGGCAGGTCCACGTCCTGACGGCCGAAGTGGCCGTAGGCCGCGGTCTGCGCGTAGATCGGGCGCAGCAGTTCCAGGTCGCGGATGATCGCGGCCGGACGCAGGTCGAACACCTCGTGGATGGCGTCCTGGATCTTGACCGGGTCGGTGGTCTCGGTGCCGAAGGTCTCCACGAACAGACCGACCGGCGCCGCCTTGCCGATGGCGTAGGCCACCTGCACCTCGACCCGGCTGGCCAGCCCGGCGGCCACCACGTTCTTGGCCACCCAGCGCATCGCGTACGCGGCCGAGCGGTCCACCTTCGACGGGTCCTTGCCGGAGAACGCGCCACCGCCGTGCCGGGCCATGCCGCCGTAGGTGTCCACGATGATCTTGCGGCCGGTCAGGCCGGCGTCACCCATCGGGCCGCCGATGACGAACCGGCCGGTCGGGTTGACCAGCAGCTTCACGTCGGTCGCGTCCAGCGTCAGCTCGGCCAGTTCCGGCGCCACCACCCGCTCGCGCACGTCCACGCCGAGCATCCGGTCCAGGTCGATGCCGTCGGCGTGCTGGCTGGACACCACCACGGTGTCCAGGCGCACCGGCTGGTCGCCCGCGTACTCGATGGTCACCTGGGTCTTGCCGTCCGGCCGCAGGTAGGGCAGCACACCCTCCTTGCGCACCAGGGTCAGCCGCCGGGCCAGCCGGTGGGCCAGCGCGATCGGCAGCGGCATCAGCTCGGGGGTGTCGGAGCAGGCGTAGCCGAACATCAGGCCCTGGTCGCCCGCGCCCTGCCGGGCGATCTCGTCCTCGGCCAACTCCACCCGCGACTCGTACGCGGTGTCCACGCCCTGAGCGATGTCCGGGGACTGCGCGCCGATGGCCACGTTGACGCCACAGGAGTTGCCGTCGAAGCCCTTGGCCGAGGAGTCGTAGCCGATGTCCAGGATCTTCTCCCGGACGATGGTGGGGATGTCGGCGTAGGCCTCGGTGGTCACCTCACCGGCCACGTGCACCTGGCCGGTGGTGATCATCGTCTCCACCGCGACCCGGGAGCGCGGGTCCTTGCCCAGCAGCGCGTCCAGGATGGAATCACTGATGGCGTCACAAATCTTGTCCGGATGACCCTCGGTCACCGACTCCGACGTGAACAACCTGCGACTGGACCCGGACACGGCACTCCCCACATCGAAGCAGTGATGACTCGAACAGCGTACTTCCAGCCCGGGGCACGGATGCTCAGCGTGTGCGCAACTCCGCTATGCCGTCCCACACTGTGGCCGCCAGTTGCGCCTTGCTGCCCAACGGCAACGGCCGTTCGGCGCCGTCGGCGGACAGCAGCCAGCCGGAGTTGTCCTCGACCTCGAACGCCCTGCCCTCGCCGACCGCGTTGACCACCAGCAGGTCGACGCCCTTGCGCTTGAGTTTGGCCCGGGCGTGGTCGAGCACGTCACCGCCGGCGTCGCCGGTCTCCGCGGCGAAGCCCACGATGGTCTGGCCCGGTTTCCGATTGGCCACCAGCTCGACCAGGATGTCCGGATTGCGGGTCAGCCCGACCGGGTCCGGATCGGCGTCGGTCTTCTTGATCTTGTACTCGGCCGCGACCACCGGGCGGAAGTCGGCCACGGCGGCGGCCATCACCAGCACGTCGGCGTCGGCGGCCGCGGCGTGCATGGCCTCTCGCATCTCCCGGGCGGTGCCGGTGGCGACCACGTGCACGGCGGCCGGGTCGGGCAACGACTGGGTGTGCCCGGCGACCAGGGTCACCCTGGCTCCGCGCTGCGCGGCCACCCGGGCCAGCGCGTAGCCCTGCTTGCCGGAGGACCGGTTGCCCAGGTAGCGCACCGGGTCAAGGGGTTCGCGGGTGCCACCGGCGGAGACGACCACGCGCAGGCCGGCCAGGTCCCGGGGCAGCGCGTCGGCGCGGGCCAGCAGCAGCCGGGACAGGTCGACGATCTCGGCCGGGTCGGCCAGCCGGCCGGGGCCGGTGTCCTTGCCGGTCAGCCTGCCGCTGGCCGGTTCGGTGACCACGGCGCCCCGGGAGCGCAGCACGGCCACGTTGTCCTGGGTGGCCGGGTGCTCCCACATCTCGGTGTGCATCGCCGGGAAGAACACCACCGGGCACCGGGCGGTGAGCAGGGTGGCGGTGAGCAGGTCGTCCGCGCGGCCGTGGGCGGCGCGGGCGAGCAGGTCGGCGGTGGCCGGGGCGATGACGACCAGATCGGCCTGCTGGCCGAGCCGGACGTGCGGCACCTCGGGCACGTCTTCGAACACGCCGGTGTGCACCGGCCGGCCGGACAGCGCCTCGAAGGTGGCCGCGCCGACGAACTTCAGCGCCGACTCGGTGGGCAGCACCCGCACCCGGTGGCCGGACTCGGTCAGGCGGCGCAGCACCTCGCACGCCTTGTAGGCGGCGATGCCCCCGCCGACGCCCAGTACGACCTCGGGCGCTTCGGCGGAGCCGCCTGCCGAGGCCGGACTCACTCGCCTTCGGTGTGTTCGAGCAGGCCGGCGTGGATCTCGCGCATGGCGATGGACAGCGGCTTCTCCCGCGGTCCCGGCTCCACCAGCGGGCCGACGTACTCCAGCAGGCCCTCACCGAGCTGCGCGTAGTAGTCGTTGATCTGCCGCGCGCGCTTGGCCGAGTAGATGACCAGCGCGTACTTGGAACTCACCTGGGCCAGCAGGTCGTCGATGGGAGGGTTGGTGATGCCCTCCGGGGTGTCCATGCTGGCGCCCATCAGGCTGGGACTGGTCACTCGCACTCCTGGATCGAATGATAAACCGGGGATTCCGTTATCAATTTTAGCAAGTCATGTGCGGCGGTCGGCACATCGGCGTTCACCACGACCGCGTCGAACTCCTCGGCGGCGGCCAGTTCCTCCCGGGCTGCGGCCAGCCTGCGGGCCACGACCTCGGGATCTTCGGTGCCGCGCCCGGTCAGCCGGTCCACCAGCACGTCCCAGGACGGCGGGGCGAGCATGATCAGCCGGGCCTCGGGCATGCTCGCCCTGATCTGCCGCGCGCCCTGCAGCTCGATCTCCAGGATGGCCGAGCGTCCCGCGGCCAGCGCCTGCTCCACCGGCGCCCGCGGCGTGCCGTAGCGGTTGCCCGCGTACTCGGCGTGCTCCAGCAGGTCCCCGCCGCTCGCCAGTTTCTCGAAGGTGTCCCGGTCGACGAAGTGGTAGTGCACGCCGTCCACCTCGCCGGGACGCGGTGGCCGAGTGGTCACCGAAACGCTGAAGTACAGATCCGGCAACAGCCGCCCCAGTTCGGCCAGCACGCTGGACTTGCCCACCCCGGAAGGTCCGGCGACGACGTTGAGCCGGGGGCGACGAATCGCCCCCGGCTCGGTGTCACAGCTCACGCTCGCGGGAGTCATCAGAAGTCATACCGCAAGACTGCTTCAGGACCCCCGGTCGCGCGAGCCGGCATCACTCGCCGCCGAACTCGGTGAGCAGCGCCTTGCGCTGCCGGTCGCCGAGCCCGCGCAGTCGACGGCTGGTCGCGATCTCCAGTCGTTCCATGATCTGCGCGGCGCGGACCTTGCCGACTCCCGGCAAGGATTCGAGCAACGCCGACACCTTCATCTTGCCCAGTACCTCGTCATTGTCAGCGGCCACCAGAACGTCCTTCAGGGTGGTGCCGCCGCGCTTGAGGCGCTCCTTGAGCTCAGCCCGAACGCGACGGGCGGCAGCCGCCTTCTCCAGCGCTGCGGCCCGCTGCTCCTCGGTCAGCTGGGGAAGGGCCACGATTTCCTCCGTGGGGTGGGGTGTTCCTCTGGATCGGTGCCGCGACCGTACCGACAGTGAGTGATCGGAGACAACGAGGGTCGAAGAATTCGACTTCCGTTTTTCCGATCCCACCGGGCCGCCCGGGAGGGCGTCCCGACCTGCGGGTTGGTCGCGGTGAAAGGAAGTCCTACCAAGGCCTTCCCATGGCCTGATTACCACCACCCATGAATGTTTGCGAGCACTTGTGTGATATTGGGTGATGTCCCCACAAGGCAGGATTACTCTAAGTTAGCGCACGTCACAACGTTGCTGCTGGTCAAGCCTAGATCACTGGTTCGAGCAAGCTCGAACGGACGAACCGGACTGCGGAGAGTAGTTCCTTCGAGACCGGCCCGTGACGCAGCACGTCCCGCGACGAGGTCGGCAGCACCCCGGCCAGCGAGTCGCCGAACAAGGCCCGCAACTGCGCCACCCCGGCCCCCTGAGCACCGAAACCCGGAGCCAGAATCGGGCCGTTCAGGTCGGCCAGATCAAGACCGAGCGTGCCCAAAGTGGCTCCGATCACCACACCGCAATCACCCATAGGGAGCACACCGGCATTACGCCGTCCGGCCTCGTCCACCACCGTCTGAGCGACCGAACGGCCATCCGCGCGGTGCGCCCGCTGCACCGAGGCGCCCTCGGGATTGGACGTGGCGGCCAGAACGAACACGCCTCTGCCACTCTCCCGGGCCGCGTCCAACGCGGGAATCAAAGAACCAAATCCGAGATACGGCGAGACGGTAATTGCATCAACGGCCAACGGAGAACCGTCGGTGAGATACGCCTGCGTGTACGCGGCCATCGTGGAACCGATATCTCCGCGTTTCACATCCAGCAACACCAACGCGCCACCGGCCCGGCACTCGGCGATCAACCGTTCCAGTACCGCGACACCGGCCGACCCGTACGCCTCGAAGAACGCCGACTGCGGTTTGACCACCGCCACCTCACCGGCGAACGCCTCGGCACAGGTCATGGCGAACCGCTCGAGGCCGGCCGCGTCCGGACTGCAGCCCCAGTCGGCCAGCAGGCCCGGATGCGGGTCCACGCCCACGCACAGCGGTCCGCGCGCGGCCAGCGCTCCGGCCAGCCGCGCGCCGAACCCGGCGCCGGAATTCCCGCTCACCGGCGGGCCTTGAGCGCCGCCTGCAGGTCCTGCAGGGACCGCACGCCGACATCGCCCCGGATCAGTGCCTCGATGCCGTGCACGGCCGCGGCCGCGCCCTGGATGGTGGTCACGCACGGGATGTCCCGGGCCACCGCGGCGGTGCGGATCTCGTAGCCGTCCACCCGGGGGCCGCTGTTGCCGTACGGGGTGTTGATCACGATGTCCACCTCCCCGGCCAGGATCTTGTCCACCACGTTGTCCGGGCCCTCGAAGTGCTTGCGCACCACCGTGCAGGGAATCCCGTTGCGCCGCAACACAACCGCGGTGCCCGAGGTGGCCAGCACCTCGAACCCGAGATCGGCCATCCGCTTCACCGGGAAGATCATCGCCCGCTTGTCCCGGTTGGCCACCGACACGAACACCTTGCCCGAGGTGGGCAGCGACCCGTAGGCCGCGGCCTGGGACTTGGCGAACGCCTTGCCGAAGCTGGCGTCGATGCCCATCACCTCGCCGGTGGACTTCATCTCCGGGCCCAGCAGAGAATCCACGCCGTGCCCCTCCGGGGTGCGGAACCGGTGGAAGGGCAGCACGGCCTCCTTGACCGCGACCGCCGCGTCGGCGGGCAGGTCGGCCCCGTCGCCGTCGACCGGCAGCATGCCCTCCGTGCGCAGGTCGGCGATGCTTGCGCCCAGCGCGATCCGGGCCGCGGCCTTGGCCAGCGGCACCGCGGTCGCCTTGGACACGAACGGCACCGTGCGGGACGCGCGCGGATTGGCCTCCAGCACGTAGAGCACGTCGTCCTTGAGCGCGTACTGCACGTTGAGCAGCCCGCGCACGCCGACGCCCCGGGCGATCGCCTCGGTGGACCGGCGCACCTCGTCGAGGTCCCCGGCGCCCAGGGTGATCGGCGGCAGCGCGCAGGAGGAGTCGCCGGAGTGGATGCCGGCCTCCTCGATGTGCTCCATCACGCCGCCCAGGAACAGCTCCGTGCCGTCGTAGAGGGCGTCCACGTCGATCTCGATGGCGTCGTCAAGGAACCGGTCGACCAGCACCGGGTGCTCCGGGGACACCGCGGTGGCCCGGGCGATGTAGTCGGCCAGCGAGGCGTCGTCGTAGACGATCTCCATGCCCCGGCCGCCCAGCACGTAGGAGGGCCGGACCAGCACCGGGAAGCCGATCTCGTCGGCGATCGCCTTGGCCTGCTGGTGCGAGGTCGCGGTGCCGTACCGCGGCGCGGGCAGTTTGGCCGTGGTGAGCACCTCGCCGAACGCGCCCCGGTCCTCGGCCAGGTTGATCGCCTCGGGCTGGGTGCCCACCACCGGCACGCCCGCGTCGGCCAGCCGCTGGGCCAGGCCCAGCGGGGTCTGCCCGCCCAGCTGCACGATCACCCCGGCCACGGTGCCCGAGGCCCGCTCCGAGGCGACCACCTCCAGCACGTCCTCGAAGGTCAGCGGCTCGAAGTACAGTCGGTCGGCGGTGTCGTAGTCGGTGGACACCGTCTCCGGGTTGCAGTTGATCATCACCGTCTCGTACCCGGCGTCGCGCAGCGCCATGGCCGCGTGCACACACGAGTAGTCGAACTCGATGCCCTGCCCGATCCGGTTGGGCCCGGAGCCCAGGATGAGCACCTTGGGCCTGTCCGGCTGCGCCGCGACCTCGCTCTCGGCGTGCGGATCGGCCTCGTAGGCCGAGTAGTGGTACGGGGTGAACGCGGCGAACTCGGCGGCGCAGGTGTCCACAGTCTTGAACACCGGCCGCACGTCCAGCCGGTGGCGCAGGGTGCGCACCCCGTCCTCGCCGGCCAGTTCCGGGCGCAGCACGGCGATCTGCCGGTCGGACAGGCCCGAGCGCTTGGCCCGGCGCAGCAGGGCCGCGTCCAGCACCGGCGCGGACTCCAGTTCCCCGCGCAGCTCCACCAGCGCGGCGATCTGGTCCACGAACCACGGGTCCACCCCGGAGGCCTCGGACACCTTGGCCGGGTCGGCGCCCAGCCGCAGCGCCCGCTCCAGGGTGTACAACCGCCCGTCGTGCGGAGTGCGCAGGGCCTCCAGCGTGGTGTCCAGGGTGGCGTCGGCCGGGTCGGGCACGGTCCAGAACCCGATGTTCTTGGTCTCCATCGAGCGCAGCGCCTTGCCCAGCGCCTCGGCGAAGTTGCGGCCCAGCGACATGGCCTCGCCGACGCTCTTCATGGTGGTGGTCAGCGTGGGGTCGGCGCCGGGGAACTTCTCGAAGGCGAACCGCGGCACCTTCACCACCACGTAGTCCAGGCTGGGTTCGAACGAGGCCGGGGTCTCGCCGGTGATGTCGTTGCGGATCTCGTCCAGGGTGTAGCCGATGGCCAGCTTGGCCGCGATCTTGGCGATCGGGAAGCCGGTGGCCTTGGACGCCAGCGCCGAGGACCGGGACACCCGGGGGTTCATCTCGATGACCACCAGCCGCCCGTCGGCCGGGTTGACCGCGAACTGGATGTTGCAGCCGCCGGTGTCCACGCCGACCTCGCGCAGCACCGCGATGCCCAGGTCGCGCATCCGCTGGTACTCGCGGTCGGTCAGGGTCATCGCCGGGGCCACGGTCACCGAGTCGCCGGTGTGCACGCCCATCGCGTCGATGTTCTCGATGGAGCAGATCACCACGACGTTGTCGTGGTGATCGCGCATGAGTTCGAGCTCGTACTCCTTCCAGCCGAGCACGCTCTCCTCGATCAGCACCTCGGTGACCGGCGACTCGGACAGGCCGACCGAGGCCAGCCGCTCCAGTTCCTCCGGGGTGTGCGCCATACCCGAGCCAAGGCCGCCCATGGTGAAACTGGGCCGGATGACCACCGGCAGGCCCAGCTTGTCCACCGCGGCCCGCACCTCGTCCATCGAGTTGCACACCGCGCTCTGCGGCACGTCGCCGCCCACGGTGCGCACGATGTCCTTGAACCGCTGCCGGTCCTCGCCGCGCTGGATGGCCTCGATGTCCGCGCCGATCAGCTCGACGTGGTACTCGTCCAGCGTGCCCCGCTCGTGCAGGGCGACCGCGGTGTTCAGCGCGGTCTGCCCACCCAGGGTGGCCAGCAGCGCGTCCGGCCGCTCGGCCGCGATCACCTTCTCCACGAACTCCGGCGTGATCGGCTCGATGTAGGTGGCGTCGGCGAACTCCGGGTCGGTCATGATGGTCGCCGGGTTGGAGTTGACCAGCGACACCCGCAGGCCCTCCGCGCGCAGCACCCGGCATGCCTGGGTACCGGAGTAGTCGAACTCGCACGCCTGGCCGATCACGATCGGACCGGACCCGATCACCAGCACGTGCTTGATGTCCGTCCGCTTCGGCATCAGCCGTTCCCGCCCTTCTGCATCAACTCGACGAACTCGTCGAACAACGGCGCCGCGTCGTGTGGCCCGGCCGCCGCCTCGGGGTGGTACTGCACGGAGAACGCCGGCGTGTCCGCGCAGCGCAGCCCCTCCACCGTGCCGTCATTGGGGCAGTAGTGACTCACCTGCGCGGTGCCGAACGGGGTGTCGAACCGCTGCCCCGGCTCGCCCTCCAGGGCGAAGCCGTGGTTCTGCGCGGTGATCGCCACCCGGCCGGTGGCGGTGTCGATCACCGGCACGTTGATGCCGCGGTGGCCGTAGCGCAGCTTGTAGGTGGACAGACCCAGGGCCCGGCCCAGGATCTGGTTGCCGAAGCAGATGCCGAACAGTGGCAGCCGCCGGCCCAGGATCTCGGCGGTCAGCGCCACCGCGTGTTCCTGGGTGGCCGGGTCGCCCGGGCCGTTGGACAGGAACACCCCGTCCGGCTCGACCGCCAGCAGATCGTCCACAGTGGAGGTCACCGGCAGCACGTGCGTCTCGATGCCGCGCTGGGCCAGCATGCGCGGCGTGTTGGTCTTGATGCCCAGATCCAGCGCGGCCACCCGGAACCGGGCCGCGCCCTCGGCCGCGGGCACCACGTAGTTCGCCCTGGTGCTCACCGCGCCCGCGTAATCGGCGCCGGTCATCTTCTCGCCGGTGCGCACCGTGGCCAGCATCTGCTCCGGATCGGCCAGCGCCGCACCGGAGAACACCCCGGCCCGCATCGCGCCGCGCTCCCGGATGTGCCGGGTCAGGCTTCGGGTGTCCACCTCGGAGATGCCCACGACGCCCTGCCGGACCAGCTCCTCGTCCAGGCCGCGGGTCGACCGCCAGTTCGACGGCCGGCGGGCGGGATCCCTTACCACGTAACCGGAAACCCAGATCTTCGCCGACTCGTCGTCCTCGTCGTTCCACCCGGTGTTGCCGATCTGCGGCGCGGTGGCCACCACGATCTGCCCGTAGTAGGACGGGTCGGTCAGCGTCTCCTGGTAGCCGGTCATGCCGGTGCAGAACACCACCTCGCCCAGTGAACTGCCGGTCGCCCCGAAGGACAGGCCGGGGAACACCCGGCCGTCCTCCAGCACCAGGGCCGCGGGCGCAGCTGCGGTGGTCATGCCGCCTCTCCTGTCTTCACTCCGGCCAGCGCGCGCACCGCGCCCAGCCAGTCGCCGTACACGTCCTTGTCGTCGCCCCGGACACCGGAGTCCAGTTCGTACTCGCCCAGTCGCCAGCGGATCACCAGCAGCCCGTCGATGCCCATCACCTTGCCCGCCATGCCTTTGTCCAGGCGCGCGTCGACCAGCGCGGCGGCCGGGATCCACAGTGGACTCGCGCCCACCCGGTCCAGCAGCACACCCTCCTTGGCCAGCCGCACCGCCACCGCCGAGCGGTGCCCGATGTCGCCGACCGCGATCCGGTCCTGCCAGTCGCCCGCGGTCACCGTGCTCACGTACACGCCGGTCAGCTCGGGCAGCTCGATCTCGGTGAGCTCGGCGGGCGGCGGCGGGAACGCGGGCAGGTAGGCCGACTGGCGGCGCTGGCGGTTGCGCCAGCCCCAGCGCATCCCGGCCGCGCACAGCACGAAGAACGCCAGCACCGCCAGCACCAGCAGGAACCTGGTCATGAGACTTTCCCTTCATAAGCGGTGATCCGCCCGCGCAGGACGGTGGCGACCACCCGGGCCGGCAGCGTCATCCCGTGGTAGGGCGTGTTCTCCCCGAGGCTGGCCAGGTCCGCGCCGTCGACCGTCCACTCCGCGTCCGGGTCGACCAGGGTCAGATTGGCCGGCTCGCCCTCGGCGATCGGGCGGCCCTGGTCGGGCAGTCCGGCGATCTCCGCGGGCCGCTGGCTGCACACCCGGGCCACACCGCGCCAGTCCAGCAGGCCGGTGCGCACCATCGCGGCGGTCACCACGGACAGCGCGGTCTGCAGGCCGAGCATGCCGGGCCGGGCCTGGGCCCACTCCACGTCCTTGTCCTGCACGGCGTGCGGCGCGTGGTCGGTGGCCACGCAGTCGATCGTGCCCAGGGCCAGCCCGGCCCGCAGCGCGTCCACGTCGGCCTCACTCCGCAGGGGCGGGTTGACCTTGTTGACCGGGTCGTACCCGGCCAGCCGCTCGTCGGTGAGCAGCAGGTGATGCGGGGTGACCTCGGCGCTGATGCCGTGCCCGTTGATGCGGTTGCGGGCCCACCCCAATACATCCACGCTGCCCGCGGTGGACACATGACACACGTGCAGCCGGGCCCCGGCCTCGGCCGCCATGATCGCGTCCCGGGCGATGATCGCCTCCTCGGCCGCGGCCGGCCAGCCGGCCAGGCCCAGCCGGGCGGCCCGCTCCCCCTCGTGGGCCTGGGCGCCCACGGTCAGCCTCGGCTCCTCGGCGTGCTGGGCGATCACCCCGCCCAGCGCGGTGCTGTACTCCAGCGCCCGGCGCATCATCAGCGGATCGGCCACGCAGTGCCCGTCGTCGGAGAACACCCGCACCCCGGCGGCGGAGCGGGCCATCGCGCCCAGTTCGGCCAGTTTTTCCCCGCGCAGGCCCACCGTGACCGCGCCGACCGGGTGCACGTCGACCAGGCCGACCTCCCGGCCGCGCCGCCACACGTGCTCGACGATCACCGCGTTGTCGGCCACCGGATCGGTGTTGGCCATGGCGAACACCGCGGTGTAGCCGCCCAGCGCGGCCGCGGCCGAGCCGGTGGCGATGGTCTCCGCGTCCTCCCGGCCCGGTTCGCGCAGGTGGGTGTGCAGGTCGACCAGGCCGGGCAGGGCGATCAGCCCGCCGGCGTCGAGGACCTCCGCGCCGTCCGCGGCCAGCTTCGGGCCGATCTCGGCGATCACGCCGTCGCGCAGGCGCAGGTCGACCGGTTGGCCCTCCCCGTACGGTCGGACCCCGCGAACGATGATGCTCACGCCAACTCCTTTCCGGCCAGCAGGTGGTAGAGCACGGACATGCGCAGGTGCACGCCGTTGCGCACCTGCTCGGTGATGGCCGAGCGCGGCGAGTCGGCGACCGCCGAGGCGATCTCCATGCCGCGCAGCATGGGCCCGGGGTGCAGCACCACGGCGTGCTCGGGCAGCAACTCCAGCCGCGCCGGTGACAGTCCGTAGCTGATCGAGTACTCCCGGGCCGACGGGAAGAATCCGCCGTGCATCCGCTCGGCCTGCACCCGCAGCAGCAGCACCGCGTCCAGGCCGGGCAGTTCGGCGTCCAGGTCGTGGCTGACCCGCACCTTCTCCTCGGCCAGCCAGCGCTGCATGCCCGATGGCACCAGCGTCGGCGGCGCGACCAGCACGACCTGCGCGCCCAGGGTGCGCAGCAGGTGCAGGTTGGACCGGGCCACCCGGCTGTGCAGCACGTCGCCGACGATGGCGATCCGCCTGTCGGTCAGCGACCCCAGCCGTTCCCGCAGGGTGGCCGCGTCCAGCAGGGCCTGGGTCGGGTGCTCGTGCGTACCGTCCCCGGCGTTGATCACGCAGGTGTGCGTGTCGGCCAGCCAGCCGGCCAGCCGGTCGGCCGCGCCGGAGGCCGGGTGCCGCACGATCACGCAGTCCGCGCCCACCGCCGAGAGGGTCAACGCGGTGTCCCGCAACGATTCCCCCTTGCCCACCGAGGACCCGCTGGCCGACACGTTGATCACGTCGGCGCTCATCCACTTGCCCGCCACCTCGAACGAGGCCCGGGTGCGGGTGGAGTTCTCGTAGAACATGGTGACCACCGTGCGGCCGCGCAGGGTCGGCAGTTTGCGCACCTCCCGGCCCAGCAGGGTGGCCTTGAGCTCGTCGGCGGTGTCCAGCAGGGACAGCGCGGTGCCGGTGTCCAGGTCCGCGGCCGACAGCAGATTGCGCATCACTTGCCACCTTCCAAAAGCACCCGGTCCACCCCGTCGAACTCGGCCAGCTGCACGGCCACGTCCTCGGTGCGGGCGGTGGGCACGTTCTTGCCGACGTAGTCGGCGCGGATGGGCAGTTCCCGGTGGCCGCGGTCGACCAGCACGGCCAGCTGCACGGCGCGCGGGCGGCCCAGATCGCGCAGGGCGTCCAGCGCGGCGCGCACCGTGCGGCCGGAGAACAGCACGTCGTCGACCAGGATGACCAGAGTGCCGTCGATACCGGCCTCGGGCAGTTGGGTGTGTTCCAGCGGACGGTGCGGGCGATGCCGCAGATCGTCGCGGTAGAGGGTGATGTCCAGGGTGCCCGCGGGCACTCGCACGCCGCTGAACTCGGCGATCTTCTCGGCCAGCCGGCCGGCCAGCGGAACACCCCGGCTCGGGATACCCAACAGGGCGACCGGGGACACGCCCGGTGAGTCCAGAGCGGTCTTCTCGATGACCTGATGAGCCATTCGAGCGATCGTGCGCGCGACGTCGCCCGCGGACAGCAGCTCTCGCTGACCGGCGGATTCCGTCGCGCCACGTTGACGTGGCGCCACGAAGGACCTCCTTCCCCGCCTCACCGGACGGGTCCTTAAAGGACGTCGACTGGCACGCCTGTGGCGGGCGCACCGGTTCTGACCTGCACGGTATCAGGCGGGGACGGTAAGCCTTCCGGGTGGTCTCGGACAAAAGACCCGGATGCAGCAGTCCGATCAGCTTGACCTGGTGAAGACGGCGAGTAACCATTACTCTGCGTATCGATCTCAGGCTCCCCGCGGCTCACCCATACCGGCTGACGGGGCGAACGAACGGAGAACCGTCACATGGGCGACTACGCCAAGGCGCTGGGCGCCAAACTCCGCGGCATCCGCCAGCAGCAGGGCCTGTCACTGCATGGTGTCGAGCAGAAGTCGGGTGGCCGGTGGAAGGCGGTCGTGGTCGGCTCCTACGAGCGGGGCGACCGCGCGGTGACCGTGCAGAAGCTGGCCGAGCTGGCCGACTTCTACGGGGTTCCGGTGGCCGAGCTGCTGCCCGAGGGCCGGGTGCCCTCCGGCGCCGAGCCCGCCACCAAGATCGTCATCAACCTGGAACGACTGGGGCAGTTGCCCGCGGAGAAGGTCGGCCCGCTGGCCCGGTACGCGGCCACCATCCAGAGCCAGCGCGGCGATTACAACGGCAAGGTGCTGTCCATCCGGACCGAGGACCTGCGCTCGCTGGCGATCATCTACGACATGACCCCGGGTGAGCTGACCGAGCAGCTCATCGACTGGGGCGTGCTGCCGCCCGAGGCCCGCCCGTCCAAAGAGGACTGATCAGCTACCTCGATCAACAGGATACCTTCCGGACGCCGCGGCCGGATCGGCCAGCCGCGGCCCCGAGGCGGGCTTGGCGGACCCGGTAAACTGATCATGTGGTCGACGACACAGTGGTGGCCGAGTGCACCGCCCAGCTTGCCGCGGAACTGGGCGCGCGCACCGATGAGCTGACCGCCGAGCTGATCGGCGTCTACGACCGGGAGCTGCCGCAGCTCGTGCACGACGACCAGCAGGTGGTCAGCCTGCTCGCGGCCAGCCTGTACCAGAACATCGACACCTGCCTGCGCATCTTCCAGCACAACATCGACCCCTCCCGCGTCGAGGCGCCCGCCGCGGCCATGGAGTACGCCCGCAGGCTGGCCCAGCGCGGCACTCCGGTGATCGACCTGATCCGGGCCTACCAGCTCGGCCAGACCACAATCCTGGACTACGCCATGGCCGTGGGCACCAAGAACATCGCCGACCCGGAGCTGCTGGGCGCGATGGGCCGCCGCGCCATGTCGGTCACTTTCGCCTTCATCGACCGGGTCACCCAGCAGGTGGTCGCCGCCTACGAGGAGGAACGCGACCGCTGGCTGCTCAACCGCAACGCGGTTCGCTCGGCCCGGGTGAAGGCCCTGCTGGACGAGCACGAGGCGGTGGACGCCGACGATGTGGAGGCGGCGCTGGGCTACCGGCTGCACGGCACCCACGTGGGCATGATCGCCTGGCGGTCCGGGGGCCGGACGCCGGCCGAGGCGCTGCCCGGCCTGGAGACCATGGCCATCGAACTGGCCCAACAGCTCGGCTGCGCGCACCGGCCGTTGTTCGTGCCGGTGGACGAGTCCAGCGCCTGGGTGTGGCTGCCGATGCCGGAGGACCCCACCGCGACCGACCCGGACACGACGACGTCCGAGCAGAAGGAGCCGAAGCAGGCCCCGACGCTGCTGGACAGGGCCCGGGCGGTCAGCGCGCCGGAGATGCGGCTGGCCTTCGGCGAGCCGTGCGCCGGGGTGGCCGGGTTCCGGCACACCCACCGGCAGGCCCGCCGGGTGCAGCTGCTGGCGCTGGCCGCGGGCGAGACGGCCGAGCGGGTGCTGGCCTTCCGGGACGTCGGCGCGATCGCGCTGCTGGCCGGGGATCTCGAGTCGGCGCGCTCCTGGGTGTCGGACACGCTCGGCGCGCTGGCCGGGGCGGGCAAGCAGGTCGCCCGGCTGCGCGAGACGCTGCGGGTGTTCCTGGCCGCCGGGAGCAGCTACACGGCGGCCGCGGCCCGGCTGACCATGCACAAGAACTCGGTGCAGTACCGGGTACACAAGGCCGAGGAGCTGCTGGGCCGGCCGGTTGCGGACAACCGGCTGGACGTGGAGCTGGCGCTGCACGTGTGCCACTGGCTCGGCGCGGCCGTGCTCACAAGCTGATTAATCGGTTTTCGTGCCGAGAGACCAGAACCCTCTGTGATCATTGGGTTCCCGGCACGATGTGCCAAAAACAATCCGACTGTAGTCTGTGACACGTGGCAATCAGGCGGCAACGCAGCGAAGCGACGGGCGGCGGCCCGGACGCCGACCGCGGCTGTTCCCGCACCGGCTCCCGGTTGTTCACCACCTGGCTGACCTCGGTCGACGGCGTGGACCACGCGATCACCGACGAGATGATGGCCGCGGGCATCCAGTCCTGCACCGGCCGGTTCGCCGCGGTGTGCCGGGAGATCGTGACCGCGGCGTTCCTGATCGCGCCGCCGGGCAAGCGCTGCCCCTACTGCGCCCAGGCGGTCAGCGTCTCCCCCGACGACCCCACCGAGAAGCTGCGCATCCCGCGCGACAAGCTCCGGGCCCGGATGCGCGACCTGCTCGGCGCGCCGCCCCAGATCGGCCCCGCGCAGACCTCCTGATCGCCTCCGGCGGATGGCGGAGGCGAGCCGGTCACGTCACTTGCGCCAGTCGCGCTCGGTTGCCCGACCGCCCTCGCTCACAGCACCGCGCGCAGCTGGTCGGCGATGCCCGCGATGCGGCCCAGCACCCCGTTGACGAACCGCGGCGAGTCGTCCGTGGACAGCTCCTTGGCCAGTTCCACGGCCTCGTCGATGACCACCGGGTCGGGCACGTCGGTGGCCCACAGCAGCTCGTACAGGCCCAGCCGCAGCACGGCCAGGTCCACCGGGGGCATCCGGGTCAGCGACCAGCCCTCGGAGTGCTCGGCCAGGATCTCGTCGATCCGGCTCAGGTGCGCCGCGATCCCCTCGATCAGGGTGACCGTGTAGTCGTTGACCGGGGCCACGTCCGGTGATCCCACCCGCTCGGCGAGCAGGGTCACCGGGTCAACGCCGCGGATGTCGGACTCGTAGAGTACGTCGACCGCGCGTTTACGGGCCTTGCGCCGGGCGCTCATGCGGCGGACCGGAAGACCACAGGTGCGGGAAGCGGCTGGTCAGCCATTGACCCGGCCGAGGTAGCGGCCATCGCGGGTGTCCACCTTGACTTTCTCGCCGGTGGACACGAACAGCGGCACCTGGATCTCCGCGCCGGTCTCCAGCGTGGCCGGCTTGGTGCCACCGGTGGACCGGTCGCCCTGCAGGCCCGGGTCGGTGTGCTGGATGATCAGCTCGACCGAGGTGGGCAGCTCCACGTACAGCGGCACGCCGTCGTGCGTGGCCACCTGCGCGGTGGAGTTCTCCAGCATGTACTTGGCCGCGTCGCCGACGGTCTGGGCGGGCACGTTGAGCTGCTCGAACGTGTCGCCGTCCATGAACACGTAGTCCGTGCCGTCCTGGTACAGGTAGGTCATGTCGCGGCGGTCCACGGTCGCGGTGTCGACCTTCAGACCGGCGTTGAACGTCCGGTCGACCACCTTGCCGGACAGCACGTTCTTCAGCGTGGTGCGCACGAACGCACCGCCCTTGCCCGGCTTGACGTGCTGGAACGCCGTGACGGTCCACAGCTGGCCGTCCAGGTTCAGGACAATGCCGTTCTTCAGGTCGTTGGTGGTAGCCACGACTCCAGCTTTCTCCGTTACGCGAGTGATGTGGGTGGGCCGGACCCCCGCCGGCTACACGACGACGAGATCCTTGGTGGTCAGGGTGAGCAACTCCGGTGTGCCATCGCGCACCACAAGGGTGTCCTCGATGCGCACTCCGCCGCGGCCCGCGAGATAGACCCCCGGTTCGACGGTGACCGCCATGCCGGCGGCCAGTCTACCGGCACCGGTCTTGGACAGCGCCGGAGCCTCGTGGATCTCCAGTCCGACGCCGTGTCCCAGGCCGTGCAGGAACTGCTCACCGTGGCCGGCGGCGGTGATGAGATCGCGGGCCGCGGCGTCCACCGCGCGGTTCTCCGTGCCCGGCGCCAGCGCCGCCCGCCCGGCCGCCTGGGCCGCCGACACCAGCTCGTACAGCTCGCGCTGCCAGTCCGCGGCCGCGCCGAGCACCACGGTGCGGGTCATGTCCGAGTGGTAGCCGTCCACCTGGGCGCCGAAGTCGAGCGTCAGGAAGTCCCCGGTGCGCAGCTCGGTGTCGTCGGGGCGGTGGTGCGGGATGGCCGAGTTGGCCCCGGCCGCCACGATCGACTCGAACGCGACGCCCGCCGCGCCCAGATCGAGCATCCGGCCCTCCAGATCGCGGGCCACCGCGCGCTCGGTGCGGCCCGGCCGCAGCCCGCCGCGCTCGATCAGCCCGGCCAGCGCGCGGTCCGCGGTGGCGCAGGCCGTCCGCAGCGCCTCGATCTCGTCCTCGTCCTTGACCAGCCGCAATCCCTCCACCAGGCCGGGCGCCCGGGTCAGCATGAGCCCGGGACCGGCCTCGGTCAGTGCGTCCAGCCCTTCCACGGTCACATGCTGGCTCTCGTAGCCCAGCCTGCGGTGCCGGGCGACGTCCTTGGCCGCCCGGGCCACCAGCGACCGGCCGCAGGCCGGGTCGATGACCCGGGTCAGCTCGGGCGCCTGGACCTGCGCCTGGGTCAGATAGCGGCCGTCGGTGCAGAACACCGTGCCGGTCTCGGCGTCCGGCTCGTCCTCGGCGTGCACCAGCAGGGCGGCGTTGGATCCGGTGAACCCGGTGAGGTAGCGGATGTTGAGCAGGCCGACCACCAACAGCGCGTCCAGATCCCGGGCGCGCAGGGCGGCCCGCAGCGCCGATCGGCGCAGGGCAGGAGCGTGCGACATGCTCGAAATCGTAACGAGATCAGGTGCCCTTCGTGGCTACCGACGGGTACACGTACCCTGGTCCGATGCAACCCTGGCTGGTGCGCGGTGTGGCGATGGCCGTGGTGAACGCGGTCGCACAGACGATCCTGGCGAAATTCGAGGTAGATCATCCGTCGAGCACCTCGGTGCTCGCGCCGGTGACCCTCGCGGTGCTGGTCGGTGTGGCCGGTCTGTGGGGCGGCATCGACGGGTGGCTGCGGCTGGCCGGTCCCCGGCGGGGCATGGTCTGGTTCTACGGCTCCCTGCTCGGCGGCCTGCTGGCCGGACTGCTCGGGGTGATCGGCAAGGCGCTGTTCGTGGACGAGACCGGGGTGTGGGCGCTGGGTTCGGCGCTGACCGGGGGCGCGGCGTTCACCGCGCTGCTCATCCTCATCCCGGCCGGGCTGGGCCTGGCCGTGGGCAGCAGGCTGACCGCGCCGACCCCGAAACCGGGCACCGCCACTTCCCCGGTCGCCGACGAGACCTCCGCCGCGGTGCCTGCCGCCGCCGCGGCCGCCCCCTCCCCCACGCCGCGGCCCTCCCCGGCGCCTCGTGCCACCGCGACGATGTCGCGGGACGCGGAAACCACCACCCTGAGCGGGGATCTGGTGGCCGACCTGCCCAAGCCCAACCCGCTGCCCAAGCGTCAGCCGCGCAGCTCGGCCAGGTCGAACCCGCGCGGGTAGGCGTCCCACTGGCCGGTGGACACCGTGGTCACCGGCGAGGAGTTCAGCGCGGCCAGCGCGGTCGAGCCGACGGTCCACAGCCTGCCGTCGGAGGCCAGCAGCGCCACCGGCCGACCGGGCGCGGTGAGCGCCTGGACTCCGGCCGGCACGGTGGCCGCCACCGTCACCTTGGCCAGCGCGGGCACCGAGGTGGTGGTCATGCCGTTGGCCAGGGCCAGCGCCACCGAGCGGCGCTCCACCTCCACCAGCACGCCGTCGGCCACCAGGTAGACGGTGCGCTGCGGGGAGGGCAGCACGAAGCCGTTGAGCACGTCCAGCGCCTGCGGGGTGGTGGCGCAGCCGCTGACGCCCAGCGCGTCCACCCCGAAGTGGGCGATCCCGGTCGGCCCGGCGCCCTGCTGGGTGGCCCGGTAGAAGTCGAAGGACACCCGGCCGCACGGGTCGGTGGTGTTGACCGGCGCGTGCCCGTCCGCCCGCCGGACGAAGCCCGGGCCCTCCTTCCACGCCCCGTCGAGCTGGATCGGGTTGTACGGGTGGTAGCGGAAGTCGGCGTCCCAGAAGGTGATCGTCGTACCCGCGCCGGTGTCGGCGGCGATGGCGAAGGCGTTCAACGCGTCCACCCACATCCAGTCCGCGGTGAACCCGGCCAGGATGCTGGTCCGGCGCGGCGCGAACGTGCTGGGCACCGAGCCGAAACCGTTGGGGCCCAAGGCTTGCAGCGTGTTGGTGAGGGCCGCGTCCTTGGCCCGCAGGACGAACTGGCCCGCGCCGTTGCTCGCCGCCGCACCGCCGGTGGTGTCGGTGAACATCAGGTAGTACCAGCCGTCCAGGTACACCGCGGAGGGCTGGCCGGCGCCGTAGGCGTTGGCCCGGTGCACCTCGCCCGAGGTGCTCACGATCGGCCGGCCGCCGTTGGCCCGCGTCCAGTGCACGCCGTCGGTGCTGGTGGCCAGCCCGATGGAGTTGTTGTCGCCGGCCGGATCCGAGGTGCCGGTGTAGTACAGGTAGTAGACGCCGCCGACCGCGATCACCGAGGGATCGCAGGTGTGCAGCGAGTCGAATCCGCTGGGGCTGTTGCCGAACTGCACGTCGGCGGGCGCGCCGCCGGAACCGGTGAACGGACCGTCCGGCGAGGCCGAGGTTGCCGAGACGATCTCGTCGCCGGGCCGGGCCGCGCCGGGCAACTGGCTGCACCACCACATCCGGTAGCTGTTGCCGACGCGCAGCACGCTGGGCGCGTAGTTGTAGGGCGCGTCCGGGCCGCCGGAGGCGACGACATCGGTGTTGCCCCGGGAGTTTCCGGTGTGCAGGGTGGTGGGCGCCGGGGTGCCGGGCGCGGTGCTGGTGGCGCCGCCGCCGGCGCCGATGGCCGGGTGACCGCCCGCGGCCTCCGGCAGGGCCGGGCTGCCGCCGCAGGCGACCAGCAGGGTCAGACCGGCGCCGAGCACCAGACCGACCGACAGCCGCCCGCGCACGCTGCTCATGCGGGAAGACCTCCCCAAGATGTCGACGTCCCCGATCGTGTCAACGTCGCGGTGTCGACGTTCGGCTCAGTCTACGAAAGTTCATCACCCACATGGGGCACTACGCCCGGTCGAGTCGCCCGGACGGTGAATTCGACGGCAATTGTCCCGAGAAAGCCCTTGTGATTTCGGAAGATTACGAATCCGTGGCGTGTGCGGCCAGCCAGCGCAGCGCCAGCGGGTAGCCGTCCACGCCGAGGCCGATGATCACCCCGGTGGCAACCTCGGACAGCACGCTGTGGTGCCGGAACTCCTCGCGGGTGTGCACATTGGAGATGTGCAGCTCGATCAGCGGGGCGGTCAGTGAGGCGCAGGCGTCGCGCACCGCGATCGAGTAGTGCGTCCAGGCGCCGGCGTTGAGCACCACCGGCCAGTGCCGGTCGGCGGCCTCGTGCAGCCAGCCGATCATCTCGCCCTCGGTGTCGGTCTGCCGCACCTCGACCTGCACGCCCAGCTCGAACCCGGTCTTCTGACACAGTTCGACCAGGTCGTCGTGGGTGGTGCTGCCGTAGATGGCCGGTTCGCGCTTGCCCAGCCGGCCGAGGTTGGGCCCGTTGAGCACGAGCAGTTTCACAGCAGCACGCCTCCGTCCGTGGCAGCCCCGGCGACCGCGGAGTAGGCGGCGGCCAGCAGGCTCGGGTCCGGGCCCTCCAGCCGGCCCGGCTTGGCCAGCCCGTCGAGCACGACGAACCGCAGCACCCCGGCCCGGGTCTTCTTGTCGCTGCGCATGCCGTCCAGCAGCTGCGGCAGGGCGTCCGGATCGTAGCTGGTGGGCAGGCCGATGGCGGCCAGCACGTCGCGGTGCCGGGCCGCCGTGGCGTCGTCGAGGCGGCCGGTGAGCCGGGCCAGTTCGGCGGCGAACACCAGGCCGACGCTGACCGCCGCGCCGTGCCGCCAGCGGTAGCGTTCCCGGCGTTCGATGGCGTGGCCGAGGGTGTGGCCGTAGTTGAGCACCTCACGCAGTCCCGCCTCGCGCAGATCGGCCGAGACCACGTCGGCCTTGATCCGGATGGCCCGGCGGACCAGTTCCCCGATCACCTCGCCGGAGGGGTCCAGCGCGGCCTCCGGATCGGCCTCGAGGAGTTCGAGAATGCGGGGGTCGGCGATGAACCCGGCCTTGACCACCTCGGCCATGCCAGCCACGAGTTCGTTGCGCGGCAACGATTCCAGCGTCGCCAGGTCGACCAGGACGGCGGACGGCTCGTGGAAAACGCCGACCAGGTTCTTGCCCGCCTCGGTGTTGATCCCGGTCTTGCCGCCGACCGCGGCGTCCACCATGCCCAGCAGGGTCGTCGGCACCTGCACGACCCGGACCCCGCGCAGCCAGGTGCCGGCCACGAACCCGGCCAGGTCGGTGACCGCGCCACCGCCGAGGCCGACGATGACGCCGGAGCGGTCCAGGCCGATCCGGCCCAGCACGTCCCAGCAGAACCCGGCCACGGACAGCGCCTTGCCGTCCTCGGCGTCCGGGATCTCGATACGGTTGGCTTCCAGCCCGGCCGCTTCGAACTCGTCGCGCACGGTTTCGGCGGTCTCGGTGAGCGTGGGCGGATGGATGACGGCCACGCTGGAGGCGTCCCGCACGGCGTCGGTGAGCTCGGTGAGCAGCCCGCGACCGATGACCACCGGGTAGGGGTCGTCCGCGCCGACCGAGATGCGGACTGGATCGGCCATGGTTGTTGCCTCGCTCCGTACGTGGGGTTCAGTGGGCGTGCGCGCGCAACCGGCCGAGGATGTCGTCGGCCAGTTCGGCGGGGGTGCGCTCGTCGGTGTTCACCTCGACGACCGCGACCTCGCGGTAGAGCGGCAGCCGGGCGTCGAGCAGGGCCTTGAAGGTGGCCCGCGGGTTGACCCCGGCCAGCAGCGGGCGGGCGGTGGACAGCCCGGTGCGCTTGACGCCCTCGGCCAGCCCGACGTTGAGGAAGACCACGGTGTGCTCGGCCAGCAGGGCCCGGGTGCGGGCGGAGAGGATGGCGCCCCCGCCCAGCGCGAGCACGCCTTCGTGGTCGGTCAGCGCGGCCGCGGTGTGCTGTTCCTCCAGCTCCCGGAACACCGTCTCGCCGTCGCTGGTGAAGATGTCGGCGATGGGGCGGCCCACGGCGCGGACGATGTCCGCGTCGACATCCCGGAAGGTGACGTCCAGCAGCTGCGCCAGCAGCATGCCGACGGTGGACTTGCCCGCGCCCGGCGGCCCGATGACCACCGCCCGCGGCCGGGTGACGCCGTCGCCGGAATTGGTGGGCTTGCTCATCACCAGCGATCCTCCACCGCGGCCAGGTAGGACTCGACGTTGCGCCGGGTTTCCGGCACCGAGTCGCCGCCGAACTTCTCCAGCGCGACGTCGGCCAGCACCAGCGCCACCATGGCCTCGGCCACCACGCCCGCCGCGGGCACCGCGCAGACGTCGGAGCGCTGGTTGATGGCCACCGCGCTCTCCCCGGTCGCCATGTCCACAGTGGACAGTGCGCGGGGCACGGTGGAGATCGGCTTCATCGCGGCGTGCACGCGCAAGGGCTCGCCGTTGGTGATGCCGCCCTCAAGTCCGCCGGCGCGGTTGGACCGCCGGGTGACGCCCTTGGCGCCCTCGGCCGGGTCGATCTGGTCGTGCGCCTCGCTGCCCCGGGCGCGGGCCACGTCGAATCCGTCGCCGATCTCCACGCCCTTGATGGCCTGGATACCCATCATGGCCGCGGCCAGCCGGGAGTCCAGGCGGCGGTCCCAGTGCACGTGCGAGCCGAGCCCGGGCGGCAGCCCGTGCACCACGACCTCGACCACACCGCCGAGCGTGTCGCCCTCCTTGCGGGCGGCGTCCACCTCGGCGACCATCGCCTCGGTCGCCGAGGGGTGAAAGGCGCGGACCGGGCTGGCGTCGATCAGTTCCAGGTCGTGCGGGCCGGGCAGGTCCGGCTTGTCGGCCTGGACGCGGCCCAGCGCCACCACATGGCTGATCACCTCGACGTCGAGCACCTGGCGCAGGAAGCCGCGGGCCACCGTGCCCAGCGCGGTGCGCGCCGCGGTCTCCCGGGCGCTGGCCCGCTCCAGCACGGGGCGAGCGTCGTCGAAGCCGTACTTGAGCATGCCGGGCAGGTCGGCGTGGCCCGGGCGGGGCCGGGTGAGCGGGGCGTTGCGGGCCAACTCGGCCAGCTCCTGCTCGTCGACCGGGTCCGGCGCCATCACCTTCTCCCACTTCGGCCACTCCGTGTTGCCGACCCGGACAGCGACCGGACCACCGAGCGTGACACCGTGGCGCACGCCGCCGATGAACTCGACCTCGTCGGCCTCGAACTTCATCCGCGCGCCGCGGCCGTAGCCGAGGCGGCGACGGGCCAACTGGGCGGCGACGTCCGAGGTGGTGACCCGCACACCGGCCGGCAGCCCCTCGAGGATCGCGACCAGCGCGGGGCCGTGTGACTCTCCGGCGGTTATCCAGCGCAACACCCGACGATCCTCCCATGGCTGGTGACGGGCGGTTAACCGGGCCGAAGGCCGATGGCCGGGAACGCGGCGAGCAACCAGGTGGCCAGCAGCAGGCCGGGACCGTGGGGGACGGCCCGGGCGCGGAGGGCCGAGGCCCGGCGGCGAGGCGCGGCCCGAGCACCGGCGGTCACGGCTGACTCGGGTGGAGCGGCCCAGGTGCTGGTGGCCAGGGCGAGACCGGCCGGCAATGCCCGGGCACCAACGGTCGGCGCCAGGCGGTCCGGCGCGCGACAGGCATCGGCGGTCGGCGCCGGTCCGCGCGCACTGGCCCAGGCGGCGGTGGCCAGGGCGAGTGCGAGGGTGCCGGCCGACGCGCCCAGCGGGGCCAGTAACAGCGCGGGCCAGCCCAGTGCGCCGAGCACCGCGCCGAGGCTGCCGGACAGCTTCACGTCCCCCGCGCCCAGCCCACCCGGAGCCAGCCGGTGCACCAGTGCGTGCGCGCCGCCGAACACGAGCAGGCCCACCGTGGCACGGAGGGCGAGCGGGCCGCCGGGTGGTCCGAGGGCGGCGATGGCCAGGGCGGTGCCCAGCAGTGGGTAGGCGGCGAGGGTGAGGGCGTCGGGCAGGCGTCTTCGGGCCAGGTCGACCGCGGCCAGCGGCACGCCGAGCCAGCCCAGCACCAGCGGCACCGGCAGCCACCACCCCGGCAGCAGCCCGCGCACCAGCCGCCAGCCGAGCAGCGCGGCCGCCCCGGCCGACACCAGCTCCAGCCACGGCGGCCCGAACACCGCGCCGCGGCGCAGTCGACCGATCCATCGGCGCCCGAGGAATCCGGCGAGCGCCCCGACCATTCCGAACATCAAGATTTCCGTCATGCGTCCACAATGCACAGTGACGAAGGAAAATCGACGGACGCGCGTGCCGAATTTCTTGTGTCGACCCTTCCCGTAGCCCGAGTTGGCGTTTCCGGGGGAAATTCCGCTGACAGCGATCGGGACGGGCCCGGCGGAGCAGGCTCAGAGCCAGTAGGTGTCGTGGTGCCGGAAGAACTCGGCTCGTTCGTCCTCGGTCATCCCCGCGACCGTGCCGACCCGCTCGAAATAGTCCTCCCGGGGCGCACCGGGCGTGAACAGCAGGAGCATGGACGCGTCCGCGTCGGACTCGTTGCCGAAGGCGTGGATGCCGCCTTCCGGGACGTACAGGAAATCGCCCGCGGTCGCGTCAATCCACTCGTCCCCGTTGTACAGCGCGACCGTGCCGGACAGGATGAAGAACGATTCTCCGATGGTCCGGTGAAAATGCGGCTTCGGCCCACCGCAATGGGGTTTCATGTCCAGCCGGTACAGGCCGAACTGGCCCTTCGTGCCGGCCCCGGTGGCCAGGTAGCCGTTGGTGTTGCCGGACTTCGCGATCAGGTTCGGCGCGGTGTCCACCGGACGGAAGACGGCACTGCGCTCGCCGCCCTCGCCGTGGTAACCCGGTTCGGGATACGACATTCCCGCACCATATTCCGCCCCACCGACACAAGAACCACCGACACGGGCCCCACCGACACAAGAACCACCGATACGAGCCGGATCGACACCGGCCGGATCGACCCGATCGGTGCGGACTGTCCCGGACCGCGCCCGCCCCGGGACAGTCCGCGGCTCAGGAAACCCACTCGAACAAGGACTCACCCGGTTGCACCGCGCCCGGCGAATGCCGCGCGGTGAGCGCCTCGGCGCTCGCGTCCAGCGCGATCACCGGGCAGATGGTGGCATACCCGGCCGCCCGCACCGCACGGGGGTTCCAGGCGATCACCGGCTGGCCTTCGGCCACCCGATCACCCTTGGCCACGTGCAGGGTGAATCCCTCGCCCTTCATCTTGACCGTATCGATACCCAGGTGCACCAGCACCGCGGGCCCGGCCTCGGTGGCCACCACGAACGCGTGCGGATGCAGCGTGGCCACCGTGCCCGAAACCGGTGCCACCGCGTCCACCTCGGCGTCCGCCTCGTCGGGCCGCACCGCGAGGCCGGGACCGACCATGGCCTCGGCGAACACCGGGTCGGGCACCTCGGTCAGCTCGACCACCGCCCCGGCCACCGGGCTGGTCACCCGCAGGCTCACGGCAGCAAGTCCTCGATGTCGCTGGCGATGGTGTCCGCCTCGGGCCCCACGATGATCTGCACGACCGTGCCCGCCCGGATCACGCCGTGCGCGCCGACGGCCTTCAGCGCCGCCTCGTCCACCCGCGAGCCGTCCTCCAGTTCGCACCGCAACCTGGTGATACAGGGCTCGATCTCGACGACGTTGTCCGCGCCGCCGATCGCGGCGAGGATCTTCGCCGCCCGCTCATCCGCCATCCGGTAACTCCTGTTCGCTGTGGTGACTATTGACACTTCTGCCGTCTTGGGAGCATGCTCCCCGCCGACGCAAGTGGTCTAGACCGGACCGTACCAATCTCGGGCCGTCGACGGGAGGTCTTCAATGAACCAGATCAGCGGCCCGATCATGGACGGACCGCGGCCCAAACACGTCCAGCTGCGGGAAATCCTGCGCGCCCTCATCACCGAGGACCTGCCGCCGGGCGCGCCGATCCCGTCCGAGCGCGACCTCGCCGCCCGCTACCGGGTGTCCCGGCTGACCGTACGCTCGGCGGTGGCCCGGCTGGTCGCCGACGGCCTGCTCACCACCGTGCGCGGCAAGGGCACCTACACCCGCCAGCAGCGCATGGACCTGCGGCTCTATCTGATGTCGTTCACCCAGGACATGCGCCAGCGGGGCCGGGTGCCCTCCACCGAGGTGCTCGCCGCGGCCGAGGACATCCCGTCGGTGGACACCGCCGCCGCGCTCGGCCTCGAACTGGGCGAGAGCGCCTTCCGGCTGACCCGGCTGCGCCGCGCCGACGACATCCCGCTGGCCGTGGAGCGCGGCTGGTACCACCGCGGCCGGCTGCCCGGCCTGCTGGATCTCGACCTCACCGACTCGCTGTACATCCAGCTCGCCGAGCGCGCCGGAGTGGTGTTCGACCACGCCACCCAGACCGTGTGGGCCGAGGCCGCCGACCGGGAGACCGCCCGGCTGCTCGGCCTGCGCGCGGGCGCGCCGCTGCTGGTGTTCCGCCGCGTCTCCAGCCGGCAGGGACTGCCGGTGGAGGACATGACGTCCTGGTACCGGGGCGACCACTACCAGGTCTCGATGCAACTAGAACCGGCCGGAGGAAATTCATGAGTACCGCCGAGGTCACCACACCGCCAACAGCGGAGCGGTCAGCAAAGAGGCAAAACCGGGGGCTGGCCGGTCTGCAGCGCATCGGGCGCAGTCTGATGCTGCCCATCGCCACCCTGCCCGCCGCCGGCCTGCTGCTCCGGCTCGGCCAGAGCGACATGCTGGGCCGCTGGCACGCCACCGCGAAGATCGCCGACGTGCTGGCCGCGGCCGGTGGCGCGGTGTTCAACTTCCTGCCGCTGATCTTCGCCGTCGGTGTGGCCATCGGCTTCGCCCGCCGCGCCGACGGCTCGACCGCGCTGGCCGCGGTGGTCGGTTACGTGGTGTTCAGCCAGGTCATCCAGGTGTTCGCGCCGCTGACCTCGCTGGAGGGCTTCGGCGCCACCTGGTACGGCAACCCCAGCAAGTGGCCCTACGGCGTGCTGGCCGGCATCGTGGTCGGCATCCTGACCGGCATGCTGTGGCAGCGGTTCCACCGCATCAAGCTGCCCCCGTACCTGGCCTTCTTCGGCGGCAGGCGGTTCGTGCCGATCGTCACCGCGCTGACCATGACCATCCTGGGCGTGATCTTCGGTCTGCTGTTCCCGATCTTCAACCGGGGCCTGACCAACTTCGGCAACTTCGTCACGCACAACGCGGTCATCGGCGGTGGCGTCTACGGCATCGTCAACCGGCTGCTGCTGCCCTTCGGCCTGCACAACGTGGTCAACTCGGTGGTCTGGTTCATCTTCGGCACCTACCACGGCCAGTCCGGTGACATCAACCGGTTCATCGTGGCCCACGACCCGTCCGCCGGCACGTTCATGACCGGCTTCTTCCCGATCTTCATGTTCGCCCTGCCCGCCGCCGCGCTGGCCATCTGGCGCACCGCCAAGCCGAGCCAGAAGAAGGTCGTCGGCGGCATCATGCTGTCCGCCGCGCTGACCGCCTTCCTGACCGGTGTCACCGAGCCGATCGAGTTCTCGTTCATGTTCGTGGCGTGGCCGCTGTACATCGTGCACGCGGTGCTCACCGGTTCGTCGCTGGCCCTGGTCAACTGGCTGGGCATTCACGACGGATTCAACTTCTCCGCGGGCGCCATCGACTATGTGCTCAATTACGGCATCGCGACCAAGCCGCTGTTGCTGATTCCCATTGGTCTGGTCTATGCCGTGATTTACTATTTCGTGTTCACCTGGGTCATCAAGCGGTGGAACCTGCGGACCCCCGGTCGCGAGGAAGACGTGCCGGACACCGCCCCCGAGGCGGCCACGGAATCCGCCGCCAGCGAGGCATGAGGAGAGTCACCCGATGCCGGAACGACGTGTCACGGTCGGCAGCAAGGTCGGGCTGCACGCCCGCCCGGCGGCCGTGCTGGCCAAGGCCGCGGCGGCCGCCGCGCTGCCCATCACCATCCGCAAGGAGGGTGGCCAGCCGGTGGCCGCGGCCAGCGTGCTCAACCTGATGACGCTGGGGGCGATGCACGGTGACCAGGTGGTGCTGGCCGCGGACGGCGAGGACGCCGACAGCGTGCTGGACCAGTTGGCCGAGCTGATCGCCACCGAGTCCGACTAGCGCGTGGTTCCTGGACCCCGCGCAGCCGGAAAGGGGCCCAGGAACCACGCGCTCGCGTCGCACCGACGCCCGAAACGGGGCGGCTGAGCCAGAACCTGGCCAGCTGTCCCGTTTCGGCGTGCCGGTCGACGGGTTCGGTCAGTGCACCCGGGCGAGCGGCACGCCGGTGGCGGCGGCCAGGGCGGCGTGCATGGCCGCGCGCGGCGCCGGCCGGCCGGTGAACCGCTGCACCTGGTCGAACGCCTGGTGCAGCAGCATGTCCAGGCCAGTGGCCAGCCGCCCGCCGCGCCGGGCCACCGCCTCGGCCATCGGGGTGGGCCACGGGTGGTAGATCACGTCCAGCAGGCAGGGCGCCTCGGCCAGTTGGGCGGCGTGCGGCCCGATGGCCCCGGCGGGCACGGTGGAAATCAGCACGGCCGAGTCGGCGGCCAGTTTGCCCAGGTCCTCGCAGTCCCAGCGGCGCACGTCCAGCCGCACGCCGACCCGTTCGGCGGTGGCCGCGGCCTCGCCCGCCCGGGCCGGATCGCGGACCACCAGCACCACCTCGGCCACCCGCAGCTCGGCCAGTGCGACCAGGGCCGCCGCCGCGGTGCCCCCGCCGCCCAGCACCACCGCGGACGCGCCGGTCACCGGCTGGTAGCCGCCCGCGCCGGTGAGCGCGCCGAGTACCCCGGCCACATCGGTGTTGTCCGCCCGCCAGCGGCCGTTTCCCAGTGGCACCAACGTGTTCGCCGCACCGACGGCCTGGGCCCGGTCGGAGGAGTCGGCGGCCACGGCCAGGGCGGCGCGCTTGCCGGGCATGGTCACCGCCAGGCCGGCCCAGTCCGGCCCCAGTCCGGCCACCAGGCCCGGCAGTTCCGTTGCCCCGCAGTCGATCCGCTCGAACACCCAGTCCAGGCCGAGTTCGGCGTAGGCCGCGCCGTGCAGCACCGGGGACAGCGAATGCGCCACCGGCCGCCCGAGCACCGCCGTCCGCCGGGACGGACCCGGTTCAGTAGGCGCCATTTTGCTGAGCCAACGTGATGTTCTGCTGATGTTCGGCGAAGGTGGTGGCGAAGCAGGACGTGCCGTCCTTCTGGCACACCACGAAGAACAGCCACGGCCCCGAGGCCGGCGCGATGGCCGCCTGGATCGCGCCCGCGCTCGGGCTGGAGATCGGCGTGGGCGGCAGGCCCGGGTTGTGGTACGTGTCGTAGGCGCCTGCCTTGGTCTGGTCGGCCGCCGCGGTGCGCACCATCGGCCGGTCCAGCGCATAGTCCACAGTGGAGTCCAGCTGCAGGTTCTGCCCTTGCGCCAACCGGTTGTACAGCACCCGGGCCACCTTCGGCATGTCCGCCGTTGTGCCCGACTCACGCTCCACAATGGACGCTATGGTCAGCAGCTGGTACGGCGAGAAACCGGACTGCTGCTGGCTGGTCGAGGGCAGCCCGTCGGCCTGCAGCTGCGCCGCGGACTGGCTGAGCATGTCGCTCAGGTCCTGCACCGCGGTGGCGCCCGGCTTGATGTTGTACACCCCGGGCACCAGCAGGCCCTCCAGCTTGTGCCTGGGGTCGGCCGCGGTCACCGTGGGAATCGCCCAGCTGGGCACGCCCAGCGCCGCGGGCGAGGTGTTCTGGATGGCTGCCTGGAAGTCGGTGGCCGGCAGGCAGGTGCTCCTGCCGTTGATGGTGGCGCAGCTGGCCTGAGCCAGTTTGCTCAGGATCCCGCTGGTCACCTTGCCGTTGGTGGCCGTGGTGTCGTCGAGCATGGTGCCGGAGTTGATGCCGATCTGGCCGACCCGGGTCTTCGGGGCCACGATCTTTTCCACCGCGGCCGCGCCGGACATGTGCTCCTTGACCAGGTAGAACCCGGGCTGCACGCCGGAGACCTCGTCGTTCTCCTTGGCCGCCTTCACGAACGCGTTGGCGCTGGCGACGATCCCGTCCTGCTGCATGTTGTCGCCGACGTCGCGCAGCGTGTCCCCGGAGTTGACCTCGAACACCACGTCGGTGGTGCCCGCGCCGGAGAAGTCCGGGTAGTAGCCGAGGCCGATCACCTGGCGCACGCCGAAATACGCCCCGGCGGCGATCAGCACGACCAACACCAGCAGGATGGTCCAGACGACCTTGCGGCTACGCTTGCGGCCGCGCTTGGCCCTGCCGCCGCGACCGCGTTGCGGAGGCTCGTCCTCGTATTCGTAGTAGTCGTCCGACACGTCCTCGTCGAACAGACCCAGACCCTCGCTCATCGATTGGCTCCCAGGGCCGAAGTGCGCGCGTCCAGCCACGCCTGGAGGATCTCCACGGCCGCTGCCTGGTCCACCACGGCCCGCTGCTTGCGGCCCTTGACCCCCCGTTCGGACAGCATGCGAGACGCGGTGACCGTGGTCAGCCGCTCGTCGGCCAGCCGAACCGGAACCGGCGCGATCCGCGCGGCCAGCTCGTCGGCGTAACTCTGGGCGAGCAGCGCGGCGGCGCCGGTGCGGCCGCGCAGCGTCCTTGGCAGGCCAACCACGACTTCGACCACCTCGTGTTCTTCGACGAGCTCGGTCAGCTGGCCGAGGTCCCGACCACTCCGCTCGTCCCTGGACAGGGTAACGAGCGGAGTGGCCAGGAAAGCGCTCGGATCACTCAGCGCGACGCCGACCCGGACGGATCCGACATCCACCGCAAGCCGTCTCCCCCGCCCGGGGTCGTCGACGCCGGGTTTGTCGGGTCCGCGGTCCGAAGACTGTGTCACGCCAACAGTTTCCCAGATGTTCAGGCCGGCCGGTTCAGCTCGCCCCGCAGCGCCTCGATCGCCGCGGCCACGCCGGACGGGTCGGTGCCGCCGCCCTGGGCCATGTCGGCCTTGCCGCCGCCGCGCCCGCCGATGGCCGGCGCGAAGGAGCGGACCAGCTTGCCCGCGTCCAGCCCGCGGTCCCGGGCCGCCGCCGTGGTGGCGGTGACGAAGGCCAGCTTGCCGTCGCTCGCGGAGAACAGCGCCACCACCGCTGGCCTGCTGCCCAGCTTGGCCCGCACCTCGGTGCCCAGGGTGCGCAGGTCGGCCGCGCCGACCCCATCCGGCAGCGCGACCGCGACCAGACCGATGCCGGCCACGTCCTCGGCCGCCGCCGCCAATTCGCCCGCGCCGGAGAGCAACTGGGCCCCGCGTAGCTTCTCCAGTTCCTTCTCCGCGGCGCGCAACTTCTCCACTGTCTGCCCGATGCGCTCGGAAAGTTCCTCCGGACGCGCCTTGAACTGATCGGCCAACTGGTTGACCAGCACGTGCTCCCGGGCGAGGAAACGGAACGCGTCCAGCCCGACCAGCGCCTCCACCCGGCGTACGCCGGAGCCGATGGACGCCTCGGACAGCAGCTTCACCACGCCGAGTTCGCCGGAGCGGTGCACGTGGGTGCCACCGCACAGCTCCTTGGAGTAGTCGCCGATGGTGACCACCCGGACCGCGTCGCCGTACTTCTCGCCGAACAACGCGATCGCGCCGGATTTCCGCGCCTCGTCCATGGTCATCACGTCGGCCCGCACGTCGAGGTCGCCGAGCAGCACGTCGTTGACCTCCTCCTCGACCTCGCCCAGCACGCTGGCCGGCACCGCGCCGGCCGGGGAGGTGAAGTCGAAGCGCAGCCGGCCCGGCGCGTTGAGCGAACCGGCCTGGGCCGCGGTGTCGCCCAGCGCCCGGCGGATGCCCGCGTGCACCAGGTGGGTCGCGGTGTGCGAACGGGACACCGCGCGCCGCCGCGCCGTCTCCACCTCGGCCCGCACGCCCGCGCCGAGCACCAGCTCGCCCGAGCTCACGGTGCCGCGGTGCACGGTCAGGCCGGGCACCGGGGACTGCACGTCGTGCACGTCCACCGTCGCGCCGTCGGCCACGATCCGGCCGTGGTCGGCCTGCTGGCCGCCGCCCTCGGCGTAGAACGGGGAGCGGTCCAGCACCACCTCGACCGGGCTGCCCGCGCCGACCGCGGGCACGGACACGCCGTCCACCAGCAGGCCGACCACGTTGGCCTCGGCGGCCAGATCCTGGTAGCCCAGGAAGTGGGTGTTGCCGTGCTGGTCGAGCACCGCGCGGTAGGCCGAGGCGTCGCCGTGGCCGGTCTTGCGGGCCGCCGCGTCCGCCTTGGCCCGGTCCCGCTGCTCGGACATCAGCCGCCGGAATCCGTCCTCGTCGACCTTCAGGCCCTGCTCCGCGGCCATCTCCAGGGTCAGGTCGATCGGGAAGCCGTAGGTGTCGTGCAGCTGGAACGCCTGGTCGCCGGGCAGCGTGTCGCCGCCGGTGGACTTGGTCTTCTCCGCGGCCAGATCGAAGATCCGGGAGCCGGTGGTCAGGGTGGCCAGGAAGGACTCCTCCTCGGCCCGCACCACCGCGTCGATCCGGTTGAACTCGGTGACCAGTTCCGGGTAGGACGGCGACATCTCGTCCCGCACGGTCCTGGCGAACTCGCCCAGCACCGGCTCGTGCACACCGAGCAGCCGGGCCGAGCGCACGATCCGGCGCAGCAGCCTGCGCAGCACGTAACCACGCGACTCGTTGCCCGGGGTGACCCCGTCGTTGATCAGCATCACGCCGGTGCGGGCGTGATCGGCGATGATCCGGAACCGCACGTCGTCGGCCGGGTCGGCGCCGTAGCGGCGACCGGACAGCTCCTCGGCCCGGGTCATCACGTTGCGGATCAGGTCGGACTCGTAGATGTTCTCCACACCCTGCAGCAGGAACGCGACCCGCTCCACACCCATGCCGGTGTCGATGTTCTTCGCGGGCAGCTCGCCGATCGGCTTGTGGCCCTTCTTCGGGCTCAGGTCACCGCGGACGTCCTGCATGAAGACCAGGTTCCAGATCTCCAGGTACCGGTCCTCGTCGGCCTCCGGGCCGCCGTCGCGGCCGTACTCCGGGCCGCGGTCGTAGTAGATCTCCGAGCACGGGCCGCCGGGGCCGGGCACGCCCATGTCCCAGTAGTTGTCCTCGCCGCCGCGGCGCTGGATGCGCTCCGGGGGCAGGCCGGCGATCTTCTGCCACAGCTCGATCGCCTCGTCGTCGTTCTGGTAGACGGTGACCCACAGGCGGCTGGGATCGAAGCCGTAGCCGCCGTCGGCGACGCTGCCGGTGACCAGGTTCCAGGCGTGGGTGATCGCGCCTTCCTTGAAGTAGTCACCGAAGGAGAAGTTGCCGGCCATCTGGAAGAAGGTCAGGTGCCGGGTGGTCTTGCCGACCTCCTCGATGTCCGGCGTGCGGACGCACTTCTGGATGCTGGTCGCCGTGGAGTACGGCGGCGGCACCTCGCCGAGGAAGTACGGCTTGAACGGCACCATGCCCGCGTTGACGAACAACAGGTTCGGGTCGTCCAGCAGCAAGGACGAACTGGGCACCCAGGCATGGCCGGCCTGGGTGAAATGATCACGGAAACGCTTGATGATCTCGTGGGTCTGCATGAGGGTTCCTCGAAGGCCGAAGCGAAAGAGTGGACGCGCGAGGACGGCGGACGGACAGCCCTGCCGGCCGGAGGCCGAGGCTCAGCCGTCCGCCCGGCGAGCTCGCGCGCCGGGCTGACGCCGCGGCAGGGGCGCGCTGGCGCGCAAGGTGTCCTCGGCCGCGCGCAGCGCGTGCCGGGGGCTGGTGTTGATCCCGGTGCGGGCCTCGACGTCCTCGGTGAGTTCGCGCTCCCGCTCGGTCATGCCGGCGCGCACGTCCGCGCCGAAGGTGCCGATCGCGCCGGCCAGTTCGCTCAGCGCGTCGGAGACATTGCCGGCGATCCCGGCCGGCGTCGCCTGCCGGGCCGCGCGGTTGAGCTTCCGGGACGCCGCCACACCCGCTATCACACCAACCCCGAGCCAGAAAATTCGCTTCATTTCCGGCCTCCGCGGCGACGCGACGCGTGCTTGCCGGCCGGCTCGGCGGTGGCCTTGCCGCGGCGCGCCTTGATCGCCTTGTTGACCCCGTAGGACAGGGCCGCGGCCTTCACCAGCGGGCCACCCATGGTCGCGGTGAACAGCGAGGTCAGCGCGGAGACGTTGCCGGTGACCGCACGGGCGTTGGCGGTGATCCCGTCCACCCGCTCCAACTGCGTGTTCACATGGGTGATCGTGGTGTTCGCGCCGGTGAACAGCGGGTCGGAGTTCTCGTGTGCCTTGCGGATGGCGATGGTCGCCTCGTCCAGCGTGCGGCAGAGCTTGATCACCGGGAACACCAACAGCAGCACCAGCAGCACGGCCGCACCGGCCGCGATCAGACCGGCGATCTGCCCTGCTGACACGAGTCCTCCCGGGAAGTACGGAGTGTGCAGATATGAGTTCACCCAGCCTACTGGTTGGCGCCGGAGCCGCTCACTGACCCTCGCCGCGCACCACCCGGCGCAGCTTCGGCACCCGATCGGCCAGCACCCGCTCGGCCCCGCGCTGGGTCGGCTGGTAGTAGTCCCGGCCGACCAGTTCGTCAGGGGGGTACTGCTGGGACAGCACGCCTTCGGCCACGTCGTGCGGGTACCGGTAGCCCTGCGCGTTGCCCAGCCGGGCCGCCCCGGCGTAGTGGCCATCGCGCAGGTGCGCGGGCACCGTGCCGGCGGACCCGGAACGCACATCGCCCAGCGCGCCGTCCACCGCCGTCACCACCGCGTTGGACTTGGGCGCGGTGGCCAGGTGAATGGTGGCCTGGGCCAGGGCCAGCCGGCCCTCGGGCATGCCGATCAACTGCACCGCGGCGGCCGCGGCGGTGGCGGTCTGCAGCGCGGTCGGGTCGGCCATGCCCACGTCCTCGCTGGCGTGCACCACCAGCCGCCGGGCGATGAACCGCGGGTCCTCCCCCGCTTCGATCATCCGGGCCAGGTAGTGCAGCGCGGCGTCCACATCGGACCCCCGGATGGACTTGATGAAGGCGCTGATCACGTCGTAGTGCTGGTCGCCGTCCCGGTCGTAGCGCACCGCGGCCCGGTCCACCGCGGACTCGACCCGGGCCAGGTCGATCTCGCCCGAGCCGGTGGACGCGGTGGCGTCGGCGGCGGCTTCCAGTGCGGTGAGCGCCTTGCGCGCGTCCCCGCCGGCCAGCCGCACGAGATGGTCCTCGGCGTCGGTGGTCAGCCGCAGTGCTCCGCCGAGGCCGCGCTCGTCGGTCAGCGCCCGGCGCACCAGGGTGCGCACGTCCTCGTCGGCCAGCGGGCGCAGTTGCAGCACCAGCGAACGGGACAGCAGCGGGGACACCACGGAGAACGACGGGTTCTCGGTGGTGGCCGCGACCAGCAGCACGATGCGGTCCTCCACCGCGCCAAGCAACGCGTCCTGCTGGGTCTTGGAGAACCGGTGCACCTCGTCGATGAACAGCACGGTGGACAGCCCGGCCCGCAGCTTGGCCTTGGCGTGGTCGATGACGCCGCGGACCTCCTTGACCCCGGCCGACAGCGCGGACAACGCGACGAACCCGCGGCCGGTGGCCTGGGAGACCAGCATGGCCAGCGTGGTCTTGCCGGTGCCGGGCGGGCCGTAGAGCAACACCGACGCCGGGGCGCCGCCCTCGACCAGCCGCCGCAGCGGCGCGCCGGGGCCGAGCAGGTGGTCCTGACCGACCACTTCGTCCAGCGAGGCCGGACGCATCCGGACGGCAAGGGGTGAGCCGGAACCTGCGAGCTTTCTCACACCGTGGTCAGCACGTTCGAGCTCTTGACCACCAAGATCCCCCTCCGCGAACAGGCCATCCTCCACGTTGTGATGGTATGCGCCGACTACGACAGCCACCCCAACGCGGTACGCCGGTCGCGTGCTGTCAACTGCTATGTCGGCCGTTCCGCTTTAACTCCTCGGAATATTCCAGTAGAACGAACAGTGTGTGTCGAGGGGATGACTAATAGTGGCCGGAACACCGCCGGAGACGGCTACCTTCGGCTCGGTGTTCCGGGTCGGCGAGTTTCGCGCGCTCTGGCTCGCCCAGATCCTGTCCGTCGCCGGTGATCAACTGGCCCGGGTGGCGCTGACCATCCTGGTCTACAACCGCACGGATTCGGCCGCGCTGTCCGCGCTGACCTACGCGCTGACGTTCCTGCCCGATCTGGCCGGGGGGCCGTTGCTGTCCGGGCTGGCCGACCGCTTCCCGCGGCGCGACCTGATGGTGGTCGCCGACCTGGCCCGGGTGCTGCTGGTCGCACTGATGGCCTGGCCCGGCATGCCGCTGGTGCCGTTGTGCGGGCTGCTGGTCGTGGTGCAGCTGCTGGCCTCGCCGTTCAACGCGGCGCGCGGCGCCGTCCTGCCCACCTTGCTGACCGGCGACGAGTACGTGACCGGCAACGCGGTCATGAACATCACCTACCAGACCGGGCAGCTGGCCGGCTACGTCGTCGGCGGCGCGCTGGTCGCGTTCACCGGCACCTCGGTGGCGCTGCTGATCGACGCCGCAACGTTCCTGGCCTCGGCCCTGTTGGTCCGGTTCGGCCTGCTGCACCGCCCGGTGCCCGCCCCGGAACACACCGACGCCGAGGCCAAGCCGGAGGGCCCCGGGTACTGGGGCTCGCTGGCCGCGGGAATGCGCCTGGTCTGGTCCAACCTGGGGCTGCGGGCCCTGGTCGGCCTGGCCTGCCTGTCCGCGTTCTACGTCACCGCCGAGGGGCTGTCCGTGCCCTACGCGCACGAACTGGGCGGTGGCGCGGTGACCGCGGGCCTGCTGTTCGCCGCCAATCCGGCCGGGGTGAGCATCGGCGCGACCCTGCTGACCAGGCTGATCCCGCCGACCACCCGGCTGCGGCTGCTCGGGCCGATGGCCGTGGCCTGCTGCGCGGTGCTGGTCATCTGCGCGGCCCGACCCAATCTGGTGGTGACCCTCGTGGTCTGGCTGGTGTGCGGCGCGTTCGGCGCCTACCAGACGGTGGCCAGCGCGGCGTTCGTGCGCGCGGTGCCCGATTCCGCCCGGGGCCAGGCGTTCGGCCTGGCGTTGACCAGCATGCGGGTGGTGCAGGGACTGGGTATCGCACTGGCCGGCGGACTGGCCCAGTGGCTGTCTCCGTCGCTGGTCGTGGCGGTGTTCGGGGGTGTGGGCACGGTGGTGGCGCTCATCCTCGCCGCCACCTGGACCCGATCTCAGGGTCTGTTGGCCCCTGCGAACGCGACCGCACAGGCGTAACCTGTCCCGGACTGGCAGAATCGTGTCGAGACGATTACTAGGAGTAACCTAGCCACAGAGAGTCAGCGCCAGATCGCATCCCGGCGCCAAATCGCGTCCCGCCGCCAGATGGCGTCGCGGTCGGCGTCCATTGCACGAGCCCGGATAGCGTCGTGGGTCGAAGTACGCACGGGAGTCCTCCTGGGGGCCAGAGGTTTTGTCAGGGCTCAACGGTGGAGACGGCACGGCGGCCGACACGGCCGGTGCCCCGTTCGACGACGCGGGGTGAAGCCTTGCCGCGGGAAGGGGTCGGCGTGGCTGCACCTGAAGTCACCGAAGTTGTACACGACCGGGGCTCCTTTGGTACACACGCTCGGTCGTCACCCGATCGGACTATCCGTTTCTTCACCAAGATGGGTGACGTAACGTGTCGTACCCGCTAGTGTTCGTTCTGTGTTGCGTCATGGGGGATCTACCACCGACGGATCTCATTCTCACCCATCGAAGGGATGGGTGAGAAGGATTGTGACAAATTGGTTTGGGGAACTACATAAATGGCCGGTGTGGTCACTGCGTGTGCCCGCACTGATCACCCTGCTGACGGTCGAGTTCTTCGCCCTCGGGGTGACCGTTTTTGTCCTGCGCGCCAATCACACATTCGGTGACGCCTGGCTGACCTTCGGCGCGTTGTCCGTCGGCTCCGTGGTGCACATGGAATTGGTGCACACCATCGAGCGGGTGCGCGAACGCGGCCGGGCCAACACCCCGCACATGGACCTCAAGTCGGTGTGGACCTTCGCCGGCCTGTTGCTACTGCCGCCCGCGCTGTCCCTGGCTCTGGTCGCGCTGACCTGTCTGCACCAGCGGGTGCGACTGATCCGCATGCAGACCTTCCGCTGGGTGTACTCCAGTTGTGCGGTTCTGCTGGCCACCTACGCGGCCATGGCCGTGCTGGACTCCGCGCTGCCCCCGGGTGACTACCCCGGCCTGCCCTCGTCCTGGTTCGGCGTGTCCATCATCATTGCCGCCGCGGCCATCCGCTGGTTCGTCAACACCGCGCTGATCGTCGCGGTCATCCTGCTCACCTCGCCCCGCACCACCGGCCAGGAGGCGCTGGGCGGGTTCGGCAACAACCTGATCGAGTTCGCCGCGCTGAGCCTGGGCGCGATCACCGCGATGGCCGTGGTGCACGACGTCTGGTACGTCTTCCTGCTGCTGCCGCCACTTCTGGTGCTGCACCGCAGCCTGATGCTGTCCCAGTACGAGGAGGCGGCGCGCACCGACGCCAAGACCGGTCTGGCCAACGCCGTGCACTGGTCCGAGGTGGCCAGATCCGAGCTGGCCCGGGCCGAGCGGGACGAGAAGCAGGCCGGCGTGATCATGCTGGACCTGGACCACTTCAAGAAGATCAACGACACCTACGGCCACATGACCGGGGACGCGGTGCTCACCACGGTCGCTTCCGCGCTGCGCAAGGAAGCCCGCGACTACGACCTGATCGGCCGGTTCGGCGGCGAGGAGTTCATGATCCTGCTGCCGGACACCGACGCCGAGGCGCTGCCCACCATCGCCGAGCGGTTCCGACACTGCATCAACGGGCTGATCGTGATCTCCCCGGACAACCACCAGTCGGTGACGGTGACCGCGTCGGCCGGCGCGGTCGGTTTCCCCGTCGGCGGTAGTGATCTGGACGAGCTGCTGCTGGCCGCGGACGCCGCGCTGTACCGGGCCAAGGAATCCGGCCGCAACCGGACCTGCATGGCTCCTCCGGTGGTCACCTCCGACACGGCCGGGGACGCGGCAGAATAATCCGATTTCATTCTTTCGATCAAAACAATGAGTCAGTGCAAAAAGGACTCCGAAAGCAGAACGATCAGCTGCCTGCCGCGGCCCGGGCGGCCGCCGCGTCGCTGATCGCCTTCGCCCAATCCTGTAACGCGGCGTCGGTTCCGTGCTCGGCGGCCGAGCGCACCAGCTTCTCCCACAACCCGACCGAGGTCCATTCCACGAATCGCCGGTACGCGGTGGGCACCGCGATACCGAACGAGTCGGGTAACCGGCGCCAGGCGCAGCCACTGGTGAGCACGTAGACCACCGCGACGAACACGGCCCGGTCGCCCACCCTGGCCCGCCCGCCCCCCTGCGGCCGGGTCTTGGGCAGCGGTATCAACGCTTTGGCGAGTTCCCACAGGTCGTCGGGAACCAGCCGACGGGTCAACGGCGTCGTTCTGTCGTCGAAGTCAGCCAAGTGCACCACACTAGCCACCTCCAGCCAGCGGCCTCTACTGATTTGTAGAGGGGTACCGGCAAAAGGTCAATCGGCCCTTTGGTGCAAAATTCCGGAACGATATCTCACCTGGCGCCCGCGGTGTCCCGCGCGTGCAGACGATCCATCGAATGCTGCACCATGGCGATGAGAGTTTCCTTGGTGGACTCCCGTTTTCGCGCGTCGCACCGGACTATCGGCACATCGGGCGCTATCGACATCGCCTCCCGGATGTCCTCGTTGCCATATTCCGGCGCGGCGTCGAAAACGTTGATGCCGACCACATAGGGCAGGTCGCGTTCCTCGAAGTAGTCGATCGGACCGAAGGAATCGGCCAGCCGCCGGGTGTCCACCAGCACGACCGCGCCGATCGCACCGCGCACCAGGTCGTCCCACATGAACCAGAACCGCTGCTGGCCCGGGGTGCCGAACAGATAAAGGATCAGCTCCGAATCCAGCGTGACCCGGCCGAAGTCCATGGCCACCGTGGTGGTCCGCTTGTTCGGCGTGGCCCGCACGTCGTCGATGCCGGTGCTGGCATCGGTCATGGCCGCCTCGGTGGTCAACGGAACGATCTCCGAAACCGAGCCGACGAACGTGGTCTTGCCGACGCCGAATCCGCCCGCCACAACGATTTTCGCCGACGTTGCGCTCGGCGCGAGCCGCGTCTTCTTCGACCGCTCAAAGTCGACGGAGTCCACTCAACACCCTTTCCATCAACACCAGATGACCGGCGATGTCCTCGTCGTCGCCGAACGTCCGGTGAATGCTGATCAGGCCCAACTCGGCCATATCACTGAGGATTACCCTGGCCACGCCCAGCGGCACGGACAGTTTCGCCGCCACCTCGGCCACCGAGTGCGGGTGCCGGCACAGGGTGCCGACCACGCGGTACTCGACCAGCGGCAGCCTCGCCTCGTCCAGACCCAGCTCGCTGGTGGACACGAGGGTTTCCAGTTCGAGGGGGAAATTCGACCGGGTCCGGCCGCCGGTCCAGGCGTACGGACGTACTATCGCGGCCTGCTCACCGAAGAAATCGTCCATCGGTAAGGGCGGTTCGACGAATCCGTGCTCGCCGTTCATGGTGACCTCACACCGGCTGCTGGGTCAGCAATCGGCTGGCCCCCTGCAGCTCCGCGCGCAGTTCCGGGGTGAGCATCTGCCCGACCCGTTCGACCAGCAGCGCCATCTCGTAGGCGACCTGGCCGATGTCACAGTTGGGCGCGGCCAGCACGGCCAGCGCGGACCCGTCGCTGATGGCCATCAGCACCATCACGCCCCGGTCCATCTCCACCACGGTCTCGCGCACCGCACCCGCTTCGAAGCAGCGGGCGGCGCCCTGGGTGAGGCTGGTCAGGCCGGAGGCGACCGCGGCCAGCTGCTCGGCCCGGTCGGTGGGCAGCCGGGCCGAACAGGTCATCAGGAGCCCGTCCGCGGACACCACGACCGCGTGCGCGACCCCGGGCACCCGCTCGGTGAAGTCGGTGACCAGCCAGCCGAAGCGGCTCTGCGAGGACTGAGTCGACGTCATTCTGCGTTCTCCCACGTGTTCTGTGTGAATCCGGTTTCGACTCGGGCGGCCGCGGTCGCGGCGCCCCCGTTGCGGCCCTGTTGCACGCCGCGCTGAAAGCTGCTCAGCCGATTGCGCACGGTGTCCGGGTCACGCCCGGTGACCACCGGTTTCGACTCGTCCAGCACGCTGCCGGGCAGGAGTTTGGCCCGCGGCATCCGCCGGGGCAGGCCGACATCGGTCAGTTCGGCCGGGCCCTGGTCGGCCAAGGCCCGCACCGCCTGCCAGCCGTCGTCGGCGGCCGGGGACCAGCGGATGGTGTCCTCCAGCGGTGACACCGGCGGCACGGCCGAGGGCGGTTCCGGCGCGGAGGGCTGGGCCGGCACCTCGGGCGGGGTGATCTCGGCCTGGGCCGGGGCCTCCTGCACGGGCACCTCAGGGGCCCACATGTCGGCGGCCGGGCTGGCCGTCGGTGCGGCGGGCGCCTCGGGCGCGGCCGGGCGGCGGTTGCGGGGCGTCCGCTTGGGCAGCCCGCTGCTGGTGATGATCTCGGTGGGCGGCCCGTCGGCGACCGCGACCCCGTTGCGCGCGCCGTTGGTCAGCGCGTGTCCATTGGTGTGTCCATTGGTGGCGCCGTTGGTGCCGCCGTGGCTGCCGTTGTTCCCGGTGGGCAGCGGACGGCCGATCGGGAACGAGTAGCCGTTGGTTCCGTCGTGCCCATTGGCTTCGGTGCCGTCGGCGCCCTCGTCGTCGCCGGGCTGGTTGCCCTCGACGATCTCGGCGATCTGCTCGTCGGCGGGCCAGTCCGGCACCGGCGTCTCGGGCAGCGCGTGCCGCCGCCGGGCCCGGTTCACGCCGTGCTGGAACCCGGCCATCCGGTGCCGGGCCCGCTCCGGGGTCAGCCCGGGCGTCGAGGTCCGCTCGGTGATGGCCTGCTCGTCGTCCACGCTGCCCGGCAGCAGTTTCGCCTTCGGCTGCCGCTTGGGCAGGCCGACCTCGGTGAACTCGGCGGGCTCGACGGTCGACACGGCGTCCACCGCGCGCCAGCCCGCGTCCGCGGCGAACGTCCACCGTTGCTCGTCGCCGGCCGGTTGCGGGTCTTCCCCGTCCGCATCCGGCTGCGCGTGCTTGGGCGGCTCGGCGGAGAACCACACGGACAGGATGTCGTCGAAGATCGGGGTGACCTCCGGCGGCGGGGGCGGGGTGAACACCGGCAGGTCGTCCGGGTCACCCTCCACCCCGGCCGGCGCCGCGTCGGACTCTGGGTCGGTCAGCGGGGCGAACAGGTCCACCCCGGAGGCCTCGGCGCTGGGCAGCCGCGGAATGGTCACGGTCATCGCCGAGGCGGTCGGGTCCTGCGGGCGGGTCACCACGCCACTGCCGGAGGGCAGCTCGGGCCGCGGCGCGGGCAGCGACTCCTCGAGACCGCCGATGATCAATTCGCTGGGCAGCGTGACGGTCACCCGCAGGCCGGGGATGTCCTGGCCGCCGTGCAGCCGCACCCGCACCCCATGCCGGTTGGCCAGCTTGCTGACCACGAACATGCCCATCCGGCGGGACACCCGCTGTTCCTCGACGCCCTCGGGCTGGGCCAGCTGCTCGTTGGCCCGGGCCAGTTCCTCGTCGCTCATCCCGATGCCGTGGTCGACGATGTCCACCACGATCGCCCGGCTGCGGGTGCGGTGCGAGGCCAGGGTGACCTGGCTTTCCGGTGCGGAGAACGCGGTCGCGTTGTCCAGCAGCTCGGCCACCAGCCGGATCAGGTCGCCCGCCGCGTAGCCGAGGATCTGGATCTCCGGCGGCGGCTGCACCAGCACGCGCTGGTAGTGCTCGATCTCCGACACCGCGGCCCGCAGCAGGTCGGCCAGGGCGACCGGCTGGCTCTGGCTGCGGCCGAAATCGGTGCCCGACAGCACCATCAGGTTCTCGTTGTTGCGCCGCATCCGGGTGGCCAGGTGGTCCAGCTTGAACAGCGAGGACAGCTGCTCGGGGTCCTCCTCGTCGCGTTCGAGCTGCTCGATCAGTCGCAGCTGGCGCTGCACCAGGCTCTGGCTGCGCCGGGACAGGTTGACGAACAGCTCGCTGTAGTTGGCCCGCAGGTTGGCCTGTTCCACGGCCAGCCGCAGCGCCTCGCCGTGCACCGCGTCGAACGCCCGGGCCAGCTGGCCCACCTCGTCGGTGGTGGTCACCGGCACCGGCCGCACCGTCGGGTCCACGTTCTCCCCGGCCCGGATGCGTTCCACCGCGTCGGGCAGGTTGCGGGTGGCCACGTCCCTGGCGCTGCGGCGCAGGGTGCGGATGGAGCGCAGCAGCTGCCGCGCCACCAGGGACAGCAGCGCCGCGCTGCCCAGCACGATCGCGGCCAGCACCACCGACACCGTGCCGGCCAGGTTGCTGGCCGCGCTCTGCAGCGAGGTGGCCGCGCCGCGCAGTTCGGCGGCGACGTCGTTCATCACCCTGGTCAGGCCGCCGGACACCGCGTCGTTGGCCGCGTTCCAGGTGTCGGCCGGGATCTCGATCATCATCCCGGGCATGACCTCGCCGCTCATCCCGCCGGACTGGTTGATGGCCTGGTCGAGCAGGGAGGACTGCTGGGCCATCGCGGGACCGGTGACCAGCTGGGTGAACTCGCGCGCGTCGTCCTGGCCGGCCACCGCGTGGAAGTCGGAGAACCGGCTGGCCAGCCGGGCCTCGGAGCCGTGCAGCGAGGTGACGTCCTGCACCGACATGGTGCCCCGGTCCATCCCGGCCAGCACCACGGCCTGCTGGTAGAGCACCTCTTCGCGGGCGTTGGACAGGTCGAACAGGGCGATCGACTCGCGGGCCAGCTCGGCGTCGGCCAGGTCGGTGGCCAGCACCCGGTTGACCGCGAACAGCGCGTCGACCTCGGCGGTGTAGGAGGACACCTCGGCCGAGCGGTCGACGCCGTTGCCGGCGCGCACGCCGTCCAGGCCGGCCAGCTCGCGGCCGACTGCCGACCACGCGGCCGCGGCCACCGGATCCACGTCGCCGTCGGCGATGCCGGCGTCCATCGCGCTGGTGGCCACGGCCAGCGCCGCGTCGGTGTGGTTGCGCACCTCGGCCACGTTCGAGGCACCGGCGGCGACGGCCTGCCGTTCGGCTTGCAGCGCCTCGATTCCGCCGCGCACGTTGGCCGACAGCTCGACGATCCGGTCGGCCCGCGCGTAGCCGCCGGCCCGGGTGACCTCGCTGGTGATGACCACGACGCCCAGCGTCAGTGAGGCGATCACCGGGACCAGCAGGACCAGGCCGAGCTTGACCGGCAGGTTCCAGTTGCGCCAGCCGGTCAGCCGGGCCAGCCGGGATTCCTCCGCCGCACCCGGGCCGCCTGCGCCCCGGGGTCCTCTGGGTTCCCACCGGTCCTGGGTCGCCGGCCGGGCTCCCCGGGTTCGGCGATCACCGGGCCGATCGGGGGGCCGAGGTTCGCCGCCGGGGCGAGACCTGCCCGCCGGCGACTTGGCAACCTCACTCACGCCGACCTCCTTGATGAATGGTTCCGCGCGACCGTCCCCTGCGCGTGCGCCGACCCGACACGTCTTCGTGCCAGGGGGCAGCGCGACCCGACTCGGGCATGCGTCGCTTCGCCATGGTTTCCCGGCGCGGAAATGCACCAGGAGCAAATCCTGTTCACCTTGTTGCCGTTATCGTGGAGCGCGACAAAGCGTTTCTGAAATCACCCGATAGTGGACGGTAATTCGGTCCGCACCGCATGATCCGTTTCTCGGTATTGACAACCCCGGGCGAGTGTGGCAGCCGGTCCGTCCGCGTCGTCTTCCGTTCCTCTGTGATTGGGCAACTGGACACTACAACAGTGGCACCGCCCGAGTTGCAACTCGCATAACCCCACCTCAACCACTGGTTTTGCGGCAGCAAACCAGACATAAGTAGCAAAACACCCAGGTATCACCGCAGGTGGGAGGCGGTGGGCAAACCGGGGGCGTACCGATCCGGGCACACAACCGCCGATTGCCTGAACGAGGACAACCCGATCGTGTGATTCGTCGAGAGATCCGATCGTCTCAACTGGCCGCCGCGCCGATGTCCACCCCGGCAACCGGCTCGATGCCAGTTGGTCAAACCCCTACTGAACAGGAATTTCCCGACCGTGCCAGATGATCGTTTCGACCACTCGGGGGACCCCCTCAAGTTTTGCCGGCTTCCCCGAAAGAGTGAGCAGATGAAGCGGCCATCTGCACGCGCATCCGACCGTGCGCAAGCCCTCCCCGTCCCGAAAATCCGGCGCGCAGCCAATCTAGCAGCCACAACGGGAGCACGGAAAACGCGGACGTCCGATCCGGCGAGTGTTACATCCCCTCCCCACCGGAAACGGTCGAACCGCCGACTCCGCTCACGCCGCGTGATCGGCAAGTTCACACTTATGTGCGAAATGCCGGCCAGTGCCCGCCGACCGGGGGAAAGCCGGTCAGGTGGCCGGGCAAACTTCCGGTGTCAATCCGCGATCACAGGAAGCAAGATCCGGAGGTATCACGACCGAATCACGAGCGACGTCGGGTAGCGACTTGATTACTCTCGGAACTCCTCGCGCTCAGCGAAACGCCGGATACGGCGCGAGCTCGACCCCGGCCCGGAACCGCCGCTCCACCGCGTCCGCCACCGACCCGGCGTGCTCGGCCAGCGAGGGCTCCCCCGCCCGCTGTGCCTCCGCCGCCAGCTGCCGCCACCGGGCGCGCAGCGCCACACTGCGCCGCGGCGAGAGCAGCACGTTGTCGATCGGCCGGTCGTCCTGCCCGGCGCGGGGCAGAAACCAGTAGGTGGACACCCACACCCAGAACAGCTGGGCGTCCAGCAGACCGGGCGTGAGCACTGCGTCGTCGTCCAGATTCGGCCACACCCCGCGCACCTCCGCGCGCCAGGCCGCGACCATGGCCTCGGTCATCCCGGCGGGCAGCGCGAAACTGCACCAGCAGCTGGGGAACGGCACCCGCAGCCAGCCCGCGTCCAGCAGCACGTTGCGCCAGCAGCCGCCCTCGAAGTCCAGGAAGCGCACGCCCTTGCTGGTGATTACGTTGTTGTCCGGACAGGCGTCAGACGGGCTGAACGCGCGGTCCCGGGGCGAGTCGACCAGCCACGCGGTGCTCGCCGCCCGCTCGGCCACCGCGGCCGGGGTGTCCAGGTCCAGCGCCTCGGACAGCAGTCCGGGCAGCTCGGTCAGCGCCTGGTGGCCCTCGGCGATGAGCGGGTCCTTGATCCGGGGCACGCCCCAGCGGCGGCTCAGCGCGTCGAAGTCGGCCTCCCGGCCCGCGGTGCTGGCGTGCAGCCGGCCCAGCGAGCGGGCCCAGGACAGCAGCGCCCGCTCGGCGGCCCGGGCGTCGTCAGCGAGCAGCTTGTCGGCCAGGGTGGGCGCCCGGCCCAGGTCCTCCAGCACCACCAGCCGCTCGCCGGCGTCGTGCGCGAACATCTCCGGGCACATCCGCTCCTCGGGCGAGAGCGCGGTGAACAGCTGGTAGCTGACCGCCTCGGAGATGAAGTTGTCGGCCTGGCGGTCGGTGCCGGGCGCGCCGTAGTGCTTGACCACCAGGGTGCGCGGTAACGAGAACGGGGTGGCGGCCACCCGTACCCGCAGCACCGTTGAGCTCCCGCTGCCACCGAGGGCTTCGGGTTCGGCGAGTCTGACCGGAGCGCCAAAGCGGTGACTGAGCACCTGCTCAGCGGCGGCTACCGTGTCCAACACCTCCGGCGCAACGCTGTCGGACAGATCCGACGAGCCGGTGGTGGTCTCCACACCCATCTCCTCCGAGCCTACTCGCGTGCGGCCGTTGCGGCCGATTTCCGTTCCCGCACAAGGCAAATGCCCGCGCAAACGAACGTATCGCCCCAACCGGGTCCCGGAGGGGCACGACTTGGTAACAGATTGCTTGGAGTTGTTAACACTCCGCAGTCATGGCGCGACAGGGCACCGACGCCGCGAGCGGGGCGGCGCCGGCGCTGGCCGATCGGCAAATCAGGATGTCGCGGGCGGTTCCGGCGTGGCGTCGATGCCGGCCTCTTTGCGCTGCTGGGGGGTAATCGGGCCGGGGGCGCCGGTCAACGGGTCGTAACCGCCGCCGGACTTCGGGAACGCGATCACCTCGCGGATCGACTCCAGCCCGGCCAGCAGCATGACCACGCGGTCCCAGCCGAAGGCGATGCCGCCGTGCGGCGGGGCGCCGTACTTGAACGCCTCCAGCAGGAAGCCGAACTTCTCGTTCGCCTCCTGGGCCGACAGCCCCATCACCTCGAACACCCGCTGCTGCACGTCGGCGCGATGGATACGAATCGACCCGCCGCCGATCTCGTTGCCGTTGCACACCAGGTCGTAGGCGTAGGCCAGGGCGTTGCCCGGGTCGGACTCGAAGGTGTCGATCCACTCCGGGGTCGGCGAGGTGAACGCGTGGTGCACCGCGGTCCACTTGCCCGCGCCGACCGCAACGTCGCCGCTGGCGGTGGCCTTGGCCGCCGACTCGAACAGCGGCGCGTCCACCACCCACACGAACGACCAGGCCGACTCGTCGATCAGGTTCAGGCGCTTGGCGATCTCGTCCCGGGCCGCGCCCAGCAGGGCCCGCGCGTCGGACGCCTCGCCCGCGCCGAAGAACACGCAGTCGCCGGGCTCGGCGCCGGCCGCCTTGGCCAGGCCCTCCCGCTCGGCCTCGGACAGGTTCTTGGCCACCGGGCCGCTGAGCGTGCCGTCCTCGCCGATGAGCACGTAGGCCAGACCCCTGCTGCCGCGCTGGCGGGCCCAGTCCTGCCAGGCGTCCAGCGTGCGGCGCGGCTGGTCGGCCCCGCCGGGCATGACCACGCAGCCCACGTAGGGGGCCTGGAACACCCGGAACGGGGTGTCGGCGAAGTACTCGGTCAGCTCGGTCAGTTCCAGGCCGAACCGCAGGTCCGGCTTGTCCGTGCCGTACCGGGCCATCGCGTCGGCGTAGGTGATCCGCGGGATGGGCAGCGCGATCTCGTGATCGCCCAGCTCCTTCCACAGCGCGGCGATGATCTCCTCGCCCAGCGCGATCACGTCGTCCTGCTCGACGAAGCTCATCTCGATGTCGAGCTGGGTGAACTCGGGCTGCCGGTCGGCCCGGAAGTCCTCGTCCCGGTAGCAGCGGGCGATCTGGTAGTAGCGCTCCATGCCGCCGACCATGAGCAGCTGCTTGAACAGCTGCGGGGACTGCGGCAGCGCGTACCAGTTGCCCGGACGCAGCCGGGCCGGGATCAGGAAGTCGCGCGCGCCCTCCGGGGTGGACCGGGTCATCGTCGGCGTCTCGATCTCGACGAACCGGTGCCGGTTGAGCACGTCCCGGGCGACCCGGTTGGCCTCGCTGCGCATCCGGATGGCCGCGGCCTGGGCCGGGCGGCGCAGGTCCAGGTACCGGTAGCGCAGCCGGGTCTCCTCGCCGACCTGGAGGTCCTCGTCCAGCTGGAAGGGCAGCGGCGCGGCCTCGGAGAGCACGGTCAGCTCGGTGGCGGTCACCTCGATCTCGCCGGTGGGGATCTCCGGGTTCTCGTTGCCCTCGGGCCGCTTGACCACCTCGCCGGTCACCTTGAGGCAGAACTCGGCGCGCAGCCGGTGCGCGCGCTCGGCCATCTCACCCTCGCGGAACACCACCTGGGCGGTGCCGGAAGCGTCCCGGAGGTCGATGAAGATGACCCCGCCGTGATCGCGCCGCCGCGCCACCCACCCGGTGAGGGTGACGGTCTGGCCGGCCTGGGAGGCGCGGAGGATTCCGGCCTCGTGGGTGCGAATCACGGGTACTGCACTCCTCGGTGATGTGGTGCTGATCTGGGTGCGGCGGGCGCCACTGTGTCGGTTAAGGCTAGCCAACCCGCGCGACCGAGTTTCGCGCTCCCCTGAGCGCGCGTCGGCTCGGCCTTCGGTCAGCTCGCTTCGGCCGCGTCCAGCGTCTGGGCCAGCAGCACGGCGATGGTCATCGGCCCGACCCCGCCGGGCACCGGCGTGATCAGCCCGGCCCGCTCGGCGGCCACGGCGTACTCCACGTCGCCGACGTTGCCCGGGTTGTACCCGGCGTCGATCACCGTGGCGCCCGGCTTGATCCACGCCCCGCGGATCAGCTCCGGCCGCCCCACCGCGGCCACCACCACGTCGGCCTGGCCCACCTGCTCGGCCAGGTCGGCGGTGCGGGAGTGGCAGAAGGTCACCGTGGCGTCCCGGCCCAGCAGCAGCATGCCCACCGGCTTGCCCAGGATCGGGCTGCGGCCCACCACCACGGCGTGCTGCCCGGACAGCGGCACCTCGTAGGCGTCCAGCAGCCGCATGATCCCGCCGGGAGTGCAGGAGTGGAAGCCGGGCTCGCCGAAGGCCATGGCGGCGAAGCTGTGCATGGTCACGCCGTCCACGTCCTTGCCCGGCGCGATGGCCTCGAACGCGGCCCGCTCGTCGATCTGGGCGGGCACCGGGTGCTGCAGCAGGATGCCGTGCACGGCCGGGTCGTCGGACAACTCGGTGATCGTGGCGACCAGCTCGGCGGTGGTGGTCTCGGCGGGCAGTTCCACGCTGCGCGAGTCGATGCCGACCCTGCGGCTGCGGTTGCGCTTCATCTTCACGTAGGTGGCCGAGGCCGGATCGTCGCCGACCAGCACGGTGGCCAGAATCGGCTTCCGGCCGGTCCGCGCGGTGTAGTCCGCGGCCCGATTGGTGTTGTCCTGCAACAGTTTCTCGGCGACCGCCCGGCCGTCCATGATGCGTGCGGGCATCGGCTCTCCCCACTCGTCGCGAGTTCTGTGAGGGGCACCCAGGCGGACGATGCCGTCTCCGCTCGCACTCCCCGGTGGTCTGCCACCCAACGCCAGTCGTGCGTTTCCCAGCCTAACGCACCGGCCCGGCTGCCCGATCAGCGCTGCGGCGTTCTGGCCGGCACCAGGATCGGGCGCGGGCCGTCCTGTGGACCTCGGCAAACCCAGCTGGGGAATGGGGCTCAGGCGTCCAGCACCTGATTGTGCCGACGCACCACCGGCGGTTCGGTGGACCACGGGAAATTGATCCACCGGTCGGTGTGCCGCCACACGTACTCGCAGTCGATCTTCGACCGGGACTTCTGGTAGACCACCGCGCAGCGCACCTCGGCGACGTGGTCGCCGCAGAAGTCGTGCACCAGTTTCAGCGTCTCGCCGGTGTCGGCGACGTCGTCGGCCACCAGCACCTTGGTGCCCGCCAGGCTCACCGCGTCGGGTACCGGGGGCAGCATGACCGGCAGGTCCAGCCGCTGGTCCACGCCGGTGTAGAACTCCACGTTGACCACGTGCAGGTTCTTCACGTCCAGCGCGTAGCCCAGCGCGCCGGCCACGAACAGTCCGCCGCGGGCCACGGACAACAGCAGATCGGGCTCGAACCCGTCCTCCGCGATTGACTTGGCCAGCTCGCGGCTGGCCCGCCCGAACAGCTCCCAGCTCAGTTCCTCGCGTTCACCGGACACCATCGGATTTTAACCGACGGTGTCCGGCGAATGTGCTGGTCAGTAGGATTTCGGCAACTTCAGGGTGTGCTGGGCGACGTAGTTGAGGATCATCTCCCGGCTGACCGGCGCGATCCGGCCGACCCGGGAGGCGGCCAGCAGCGTGCCCAGGCCGTACTCGCTGGCCAGTCCGTTGCCGCCGTGCGACTGCACCGCGGCGTCCACCGTGTCGGCCGCGGCCTCGGCGGCGGCGTACTTGGCCATGTTGGCCGCCTCGCCCGCGGCCCGGTCGTCGCCCGAGTCGTAGCTGGCCGCGGCCTTCTGGGTCATCAGCCGGGCCAGTTCGAGCTGGATGGCGCACTGGGCCAGCGGATGGGCCACGCCCTGGTGTGCGCCCACCGGCTGGCCCCACACCGACCGGGTGCGCACGTACTCGGTGGCCCGCTCCAGCGCGTAGCGGGCGATGCCGGTGGAGAACGAGGCGGCCATGATGCGCTCCGGGTTGAGCCCGGCGAACGCCTGGGCCAGTCCGGCGTCGGTCGATCCGACCAGCGCGTCGGCCGGCAGCCGGACCTCGTCGAAGAACAGCGTGAACTGCCGTTCCGGCGACACGATGTCCATCTCGATGGGCTGGAAGGTGAAGCCGGGGGCGTCGGTGGGCACGATCATCAGCGAGGGCAGGCCCAGATTGCCTTCGGCGTCCCGGTGCCGGGCGACCACCAGCACCGCGTCGGCCTCGTCCACCCCGGAGATGAAGTACTTTCCGCCGGAGACCACCCACTCGTCGCCGTCCCGGCGCACCGAGGTGGCCAGCTTGTGCGAGTTGGACCCGGCCTCCGGCTCGGTGATGGCGAAGGCCATCTTCGTTGTGCCGTCGGCGAATCCGGGCAGCCAGTGGGCCCGCTGCTGCTCGGTGCCGAACCGGGCGATCACGGTGGCGCAGATGGCCGGGGACACCACCATCATCAGCATCGGGCAGCCGCTGGCCGCGAACTCCTCGCACACCGCGGCCAGATCGCCGATGCCGCCGCCCCCGCCGCCGTACAGCTCGGGCACGGCGACCCCGAGGTAGCCGAGTTTGCCCGCCTCGGCCCACAGCTCGGTGGTCTTCTCCCCGGCCCGGGCCTTGCGGGTGAAGTACTCCCGCCCGTACCGCGCGGCCAGTTCGCGCACGGCGGCGCGCAGCGCGACGCGCTCCTCGGTTTCGGTGAACGCGGTCTGGTCACTCATGATTCGTCTCCTTCGATGACGGCGAGCACCGTGCCCGCATCCACCTGCTCCCCCACCGAAACCCGCAGCTCGGTCAGCACGCCGCCGGTCGCGGCCACCACCCGGTGCTGCATCTTCATCGACTCCAGCACCAGCAGCACGTCCCCGGCGGCCACCCGATCCCCCTGGGCCACCGCGATGGTCACCACCGAGCCGGGCATCTGGGCCACGGTCGCGCCCGGCTCGGCCCGGTCGGCCGGATCGGCGAACCGGGGCACCAGCCGCACCGACACCGCGCCCAGCGCGGAGTCGACCTCGACCTGCCGCCCGGCCGCGGTGTCGTAGCCGCGGATCGCGAAGATCCGCCGCACGCCACCGAGATCCAGCACCACCTCCCGCGGCGCCGCGCTCACCAGCGCCGCATCATCCACAGTGGACGTGACCAGCCCGTCCCGGCCCAGCCGGTAGTCCACGACCAGTTCCTCGCCGCGCACCTCGACGGTGACCCGGCGCGGTTGGGAGGGCAGGTTGCGCCAGCCACCGGGCACCCCGCGCTGCACCACCGCTTCGGCCCGGCGGCGGGCGGCCTCGGCCAGCGCGGCGGCCAGCGCCGAAGCTCGCACCACCGCATCCTCCGGCGGATCGGTCAGCGCGTGCCGGGCGAGGAACTCGGTGTCGGTGTCCCCGGCCAGGAAGTCCTTGTCCCGCAACACGTTCACCAGCAGGTCCCGGTTGGTGACCAGCCCGTGCACCTGGGCCCCGGCCAGCGCGGCGGCCAGCCTTCGGGCCGCGGAACGCCGGTCCGGCCCGTACGCGATCACCTTGGCCAGCATCGGGTCGTAGAAGGTGCTGATCTCCTCCCCGCCGCGCACCCCGGAGTCCAGCCGCAAACCGAATCCGGCGGGCCGGTCGAATTCCGCGTCCACCCCGGGCACCGCGAAGTGCAGCAGCTCACCGCTCTGCCCGAGCCAGTCGTGGGCCGGGTCCTCGGCGTAGAGCCGCACCTCGATGGCGTGCCCGCGCGGCTCCGGCGGGGCTTCCGGCAGCGCCGCGCCCTCGGCGATGGCCAGCTGCCAGGCCACCAGGTCCAGCCCGAACACGCACTCGGTGACCGGGTGCTCCACCTGCAGCCGGGTGTTCACCTCCAGGAAGTGGAAGTTCCCGTCCGCGGCCAGCATGAACTCCACCGTGCCCGCACCGACGTAGCCGATGGCCCTGGCCGCGTTCACCGCCGCCGCGCACATCCGCTCCCGGATCCCGGCGGTCACCGCCGGGCTCGGCGTCTCCTCCACGATCTTCTGGTGCCTGCGCTGGATGGAGCACTCCCGCTCGCCCAGCGCCCACACCGTGCCGTGGGTGTCGGCCAGGATCTGCACCTCGACGTGCCGGGCCCGCTGCAACAGCGGCTCGCAGAACACGGTGCCGTCGCCGAACGCGGACTCCGCCTCCTGCCGGGCCGCGGCGATCTCACCGGCCAGTTCGCCAGCGCCACGCACCACCCGCATACCGCGCCCGCCGCCTCCGGCCGAGGCCTTGACCAGCAGCGGAAAGTGTTCCGGGGCAACGGAATCCGGCGACAGCTCGGGCAGAACCGGCACCCCGGCCGCGGCCATCATCTTCTTGGCCTCGATCTTGGCGCCCATCGCCTCGATCGCCTCGGCCGTCGGCCCGATCCAGGTCAGCCCGGCTTCGGTGACCGCGCGGGCGAACCCGGCGTTCTCCGACAGAAATCCGTAGCCGGGGTGCACCGCGTCCGCCCCGGCTCGCACCGCCGCGGCCACCAGTTCATCCGCTCGCAGATAGGTTTCCGCCGGGGCCGAGCCGGGCAGTCGCACGGCCGCGTCGGCCTCGGCCACGAACGGGGCGTGCGCGTCCGGATCGGCGAACACCGCGACCGGCGAGATGCCCAGCGAGCGGCAGGTGCGCATCACCCGGCGGGCGATCTCGCCCCGGTTGGCCACCAACACACGAGAAATCATCTGGGTCCTCACATCCGGAACACGCCGAAGCCGTCCGCGCCGCCGACCGGCGCGGTGTGCACCACGGACAGGCAGATGCCCAGCACCGTCCGGGTGTCACGGGGATCGATCACGCCGTCGTCGTAGATCCGCCCGGACAGGAACTTGGCCGCGGACTGCGCCTCCACCTGTTCCTCGACCGTCTTGCGCATCTGCGCGTCGAACGCCTCGTCGTAGTCCTGCCCGCGCGCGGTGGCCGCCTGCCGGGCCACGATGGACAGCACCCCGGCCAACTGGGCCGGCCCCATCACCGCGGATTTCGCGTTGGGCCAGGTGAACAGGAACCGGGGATCGTAGGCCCGGCCGCACATCCCGTAGTTGCCCGCGCCGTAGGAGGCGCCAAGCACCACGGTCAGGTGCGGCACCGTGCTGTTGGACACCGCGTTGATCATCATTGCGCCGTGCTTGATGATCCCGGCTCGTTCGTAGTCCCGGCCGACCATGTAGCCGGTGGTGTTCTGCAGGAACAGCAACGGAATGTCGCGCTGGTTGGCCAGCTGGATGAACTGCGCGGCCTTCTGCGACTCCTCGCTGAACAGCACTCCGCGCTCGTTGGCCAGAATCCCCACCGGATATCCGTGAACGGCCGCCCAGCCGGTGACCAGGCTGCTGCCGTACAACGGTTTGAACTCGTCGAACACCGAATCGTCCACGATCCGGGCGATCACCTGCCGCGGGTCGAAGGGCACCTTCGGATCGGTGGGAATCAGCCCGAGCAGGTCCTCCGCGTCGTGCCGCGGCTCGGCGTAGACCGGCGCCGGAGCCGGGCCTTCCTTGCGCCAGTTGAGATTGGCCACGATCCGGCGGCCGATGCGGATGGCGTCGGCCTCGTCCTCGGCCAGGTAGTCGGCCAGCCCGGATTCGCGGGCGTGCAGTTCGGCGCCGCCCAGTTCCTCGTCGTCGGATTCCTCGCCGGTGGCCATCTTCACCAGCGGCGGCCCGGCCAGGAACACCTTGGCCCGGCCCTTCACCATCACCGTGTGATCGGACAGGCCCGGCAGGTAGGCGCCGCCCGCCGTGGAGTTGCCGAACACCAACGCGATGGTCGGCACCCGGCGGGCCGACGACCGGGTCAGATCGCGGAACATCCGGCCGCCCGGGATGAAGATCTCGCTCTGCGAGTTCAGATCGGCCCCGCCGGATTCCACCAACTGCACCAGCGGCAGCTGGTTGGCCGCGGCGATCTCGCTGGCCCGGAAGCTCTTGCGCAGTGTCCACGGATTGCTGGCGCCGCCGCGCACGGTCGGATCATTGGCCACCACAAGGCATTCCACGCCTTCGATGACCCCGATGCCGACCACCACACTGGCCCCGACCGGGAACTCGCTGCCCCAGGCGGCCAGCGGGGACAGCTCCAGGAACGCGCTGTCCTCGTCCAGCAGCAGCTCGATCCGTTCCCGGGCCAGGAGTTTGCCCCGGCCGTGGTGCCGGTCGACGTACTTCGGCCCGCCGCCGCCCAGGGCCTTGGCGTGCTCGGTTTCCAGGTCGGCCAGCTGCGCCAGCATGGCCTCCCGGTTCTCCCGGTAGCCCGGCGCGTTCGTGTCCACAGTGGACTTCAGCACGGTCATGCCGTGTACCCCAATCTGCGCGCGGCCAGATCGGCCAGCACCTCACTCGCTCCGCCGCCGATGCCCAGCACCCGCGCGTCGCGGTAGTGCCGCTCGACCTCCGACTCCCGCATGAATCCCATGCCGCCGTGCGCCTGCACCGCCGCGTCGACCACGAACGAACACGCGTCCACCGCGGCGTTCTTGGCCAGGCACACCTGGGCCACCACCTCCTCGCCCGCGGTCACCCGCTCGGCGACGCTGCGGGTGTAGGTGCGGGCCAGCTCGATCCGCTGGGTCATCTCCACCAGCCGGTGCCGGATCAGCTGCCGCGAGATCAGCGGCCGACCGAAGGTGTTGCGCCGGCGCACCCAGTCCAGCGTCAGGTCCAGGCACCGCTGCGCGGTCGCATAGGCCTGCACGGCAAGGGAAATCCGCTCCACCTGGAACTGCCGCATCAGCAGCACGAACCCGCCGTTCTCGGCGCCGACCAGGTTGGCCGCGGGCACCCGGGCGTCGGTGTAGGCCAGTTCCGCGGTGTCCGAGCAGTGCCAGCCCATCTTGGCCAGCGCCCGCTCGGCCTCGAACCCCGGCGTGTCCCGTTCCACCACCAGCAGGCTGATCCCGCCGTGCCCCGGTCCGCCGGTGCGCACCACGGTGGTGACGAAGTCGGCCCGGCAGCCCGAGGTGATGAACGTCTTGCGCCCGTTGACGATGTAGTGCTCACCCACCCGCTCGGCCCGGGTGCGCACGGAGGCCACATCGCTGCCCCCGTCGGGTTCGGTCACCGCGAGCGAGCCGATCAGCTCCCCGGCCAGCGCGGGCCGGACGAACCTGTCGATCTGGCCCGGATTTCCGGCGTCAGCGATGTGCGGCACCGCGATCCCGTGCGTGTACAACCCGGCCACCAGCCCGGACGACCCGCCGGCCTGGATCAGTTCCTCGGTGACCACCACGGTGTCCAGCAGGTCGCCGCCGGAACCGCCCACCGACTCGGGAAAACCGACGCCCAGCAGGCCCAGTTCCGCCGCGCTGCGGTGCAGTTCCCGCGGTATCCGCCCCACGGTTTCCCAGCCGTCCAGGTGCGGCGTCACCTCGGTACGCACGAACTTCCGCACTGTCTCGCGCAGCGCCCGCCGCTCCGCGGTCTCCCAGACATCCGTCACAGCAACCCCTCCGGCAGCTCGACCAGCCGGGAGCGCAGCCACTCCCCCAGCGCCTTGGCCTGCGGGTCGAACCGGGTGGACGCGGCCACCCCGGCGCCAAGCAGCCCGTGCAGCACGAAGTTCACCGCCCGCAGGTTGGGCAGCGGATACCGGTCGATCTCCAGTTTTTCCGCCTCCGGCAACAGTTCTCTCAGCCGATCAGTGGTCAGCTCATTGACCAGCCAGGCATAACCCGCATCGCTGCGGGCCCACACGCCCAGATTCGCGTCCCCGCCCTTGTCGCCGGAGCGCGCCCCGAACGCCAGCCCCAGCGGGAGTTTCCTCGTCGGCCCACCCGGCAACGGCGGAGTCTCCGAAACCCGATCATCCAGCGAAACCCGTTGTGCGGTCGGAGTTTTCTCGATCCGCACGGTCTCGCCATCCGGCAGTACCGCCCGGTGTTCGACGGTGTCGGCGGACACGTACTCCGGCCGGTACACCCCGATCGGGCTGCCGGCCGAGGGCGGCGCGGTGAGGGTGAATCCGGGATAGGAGGCCAGCGCGAGTTCCACGCAGGCCCGGGAGAACCGCTTGGCCCGCTTGTCATCCGGCGTGCTGATGGTGGTCTGCACCAGCGCGCTGGCCGTCTGCTCGGTGTCCGCGTCGGGCCGGTCGGTGCGGGCCAGCGTCCAGGTGACCCCGTCCTCCCCCACCTCGGCCAGCAGCTGCTTGCGGGCCAGCTCCGACTTGGCCTCGATGTCCAGGCCGCACAACACGAAGGTCGCGCTGTTGCGGAACCCGGCCAGCGTGTTCAGGCACACCTTCACCGTGTCCGGCGGAGTTTCCCCGCGCACGCCACTGATCCGCACCCGGTCCGGCCCGTCCTCGGCCAGCGCGACGGTGTCGAACCGGGAGGTCACGTCCGGGCCGAGGTAGCGCGGCCCGCCGATCTCGTACAACAGTTGCGCGGTCACGGTTTCCACCGTCACCGCCCCGCCGGTACCGGGATGCTTGGTGATGACCGCCGAGCCGTCGGAGTGGATCTCGGCGATCGGGAAACCGGGCCGGGTCAGCTCGGGGATCTCGGTGAAGAAGGCGAAGTTCCCGCCGGTGGCCTGGGCCCCGCACTCGATCACGTGCCCGGCCACGGTCGCCCCGGCCAGCTGGTCGAAATCGGTTGCGCCCCAACCGAAATGCGCGGCCGCCGGCCCGGCGACCAGGGACGCGTCGGTGACCCGCCCGGTGACCACCACATCGGCGCCGGAACGCAGGCACTCGGCGATACCCCAGCCGCCCAGGTAGGCGTTGGCGGTCAACGCACCGGTCAGCCCCAGCTCCTCGGCCCGCGGCAGCAGATCGTCCCCGGTCACATGGGCCACCCGCACATTCAGCCCCAGCTTGTCGGCCAGCGTCGACACCGCCTCGGCCAGCCCGGCCGGGTTGAGCCCGCCCGCGTTGGCCACGATCCGCACCCCGCGTTCGATGGCCAGCCCGAGCGATTCCTCCAGCTGGCGAAGGAAAGTACCGGCATAACCGGCGTTCGGGTCCTTGAGCTTGGCCCGGCCGAGGATCAGCATGGTCAGCTCGGCCAGGTAGTCGCCGGTCAGCACGTCCAGCGGGCCGTCGGTGAGCATCTCGCGCATGGCCGAGAACCGGTCGCCGTAGAAACCGGAGGCGTTGCCGATGCGCAGCGGCGCGGTCACGCGAATGCCCCCGCCGCGCGGCCGGTGCCGGGCGGACCGGCGAAGGCCTGGGCGATCGGCAGCCACTGCCACGCCTGCTCACCCGCCACGCGCACCGCCAGATCGGCCGGGTTGCGCCGCTGGGTGACCAGCAGGCAGAAGTCCAGCGCGGGCCCGGAAATCCGGTCCGCCGCGTCCTCCGGGCCCCAGGTCCACAGATCACCGTTCGGTCCGGTCAACTCGACGCGGAACGGATCCTCCGGGACCGGCAGCCCGTGCACCGTGAAGGCGAAGGCGATGGTGCGGGTGCCGATATGGGCCACGTGCCGCAGCCGGTCGGTGGGCGGCCGGGTGACGCCGATCGTGTCGGCCACGTCCTGGCCGTGGGCCCAGGTCTCCATCAGCCGTGCGGTGGCCATCGAGGCCACACTCATCGGCGGCCCGAACCAGGGCAGCTTCGTCCCGGTGGGCGTCGCGGCCAGCGCGTCGGCCAGCGCGGTCCGCGCGGCCCGCCAGTCCCGCAGGATTTCCGCGGGCTCGGCCTGTGCCCCGGCTTCGGCCGCAGCGTCGACGAAACCGGTCGGATCGGCCAGCGCGGCGGTGACCACGTTGCCGAACTCGTCCGGATCGGCCGCGGCGATCGCGGCGGCCCGGTCGGTCCAGGCCAGGTGGGCGATCTGGTGGGCGACGGTCCAGCCCGGCGCGGGCGTGGCGCGCCGCCAGCCGTCCGGGCCGAGTGGGGCCACCAGCGTGTCCAGTTCCGCGCTTTCCGCGGTCAGGTCGGCCAGCAGCGCGGACAGGTCGGTCACCAGTGCACCCTCTTCGGTGCGGGCCCTTCGATCGGGCTTGTGGTCATGACTCCTCCCGGAGAACGCGGTCGAGCATGCGGGCCCACTGGCGCACGATCCGGGCGCGCCGGGCACTGTCGTCGGTGAGCTGGTTGGCCAGCGCGAGGCCGCGGGCCAGATCGAGGGTGGCCTGCACGGCCTCGCGCACGCCGGATCTGGTCTCGTCCGCGCCGAGCAGCGCGACCGCGATGCGGTGGCATTCCCGGCCCAGCCGGGCTTCCAGGGGAACCACGAGTTCGCGCAGTTCCGGGTCGGTGCGGGCGGCGACCCACATTTCCAGCGCGGCGGTGAACAGCGGGCTGGCGTAGAACTCGGCGATGAACTCCACCACGGCTGTGGTGCGATTCCGGTTGCGCGCCAACGTTTGCGCCCGGTGCAGCATATCCTGCACGCTCTGCGCGCCCACGTACTCCACGGCGGCCGCGACCAGTTCGCCCCGGGTGCGGAAATGGTGCAACTGAGCGCCCCGGGACACTCCCGCGCGCTCCGCGACCAGCACCGTCGTCGTGCCGGCCCAGCCGTTCTCCACCAGGCAGTCCACCGTCGCTTCCATGAGCTTGCGCCGGGTTTCCCGGCTGCGGTCGGCCTGCTTCTGGCGTGCTTGCACTGGCATGCCGGCGAGTGTGCCGCGCAACTTAAAAACAGTCAAGCCTGCTTGTAAGTTGCCAGACCGGTGAGTCCACTGCGTACAGTGCGGGCATGGTTACCGAACGGTTCGAGGTGTCCCGGGAGATCGCGGCCTCCCCCGCGACGGTGTTCGCCCTGCTCTGCCGCCCGGACGGGCACGTGCGGATCGACAGCTCCGGCATGCTGCAGTCGGCCGAGGGCGACCCGGTCGGCAAGGTCGACGACGAGTTCGTGGTGCACATGGACCGCGAGTCGCTCAACGACATGCCGCTGGGCAAGTACGACGTGCGGGTGATCATCACCGGGTACGAGCAGGACGCCCTGATCGAGTGGACCGTGTCCGGCCGGAACCAGCCGCCGATCCGGCACCTGTACGGCTACCGGCTGGCGACCAGCGAAACCGGCACCCTGGTGACGTCGTACTACGACTGGAGCGAGATCGACCAGAAGTACCGAGAGCGCGACATCTTCCCGGTGATTCCGGAGGCCGCGTTGCGCGCGACCCTGGGCATCCTGGCCCGCACGGTGGAACAGCCAGCGCTCACAACAGAGTGAGCTGCTCCTCGTCCACCAGTCCGTCGCGCTTGCCGTGCGGCAGGCTGCCCGATGGCCACAGCGCCCGCACCTCGGCCCGCTGGTGCTCGGCGATCTCGTCCTCCCGGCGCGGGTCCGGCACGGTGCGCGCGGCGGTGCCCGGCTTGGCGGCCAGCCCGTGCCGGCGCAGCAGCGGGCCGACCCGGTTGCCCAGCAGCTGCCGGTAACGGCGGTCCACGTAGCTGCCGGTGCCGTACAACTCACGGTAGGTCGGCACCAGATCCGGGTGCTCGCGTCCCAGCCACGAGGCGAACCACTCCCGGGTGCCCGGCCGCAGGTGCAGGGGCAGGACGGTGACCCCGGTGGCCCCGGCATCCGCGATCGCGGCCAGCAGCCGATCGAGCTGATCCACCGAGTCGGTCAGCCCCGGCAGGATCGGCGCGACGAACACCCCGCACGGCAGGCCGGCCTCGCGGATCCGACGGACCAGCTCCAGCCGGGCCTGCGGGCTGGGTGTGCCCGGCTCGAGCGTGCGCTGCAGTTCGCGGTCGATCAACGCGATGGACACCCCGATCCCGACCGACACCTCCTTCGCCGCCGCGGCCAGCAGCGGTAGGTCTCGGGACAGCAAAGTTCCTTTGGTCAGAATGGAAAACGGCGTGCCGGAGCCGGCGAGCGCCCGGATGATGCCCGGCATCAGCTCGTAGCGGCCTTCGGCCCGCTGGTAGGGATCGGTGTTGGTGCCCATGGCCACGTGCTCCCGCTGCCAGCGCGCGGAGCGCAGCTGCCCAGCCAGAATCTCCGGCGCGTTGACCTTCACGATCACCTGACTGTCGAAGTCATGCCCCGCGTCGAAATCCAGATAGGTGTGCGTGTTGCGGGCGAAGCAGTTGTGGCTGACCACGCCGTTGGCGATGAAGTCGCCGGTGCCAGTGGTGATGTCGAACATCGGCAGCGACAACCCCATCGGTTCGATGCTCGCCACGCCGAGCCGCGCACTCGTTTCGATGGCGACTCCGTCGATCGAGCGCTTGCGGATGATCGCCGGGTCGGTGAGATGGAAGAAGCGCTGCCGGGCAACCAGACCGCCGGTGAGTCGCACCACGCGCATCCCGTTGGCACGCCCGGAGTCCTCGATCGCCTGCGCGAAGCCGAGCTCTTTGAGGCAGAGCACCATCGCGTCGATGATCTCCGGATCGGTGTTGCCGATCCGCGGAATCCCCTGGGAGCAACTGCCTTCGGCATCAAAGATGCCGGCCAGAAATCCCTTCATCCAGTCTTCGCCGCGCACGATCGGCCACTCGATGAGCGCGTTGGTCGCGGTGAGATCGGCCTGCCGACTGGTCCTGATCGCGGCCACCGGCCCGCGATTCGCGGACTCGGGAGAAAACGCGAACCGGGTGGTGCCCACGCCGAATCCGGCCAAATAGCGCTCGGCGCGGTCCAGGGCTTCCAGATCGGCCAGCGCGAGCCGGAATCGGCACATCATCGAACCAGTGCGGTCCGGCCGCGCATCCGCGCAGGACGCGAGATCGGCGTCGCCCCGGATCATCCCGCACAGATAGCCGCGGCGGTATTCCGTGGTCTCCTCGGGAGCAGGGGCGAAGGCGCCGGTCCCCATCAGCTTGTTGTTCGTGGTCAGACAGGGCCGCTGGCCGTCGCCGCTCATCCGGCCGGTGACGTACTTCCAGCCCTGCTCGCTGAGGAACCGGTGATCACCGCTGGCGATCAGTTCGGTGCCGTCCTCCAGCGTGACCCGGTAGCCCGGTTTGACCGTGGACCAGTGCGCCAGCACCTGCGTACGGACGTAGCGACGATCGTTGCCGCTTCGCACGGTTCCGTAGATCTCGTCACCGACCCGAAGGTCCGAAATCGACTTCGTACGGCCATTCGCCAGCAGAATCGGGGTGTCCGGACCCAGGCAGTAGACGCACGAATGAGAGCAGCCTCGATACGGATTGACCGTCCAGCCGAACGGCATGGACGAACGGCCGGGCACCTTGTTGAGCACCGACTTGGCCTTGACCTCGTGGAACACCAGGCCGTTGAACTCCGGGGTGCGGTAACTGCGCACCAGTTCCCCCAGGCCGGGCAGGCTCACCGGGCCGTCGGCATCCACACGCTGCTGATCCCATCGCACTCCTAAATTCGAACATGTGTTCGAGCGTGAGTCAAGCTGGATCGCCCACCGGTGTTGGATGGACCGGTGGAGTGGATCGCTTGCCGCGCACTGGAAGGCGTTCGAGAGCGCTCGTTCCAGGTCAGGCAACCGTCCGGCGCCGTGCCGGGCGTGCTGTGGCT
>DASZNF010000084.1:0-11722 GCA_035551355.1 Pseudonocardiaceae bacterium | reverse complement strand
TGCGGACGGTGCTCGATTCGGCCCGCATCGACGGCTTGCCCGTGGTGCTGATCGGGTTGTCCCTTGGCGGCACGAGCGCCGCTCGCTACGCCCAGCGATATCCCGGAGATATCGCCGCGCTGGTACTGGCCGCGCCCATCCTGGGCACCTGGCCGACGGTGGATCTGCTGGGTGAGGACACCCTGCCCGACCTCGCGGTCGACCCGGACCTGCTCTCCCGCGATCCCGCGGTGGCCGAAGCCTGGCGGGCCGATCCGCTGGTGTTCCACGGTGCGTACCCGCGGCCCACCCTGACCGCGATCGACGAGGCGCTGCGCACCATCGACTTCGACCACCCGCTCGGCGACGACCTGCCCGGACTGTGGCTGCACGGCGAGGACGACCAGCTCGCCCCGGAGGCCGAGACGCGCACCGGCATGGACCGCATCCGCGGGCTGAACTTCACCGAGCACATCTACCCGGGCGCGCGGCACGAGGTCTGGCACGACCTCAACGCCGCCGAAGTCCGCGCCGACCTGCTGAAATTTCTCGACCGGATCGGCTAGAAGTTCTGCTCGGCGGCCCGTTCGTCCAGGAACCGGGTGATCAGGCCGCGTACCACGGTGGCCATGGAGAAGCCGTGCTCGGTGGACCAGGTGCGCAGCCGCGAGTGCAGTTCGGTGGGCAGCCGTACCGGCACCATCTGGTGTTCGCCGGTGCCAAGGCCCTGCCGCGGGAACAGCGCGGGCAGATCCGGCTGACCGGGTGTGAGGTTCTCGACCAGCGCGTCGAGGTCACGCCGGATGACGTGCCAGCCCTGCGGATGGCTCCCGCCGGAGGACAGGCGGGACAGGCACCACGCGGTGACCCGTTGCCGGTCGCCCGGCGGCAGGTGTTCGATAGCCTCGGCCAGCAGATCGGTCACCGGCCGCTGCTCATGCTCCGCCATGACGCCCTCCCGATATCGGTCGCGATATCGCGCAGAATATCGCGACCGTGTCCGATTCGTTCAAGACTCGTCGCCCGATCGGCCGTACCGTGCCGGTATGTCCGACACCGACCGCCTCCCCCGCGCCGCCCAGTTCATCTGGCGACGCGGCCGGCTGCTGGAGCAGCGTCTGTTCGCCCACCATTGGCTCGCCCCGGATCCCGACGGGGTCGCGGCCGCGCTGGCCGCCTACGTCACCCCCGACGGCGGCTACGGCTACGCGCTGGAACCCGACGGCCGCGGCCCGGTCAGCCAGCCGCTGCACGTCGACCTGGCACTGACCGTGCTCGACGAGATCGGCCGGCTCGACCAGGCCGCGGCCGAGCCGATCGGCGCCTACCTGGCGTCGATCAGTCATCCCGACGGCGGATTGCCCGCGGTGCACCCGAGCATCCGCGACTACCCGAAGGCCCCGTGGTGGGCGATCGACGAGGGCGGCGCGGGTTCGCTGATCCCGACCGCGCACATTGCGGGCCTGTTGTGCCGCAACGGAATCCAGCATCCGTGGCTGTCCCGGGCGGTGGAGTTCTGCTGGTCGGCGATCGACGCGCTGACCCGGACGCACCCCTACGAAGTGGCGAACGCGGTGTCCTTTCTGGACGGTGTGGCCGATCGCGTGCGAGCGGCCAAGGCCGCGGCCCGGCTGGGCGAACTGGCGCTGGGCAGCGGAATGGTGCTGCTCGACCCGGATCACCCGGAGCGCGTCACTCTCGCTCCCGGTTACGCCGAGGGCGAATTCCACCTGCCTTACGACTTCGCGCCAACGCCGGATTCGGTGGCCCGGCCGTGGTTCACCGACGCGGACTTCGCCAAGGGATTGGATTTCCTGGCCGCCGAACAGCAGGAGGATGGCGGCTGGCACGTGCGATTCGCCCGGTGGGACGCGACCGCGCACACCGAATGGAACGGCATCGCCACGGTGCGAGCGCTGACCACCCTGGCCCGCTACGACCGCTGACCGCGCGCCTGACCGCGCGCACCGCGCGAGGCGGGCAGCCTCAGCAGGTGCCGGACAGCAGCTTCAGGCGATGGCTGGACGACAGCCCCGGTTCGCGACTGGGTCGCGCCGTGCCTCAGGCCGTACCGGACAGCAGGGCGCGCAACGGGACTCCGGCCAGCGCGCGTACGTCGCGGGCCAGATGGGCCTGGTCGGCGTAGCCGGTTTCGGCGGCGGCGCGGGCGAACGGGTGTCCGGCGCGAGCCAGGGCGACCGCGCGGTGGAAGCGCAGCACCCGCTGGGCGGTCTTGGGCCCGTAGCCGAAGGCCGCGCGGCAGCGCCGGTGCAGCGCCCGCTCGCCGATGCCCAAATCCCAGGCCAGCTCGGCGATCCCGGTGCCGGCGCGCAACCCGGCCAGGATCGCGGGCAGCGCCGGATCGCGCCGCTCCGGCCGGAACCGGGCCAGCACCGCCCGCTGCAACACCACAGCGGCCGCCCATTCCGGCCGCCGACCCCCAGCGCCCGCCAGATCCGAGCTCTTCGCCAGGTCCGAGCCCTCCAGCAGATCCGAGATTTCCGGCAAATTCGAGATTTCCGCGGGGGCGCCCCCCGGTTCCAGTCTATCGGTGCTGGTCAGAGCACCGGAAGCGGTTTTCCCCTGCCTGTGGACAACTCCGGCACGGGACTGACTCGCGTCCGCTGAGCCCGCACCAGCCCGGCCCGCGCCCAGTGCCCGGGCCAATTCCTCCGTCAGTCTCGCGGACACCGGCCCCACCTCGGCCAGCCGCGGCCGCTGGTCGCGCAACTCGCTCGCCGGCAGCCCCAACACCGCAGGCGCCAGCCCGGGCGGGAACCGGACGCCGACCAGCGCACCCGCCTCCGCGCGGACCAGCACCGGGCCGGTGTCGGGCCCGGCAACCTGCAGGTCGACGCCGTCGAAGATGACATCGACGCAACCGTCCGGCACGATCCGGTAGGTGCGCGGGCTCCCGGTGGTTCTGGTCCACGCGCACGAGACGACTCCGCGCAGTGCGGGCTCGGCGGCCCATTCCCGGTAGTCGTCCACGAGGCCAACGGTAGGCCGCGCGCGTGGCCGACCGCCCGACAATATCCGGAGGTAGTGTTCCCCTTATGGACCTCAAGATCCCCGTCGACGGCCCCGATCTGACCATCAACGGCTACCTGGCGCTGCCGCAGACCGAGGTCGCCGGGCCCGGGCCATGGCCGGGCGTGGTCGTGGTGCACGACGCCCTCGGCGTGTCCGACGACGTCCGCCGCATCGCCGAGCGGTTCGCCACCGCGGGCTATGTCGCCCTGGTCCCCGACCTGTACACCCGGGGCGGGTTCGCGCGCTGCGTCAAGTCCGTCTTCACCCAGCTGCGCGCCGGGTCCGGTCAGGCGTTCGACGACATCGAGGCCGCGCGCCAACTCCTGATCGGGCGTTCGGACACCACCAACAAGGTCGGCGTGGTCGGCTTCTGCATGGGCGGTGGCTTCGCCCTGGCCACCGCGCCCCGCGGGTTCGACGCCAGCGCCCCCTACTACGGCCCGCTGCCCACCGACGACGACGCTCTCGACGGCGCCTGCCCGATCGTGGCCAGCTACGGCGGCAAGGACAAGCCGCTCGCCTCCGCCCCCAAGAAACTGGAAAAACTGCTCACCGAGCGGGAAATCCCGCACGACGTCAAGGTCTACCCGCAGGCCGGGCACTCCTTCGCCAACCACATGCCGCTGGGCCCGTTCGGCCCGATCGTGCGGATCACCACCGGCCTGGGTTACCACCACGCCTCCAGCGAGGACGCCTGGCGCCGGGTGCTCACCTTCTTCCGCGATCACCTGGCCTGAGCCGGATCACCGGGCCTGAGCACGAAAAGCCTGGACACAAACCCTGGGCCGACAACCGAAAACGGCTAGAGGGAGACCGAAAACGGCTAGAGGGAGTGGGTCGCGCCGCCGTCCACGGTGAGGGTCACCCCGGTCAGGTAGGACGCGGCCGGGGACAGCGCGAACGCGGCGAACCGGCCGAACTCCTCCGGATTTCCCAGTCGCCGCAACGGAATCGTGCCGGTGCGGCGGGCCAGCACGTCCGGGTCGGCGTAGATCTGCTTGGCCCGGTCGGTGGCGAACGCCCCGGGCAGCAGGCTGACCACCCGCACCCCCCGCGGGCCCAGCTCGGTGGCCAGCGTCTTGGCCGCCATGGCCAGCCCGGGGCGCAGGCCGTTGGACACCGCCAGATTGGCCAGCGGCTCGCGCACCGAGGTGGACAGCACCAACCCGATCGCGCCGCCCTCGGACAACTCCTCGGCCACTCGCCGGATCAGCCGCATGGTGCCCAGGAACACCGAGCCGAACGCCTGGTTCCAGGTGTCCTCGGTCGTCTCCAGCACGCTGCCCGGCGGCGGCCCTCCCACGCTGACGAGCAGGCCGTCGATCCGGCCGAATTCCGCCCGGGCCCGGTCGACCAGGGCCTCGGGCAGGCCGGGGTCGGCGTTGTCGCCGGCCACTCCGGCCGCGCCCGGGCCGAGCGCGGCCACCGCGGCGTCGACGTTGTCCTTGGTGCGCGAGGAGATCACCACCCGAGCCCCGTCGGCGACCAGCGCGGCGGCCGTGGCGAAGCCAAGCCCCTTGCTGCCCCCGGTGATCACGTACACCCGATCAGCCAGTCCGAGATCCATGGCCCGATCCTCTCCTACCCCATGCTCCGCGGCCCGCCGGACTTGCGGGACAATTCCCCTGATGGACGAGGACACGGTCGATCTCCTGGTCACGGTCGTCCTCGCCGCGGACGACGAGCGCGCCGCGCGGCGGGCCTGTCAGGAGCTGCAATGGCACGTCGACGGGCGGATCGTCGAGTCGGCGGACTGTTCGGCCGAGGAGCCGGGCTGCTGGTCGGTGACCATGCGGGTACCCACCGAGGAGCGCGCCACGCACCAGGTGGCCGCGCCGCTGGCCCGTGCCGTGCGGGTCTTCGTCCGCACCCTCGGTCCAGCCTTCGGCAACCCCCGGGTCGCCTGCGAACCGCCAACGGCCTGGATCGTGCTGGACGATCCGGAAGCGCTGGGCGGGCTGGTCACCGGCGCCGAGCGGATGCTGGTGGAGGCCTGGTACGGCGGTGATCCCTACCCGCGGCCGGAGGCGGCCGAACCGGACTGGCCGGCCGAGGACGAGTCGCCCTCCCCGGACGCGCCATCGACCGGTTCCTCCGAGGGATCAAGGCCGCAATCCGTTGCCCGGCAAGCGAAATCGCCCGACAGGACGCCCGACCCGAATGGCCCAGCCGACCGGCTGCGGCTGCGCGTCGACGTGGCCACCGACCGCGCGTCCGGCGCCGAGTGGCAGGCCCGGGCGCTGGCCAGCCGGGTGTCCGGGACCGCGACCCTGACCGAGGTGTCCGAGGCGGATGGCGTGGTCAGCGTGCATGTCGATCTCGGCCCGGCGCCCGCGGCGGCGGCCGACGCGGTGCGGGCCGCGGCCGGCGCGCTGGACCGGGTGGGCTGGTCGGAGCTGAGCTGGACCGGACCGGTCGCCAGCACCTCGTGGATCGCCCAGCCGCGACCGGCCACCGGTATCACCGCTTTGGTGCTTTCTTCCGGACCGGAAACCAACCAGCGTAAGCAATGAGGAATGTGCGCCCGCGCATGTGGTCCCGCCTCCGGACGTACGACTTTGACCGATAACTTTTACCCGTCCAACATCAACATCACACCGTCAGGGAGATCCACGGCTAATGGCAAGCGTCGACGAGGTGCGGGCCGGTATCGGGCAGGCGAACGAGAAGGCCAAGGAGAGCATCGCCGCGATCCAACAGGCGATCTCCGCGCTCGAACAGGCTCAGGCGGCGCTGGCCGCGGTCACCCAGGGCAGCGCGCAGGCGGACGCCGACCAGGCCAACGGTCTGCTGGCCAACGCCACCCGGGCCATGGGCGAGGCGCAGCAGAGTGTCACCGCGGCGATCTCCACCGCTGAGGGCTACGCGGCACGGCTGTAACCCGTTATAACCACAGGATGTCGATTGAGGCGATCGCCACAACGCTGTCCGAGGTACGCGCGGAAATCCTGGCGGCCCACCACGATGTGCGGGCCGCCAGGGTCCGGTTGGCCGAGGCGGTGGAGTTGCTCACCGAACTCTCCCGCAACCACCCGGAATCCCTTGTGCCACCGGGGTTTTCCCAGGCCGACGAGCAACTGTCCGGCGGCCTTGAGTCGCTGGCGGGCAGCCTGGCGGCCATCGAGCGGTTCCAGAACGGGCTCTAGGACGCTCGCCGCGGCACCCGTGACGGGCGCCGCGGACCCGATGCGCGCCGTACACCGGGCGGTCATCATCGGGTTAGGAGCCCCTAAGCCTCAGCTGGTAACGTTGATCACAGGCGAGATGGTCGACGGCCACCAAGGAGTGCGCTGGTGAGCAAGCGCGTCGAGCGGCGCGAGAAGATCGTGTTCGCCCTCGACCAGTTTCGGCAGGCCGTCGGCCGGGCCCTCGGGGTCGCGGTGCGGGATCGCGACCGGGCCACCGAGCGGTACGCCCGGACCATGGCGGAACTGTGGTTGCGCGAGCATGGACTGGACCGGGCGGAGCGCGATCCGGGCCAGCGCACGGTTCTGACCAACCCTCGAATGGGTGATATTCACCAAGCTCTCGCCGAGGATCGCCGCAGGCATTTCGGGGACTGGACCCAGACCGGCCCGGCCCGGCTGACCGAACTGGTGGTGCACAGCGCTCCCGGGGCCGCGGGCGAGCCGTGGCAGACCTGGCTGGGCCGGCCGGGCACCGCGGACGGTTCCCTGGCCCCGCCCGAGTTGTGGCGGATCGGCACCGCGGTGTCCGACAGCGCACCCGAGCCGGTGGCCTTTCCGGTCGCGGTGCCATTGCTGGATTCGGCGCATCTGCAGATCTCGACCACCCAGGAGAGCTTCTTCGCGGCCGAGGCCATGGTCGAGGCGCTGCTGCTGCGCGCGCTGAGCTACTTCCTGCCCGGCCTGGTGCACGTGCACGTGTGGGACACCGGGCAGCTGACCAATCCGCTGCCCGGCCTGTATCCGTTGACCCGCGCCGGTTTGCTGACCGTGCACGACCCGACCCGGCCCCGGGACATGCTGGACGAGCTGTCCGAGCACATCCGCCGGGTGCACAGCGGCGTGCTGGCCGGTGGGCACACCACGGTGCAGTCGATCAGCGGGCGCACCGGGCGGCGCACCGAACCCTGGCACATCGCGGTGTTGTTCGGCCGGCGCGATGCCAACCTGCCCGACGACCAACTGCAGCAACTGCAACGGATCGCGCGCAACGGGCTGGCCTCCGGGGTGCAGCTGATCGCGGTCGACGTGCGCATGTCGGTGAACAGTCCGATGGAGACGGTCAACTTCCTGACCCCGGACGCCGCGCGCACCTCGATGACCGGTCCCAACGCCACGTTCACCCCCGATCCGCAGTTGCCGCGGGCCGAGGTGACCAACGCCTGCGCGGTGATCGCCGACGCGTTCGAGGAACGCAAGGCCCGGGTGGGCGCGTTCACCGACCTGCTGGTCGATGAGGACCAGGTGTGGACCGGGCGGTCCGCGGCCGGGCTGACCGCCCCGGTCGGGTTCGCCGATGGCACCCCGGTGGACGTGGTGCTCGGCGACTCCTCGCCGCACGCGCTGGTCGCCGGGCCGAGCGGATCGGGCAAGACGAACTTCCTCTACGCGCTGCTGGGCGGGCTCACCTCGCGCTACGCGCCGGACGAACTCGAGCTGTATCTGCTGGACTTCAAGGAAGGCGTGTCCTTCGCCCAGTTCACCCCGGGCCGCAAGGACCGCACCTGGTTGCCGCACGCCCGGCTGGTCGGCGTGAACGTCAACGCCGACCGGGAGTTCGGCGTGGCGCTGCTGCGCTTCCTGTCGAAGGTCATGCGGGAGCGGGCGGACGCGGCCAAGCGGCACGAGGTGACCAAACTGGAGGAGTTGCGCGCGGAGGACCCGGGCGGGCGGTGGCCGCGCATCCTCGCGGTGATCGACGAGTTCCAGTACCTGTTCGCCGAACGCGACCCGGTCGCCAACGAAGCCGTGCAGTTGCTGGAGGACGTGGCCCGGCGGGGCCGGTCGCAGGGCATTCATCTGGTGCTGGCCAGTCAGGACGTGTCCGGCATCGAGGCGTTCTGGGGCAAACCGGCGATCTTCGAGCAGTTCGTGCTGCGGGTGGCGCTGCCCAAGGCCCGCCGGGTGCTGGCCGAGGTGAACGACGCGGCGGTCACCCTCCCCCGCTGGCACGCGGTGATCAACCACGAATCCGGTGTGCGGCAAGGCAATCAGCTCGCGCGCATCCCGGACGCCACCACCCGGGGCACGTTCGACGTGCTGCAGAAGCAGTTGTGGGAGCGCATCCCGGACGGGCTGACCCCGCCGCAGCTGTTCGACGGCGGGCACGTGCCCGCGCTGGCCGACGCGGCCGACTTCCAGGCGCTGCGGCCGGGCGCGACGGAGCGGCCGAGGGCGTTGTTCGGTCAGGTGATCGACGTGGCCGGCAGCGCGGCGGGTAGCGCCCTGGTGGCCGCGCCCGGCCGCAACCTGGCCGTCATCGGATCCACTGTGGACGATGCGGCCTGCGTGCTCGGCGCGGCGGCGCTTTCGATTGCCGCGCAACACGAACCGGGCAGTGCGGTGTTCTCCCTGTGCACCCTGGTCAGCGAGTCCGACGCCCCGGTGCAGGCGCTCGCCGACCGGTTGCGGGCCGACGGGCACACCGTCGAGGTGGTCGAATGGAGCGGTTTCAAGGAGTTCCTGGGCACGGTGGCCGGTGAACTGGCCGTGGCCGGACGGAATCCGTTGCCGCGCTACATCTTCGGCTACGCCATCGACGCCGCACACAGCCTGCTGGAGGCCCGCGCGCCGGGCGAGCTGACCAACGGGCTGGACCAGCTGCGCGAGGTGCTGCGGCACGGCCCGTCCTCGCGGACGCACGTGCTGGGCTGGTGGCGCGGGGTGGGCCGGTTGCGGGCCAGCCTGCCGATCGGCTCGGTGGAGGACGTGGGCCCGTGGGTGGCCTTCGACGTGCAGGGCCAGGAACTGATGCCGTTGGCGCCCGGGCAGATGATCGCCTGGTCGCCCCGGCCGGGCCGGGGCCTGTTCTTCGACCGGTTCGCGCACGCGCGGCCGCAGGTGATCATCCCGTTCGGGGTCGAGTTGGGCGTGAGGGAGCAGGCGTGAACAACGGCGATGCCGTGCGCCGGTACAAGGAGTTGATGGCCGGCAACGACGAGGCGGTGAACCGGATGCGGGCGCACGATCTGGCCCAGGTGGAGGGGTTACGCCGCAAGCTGAAGGACGACCGGCAGGCGCTGGCCCAGGCGAGCGAGCGGGAGCGGGTGGCCCGGTCGGTGTCGGCGGCGTACTGGGAGACCGCGGTGGAGGAGCTGTGGAAGGAACGCTGGCTGACGGTGGGCAGGCCGCCGCAGCCGGTCGCGGTCGGGCCGGAGGCGGACGCGTACAACTGCGACGCCGAGGTGGAGCGCACCCACGACGCGTTGCACGAGGCGCTGCGCCGGCCGCCGCTGCTGCGCCGACAGTGATTCCTATTACGAAACTCTGACGTTCCGGAATTACCCGGGGTGCGCCCCCGGTTTCCCCCGGCGAGAATCACGCACAGTCGTCAAGGAGGACACGTGGACACCGCACCGGACAAAGCCCTGGAAATCCGACTGGCATCCCGGCCCAAAGGCTGGCCGACCATGGACAACTTCGACCTCGCCGAGGTCGAGGTGCCCACCCCCGGCGAAGGCCAGTTGCTGCTGCGCAACCGGGTGATGAGCGTGGACCCGGCCATGCGCGGCCGGATGGACGACGTGCCCTCCTACCTGCCGCCCTACCGGCTGGGCAAGGCCATGGACGGCGGCGCGGTCGGCGAGGTGGTCACCTCCACTGTCGAGGGATTCGCCCCCGGGGACTTCGTGGTGCACTACGCGGGCTGGCGAGAGTACGCGGTGACCGGCGCCGACCACGTGGTCAAGGTCGACCCGCAGGCCGCGCCGCTGGGCGCCTACCTCGGCGTGCTGGGCATGCCCGGGCTGACCGCGTACGCCGGCCTGGTCGACGTGGCCAAGATGAGCGAGGGCGACACCGTGTTCGTGTCCGGCGCGGCCGGCGCGGTCGGGTCGCTGGTCGGCCAGATCGCCAAGCTGCGCGGGGCAGCACGGGTGATCGGCAGCGCGGGCTCCGCCGACAAGGTCCGTTACCTGACCGAGGAACTGGGCTTCGACGCCGCGTTCAACTACAAGGACGGCCCGGTCCGCGAGCAGTTGCGCGCGGCCGCGCCTGATGGCATCGACGTGTACTTCGACAACGTCGGCGGCGAGCACCTTGAGGCCGCGCTGGGCGAGGCGAAGCTGCACGCGCGGATCGCGGTGTGCGGAATGATCTCGCTGTACAACGCCACCGAGCCACCGGCCGCGCCGCGCAACCTGGCCCAGCTGATCAAAAAGCGGCTGACCGTACAGGGCTTCCTGGTGATGGACTACGCGCACCTCAACGAGCAGTTCCGGCGCGAGGTCGGCGGCTGGCTGCGGGAGGGCAAGATCAGTTACCGGGAGACCACTGTGGACGGTCTGCGCAATGCGCCGCAGGCGTTCCTGGACATGATGCGCGGGGCCAACACGGGCAAGATGCTGGTCACCATCTGACCGGGTCGCGACCCCCCTTCCGGGCGCCTCCGGAAAGGGGGTCGGCGGTCACAGGATCGGTCGCTAGGCTGCGGGGCGGATTCGGTTTCGGGTAGGTCCGTGTTGCCGGGGACGAGGGGTGGTCCGCGCCGGTACTCTGCGGGTGATCGTCTCGTGCCGGAACCGATCGCCTACCGTGCGCTACGAGCAGGTCGCGACCGGAGAAGGGATCGCCGTGGCAGACGCAGTGCTGGAGCTCGAGCGGGTCACCAAGCGCTACGGCCAGGTGACCGCGGTGCGGGAATGCAGCCTGGCGGCGCGCGGTGGCGAGATCCTCGGTGTGGTCGGCCCGGAGGGCGCGGGCGCGACCACGCTGCTGCGCATCGCGGCGGGCGTGCTGACCCCGGATTCCGGCCGGGTGAGCTGGCGATCCGGGCCGCTGACCCAGGCCGGCCGGGCCCGGCTGGGCTATCTGCCACAGCGGCGCGGGCTGTACCCGACCATGACCGTGCTGGACCAGCTGGTTTTCCTGGCCGAGCTACACGGCCTCGACACCAATCGCGCGCACCGCAATGCCTTGCTCTGGATCGACCGGCTCGGCTTGCGCGCGAACCGCGGCCGCCGGGTAAGCGCGCTGGACGAGGCGGCGCGGCAGCGGGTGGAGCTGGCCGGGGTGCTCGGCCACGAACCCGACGCCCTGGTGCTGGACCAGCCGTTCGCCGGGTTGTCCGAGATCGACGTGGAAACCTGGTGCACCGTGCTGCGCGGCCTGGCCTCGGCGGGCGCGGCGGTGCTGTTGTCCGCGTCGGCGGAGGTTGCCGAGCGGGCGTGCGACCGGATCACGGTGCTCCGCAGTGGACAGCTGGTTTCCGTTGGCAGCCCGAGTGAGTTGCGCGGCAGTGCGGCCAGACTGGCCATCGTGGACATCCCGGGCGCGGACGCGGACTGGGCGGCCGGGCTGGCGCACTGCCGGGTGCGGGACCGGGTCGGGTCGCGGGCGATCCTGGAGTTGTCGCCGGAGGCGGACGCGCAGGCCGTGCTGGCCGCGGCCGAAGCCAGCGGTGCGGTCGCGGAGTTCACGTTGCGCAGCGCGACATTGGCCGATCTGTACGCGGAGCCCGCGGGCGGCCGGACATGACCACGCCAGGCAACGAAACGGGCGCCGATCCGGGCAACGAACCGGGTGCC
>DASZNF010000083.1:0-47961 GCA_035551355.1 Pseudonocardiaceae bacterium | reverse complement strand
ACGGTGATCTCGGTGAAATTCCGTTCACCCAGTTCCATCCGGCACACGTGGGCATGGGAAATGCTCAGTTTCTTGGCCAGGCTGCTCTCCGTCATGCCTGCCGCGACCCGCAGTCGGCGCATCGTCGCGCCGAGCTCTCTGGCCCGGCCGGTGGTCTTGCGCATTTCGCCCTCCGCTCACATGTGATCACCGCCGGTGACCCAACATAGCCGCGCGGACCGACAATGACGTGCGAAAACGCGGTTTACCACTCCAAGGAAGCAGCGTGTGTCAGCCGGTCATACCCGGGTGCAGCTGGCTGATCATGCCCTCGCAGCTGCGCACCACGATCTGCGCGGCCCGGCGCTGATCGGCCGACAGCAGCGGGTTTTCCGCCGCCCGCCGCCAGCGGGAGAGTGCGGCGATGATGGCCTGGTTCAGTTCGCCGCCACCGGCTGCCGCCTCGTCGAGGTTCAGGCGGGCGGGCAGGCTCACGCCCTGGCCGCCGATCAGGCGGTGGGCTTCTTCGGCGAGTTCCTCGGGGAGTTTGAGGCGTCCGGCCCGCAACGTGGCCAGCAGGCGCAGTTCGCGGAAGTCGTGCGCGTTGGCCAGAGCGCGCTCCAGGTCGAGGGCGAGTTTGCGGGCCTCTGGGCGGGGATCGCTGCGCAGTACGGTGTCCAGGCCCAGCAACGCCGAACGGGCCTTGAGCACCTCGCGACGTTCCACAAAGGACTGGGCGATGGCCTCGCGCAGATCGCGCAAACCACTGCGCTGCACCAGTTGTGCGGACAGGGTGATCTGGCTGTCGTAGCCGCGGCGCAGCAGCGTCGTGGTCAGGCGCAGGCCGAACAGGCCGAGGCGGTCGAACAGGTAATGCCGGTCGGGCTGGCTCAGGCCGATCGGCACCTCGGCGGCGGTGAACCGTTCGGCCGACAGCAAAGCATCGTCCAGTACGGTTCGATCCACTGCGGACAGTTTGGCCAGGGCGGCGAACTCGTTCTCCCGCATGGTGCGCCCGGCCTGGGCGATCAGTCCGGCGATGGCGATCACGTCCTGGCAGGCGCCGCGCACGTTGACGTCACCGCGATAACGGCGGGCGATCTGCCGGGCCGAGGTGAGCGCGTCGATGCGGCCGCCGCCGATCTCGTCGGCCCGGGCCAGCACCAGCACCAGGTTCACCGGCGCGGCGCGGGACACCGGATTGTCGGTGGCGGCCCGCATCACGGCCAGATCCTCGGCGTCGCCGTGCCTTCCCACGTACAGCACGGCGTCGGACTGGCGGGTGATCCGGTCCAGCGCCTCGCCCTGGTCCTCGTCGGTGGGCAGCGCCGGATTGTCGATCAGCACCAGATCGCGCAGCGCCCGGGTGGGCACGTCGATCACCACCTGGCCCAGCTGATCGGGCCGCCACTCGCGCAGATCGACCTGGAGTTTCGCGTCGATCCGGCCGATCGGGGCCTCACCGGCCTGGCCGTGCGGCGGATACACCGTGGCCCGTGGCTCGGCGGCGTCCTGGAACCAGGTCACCGCCTGGTGGCCGGGCAGGCCGACCGGGGCGATCTCCTCGCCGACCAACGCGTTGACCAGAGTCGATTTGCCCACGCCGCGCGGCCCGGCCACGGCCACCCGCAACGGCTCCTCGAAGCGCTCCCGGTGATGACGCAGCCAGCCGGTGGCCCTCGGGTTGTCCCGGTAGAGACCGAGCGCGGAGTTGAGCATGGCCCAGGCGATGTCCGGCAGGTGGGCGCCGGGTCCGGTCATGCCGTCAGTTCCAGGCCGCTCGAACCGCCAAGGGCCCGGGGAGTGGCCAGCTCCTGCACCTTGTGGTGCAGGTTGACCAGCTGCTCAAGTGACTGGCGCACCACGAGGTTCGTGCGGTCGCGGCGGGTGGCCTCGGACTGCACGGTCTCCCGGGCCTGGGTCGCGGTGGTGTTGAGCTCGGCCTGCATGGCCTCGGCCCGCTCGGTGATGTGATCGCGCAGGGTGCGCTGCACCTTCCGGGACAGGTCCTTGCTTTCCTTGCTGCACATGATGAAGAAGTCGTCCACGTAACGCTGGGCGGTGGACTTGGCCTGGCTCTGGCGGCGCTTGAGCCGCCCGTCGGCCTCGTCCCGGATGGTCTTGCCCGCGAAGGCCACACCGGCGGCCAGCGAGATCGGGTTGACCAGGGACAGGCCGGCCATGCTGGTGATGAGTCCGAACATCAGCACACCACCGTACGAGCCGCGCAGACCGGTGAACGCACGGGCCCCGACGCTGTACGGCTCCAAACGAGGATCGTCCAGGTCAGCGGTCTCCGGGTCGGCCCATTCGGGCAGCGTTACCACCGAAGCCCCGTCCTCGGGCGGGAACTCGGCGGCCACCCGGTCGGCCAGCCACTGGCAACGCTCGACCAGCCAGGCGAAATTGGCCTGCGCGGCCTCCATCAGGTTCTCCGCCAGCCACTCGCCGAACGGCTCCCAGGCGGTCAGCGGCTCGGCCTCGTCGAAGGCGCGGTCCACCTCGCGCAGGATCAGCCGGGTGCGCTCGCGGAAGTCGTGCTCGACGTCCGCGCCGATGTCGGCCATCTCGTCGGCCACCGTGGTCTGCCAGCGGCCGGTGCGCTTGCGCAGGGCGTCGAACTGCTGCTGGGCCTCGGTCAGCTGGGCCGTCGCGGCCACCGAGTTCGCCGACTCGGTTCCGGCCAGCTGGCCGCGCAGGGTGGTGACCAGCGCGGCGATGGTGGTGGACGTGGCCACCGCGACCGCGCGCGGCGCGACGTGCTCGGACTTGCCGGTGACCTCGCGCTGCAGACAGCCGATCAGATCCACGAAGCCGGATTCGGCGTTGATCTGCTGATCGCCGGTTTTGGCCGCCTGCAAGCGAAGCACGGCCGACACGCCGATCAACCGGGCCGAAACCGACGCTTTGGCCAGCTTTTCCCGATTCGCCTCGGCCACCTGCCGCCAGCGGGGGGACAGGTCGATCTTGGTCAGCGCGATGATGACGTTCGGGCAGGACTTCACGATGCGCACCAGCAGGTCCAGCTCCCGGGTGGACAGCTCGGCGGTGGCGTCGGTGGCCAGCAGCACGGTGTCGGCCTGGTCGAGAGCGGCGAAGGTGCGGGCCGCGCCAGCCGACTGGGGGTCACCCACAGCGGGAGTGTCGATGAGCACGAGGCCCGAAGCGAGCAGTTTGCGCGGAATGCCGATCTCGGCCCGGACGATGGCGCCCCGGTGGGTGGCGCCCGCACGACCGGCGACCTGCTTGGACACCTCGTCGATGGTGGTGTCGACCCGCTCGGGACCCGGGGCGATGGCCCGGGGAGCGTGTCCGGCGGTGTCGGTGACCAGCGCGGCGGACGGGACGTCGGCGTGCTGCACGACGGTGGGCGCGGTGGTCGTCAGGTCGTCGCCGACGGCACAGATCGGGGCGTTGACCAGGGCGTTGACCAGCTGACTCTTGCCCTGGTTGGGCTCGCCGACCACCAGCACCCGCAGCCGGTCGTCCAGCAGTCGGGCTCTGCGCTGGCGCAGCCGGTGCGCGAGATCGGGCCGCTGGTGGGAGGCGCAGGCGCCGATCGTGCTGTCGAGGACGTCGAGCCAAGGCGGCGGGGCGATCACCCACTCAGTGTGCCGTGTTAAGCCGTTTGAGTGAAGTAGGGCCCGGGAGTACTACGACTCCCGGGCCCCACGACGTTCCCCCGACCGCTCTGAGTTGGATCAGAGGTGCAGGTCGCCCAGCAGGCTGCTCGGGTCGGCGTGACCGGCGTCGGTGTGCGACGCGGTGTCGCTGACCGAGGAGGTCAGGCCGGAGACGGCCGAGGTCGCGCCGGACAGCGGGCTGTCGCTGACCGCGTGGGTGGCCTGGCTGGTGGCGTCGCCGGTGACACCCGCCACAACGCCGGTGACGGCGTGCACGGCGGTGCCCGCGGTGTCGGTGACCGAGCCCACGGCGTGGCTCGGGTCGGACACCAGGCCGGTGACCGTGCTCACGGCGTGCGTGGGGTCGCTCACCGTGTTGGTCACGTTGTTGGTGACGTCGTTGGTCAGGCCGGACAGGGCCTCACCGCCGGGCAGCTGCGCCGTGACGCCGCTGACCGTGCCGGTCACGGTGCCGACCGCGCCCTCGGCGGTGCCCGCCAGGTAGCTCGGGTCGGTCGCGTGGCCGGCCAGGTCGGTGACACCGGCCGGGTTGACGTGCGAGCTGACCTCGGACACCGCGGTGTTGGCCACCCCGGTGGTGGTGCCGACCAGGCCGGTCACCACGTCGCCCGCGGGCAGGTTGCCGGCGATCGAGTCGACGGCGTTGACGGCGATGCCCTCGCCGATGCCGACGGCGCCGGTGACGGTGCCGGCCGGGTTGGCGACGGCGTCGGTGACCACGGCGGCCGGGTTGGCCAGCACGCCGGAGACCAGGGCCGCGCCGGTGGTGGCGGTGTTGGCGACCGCACCGGTGACCGAGCTGGACACGCCGGCCAGCGCGCTGGTGGCGACGGACGCGCCGGGCACCACCGAGGAAACGGCGCTGACCTCGCTGACCATGCCGGTCACCTCGTTGGCGCCGCCGGTCAGCACCGAGGTGGCGGTCAGGGCGTTGGAGTCGAGCACGTCGGCGACGTCGCTGCCGACCGACAGGTCCGCGGTCAGCGGACCGGTGGCGACGGCCTCGATGCCGCTGGCGCTGGCGGTCAGCCCGCCGACCTCGTCACCCAGCGGGGTGGCGATGGACAGCGCGCCGGCGCCGTCGAGGGCACCCGCGTCCGAGGTGACGGTGCTGGTCGCGGTGGACAGCACCGAGGTGACGGCCTGCAGCTGAGCGATCGCACCGGCCTGGCCACCCAGCGACTCGACGGTGGACAGCGCGCCCAGCGCGGAGTCCACGGCGTCGACGTTCGGCAGCGAGTCCAGCACCAGCGGCAGCGCGTCGGCCACGTCGGTGGCGCTGATGTCGCTCAGGCCGGCACCGTCCAGCACCGAGGCCGGGTCGAGGTCGAACGCGGACAGCGCCGACGAGTCGCTGAGCAGGTTCAGCACGAAGTCGTGCAGGTTGGCTTCCATGGGAGAAATGGCCTCCGAGCCTTCTTCTTCGGGGATGTATCAGGTGTGGCGCGACCCGCTTCCGGATACGCCACGTCCGGGGAGATGCCCAACACTATGGGCGTGGGGGAACCCGATCATCGGGGATCGCACCCGATCTTGATCAACCCTCGTTAGGGTTAGGGGATTCACTTGTTAGGGGGTTGATTAGGGGAAGTAGGGGGTCGTAACGTAGCCGCCTGTTTCGCCGATAGCTCGGGTTTGGTACCAATGGGGGACCTCGATCGGGGGTCACCGCCAGCGGTTGACCGACAACTCGGGGTCATGGCGTCGAGCAGGCCCACTTGGGCGACCCGTGCACTGTCGTGGAGGAAACGACCCTCATGCCCTACGTCCTGGGTATCGACGTCGGCACCCGGTACACCGCCGCCGCGCTGTGCCGGCTTTCCGATGGGGCCTGGGGAATGCCCGAGGTGATCCCCCTGGGGGGTCGCTTCCCGCTCATGCCCACCGTGGTCTACCTGGGCCGGGACGGCAGCGTGCTGGTCGGCCAGGCCGCCGAGCAACGGGCCCCGGCCGAACCCGATCGGGTGGCCCGCGATCTCAACCGGCGAGTCGGCGACGACGTGCCGCTGCTGCTGGGCGGGCAACTGTGCACCGCCCAGGAACTCATCGCGGTGCTGGTCCGCGCGGTGGTCGACCAGGTGGAGGCGGTGGAGGGCCCGGCCGAGCGGGTGGTGCTCACCCACCGCGCCGACTGGGGCAGCTACCGGCGGGGCCTGCTGAACGCCGAACTGGCCCGGCAGAGCCTGGCCGAGGTCACCCTGCTGCCCGAGGCGATCGCCGCCGCCGAAGGGCACGCCGCGCGCGAACTGGTGTATGCGGGCGAATCGGTCGCGGTGTACAGCCTGGGCAGCGGCACGTTCGAGGCCGCGGTGGTGCGCCGGGGACCGGCCGGCGGGTTCGAGCTGGTCGGATCGTCGGAGAGCGTGGAGGACGTGGGCGGCAGCCACTTCGACGATTTGCTGGTCGACCGGGTGCGCGGCGAACTGGGCCGGGCCGCGTCCGAACTGGACCCCACCGACCCGGCCGCCCTGGGCGCCATGGCGATGCTGCGCCGGCACTGCACGGTGGCCAAGCAGAAGCTGTCGGCGGTGATCGAGACGACCATCCCGGCCCAGCTGCCGACGGTCGCCGCGGACGTGCGGGTGACCCGGGCCGAGTTCGAGGAGTTGATCCGGCCCGCGGTCAACGGCACGGTGGAGACGTTGCAGCGCACCGTGCGCACGGCGGTCGCGGCTCAGGCCCCGGTGGGCGAGGTGCTGCTGATCGGCGGGTCGGTGCGCATCCCGCTGGTGCGCGAACTGGTCACCGCCACCGAAACCGGACGAGTCAGCCTGCATCCCGAACCCGACCTGGGCATCGCGCGCGGCGCGGCGCTGGCCGGGCGCAGGTTGCTGTCCGCAAAGGGGCACGGCCCGGAACTGCTCGCCCCCACCGAGCAGACCATGGTGTTCGTGCCCGACCCCCGGCTGGCCGAGATCGACTCCAACGCGGGCGAATACGACCTCGACGACGAATCGCCGCCGCGCCCGCCGATCGAACTGACCCCGTTGGAACTGCCCGAACGCAGTCTGCTGCGCCGCTACCTGCCCGGCGTCAAGCCGATCGTGCTGGTGGTGATCGTGGCGCTCGTGCTCGCGGTCGGCGTGACGCTGACCCTGATGTACTACCCGAGGGCCAACTCCTCCCAGACGCCCTCGTCCGTGCTGCACACTTCTCACAACTGAGGATGGCCGTTGACCACACCAGCAGTCGCTCGGCACAAGCCCGTCCTGGACGGGCTGACCAAGGACTTCCTGGCCTCCGTTGAGGCCGACCCGCTGACCGGGGTACGGGTGGGTGTGCAGGCGGCGGGGGGATACGGCAAGAGCACCCTGCTCGGTGAGCTGGACGGGATCTACCGGCGGGCCGGGGCCCGGGTGCTTGGCGCGGGGGAGGCGCTGGCCGAACCGGACAAGATCCGCGAACCGGGCCAGGCGGTGCTGGTCGACGACGCCCAGACACTGGCCGAACCGCAGCTGCGGGCGCTGATCGAACTGGCCGAAACCGTTGACACACCAGGACCTTCGCTGGTCGTGGCCTACCGGCCGTGGCCGATGGCGCCTGCGCTGGCCGAACTGGCCGCGGTGCTGGGCCGGGTCCGGCCGCCGTTGGCGCCCACCGCGTTCGACCGGGCCCGGCTGACCGAATACCTGACCGCGCGCGACGCCCCGGAGGTCACCCCCGGGCTGGTCGGATACCTGCACACGCAGACCGGCGGAGTGCCGCGGCTGGTGGAATGCGTGGCCGACGCGCTCTCGGCCGGAATCGCCCTGCACACCGACGCCGAACTGCCTGCCGCCGCGCTGGCCCCGCTGCGTCACCACCTCGACCAGCTCGACCCGGACGTGCAGCGGTTCCTGCTGGCCGTGGAGGCCGGGGTGAGCCGGCACCTGGAACTGGTGGCCGCGCTGCTGGGACAGGACGCCGAGTCGATCGGCACGATCATGGACGCCGCCCGGGCCACCGGCCTGCTGGCCGCGGACGGCACGCTGCTGCCCATGGCGCGGCGCGCGGTCCGGGTGCTGGTGCCGGCCGAGCGGCGCATCTCGGTGCGGCAGCGTTTGGTCGAGCTGCAACGGGAACGCGGCGGGCCGGTGCTGCCGCTGGCCCGGTCGCTGCTGGGCACCGGCGCGGCCGGGGAGAACGTGGCCGCCGCGTTCGCCGCCGCGGCCGAGGAAGCGCTGACCGAGGATCCCGCGCTGGCCGCCCGCTTCTACGCGGCCTCGGTCACCGCGGGCAAACCCGCGCCGGAAGTGGCCGCGGGCTGGGCATTGGCTTCGGCGTTGTCCGGTGATCTCGATCCCGCGCTGCGGCTGGCCGATCAGCTGATCGGCGCTTCGGACCCGGCTGACCGGGCCGAGGGCGCGCGGGTGGCCGGGGCGGCTTCGGCCCACCGCGGCCAGCTGGGCCGGTCGGCCGAGCTGTATCGCTGGTCCGGCACCGGATTCGCGGCCTCGTTCGCCGCGATCGGCATGTACGGCACCGGACACCCGCAACAGGCCGAGGCGCTGTTGGGCGCGCCCGCCGGGGACGGCCCGCCGACGCTGCTGGCCGGGGCGGCCGAACTGACGGCCTCCGGGGTGCGCGAGTCGATCGGCGGGTCCACCACGATCGCGCTGGCCAACCTGGTGCGGGCCGCGGCCATGCTGGAACCGGCCGGCTCGGCGGTGCTGCTGCCGGACAGCCCGGCCGCGACCGCCGCGCTGGTCGCGTTGCACACCGGTGAGCTGCCGGCCGCGGAATCCGTGCTGGAGCGGGCGATCGGGGCGCACCTGGGCGGTCCGCTGATGGCCACCCGGCACCGGTTGCTGCAGCTGTGGATCGAGATGAACAAGGGCAACATCAGCGCGGTCAAGGAGGGTTTGGTCGCGCTCGCCCGGGGCGGCCGGCCGCTGGAACCGCGGGACTGGCTGTTCGCGGTGGCGCTGGAGGTCGGTGCGGCGCGGCGGTCCAGCGATGTGGGCGCACTGCGCCGGATCTGGGCCCAGGCCTGCGAAGCCGTGCTGCGGCATCCGGTCGATCTGTTCATGTTCCTGCCGCTTGGCGAATTCGCGGCGGCCGCGGCGAGGTTGCGCGATCAGGGCCGGCTGGCGCCGCATCTGCTGGAGGCGCGGACTTTGCTGGCCGCGCTGGGCGAGCCGCCGCTGTGGGCGGCGCCGCTGCACTGGGGCTTACTGCACGCGGCGATCACCGCCGAAGCGCGGACCGCCGCCGAGGAACACGCCGCGGCTTTGGCCGCCCACGCCGGGCACGGGCACTACCAGAAAGTCCTTGCGACAGCGGCGGAATGCTGGCTGGAACTGATGGCCGGGCGAGTGGACGCGGACGGGGTGGAAGCCGCGGCGCGGGCACTGCACGGCATCGGACTGTGCTGGGACGGCGCGCGACTGGCCGGGCAGGCGGCGATCCGGACCTCCGACCGCAAGGCCATGGTCGCGTTGCTCAACTGCGCCCGGGTGTTGCAGGGACGTCCGGCGCGAGCCAAGCGCAGCACCGAATCCGACGGTGAGGCTCCGGCGACAGCGGCCGCGCCGACGCCGGTCGCGGTCGGCGAGGCGCCGCAGGCCGGACTGTCCGAACGGGAGCGTGAGGTGGCCGGGCTGGTGCTGAGTGGGTTGACCTACAAGCAGGTCGGCGACCGGCTGTTCATCTCGGCCAAAACGGTGGAGCACCATGTGGCCCGGATGCGCCAGAAGCTCGGCTCGAACAGCCGGGCCGAGCTCCTGGAACAGTTGCGGCAACTCACCGAGTAGTGACGGTTCACTGAGCTTGGTCGATGCGGTGCACTCCGGCCGGCGCTACGGCACCCGGCTGGTGGTCACCTACCTGGTGCCGGGCGAGGGGAGCAGCGTGCCGGGCGGGATTCAGGGATTCGCCGGCGGACTGGCCGTGATCATCAGCGGCATCCGCGAGATGATTGCCCACAACTGAAGTAACCTTGAGGCATGGCTGCCGCAGGTGAGCCCGGGCTCGGGCTGGACGAACAGCTGTGTTTCGCCGTGTATTCGGCGTCCCGGGCGATCACCGCGCGGTACCGGCCGCTGCTGGAGGCGCTGGGGCTGACCTATCCCCAGTATCTGGTGATGCTGGTGCTGTGGGAGTCCGGGCCGGTCACCGTCGGGCAACTCGGCAAGCGGCTGCGGCTGGATTCCGGCACACTGTCACCGCTGCTCAAACGGCTGGAGACGCTCGGCATGGTGACCCGGCGCCGGCGCGTGGACGACGAGCGCTCGGTGGAGATCACGCTGACCGGGGCCGGGCACCGGCTGCGCGAGCGGGCCACCGGGATTCCGTCGCACATCTGCCGGGCCACCGGACTGGACCTGGAAGAGGCCGCCGACCTGGTCGAGCGGCTGCGCACGCTGGCCGACTCGGTGCAGGCCGATCTGCTCCGGCAAGATTAGTTGTGTACGATCTAGTTGCACGCAACCGAGTGAAGGAGATGGCATGCCCACCCGTACCGCTCGTACCGCCTGGAACGGCACCCTGGAGCAGGGCTCCGGCCAGGTCGAGCTGACCAGTTCGCACGTCGGCACCTACGAGGTGTCCTTCCCCAAGCGCGCGGCCGACGACGCCGGTGGCACCACCAGCCCGGAGGAGCTGATCGCCGCCGCGCACTCCGCGTGCTACGCCATGCAGCTGTCCGCGCTGATCGGCGCGGCCGGGGGCACCCCGCAGGCGCTGGACGTGCAGGCCGATGTGAGCCTCGGCCCGGACCCCAGCGGCGGGTTCCGGCTGACCGGCATCATGCTGAAGGTGCGCGGCGAGGTGGACGGCCTGGACGCGGCCGGCTTCGAGAAGGCCGCGCAGGACGCCAAGGCCGGCTGCCCGGTGAGCAAGGCGCTGACCGGCGTCCAGATCACGCTGGACGCGGCGCTGGAAGGCTGAACTGCCGCAGGGAAAGACGTTCGCGCAGTTGCACGCGAAGCTGAACTGCCGCAGGGAAAGGCGCTCGCGCGGCTGCATGCGAGAACTGAACTGCCGCGAGGACGGCGGGACGCTCGCTCGGACGTCCTGCTGAACCGCGCAGGTGCCGCACGGCAGCGGCGCTGGGGCGGAAAATCGAGCCCGGGGGGCGGGATGCTCGGGCGGGACCGTGCTGCGAAGCCGGGCCGCCCTGAGCAACAGCGGGGGTCACGACCAGCCGGGTCGCGACTCCCGCTGTTTTCGTTGCGCCACCACATGTTTCGCGGAGCCCTCGTCATGTTTCGCAGAGCCCTCGTCGGGCTCGCACTGGCTGAACGCCAGGGCGGACGAACGGCGGGGCCGCGACCGGACGTCCGGTCGCGGCCCCGCATCTCCCCGTCGAGCTACTTGGTCAACTTGTAGACGGTTTCGCCGCCGACCGTCGAGGCGGTGAAGTTCTGCTCCACCCAGCTGGTGATGGCACTGATCGAGTTCTGGCCGCCCATACCGCCACCGCCCATACCGCCACCGGAGATGTAGTAGCTGATCTCTCCGTCGGCCACGTACTGCTTGAACTGGGCCAGGGTCGGGTACGGGTCGCTGCCGGTGAAGCCGCCCATGGCCATCACCGAGACGCCGAGGTCCAGCTCCAGCGACGCGGCCTGGTTGGAGCCGGAAACCGCGGCGGCCCAACGGGTCTTGCTCGCGGTCAGCAGCTTGGCCAGGGCGCTGTTGGTCGAGCCGCCCCCGTCGCCCAGGCCACCCATGCCGCCACCGCCGCCGGTGAAGCCACCGCTACCGCCGCCAGTGCCGCCGGACCCGCGGCCACCCGAGCCACTGCCGCTGGAACCGCTGCCCGACGTGGGCAACTGGCCCATGCCGCTTTCCGTTGCGCCACTGGGGAAGCCGCCCTGATCCGCGCTACCGGAGCGCCGGCCGGTGCCGCCGCTACCGCCACTGCCGCCGCCGAAGCCGCCGCCACCCGGGCCGCCGCCGAAACCGCCGGAGCTGCTCGGGCCCGAAGTCGGGATCGAGCCACTGTGCGGACTGCTCGCGGTGTCCACGCCCCAGGCCGTACTGGCCGCGCCCACGGTGAACACGATCGCGGCCAGCAACACGGCGCCGACCCGGCGGAACTCGTGCGCGCCAACGACAATCGCCGAACCGACCAGCACGCCGGCGACCAGGATGACCCAGCGCAGCCACGGCTGCCAGCTGGAATCCCGGTCCAGCAGGATGAAGTCCCAGATCGCGGTCGCGGCCACCATCGCGGCCAGCACGTACCGGGCCGGGGTGTGGTCGCGGCCGCGCCACAGTTCCCGGCCGCCGATGCCGACCAGCGCGCCGATCGCCGGGGCCAGCGCGATCGTGTAGTACGGGTGGATGGTGCCCTGCATGTAGGAGAACACCAGCACGGTGACCAGCAGCCAGCCGCCCCAGATGATCAGCGCCGCGCGGGTCTTGTCGGTGCGCGGCTGCCACCGGGTGAACCACAGTCCGCCGACCAGCGCGATCAACGCGGCCGGCAGCAGCCAGGAGATCTCGGTGCCGAAGCTGTCACCGAACATGCGGAACAGGCCGGTCGAGCCGCCGAACATGGTGTTGCCACCCATGCCGCCGCCCCCGCCGCCACCGCCGCCACCGTTGCCCTCGCCGCCGAACACCCGGCCCAAACCGTTGTAGCCCAAGGCAAGTTCCAGCAACGAGTTGTTGGTCGAGCCACCGATGTAGGGGGCCGACGAGGACGGCCACAGGGCTTCCACCACCAGCAGCCAGCCGGCGGAGACCACCAGGGCGACCCCGGCCAGCAGCAGATGCCCGATCCGCTTCCAGATGCCGGCCGGCGCGACGATCAGGTACGCCAGCGCCAATGCGGGCAGCACCAGGAATGCCTGGATCAGCTTGGTCAGGAAGCCGAACCCGAGCGCCACTCCAGCCAGCATCAGCCACTTCGGGCCGGCCTTCTCGGTGGCCCGCACGGTGCAGTACGCGGCCGCGACCTCCAGCAGCACCAGCAGCGAGTCCGGGTTGTCGAACCGGAACATCAGCACCGCGACCGGGGTCAGCGCGAACACCGAACCGGCGATGAGCCCGGCGGCCGGGCCGGACCAGCGCTTCACCGCGGCGTGCAGCAGGCCGACCGCGGCGACCCCCTCCAGGGCGTTCGGGACCAGCAGACTCCACGAGTTGAAGCCGAAAATCCGTCCGGACAGCGCCATCACCCACAGGGAGGCGGGCGGCTTGTCCACGGTGATCGCGTTACCCGGGTCCAGCGAGCCGAACAGGAACGCGGTCCAGTTCTTGGTGCCGGCCTGCACCGCGGCGGCGTAGAAGCTGTTGGAGTACCCGGACGCGCTCAGGTCCCACAGGTACAGGATCGCGGCGACGACCAGCAGCACCAGCAAACCCGGGCGAGCCCAGGTGGGCTGGTCCGGCGGACCCAGCAGCAACCGGCGGAAACCGGTGCGGGAACCGCCGTCGTCCAGTCGGCCCCTTGGCGTGGCGAGGGTGTGCGCCCCGGGGTTGAGGGTGGTGCTCATTCAGTGGTCTCCGTAAGCGGATTGCGTTGCCGGACAAACGAAAAGGCGGTCACCTCGTCGTGACCGCCCGCGGATGGGCGGGATTCAGCGGGCGGGCTGGCGGCGCGGGCGGAACACCCAGGCGCGGAACAGCACGAACCGCAACACGGTGGAGGCGAGGTTGGCCAGCACCAGCACGGCCAGCTCCAGCGGCCGGCTCGGGGTGGTGACGCTGTTGAGGACGGCCAGCGAGCCGCTGGTCAGCACCCAGCCGAGGGCGAACACGATCAGGCCCTGGAACTGGTGCACCCCGGCACCGCGCTGACCGCGGACGCCGAAGGTGAGCCTGCGGTTGGCCGCGGTGTTGGCGATCGCGGTGAACAACAGCGCCACGAAGTTCGCGCCCTGCGCACCGAGCGGAGCCCGCATCAGCACGTAGAGCACCAGGTAGGCCAGGGTGCTGGCCACGCCGATGGCGGCGAACCGCACCACCTGGCGGGTCAGCCCGGCCGGCACGCCCGGGGTGACCGGCTCCAGCGGGGCCCGGCCCAACTGGGCCCGGATCTCGCTGACCGGGAGCCGGCCGCTGCCGAACGCGCGCAGCAGCCGCACCACCCCCTTGAGATCGGCCACCGCGGTGGACACGATGTGCACGCGGCTGTCCGGGTCGTCCACCCAGTCCACCGGGACCTCGTGGATGCGCAGCCCGGAGCGCTCGGCGATGACCAGAAGCTCGGTGTCGAAGAACCAGCCGGTGTCCTCCACCAACGGCAGCAGCCGCCGGGCGACATCGGCGCGGATGGCCTTGAACCCGCACTGCGCGTCGGAGAACCGCGCGGCCAGGGTGCTGCGCAGGATCAGGTTGTAGCAACGGGAGATGATCTCCCGCTTGGGTCCGCGCACGACCCGGGAGCCGCGGGCCAGGCGGCTGCCGATGGCCAGGTCGGAGTGGCCGGAGATCAGCGGCGCGACCAGCGGCAGCAGCGCGGCCAGGTCGGTGGACAGGTCCACATCCATGTAGGCCAGGATCGGCGCGTCCGAGGCCGACCAGACGGTGCGCAGCGCCCGGCCGCGGCCCTTGAGCTCCAGGTGGTTGACCGCCACCTCGGGCAACTCGGCGGCCAGGGATCTGGCCACCACGAGCGTGTTGTCGATGCTCGCGTTGTCGGCCACGGTGATCCGGAACGGGTACGGGAAATGATCCTTCAGGTGCGCGTGCAGCCGCCGGACGCACGGCTCCAGGTCGGCTTCCTCGTTGTAGACCGGAACCACGACGTCGAGCACCGGCGAGGTCACGTTGGTGTCAATGGGCTCGGCGCTCCCGTTCGTCGCTGGTTCGTGTCCTTCAACGTCGTCGGAGGGCAGCGTGAGGGTCATGGCTGAAACGATGCTGTTCATCGCTATGCCCACTGTGTGGCCGTCCTGTGCCACACCTGTGAAGCGTTGCCATGTGACCGACGCCACGCGGCGCCACCGGGAGAAACTCCCGGTGGTGCCGCGTGCCCTTGACACCTGGATCTACTTCGCCGTCTTCGTCAGGTCGTACACCGTGGTGCCGCCCACGGTGGTCGAGGTGTAGTGCTTGGCCACCCAGCTGGCGATCTCCGAGGCGTCGTTGCTGCCGCTGCTGGTGGATCCGCCCATGCCGCCGAAGCCGACGCTGCCCGAGCCGATGAAGTAGTGGATCTTGCCCTCCTGCACGTACTGCTCGAACTGGGCCAGGGTGGGCGAGGGGTCGGTGCCGTTGTAGCCGCCCAGCGCCATCACCGGGTCGTCGATGGCCAGCTGGTAGCTGGCCGCGTTGTTGGAGCCGACGGCAGCGGCCACCCAGGTGTAGTCGCCTGCGTTCTTCTTGAGCAGGCTGGACAGTTCGCCGCTGACCGCGGTGCCGTCCAGCAGGCCACCCATACCGGCCATGCCGCCACCGCCGTGCCCACCGGCCATGCCGCCGCCGAACCCACCGGCATTGCCGTTTCCGTTGGCGCCACTGGTATTTCCGTTGCCGGTTCCGCCGGTGTTGCTGCCGGTGTTGTTGCCACCCGGCAGACCGCCGGTGGAGTTGCCGCCGCCGGGGAAGCCGCCCGTGCCGCCGTTGCCGCCGCGATTGCCACCCCGGCCACCGAAACCGCCGCCGCCGCCGGGTCCGCCGCCCATGCCGCCGAAGCCGCCCAGGCTGGCCGGTCCGGCCGAGGGGATCGCGCCGTTGTGCGTGGTGGCCGCGGTGTCCACCGCGTAGGCCGTCGGCGCGGCCAGCCCGGCGATCAGCGCCACCACCGCCGCGGCCTTCACCATCAGCTGGCCGACCTGGTTGTGCAGCAACAAAAGTACCGCCGCGATCAGCCCGGCCACCGGCACGGCCACCCGCAGCCAGGGCTGCCAGTCCGAGCTTCGGCCCAGCAGCACCGCGGCCCAGATCGAGGTGACCGCGAGCGTCCCGGCCAGCACCAGGTTCGCCGCGATCTCGCCCCGCCGCGGCCACAACTGGCCAACGCCCATCCCGGCCAGCGCGGCGATCGCCGGGGCCAGGGCCACCGTGTAGTAGGGGTGGATGATGCCGTTGGACAGGCTGAACACGACGCCGGTGATCACCAGCCAGCCTCCCCAGATCAGGAAACCGGCCCGGGTGCGGTCGGTGCGCGGGGCACGGCCGGCGAACCACAGTCCGGCCACCAGCAGGATCAGCGCGGCCGGCAGCAGCCAGGAGATCTGGCCGCCCATCTCGCTTTCGAACAACCGGGTCCAGCCAACGCCCTGGTTGGTGTTGCCCAGCCCACCGGTCTCGTCCCCGGTCAACCGGCCGAAACCGTTGTAGCCAAAGGCGAGTTCGAGCACGCTGTTGGTCTGCGAGCCGCCGATGTAGGGGCGGTCGGCGGCCGGGATCAGCGCCACGATCGCCACCCACCAGCCGGCGGCGACCACCATGCCCACCCCGGCCAGCAGCACCTGCCGGATCCGCCGGCCCAGCCCGGTGGGCGCGGCGACCAGGTAGACCACCGCGATCACCGGCACGATCAGGAACGCCTGCAGCATCTTGGTGATGAAGCCGAAACCGAGGAACACCCCGGCCCACACCAGCCATTTGGTGCTCGCGTTCTCCAGCGCCCGCACGGTGGCGTAGGTGGCCGCGATCAACAGCAGCACCAGCAGCGAATCCGGGTTGTTGTACCGGAACATCAGCACCGCGACCGGGGTCACGGCCAGCGCGGCCCCGGAGATCAGCGCCGCGCCGGGGGAGTACCAGCGGCGCACCGTGGCATACAGCAGGCCGACCGAGGCGACCCCCTCCAGCGCCTGCGGCACCAGAATGCTCCAGGCGTTGACCCCGAAGATCCGGGCCGAGATGTCCATGATCCACAGCGCCGCGGGCGGTTTGTCCACGGTGATCGCGTTGGCCGCGTCGCTGGAGCCGAAGAACATCGCCTTCCAGCTGCTCGTGCCGGCCTGCACCGCCGCCGAGTAGAACTGGTTGGCCCAGCCCGACGCGCCGAGACCGACGATGTACAGCAGCGCGGTCGCGATCAGCAGCGCGTACAGCGCGGGCCGCACCCAGCGCGGATCGCTTGGCTTGCCCAGCAGCAGCCGGCGCCAGCGGGCGGGATGTTCTTCGTCAGGCGAATCGGAGGCCCTGGTGTCAGGGGCGAGCGCGGTCATGCCGTCCACTTTCGAGGTGCCACCTACGTGACGGTTGTGCCGAGGCTGTGCGGGGACTGTGCGTGGCCTGCGGCAGCGGATGGGGTTGGGTGTTGCCGTACTCGGTCGGCCATTGGATCGGCGGCCCGTCGGGCAGCGCGATCGGCATGGTCGTCTCGACGTCCGCGCCATCGTCCTTTGTGGACGACGATAACGCCGAAACCTGGCTGGCGTCGGGAAGTCGCACGATGAACGCGGTGCGGCCGGGCCGGCTCTCCACCGACACGGTGCCATGGTGCGCGCTGACCACCGCGGACACGATGGCCAGGCCCAGCCCGGTGGAGCCGGCGGCGCGGGAACGTGAGGTGTCGCCCCGGGCGAACCGGTCGAACACCTGCGGCAACAGATCGGCCGGAATACCGGGGCCGTTGTCCAGCACGGTCAGCACCGCCTCGCCGTGCGGGGACACGGTCACCGAGGTGGTCACCGTGGTGCCCGGCGGGGTGTGGTTGCGGGCGTTGGTCAGCAGATTGGCCAGAACCTGGTGCAGGCGCTGGACATCACCAGTGACCGTGACCGGCTCGTCGGGCAGTTCCAGCTGCCAGCGGTGCTCCGGCCCGGCCACGTGCGCGTCCCCGACCCGCTCGATGACCAGCATCGACAGGTCGACCGTCTCGCGGTCCAGCGGACGCCCGGAATCCAGGCGGGCCAACAACAACAGGTCCTCCACCAGCGTGGTCATCCGGGCCGACTCCGACTCCACCCGGCGCAGCGCGTGGGTCACCTCGGCCGGGGTGTCGGCCTCCTTGCGCTGGGCCAGTTCGGCGTAACCGCGGATGGCGGCCAGCGGGGTGCGCAGCTCGTGACTGGCGTCCGCGACGAACTGGCGCACCCGCATCTCACTGGCCTGCCGGGCGGACAGCGCGTGCGCAATGTGCCCGAGCATCCGGTTCAGCGCCGAGCCGACCTGGCCGACCTCGGTGCGCGGATCGGTGTCCACCTCGGGCACCCGCACCGACAGCGCCACCTCGCCGCGGTCCAGCGGCAGCTCGGCCACCCGGCCCGCGGTGGCCGCGACCCGGCGCAGCGGCCGCAGCGTGCGCCGGATGATCAGCCCGCCGATCAACCCGACCAGCAGCAGGCCCGCGCCGGCCACGATCACGAACACCAGGCCGACGTCGGTGAGCGTGCTGTTCACCGAGGACAACGGCACGCCCAGCACCACGGTCGTCCCCTTGTCCGGGATCTTGGTGGCGATGGCCAGGAAGTCGCCGCGGTCGCCGAGGGAGATTTCCTGCACGCTGTAGTTGGGGGTGACGCCCTTCAACGTGGCCACTTCACCGGCGGTCAGGCTGCTGGTCGCGTCTCCGCCCTGGCCGAACGAGTTGCTGATGCCCGCCGTGATGGTGCCGTCGGCCTGCATGACCAGGCCGACCGAGCCGAAACCGGAGGGACCGCCCAGGAATTCCGGGCCGGGCCCCTGATCGCGGCCGTCGGCCGGGTTGGACGCGTGGCCGGGGAAGGGATTGCCATGTGGCTGCGACTGCGAGGCGACCGCGCCCTTGAACGCGCCCTCCAGCTGGGTCGCGGTCTGGCTGTACAGGAACTGGTGCAGGAACAGCAGGGTGGCCGCGCCGATGATGATGCACACGACCGAGACCAGCAGAATCTGCTCGGCGAGCAACCGGGCCCGCAGCGACCACCCGGCCGGGCCTCGCCAGCGCGCCGCCCGGCTCGCGCGGTCAGTTCGCCGGTTTGAGGACATACCCGGCTCCGCGCATGGTGTGGATCATCGGTTCGCGGCCGGCGTCGATCTTCTTGCGCAGATAGGAGATGTACAGCTCGACGATGTTGGCCTGGCCGCCGAAGTCGTAGTTCCACACCCGGTCGAGGATCTGCGCCTTGGACAGCACCCGGCGCGCGTTGCGCATCAGGAACCGCAGCAGCTCGAACTCGGTCGCGGTGAGCTGCACGGCCTGGCCGCTCCGGCGCACCTCCCGGCTGTCCTCGTCCAGGGTCAGGTCACCGACCACCAGCAGCGAACCGGACGCCTCGGCGGCCACGTGCATGCGGCGCAGCAGTCCGCGCAGCCGCAACACCACCTCTTCCAGGCTGAACGGCTTGGTCACGTAGTCGTCCCCGCCCGCGGTCAGCCCGGCGATCCGGTCCTCCACCGCGTCCTTGGCGGTCAGGAACAACACCGGCAGGTGCGGGGCCTCGGTCCGCATCCGGCGCAGCACCTCGAGGCCGTCCAGGTCGGGCAGCATGATGTCCAGCACCACGACGTCCGGCCGGAACTCCCGGGCCAGCTTGACCGCGCCGGCGCCGTCGCCCGCGCTGCGCACGTCCCAGCCCTCGTACCGCAGGGCCATGGTGACCAACTCGGCCAGCGTCGCCTCGTCGTCCACCACCAGCACCCGCACCGGCTGCCCGTCGGCCCGCCGTAGGTCGGTGCGACCGCCGGGCTCGCCCGTCCCGGCAGCGCGGTGGTTCGGACCGGGAGTCGTGTTCATCGTGACCATGCGGGGAATCTTCGTTCCTGCCGTTGTGCCGGGACTGTGTCATTCCTGTGTACCAGCTTTGAACGCGAACGGCCTGGTGTGTGGCCTTGTCGATGATCGTTTGCACGATCACAGGCACACCCTATGGACGGCACAGCAATCACACAGGTGCGCCTTCGAAGCTGGCAGTCAACAACGCGGCAACCGGCCGATGTTGACGTCAGGAGGACACCCGCTGTGAGTTTCGAGGACACCAACCGCATCGCGGCCCAGCCTGCCCCGCCGGCAGCGCCGCAGCAGGCGCCCGCGGAGCCGCCCACCGAGGAGCAGCAGACCTGGGGCGCGGCGCCCAAGCAGGAGCGGCCGAAGTGGAACGGCCGCAAGACCGCGGTGGCGGTCGGCGTCGCGGTGGTCATCGCGGCCGCCGGTGGCGTGGCCATCGCCTCGGCCTCGGGGAGCAGCACTTCCTCGACGTCGTCGGGCTTCCCGGGTGGCGGCATGGGCGGTCAGGGTGGTTACCGCAGTTCCAGCAGCATTGGCGGCAGCGGCAGCTCCGGCCTGGCCGTGCTGGGCAGCGCGCTGCACGGTGACTTCGTGGTGTCGTCCAACTCGGGCAGCTACACCACCGAGCGGCTGCAGAAGGGCAAGGTCACCAAGGCGAGCTCGACCTCGGTCACGGTGGCCAGCGACGACGGCTACACCGGCACCTACGTGATCAACTCCGCCACCCGGATCACCGACGACGGCCAGACCGCCACCAGTGTGACCACCGGTCAGACGGTGACCGTGGTGGCCACCCTGTCCGGCACCAACAACGAGACCGCGACCGCAGGCGACGTCACCGAGGGCACCACCACCGCGACCGGTTCGGGTTCCGGTTCGGGCGGCGGGAACGGCTCGGGCTCGGGTGGGTCCGGTGGCGTCCCCGGCGGCGGTGAGGGCGGTCCGAACGGCTCCGGAGGGATGGGCTCCGGAGGCATGCCCAATGGCGGCCCGGGCGGCAGCTAGATCGACCCGTACGTCCATATAGGACGGACGGCTTCGGGAGAACCAGAGAGGCGAGGGGAAACCATGGACAACACCCGGGAACGGGGACTACGGCGGATCGGGGTGCTGACCACCGCGCTGGCCGCGACCGGCATCGCCGGCACGGTCGGCGTGGCCGCGATCGCGCACGCCGACACGGCCGCGGCCAAGTCGGCCACCGTGTCCACCGCCACCAACGGTTCCTCGACCAACTCTGGTTCCACCAGCGGCAGCACCGGTTCGACGAACAGCGGTTCGTCCAGCGGCTCCGGTTCGTCGGGGGACACCAGCGGCTCGTCCGGGTCGCTGGTGTACGGCGGCAACGGCAGCGGCGGCAACGCCGTGTCGAGCGGGTCGTGATGACCATGTCCACAGTGGACCGAACCGCGGAGGCGACCGCCGGCAGACCGGTGGCCGCCGAATGGCCGGTGTGGACCACCACCGCCCGGCTGGTGGTCACCGACGCCGGCGCGCTGCCGGTGGCCCGGCGGCTGACCGAATCCGTGCTGCGCGACGTGGAACTGGCGTGCAGCCGGTTCCGGCCGGACGCCGAACTGAACCGGCTGCCGGCCGGGCAACCGGTCCGGGTCTCGCGGCTGCTGGCCGAACTGGTCGGCGAGGCGCTGGAGGCCGCACGGCTGACCAGCGGGGACATCGACCCCACGGTCGGCGGCATCCTGGCCGACCTCGGCTACGACCGCGACCTGGACCGGTTGCCCGCCGACGGGCCCGCGCTGCCGCCGGTGCGGCGGCGGGTGCCCGGGTGGAAGCGCATCCGGCTGGAGGGCCAGTGGCTGACCGTGCCCGCCGGCGTCACCGTGGACCTGGGCGCCACCGCCAAGGCCTCGGCCGCGGACCGGTGCGCCGCGCTGGTGCACCAGTACTGCGATGTCGGCGTGCTGGTCAGCCTGGGCGGCGACATCGCCACCGCGGGCCCGGCCCCGCTGGGCGGCTGGCAGGTGCTGGTGCGCGACCGCCCCGGCGAACCGGAAACCACGGTCACTCTGGCCGAGGGGGCCGCGCTGGCCACCTCCAGCACGCTGTCCCGCTGGTGGCGGCGCGGCGGGCGGCGGCTGCACCACATCATCGACCCGGCCACCTGCCTGCCGGCCAGGGCGACCTGGCGGACCGTGTCGGTGGCCGCGGCCACCTGCGTCACCGCCAACACCGCGACCACCGCGTCCCTGGTGCGCGGCGAGCCCGCGCTGGACTGGTTGCGGCGCAACGATTTGGCCGCCCGGCTGGTGGACTGCGACGGCCTGGTGCACACGGTCGGCGACTGGCCCGCCGAGGTGACATCATGACCGACGCGCTGTGGTACCTGGGCCGGGGCAGCGGGGTGATCGCGCTGACCATGCTGACCCTGGTGGTCGCGCTGGGCATCGCCACCCGCTCGGGCCGGGTGGTGGCCGGGCAGCCCCGGTTCGTGCTCACCGCGGTGCACCGCAGCGCGAGCCTGCTGTCCGTGGTGTTCCTGGTGATCCACGTGGGCACCCTGCTGTTCGACCCGTACGCCGAACTGAGCCTGGTCAACCTGGTCGTTCCCTTCACCTCCACCTACCGGCCGCTGTGGGTCGGACTGGGCGCGGCGGCGCTGGATCTGCTGGCCGCCCTGGTGATCACCAGTCTGCTGCGGGACCGGATCGGTCCGCGGATCTGGCGGGCGGTGCACTGGGCCGCCTACGTGTGCTGGCCGGTCGCGCTGGCCCACGGCCTTGGCTCCGGCTCCGATGGCGGGCAGTTGTGGTTCCGCGTGTTCGCCGGGGTGTGCAGCGCCGTGGTGGCCGGTTGCCTGATCTGGCGGCTGTCCGGCCGGTTCACCGAGAACCGGCGCGTGCCCACCGCTTCTCCCGTGCGGACCGTCCGCCGGAACTCGACCCTGGAGGCCGGCCGATGACCGCGACCCTGAATCCCCGCAGTGCCAACGAAAGACGCGAACCGGCCACCCAGCCGGTGCGGGTGGGCAGCGGACCGCTGCTGTCCGCGGCCACGGCCGACCTGGCCGAACACCATCGGCGCAACGGGCCGATGCCCTGGCAGGACGCGGCGGTCCGGCTGATCGGCGTGCTGGAAACGGCCGGGCTGACCGGCCGCGGCGGCGCGGGCTTTCCCATGTGGCGCAAGCTGGCTTCGGTCGGCATGGCCGAACGCACCGTGGTGATCGGCAACGCCGCCGAAGGCGAACCGGGCAGCGCCAAGGACCGCACCCTGCTCATCCACGGCCCGCACCTGGTACTGGACGGCTTGCAACTGGCGGCCGAGGCGGTCGGCGCGGCCGAGGTGTACCTCTACGTCGGCGCCGGACCGGCCGAACAGTCCGCCCGCCGGGCGCTGGCCGAACGGGCCGCGACCGGCTGGGACCGGCTGCCGGTGACCGTGGTGACCGCACCGGACACGTTCGTCTCCGGCGAGGAGTCGGCGGTGGTGGCCGCGGTGGAGGGCCGCGCGGCATTGCCCCGGGACCGCACCGTGCGGGTGGCCGAGCGCGGCGTGCGCGGCCGGCCGACGCTGGTGCAGAACGTGGAAACGTTGGCCCACTTGGCTTTGATCGCCCGGCACGGACCGCACTGGTTCCGCCAGCGCGGCACCGCCGAGGAACCGGGCACCTTCCTGGCCACCCTGGGCGGCGCGGTGCCCGCGCCCGGCGTGTACGAGGCGGCCTACGGCGACCGGCTGGACGCGCTGCTGGCCCAGGCCGGCGGGCCGCGGGAACCGGTGCGCGCGGTGCTGGTCGGCGGCTATCACGGCGCCTGGGTGCCCGGCGCGGAGCTGAGCCGGGCCCGGATGTCCCGGGAATCGTTGCGCCCGTACGGGGCCAGCCCCGGCGCGGGCGTGGTGATCGCGCTGCCCGGCTCGGCCTGCGGGCTGACCGAGACCGCGCGGATCACCAGCTACCTGGCCGAGCAGAGTGCCGGGCAGTGCGGGCCGTGCGTGAATGGCCTGCCCGCGATGGCCGACGCGCTGACCCGGCTGGCCCAGGGTGACCGGCGGCCGGAGCTGGTGGCCTGGGTGGAGCGGCTGACCACCCTGACCGAGGGCCGCGGCGCGTGTCGCCACCCGGACGGCACGGTCCGGTTGGTACGCAGCGGTTTGCGGGTGTTCTCGGATGAGGTGCGGCTGCACCTGTCCAGCCGGTGCACGGTGATCCGGCCGAATGAGAACGCGCCGGCTCAGAATCGGGCGGGCCAGAATCGGTCGGCGCAGGTTCCGCCGGAACAGGGGAGGGGCGCGTGATGGCCGAACAGGTGCTGCACATCGACTGGACCCGGTGCGCGGGCCGGGGCAGCTGCGTGGAGCTGCTGCCCGAACTGCTGGACCGCGATCCGTGGGGTTATCCGCTGGCCCGGGACGGCAGCCGCGAACCGGTGATCCCGGAACACCTGGTGGCCCATGCCCGGCGGGCAGCGGGCTACTGCCCGGTGCTGGCCCTGAAGCTGCGCGCTCCGGCCTGAGGTTCGACGATCAGCGCCGGGCACTTGGGGTCGTCGGAGTGCACGGCGGTGTCGTCGTCCTCGGGGTGGTCGACCTGCAGCGTGGTGTGCCGGATTTCGAACGTCCCGGCCAGCCGGTTCTCCAGTGCGGCGCGCAGGTCGTGGCAGTCGGAGTGGTGCTCGACCAGCACGTGCGCGGACAGCGCCGGGAAGCCCGAGGTGACCTCCCAGATGTGCAGCTCGTGCACGTCCAGCACCCCCGGCTCGGCCAGGACGGCGGCCCGCACCTGACCCGGATCGATGCCCCGCGGCGAGGCCTCCAGGATGACCCGACCCGACTCGCCGACCAGCGTGACTCCCGCCCGGATCATCAGCGCGGCCACGATCAGCGTGGCGATGGCGTCGGCGCGGGTGAACCCGGTGGTCAGGATGACCACGCCGGCGACCGCGGTGCCGATGAAGGCGTAGAGGTCGGTGAGGATGTGCTGGACGCCGCCCTCCACGTTCAGGCTCGTGCGGTCGGCGCCGCGCAGCACCAGGGTGGCGGCGAGATTCACCGCGATCCCGGCCAGGGCCACGATCAGCACCAGCCCGCCGGACACCGCAGGCGGGTGGACCAGGCGGATGATCGACTCGATCACGAAGTACACGCTCAGGCCGAGCAGGACCGCGCCGTTGGCCAGCGCGGACAGGATCTCGGTGCGCTTGAGGCCGTAGGTGAACGAGCCGCGGGCCGGGCGCTGGGCCAGCCGCATGGCGATCAGGGCCAGCGCCAGGGCCGCCGCGTCGGACACCATGTGCCCGGCGTCGGCCAGCAGGGCGAGTGAACCGCCGAGCAGCCCGGCGACGACCTCGGCCGCCATGAACCCGAGGATCAGGCCGAACGCCGTCCACAGCCGTCGCCGGTCGGCGTCGGTGTGCGCACCGCCGCCGTGTCCGTGTCCGTGTCCCGCGCCCACCCAGGTCTCCCTCCGCTCGCTGCGCAAGAATACATGCATGATTTCGCATGTGTCGCCGCTGAGGTAACCCTAACTCAAGGGTCTTCCGCTGTCACGTCAGACCGTTGGCGCAGGTGAGGTGGCCGATCAGCCGCTCGGTCATGATCCCGAGTCGGTAATCTCCAGTCAGGTCGAGGTCAACTCCCGATCATGCGGTCGCCCAAGGTTTTCGGGCTGGTGGCGGGAGTGCCGGTGACCGGGGCGAACGGCAGCGCGGTGGTCGGCGCGGCGACCCGCTCGATCAGATAGCCACCACCGGCGCGCACCGGCAGCGTGAACTGCGCGGCGCCGGTCGGGCCGAGCACCACCCGGCCGGCGCCGTCCACCACCTCGACGCGCTGACCAAGCCACGGATTGCGGACGCGCAGCGCGGTGTCCTCCCCGGCCGTGACAACCGCGGTCACCAGTTGCCCACCGCGGATCTGCACGCTCACCGAAGACCGGTGCTGGATGGCCACCGTGCCGTCCACGTCCCACGCGCCCGGCCAGGCCGGGGCGATGCGCAGCAGCCCGTCGTAGTCCTGCACGAGCGACTCCTGCACCGCGTCGGCCAGCACGCCGATCTGCTCCACGTACGGCTCGCGCGGCCCGAACTCGGCGAAACCGTTGGGATAGGCTTGGAACTGCTCGGTCAGCCCGACCAGCGTGCTCGCCACATCCGGGGCCCGGCCCAGCCGCGCGGCCTGGATCGGGTCGTTGCTCCAATCGTTGACCTCGACATTTGTGCGGTGGGTGAAAGTCCGCTGGGCCAGCGCGGTCAGCGAACCGGAATCGCCGATCAACCCGTAGGGCCACACCGGTTCCAGCCCGATGTTCTCGGTGTTGTGCGCGGGCGCGGCCGGATCGTCGCTGGGGCCGATCATGTCCTGGCCGCTCGCGTCGTCGGCCGGGAACAGGAGCTGGGTCCGGGTCGCGATGTCGGTGCGCGGCAACCCGGCCACCGTGCGCAACGCCGCCCGGGTCCGCGCGGCCAGTGCGGCGTCGGTGTGCAACAGTCCGGCCGCTTCGATCAGCACCGGGAACAGGGCCTGTTCGGCGGCGATGTCGGTGGTCGGGTTGTCCACGTCCCACTGGGTTTCGTGCGCGTTGGACGGGTCGGTGTGCAGCGTGCCGTCCGCGCCGATCTCGGCGTAGGCCAACAGGAATCGGGTGGCCTGGGCGAGCAGCGGATAGTTCTGCGCCAGGAAATTCCGGTCGCCGGTCTGCTCATATTGCTGCCACACCCAGAGCGCGACCTCGGCGCCGGTGCTCAGCGTGCGGCCGTTCCAGGTCGGCGCGACCGAGGCGTCGCAGTCCAAACCCGGTGTGTCCAGCCAGGTCTCGTACTCGTAGCCGACCCCGTTGAACCGCATGGTTTCCGGCACACAGATGCCCGGTCGCCCGGCCATATGTTGCTGCGTCCAGTTCTCGATGTCGGTCAGGTTGTCCCGGTACAGCCGGAAATACGGCGCGTTGAGCTGCGGCGCGCCCGCGCCGAGGTCGGCCGCGACCTGCATGCGCAGGTTCCAGTGCCAGTACGCGCCCGGATCCCAGTTGTGGAAATCGCCCTGCGCGCTGAACAAATCACCCACCCCGGCCTGCGAACCCGGATAGGTGCTCCCGCTGTCCGCGTTGGCCGCGTACAGGTCGATGGTGCGCAGGTTCTCGATATATTGCGCCACACCATCCGGAGAGGACATCCGGAACAGTCCAATCGACCGCCAGAAACGCTGCCACCACAAAGAAGTCGCCGTATCGCCAACGATGCCGGGAAGCACCGCCCGCGCGGTCGCGACGGCGTTGCCGCCGTGCCAGCTCGGGGCGGCGGTGAGGACGCGGTAGCTGCCGTCCCGGTCCGGGGTGACGGTGAGTTGCACGGTGCGCGGATCGAGCACCGCGGTGTGCACGTCGCGGCCAACCGCGGAGATCGCCGCCAGGGAGCCGAAAGTCTGGCCGGTCGCGCCGGGCTGGGTGTCGTCCTGCCAGGTCTGGGACAGTCCGGCCACCGGGCCGTCGGCGAACGCGGTGGGCGAGCGCGGTGCCCACAACTGCAGGCGCGCGGTCTGCGGGGTGTCCGGGTCGACGCCGAGGACGTCCACCTCCAGCTGGTCGGAATCGCTGTGCACGAACACGGTCGCGGTGATGCCACCGCCGGACTCGGTGAACCGGCCGTGGTAGAGGTCCAGGCTGCCGTGGTAGTCCGGGGCGGAGGTGAGCGCGGCCAGCCCGGGGAGCACCAACTGGCCGGGGGACAGGCGGTCGGGCAGCGTGTCGGATCGGTTGAGCTGCACCGACATCCCGTCCGCGGCCCACACAGCCGCGCCCAGCCGGCCGTTGCCCAGCGGCATGGCCGCGGTGGTGTCGGTGTTCGGTTTGTCCAGCACCACATTCGACCGGGACACGACTCCGGCCGGATCGACCACGAACCGCCCGTGCAGCCAGGCCGTGGTCGGCGTGCCGGCCGCCGCCGGGGCGGTGGCGCCGGCCAGCGTCAGCGCCACCCCCGCGGCGATCGCCAGTGACAGCCTGACGACCCGCACCCCGCTCACCTCGTGAACTGGAAGGTGGACATTTCGGCGGATCCGTTGAACACCAGGTACACCGTGTGCCGGCCGGTGATCGGGGCCAGCGCGGTGTGCACCGTGGTATAGGCGTAGTGATCACCGGTCGCGGGCACGGCCAGCGTGCCGACCACCGGGCCGGTGGCCGGGTCGTCCAGCCGGATCTGTACGGAGGTGGCCGCGCCCTCGTCGGCCACCGACGCGGTCAGCCCGCGCACACCCCGGCCGAACTCGCTGTCGGCAAGGGAAATCCACTGCCCGGCCGCGGTCGAGGCCACCGAGGTTCCGTTGGCCTTGCTCGTGTCGGTCAGCGTCACGCCGGAGTAGTCGTCGAAGTCCTGGGCCTGGGTGGCGCGGGTCAGGTCACGGGGCGGAATCACCTGGCCCCGCACGGAAAGCGGCGCGGACAGCGGGGTGTGCGTGGCCGAGTCGCCGACCGCCAGATCGTAGGTTCCGGTTTCCACCACCGACTTGTCCTGGGTGTAGTCCCAGAACGCCAGCTGGCTGGCGGGCAGCGTGATGGTCACCGTGCCGGTCTGGTGCGGAGCCAGGGTGATCCGGCCGAAGCCGCGCAACTGCTGGTCCGGTTGTTTCTCCCGGGACTGCCGTTCGTGCGAGTACAGCTGCACCGTGTCGGTGCCGGCCCGGCTGCCGGTGTTGGTCACGTCCACGCTGACCCGCACCGTCCCGTTCGCGCCAACCGCCGGGCTGGACAGCCGCAGATTCTTGTCCGTGAACGAGGTGTAGCTCAGGCCGAAACCGAAGGGATACAACGGCTTTCCCTGATAGTACTCGTAGGTCATGCCGGATTTGCTGATGTCGTAGTCGGACATGCTGGGCAGATTCGCGTCCGACGCGTACCAGGTCTGGGTGAGCCGGCCGCTCGGGTCGTAGTCGCCGAACAGCACGTCGGCCAGCGCGTGCCCGGTCTCCTGACCGGCGTGTGTGGTGTGCAGGATCGCCGGCACGTTGGTCTGCTCCCAGTTGATCGTGTCCGGATAACTGTTCTCCAGCACCACGATGGTGTTCGGGTTGGCCTTGCGCACCGCCTGCACCAATGCCTCCTGCGCGTCCGGCAATGCGGTGCTGGTGCGGTCGTGCGCCTCCCGGCCGTTGATGAACGGCATGCTGCCGACCACCACCACGGCCGCGTCCGCGCCCGAGGCCGCGGCCACCGCGCTGGACACGCCGCTGGTCACCATGTCCTTGGTGAAATGCGTTGCCGCGGCGGGGGTTGCCGCGCCCAGGCTGACTGTGCCGTCGGAGTTGACCACCGCGTACCTGTCGCCGAACCAGGACTCGGTGGTGTCGTAGGCGGCCGACTCGAGCACGTAGCTGCCATCGGACTGCGGCACCAGGGAGAACTGCTGCTCCACGTACCAGCCGTTGGGCTGCGCGGCGGTGTTGTCCACGGTGTGGCTGCCGCCCAGCGACAGGTACTTCCCGTTGGCCACCGAGCGCAGCGTCACGGTGCCCTGACCCCAGTCGAACACGTCGAACTGCTGCGCGGTGCCCGCACTGGCGCCGGTTGCGCTGAGGGTGGCTCCCGCCGCGCTGGTCGAACCGGTCAGGTAAGCGCCGGTCGCGTTGTCCCGCAACGCGATCCGGTCCACGCCCTCGCTGGCCGCGACCGTGCCGTTGCCGCCAAGTCGCTGGGTGATGCCCTGCAGTGGGGTGACCGAATAGGGCAGGCTGCCGGAGTACCAGTCGGTGTACAGGGTGTTCTCCAGCGGACCGACCACCGCGATCTTCTTGGTCTGACCGGCATTCAGCGGCAACGTGCCGCCGGAGTTCTTCAACAGCACCATCTGCTCGTCCGCGGCCTGCCGGGCCAGCTGCTGGTGCGCGGCGTCGTCGATGACCGACGGGGTGATCGACGCGTACGGATTGCGCCCGGCCGGATCGAAATCGCCCAGCCGGAACCGGATGGACAGGATGTCGCCCACCGCCCGGTCCAGGTCCGCGGTGGTCAGCAGACCCTGCTGCAACGCCGAATTCACCGCGTCGATGGTGATCGAGGAGTTGGTGTCGTCGGTGGTGAAGCTGTCGATGCCTGCCTTGATCGCGGCCGCGTCGGCTTCGGGTTGGGTGGCGTAGTAGTGCTCGGAGGATGCGCTGGTCAGGTTGTCCGGCGCGCCCGCGTCGGTGACGTTCATCAGCGTCTTGCCGGTCCAGCTGCGCTCCAGCGAGTCCAGATCCGGGTCGACCGTGTTCGGCCTGCCGTTGACCAGGTTGTAGGAGGCCATCACGCCGGTGGCCGCGTTGGCCGCGATCGCCGGTTCGAACGCCTGCTGGTCGTAGTCGTGCAGGATCGCCGGTGGCTCAACGGAATCCGCGGTGTCCCGGTCGGTCTCGGTGTTGTACGAGAGGTAGTGCTTGAGGGTGGGCGCGGCCTGCAGGTAGGCCGGGTTGTCGCCCTCGATGCCCTGGCCGTAGGCGGTGGAGATGGCGCCGGTCAGGTACGGGTCCTCGGAGTAGCCCTCCTCGTTGCGGCCCCAGCGCGGATCGCGCAGCAGGTTCACCACCGGCGCCCACAGGTTGAGCCCCCACACGCTCGGGTTCTCCGCGTTGAACCCGCGCGCCTCCTGGCCGACCGCGTTGCCGACCTGCTTGATCAGTGCCGGATCCCAGGTGCTGGCCAGGCCGACGGCCTGCGGGAACACCGTGCCATTCGCGGTCACCACCGCGCCGCCGTTGTTGATGTCAGTGGACCAGGCGATGCCGTGCAGCGCCTCGGTGCCGGTCTTGAACGCCGGGACGCCCAGCCGCGGGATCGCCGGTTCGTACTGGTGCAGCAGGGAAACCTTCTCGGCCACGGTCAGCCGGGAGACCAGATCGGCGACCCGCACCGACAGCGGCAGGTTCGGGTCACGGAACGGATAGGGGTAGGGCTTGGCCATCGCGAGGGCCGGCAGGCCCAGCACCGCGATCAGCACCGCCGTGAACGCGACGATCAGGCGGTGCGCTCGCCGGCGGCGGTGACGGGAGCGAAACGGGATCGGGGTACCAGACATGGGCCGACCACCTCCGGAGAAATCGCGAATCGAATCGCTTCGACGATCGACCCGCGGAACACGCTGCTGGTGGCAAGGGAACGCCGGTCACTATCGCGCGGGACGACACGGGGGTCAAGGAATATCGGCCCTGTATCCATCCACATTCGGCCGACTGCGGCCGTGGTCTTGCCTTTTTCCGCCGGACGGCCTAGTTTCCCTGCACGTAATCGATGCGCTTCGACGGCGAGGGCGGTCCGGTGGTCACAATCAGCGATGTCGCCCGGGACGCGGGCGTGTCGCCGAGCACGGTTTCCTACGCTCTGTCGGGCAAACGGTCCATCTCCACGGAGACCAGGCACCGTATCGAAGCCAGCATCCGGCGGCTGGGCTACCACCCCCATGCCGGCGCCCGGGCGCTGGCCAGCAGCCGGACCAACGTGCTGGCCCTGGTGGTGCCGCTGCGGATGGACCTCAACGTGCCGGTGGTGATGCAGTTCGTCGGCGCCGCCGTCACCGCGGCCCGCGCCTACGACCACGATCTGCTGCTGCTGACCAAGGACGAGGGTCCGGAGGGCGTGCGGCGGGTGTCCGCGTCGGCGATGGCCGACGCGGTGATCGTGATGGACGTGGAGGCCTCCGAGCCGAGGGTCCCGGTCCTGCAGTCGCTGGGCCGTCCCGCGGTGCTCATCGGCGTGCCCGATCAGCCCCGCGATCTTTCCTGCGTGGACCTGGACTTCACCGCCGCAGGCGCCACCGCCGTGCACCATCTGGCCGAACTGGGCCACCGGGACATCGCGCTGCTCGGGCCCTCGCCCGCGGTGTACGAGCGCGGCACCAGCTACGCCGGCCGGTTCCTGCGCGGGTTCACCTCGGCCGCCGACCGGCATCGGATGGCCGCGCACTCCTACCCGTGCGTGCCCTCCTACGAGGGTGTGCGCACCTGCCTGGACGAGCTGTTCCGCACCCAGCCGATGGCCACCGGACTGGTGGTGCACAACGAGGCTGTGCTCTCGGCGCTGCTGGCCGAGCTGTCCGCGCGGCGGATCTCGGTGCCGCAGCGACTGTCCATTGTGGCCGTCTGTCCGGACGACATGGTGGAGAACCACGGCCTGGCCCTGACTTCGGTGGCCATTCCCACCGCGGAGGTCGGCCAGCTGGCGGTGGAGATGGCCATGCGTCAGCTGGGTGGCATCGGCCAGCCGGAGATCCGGCTGCTGTCTCCGAGACTGACCGTGCGCGACTCCACCGCGCCCGCGCCCGCAGACCTGCCCGAGCCCGTCAACAACTGACCGTTTTCGCGTTTTCCCGTCCCCGACAACAGATCCGCCCCCCGCGGCAGCTCGCCGCAACGCGTCGAAGCGATTCGACGCCGGAAGGAGGAACCACGATGGTTCTGGGTCAGAGTCGATCCACCCGAGGCCTGCGGCGTGCCGGGGTCGCGGTGGCCGCCCTCGCGCTGGTGCTCACCGGCTGTTCGTCCGGGTCCAGCGGCGGTTCGGGCAACTCCATCACCGAACTGGACTACTACTCCGACCAGCAGGGCAGCGCCGCCTGGCAACAGGTGCTGGACGGCTGCCAGTCCTCGACCGGGATCACCATCCACCGGCAGAGCCTGCCCACCGACCAGTTGCTGCCCCGGGTACTGCAGGCCGGTCCGCACAACCTGCCCGACCTGGTGTTCGCCGACAACCCCAACCTGCAACAGATCGCCGCCACCGGTGCGCTGACTCCGTTGTCCGACTATGGGTTCTCCTCGGCCGGGTACTACCCGAGCATCGTGCAGGCCGGCACCTTCCAGGGCAAGATCTACGGCCTCGCTCCGGGGGTCAACGGACTTGCCCTGATCTACAACAAGGATCTGCTCGCCGCGGCCGGCATCCAGCCGCCGTCAACCTGGGACGAGCTGAAGGCCGACGCGACCAAGCTGACCAAGGGTTCCCAGTACGGACTGGCCTTCTCGGCGGTGGCCACCGAGGAGGGCGTCTGGCAGTTCCTGCCGTTCTTCTGGAGCAACGGCGCCGATCTGTCCAAAGTGGACTCCGCGCAGTCGGTGCAGGCGTTGCAGTACCTGACCGGGCTGGTCACCGACGGCTCGACCTCCAAGTCGGTGCTGACCTGGAACCAGAACGATGTGGCCGACCAGTTCGTGTCCGGCAATGCGGCCATGATGATCAACGGCTCGTGGAACCTGGCCCGGCTGGACTCCACCGCCAGCCTGCACTACGGCGTGGTGCCCATCCCGGTGCCTGCGGCCGGGGACAAGCCGGTGGTGGCGCTGGGCGGCGAGGTCGGCGCGATCCCGGCCACCGGCAACGCCACCCAGCAGGCCGCGGCCAAGGTGCTGGGCTGCATCCTGAGCGACAAGACCATGCTCAGCTGGGACAAGGCGCACGCCTACGTGCCGTCCAAGACCTCGGTGGCGACCACCTTCGGCCAGCAGAACCCGGAGATGTCCTCGTTCGTCGCCGAGGTGTCCACCGCCCGGGCGCGCACCGCACAACTGGGCCAGCAGTACGCCAAGGTGTCCACCGCGCTGGGCACCGCGTTGCAGGCCGCGATCACCGGCCAGCAGTCCGCCCAGCAGGCCCTGTCCACCGCCCAGCAGCAGGCCGGCACCTCATGACCTTGCTGATCGCCGGGGGCGTGGGCGCGCGGACCGGGTCCAACCGGCCCTCGCGCGCCCGTGCCACCCGGCGGTGGCGGGACCGGCTGGCCCGGTTCGCCTTTCTCGTCCCGGCCGTGGTGTACGTGCTGGTGTTCTTCGGCTATCCGTTGGCGCACAACATTTCCATCAGCCTGCGGGACTACACGGTGCGCTCGTTCTTCACCGGTGAGGCCCCGCTGGTCGGTTTCGCCAACTACGGCACGGTGTTCGACGATCCGTTGTTCGGCAAGGCCATTCTCAACACGCTGATCTTCACCGTCGCCTCGATCTTTTTCCAGTTCGTCATCGGCCTGGCACTGGCGGTGTTCTTCGCCGACCGGTTCCCCGGCGGGAACCTGTTGCGCGCCTTGCTGTTGCTGCCCTGGCTGCTGCCGCTGGTGGTGTCCGGCGCGGTGTGGCGGTGGATGCTGGACGCCGACCACGGCGTCGTCAACGCGGCATTGCGGGCACTGCACCTGACCACCGGCGCCACCCCGTGGCTGACCAGTCCGCACTGGGCGCTGCCCGCGGTGATCATCGCCAACATCTGGATCGGCATCCCGTTCAACCTGGTCATCCTGCACGGCGGTCTGACCGGGGTGCCGGTCACGCTGTACGAGGCGGCCGCGCTGGACGGAGCCGGTCGCTGGCAGCGGTTCCGGCACGTCACCTGGCCGCTGCTGCGTCCGGTCACCGCGATCGTCCTGATGCTGGGCCTGGTCTACACGATCAAGGTGTTCGACGTGATCATGGTGATCACCGGTGGCGGCCCGGCCAACGCCACCCAGACCCTGACCACCTGGTCGTATCAGCTGTCCTTCCGGCAGTACTCGTTCGGCCCGGGTGCGGCCGTCGGCAACCTGCTGATCGTGCTGGCCACCGTGTTCGGCCTGGTGTACCTGCGGTCGGCGCGGACCTCGCTGGCCCAGGAGACGCGATGAAACGCTGGGGCCGCACCGCGATCGGCATCGTGATCGTGCTGGTGCTGTTGTTTCCGTTGTACTGGATGGTGAATGCCTCGCTGCAGCCCAGTGGCGCGCTGCTCAAGGCCGACCCGGACTGGTTCCCGGTCCACCCCACCTTCACCGGCTACACGAGTGCGTTCTCGGGTCAACTGGACCACCTGCTGACCAGTGTCATCGTGGCGCTCGGCACGGTGGCGGTGTCCCTGCTGATCGCCATGCCCGCCGCGTATGCGCTGGCACAACTGAAGATCCGGGGCGGGCCGCTGTTCGTGTTCGCGCTGCTGATCGTGCAGATGATCCCGGGCATCGTGATGGCCAACTCGCTCTACACCGTGTTCAGCGATCTGAACCTGATCGACAGCTACACCGCGCTGATCCTGGCCGACTCCACCGCGACCATCCCGTTCGCGATCCTGGTGCTGCGCGCCTTCATGATCGCCATTCCGCGCGACCTGACCGAGGCCGCCCGGGTGGACGGCGCGGGCTATCTGCGCACCTTCGCCGCGATCGTCGTGCCGGTCAGCCGCAACGCCATGGTCACCGCCGGGCTGTTCGCGTTCCTGTTCGCCTGGGCCGATTTCCTGTTCGGCGTCACCCTCACCACCGGCTCGACCATCGAGCCGATCACCGTGGGCATCTACAAGTTCATCGGCAACCAGACCGCCGACTGGAACGGCATCATGGCCACCGCGGTGCTGGCCTCGGTGCCCGCCGCCGTGCTGCTGGTCATCGCCCAGCGTTACGTGGTCGCCGGGGTCACCGGCGGCGCGATCAAGGAATGAGCCCGATGTTTCCGGTCAGCGAGGAGTCTGCATGATCACGGTTCGCGATGGCGGTCAGGCGCTGGAAGTCGTGCTGCGGCACGAGATCATCCGCATCGAGCCGTGGGGCGCGGACAGCCTGCGGGTGCGGGTGGGCCGCTTCCGGATCGTGGACGACATTCCCGGCGCGCTGGTCGCGCCCAAACCGCAGCCGGTGGACGTCAGCGCGGGCGAGCGGACCGGGCAGATCAGCAACGGCGCACTGACCGCGATCGTGACCATCGAGGGCAGCGACACCGGGCCGGACGCGCTGCTGCGCTTCGTGCGCACCGACACCGGCGAGGAACTGCTGGCCGAACAGCGGGCGCACTTCTGGTGGCCGGGCGCCCGGGTGTACGCGGCCACCGGAAACGGTTATGGGCGGCTGGAACAACGCTTCAAGTCCTATGTGGATGAGAAGATCTACGGCCTCGGGCAGCACACGCACGGGCGACTGGACCAGAAGGGCCTGGTGCTGGACCTGGTGCAGCGCAACGCCGAGGTGTCTATTCCGTTCCTGGTGTCCAGCCGGGGGTACGGGTTCCTGTGGAACATGCCCAGCATCGGCCGGGTCGAGTTCGCCGAGAACGGCACCCGCTGGGTCGCCGACTCGGCCCGGCAGACCGACTACTGGGTCACCACCGCCGAGGACCCGGCCGCCATCCTGCGCCACTACGCCGACGCCACCGGCCATTCACCGATGCTGCCGGACTGGGCCAGCGGGTTCTGGCAGAGCAAACTGCGCTACCGCACCCAGGCCGAGCTGATGTCCGTGGCCCGCGAACACCACGAGCGGGGCCTGCCGCTGTCGGTGATCGTGGCCGACTTCTTCCACTGGCCGCACCTGGGCGACTGGCGGTTCGACGAGCGCGAATGGCCCGACCCGGCCGGCATGATCGCCGAACTGGAATCCCTTGGCATCAAACTGATGGTGTCGGTCTGGCCGACGGTGAACCCGGCCTCGGAGAACTACCGGGAACTGCACGAGCGCGGCCTGCTGGTGGCCAGCGAGCACGGCGTGCCGCTGCACTCTCCCTGGCGGGACAAGGGATTCGAGGTGGAGATGCCGGTCGCGTTCTACGACGCGACCAACCCGGCCGCGCGGGAATTCCTGTGGGACAAGGCGAAACGCAACTATTTCGACAACGGCGTGCGGGTGTGGTGGCTGGACGCCTGCGAACCGGAGATCCAGCCCGGCCACCCGGAGAACCTGCGGCTGCACGCCGGGCCGGGCACCGAGGTGCTCAACCTGTATCCGTTGCACCACGCCCAGGGCTTCCACGAAGGAATGATCGCCGAGGGAAGCGACGAGGTGGTGTTGTTGAGCCGGTCGGCGTGGGCGGGCAGTCAGCGCTACGGCGCCGCGCTGTGGTCCGGGGACATCGGCGCCGACTGGGACTCGCTGCGCACCCAGGTGCGGGCCGGACTGAACGTCGCCATGTCCGGAATCCCTTGGTGGACAACGGACATCGGCGGCTTCCACGGCGGTGACCCGGAAGCGCCGGAGTTCCGCGAGCTGATCGTGCGGTGGTTCCAGTACGGCGCGTTCTGCCCGCTGTTCCGGTTGCACGGCTTCCGCGATCCCCGGCTGCCACTGGGTGCGGAGATGACCGGCGGACCGAACGAGGTGTGGTCGTTCGGACAGCAGGCGTACACGCGGATCGGGCAGGTGCTGCGGCTGCGCGAACGGCTGCGGCCCTACCTGCTGACCCAGATGCGGGTGGCGCACGAGACCGGCATCCCGCCGATGCGCCCGCTACTGCTGGACTTCCCGGCCGATCCCGCCGCCTGGGCGGTGGACGACGAATTCCTGCTCGGCCCGGACGTGCTGGTCGCCCCGGTGCTGCAGCCCGGCGTGACCGAGCGGGAAGTGTACCTGCCGGCAGGCGCGGACTGGACCGACGCGTGGACCGGCGAGACGCACGCCGGGGGCACCCGGTTCACCGCGGCCGCCCCGGCCGATCGCATTCCGGTGTTCCTGCGCGACGGGGCGGAGGTGCCGGTGCGCGGCGAGTAATCCCTGTGCACCCGCTGTGTGCGGGCAAAGTGCGATCAGCCGACGAAGATAGGTGGCATGGCGAATCGGCATTTCCCCGCGGTCGTCCCCGGCTGTTTCACTGCTTGACGCGCGCAGCCGGCCTCCCGACGAGGCATGGATGACAAGGGAGTTGTTCATGACGCTGATAACCCGACGGCACGTGCTGGTCGCCGGCACCGCCACCGTGGGCGCCCTGCTGGTGAGCCCCGCGGTCGCCGGCGCGGCCACCGCGACGGCCACCGGGACGAGCACCGACCGGATCATCGTGCGCAGTGGCCAGACCCTGGTGATCTCCACCCTGACCCGGACCGGATCGCTGACCATCGAGTCCGGCGGCGCGATCACCGCACCCAGCGGTTACCGCCTGACCATGACGGTCGACGGCGTGGACACGGGGGAGCAGCTCACCGCGACCGGCGGGGCGGATACCGCCATCCAGCCCGGCAGCTACCGCGGCGACATCGTGCTCACCCCGCAGCAGGCCACCGACATCACCTGGGCCGGAGTGTCGGCTACGCTGATCTTCCCGTTCCGGCAAGGACTCTACGTCGACGACACCGGTGTGGTGGCGGCGAAATCGGTGCTGGCCGCGGTGCTCGGCGGGCAGGTCACCGCGCACCGGGTGCGGGACGTGCGGATCGGCTCGACCGGTGAGGCGTTCAACGCGGTGTACGCGGCGGATGGCAGTTTCGCGCTGGACCGGCCGCGGATCTCGTTGTCCGGCAACGGTCGCTGCGATTTCGTCGGCTACGGTGCGGCCATAGTGGGCGACGGCGCCAACACCACGCTGGTGGTGGACGGCGCGACCATCGACAACATCGGCGCGGTGCGCACCGGCGTGATCGCCAACGACGGCGCGAATGTCATCGTCAAGAATTCCCGCATCGCCACCCGCAACGGCGTGCTGCCCGCCGACTACGTGCCCACCGTGGACACCACCTACATGGAGTCCGCGCCCTGGATGCTGGGTATATCCGGCAATGTGCGGGCGACGAATCTGCTGGGCACCGACACCAAGGCCACGTACCTGAACTCCTCGATCGCCTCCGAGGGCTGGGGCGTGCTGTCCAGTGACAACGGCCAGGACGGCATCCTCACCGCGATCAACTGCCAGGTCCGGATCACCGGCCAGGACGGGTACGGCTCGTACGCGATCGGCAATGCCACCGAACGATTCCTGGGCTGCCAGTTCGACGTGGGCACCTACGCCACCATCAACCGCGGCGGCGCGGTGCACTACGGCGACAGCACCCGCGCCGTGGTGGCCCAGCTCAACAGTTCCCTCGACCTGGGCCTGACCGCGGCCGAACTCGCCGCGCTGGCGCTCCGGCCGACCGTGGTCACCTCGCGGCGGTTCGGCTTCATGTGGCATGGCGCCGGTTCGCTGACCATCGACGGTGGCACCCAGGTCGACTCGGCCGAGACCATGTTCTTGGACAAGGGCCAGCAGGTGAGCATCGCGGTGGACGGCTCGGCGGGCGTGCAGCTCAATCCCCGCAACGGAATCCTGGTCCAGGTGATGGAGAACGACGACCCCGGCCCGGTCCTGGTGGACGGCCGGGTGGTCAACGAGGGCGTGTACACCGAACCCACCGGCACACCGACCAAAGTGGACTCCTTCGACGTCACCGCCGTGCACGACACCGATGCGGTGGCCGGCTTCACCGACATCGCGCTGACCGGCGACTTCTACAACGCGATGCGCGGCGACGCGGCGGCCGGCGGGGGAGTGGACGGGCTGAACCTGGCGCTGACCTTCACCCGCAGCCAGGTGCGCGGCGTGATCTCGGCGACCGCCGCCAAGCACCAGGTGACCACAATTTCTTCGGCCAACTACCTGGAGCTGGGCGAGGTGACCAACACGGTGCAACCGGTGATCAACAACGGTGTGCTGGTGGATCTGGCCGCAGGCAGCCGCTGGACGGTCACCGGCACCAGTTACCTCAGCGCGCTGACCCTGGCCGACGACGCCAAGCTGCTCGCCCCGGTCGGCCGGACGGTCAGTATGACCGTGAACGGCACGGCCACCCCGATCGCGCCGGGCGCCGGTCACACCGGCGCGATCACGCTCACCGTCCGGTGAGCCCGGCGGGCGGGTCCGAACCCCCCACGGACCCGCCCGGCCCGGGCGATGCCGTTGCCCGGCAACGGTTTCTAGTTGATGGTCACCGAGGTGCCGGTGACCACGGCGCCGATCTCAACCTCAGTGTTGGGCCCGAAGTTCTGCGTGCACACATTCTTGCCCCCGTAGTTCCAACAGCCGTGACCGGTGAATTTGCCGGTGTTGTAGGAGGCGCGATTCGGCCAGGAGCCCGTCCTGGTACCGGCGGACCCGTAGAAGCCGTAGTTCGCATAGGGAACCGCGCTGGCCTGGTAACAGAAATCGCCGGTGTCACAGACGTTGCGCATCGAGACGTCCGGGCTCACGGACGAGCCCGTGGTGAGGGACGCGACGGCTCCGGTGGCCGGGTCGACCGAGACGGTCTTGGTGACACTCGACATCGATACGGCCGAGGCACCCGGCGACGCCGCCGCGCCGGCCGGGGCCGCGAACAACGCGACGATCGCGCCCGATGCGAGCAGGAGCGCGGCCAGCCGACCGGCCGGCCGGGCGACTCTGCTGATGAAGCGCATGAAATTCTCCTTACGTGCGAATCAGGGTCCTCGCGCAAATGCGATATGGGACGGGTTGTCAATTCACGATTGATGAAGCCGGGCCGACGTCACGCCCGGTTCGGCGATTACGTCACCTCGACGGTGGTCATCCGCCGAGGATGCACCAGCCCGCATTCGCCCGGGCTTCATGGCTGCTCAGCCGCCTCGTGGCGTGGTCGCCGCCGCACCCGGTGACCACGTGACTAGAATCGGCTCCCTCGCACAAGGGGAGTGCGGTATGGGGACAGTGCAGATCCGCTACGGCGTACTGGGCCGGGTGACGGCGTGGCACGGGGATCAGGAACTCGACCTCGGCTGGGCCCGGCAACGCGCCGTGCTTGCGGTGCTGCTGCTGGACATGAACCGGCCGGTGTCCCCGGCGGCGATCGCCGCCGAGGTGTGGGGTGAGCGATCACCCCGGAACGCGCGCCGAACCGTGCAAACCAACATCAGCCGCCTGCGCCGGGCCCTGGCCCCGCGGCAACTGCCCGGCCACCGGCGGGATGTGCTGACGACCACTGACGCCGGATATCTGTTGCGCGGCAACGCGGGCCAGTTGGACGCCGCACGGTTCGACGACCACCTCGGGCGAGCGGAGCGATTTCGCCACGCTGGTGAGCTGCCGGCCGCGATCGCCGAAATCGACGTGGCACTGCGGTTGTGGCGGGGCGAACCGTTCTGCGGGCTGACCGGCCCTCGGATCGAGGCCGAACGGATCCGCTGGGATGAACGGCACCTGGCCGGGATCGAACTGCGCGCGGCCATCGAAGTCGATGGCGGCCACCATGCCGGCGTGCTCGCCGAGTTGGCCCGGCTGGTCGACGAATTCCCGTTGCGCGAACGGATCCGGGAACTGCTGATGCTCGCGCTGTACCGGTCCGGACGCCAGGCCGAGGCGTTGCGGCACTACCACGACGTCCGGCAACGGCTGGCCGACGAACTCGGCGTCGATCCGAGCCGGTCACTACAACGGATCTACCACCAGATCCTGGCCGCGGGCAACACCTCCGACGTTGCCGACCCGTGGCATTCGGCCCGGCCAGCACGGCCTCGCAACAGGCACAATGGCACCGTGACCGATCTTGCGACGCGCTACCACGCCTACCTGGCCGCGCTCAACGAACGCCGCCTCGGCGACCTCGACGACCTCGTGCAGGACGAACTCACCTACAACGGTGAACCCCGGACCCGGCAGCAGTACCGGGACATGATCGCCGCCGACATCGCCGCGATCCCGGACCTGTTCTTCGACGCGGAGATCATCGTCGTGGACGACGACCGGGTGGCCTGCCGCATCGCCTTCCGGTGCACACCGGTCAGCGAATTCCTCGGCTTCACCCCGAACGGCGCCCAGCTGTCCTTCACCGAACACGTGTTCTACGAGTTCCGGGAGGGCCGCATCGCGGCGGTGGTGTCCATGATCGACCGCTGGTCCATCGCCGCCCAACTGCGGGAAGGTCAGGCGATCAGCGGGTCTTGAGAATGGGTGGGCGTGTGCCACCACGACACCCCGGCCCGACGCTGCCGCCGCGACCTGGGTGGGTGTGCCAGAACCACCCGGATCGGCCGCGCGGTGCTTACGGTGGTGACCAGGAGGTGAGTTGATGGCGGAACGGGAGATCGCACCCCGGCTGGGTGAGTTCCTGCGGGCCCGGCGGGCGCTGGTGCGGCCGGAGGACCACGGGCTGCCCGCCGGGACGCGCCGCACGCCCGGGCTGCGGCGCGAGGAGGTCGCGCTGCTGGCCGGGGTCAGCACCGACTACTACATCCGGCTCGAACAGGGCCGGGACCGGCACCCCTCGCCCCAGGTGGTGGAGGCGCTGGCCGCGGCGCTGCGGTTGGCGGACGAGGCCGCCGCCTACCTGCGCGACCTGGCCACGCCGAAGCCGCCCCGGCGGCGCCGGACGAGCCGGCGTGAGTACGCCTCGGCCGGGCTCGTCGGGCTGATGGACGCCTGGCCGGACACTCCGGCGCTGGTCTACGGGCGCTACCTGGACCTGCTGGCGGCCAATCCGCTGGGCGAGGCGCTGTTCAGCTGGCTGGGCGAGGAGACCAACCTGCTGCGCGGGATCTTCCTGCGGCCGCAGGCGCGCGCGTTCTACCGGGACTGGACCACGATCGTCGAGGGCTGCATCGCGGCACTGCGGGCGGCCAACGACGACCCGGACGATCCGCGGCTGGTCGAGCTGGTGGGGGAGTTGTCGGTCAGGAGCCCGGAGTTCGCACGGATGTGGGCGCGGCACGAGGTGCGGGCGAAAACGGCCTCGGTCAAGCACTTCGAGCATCCGATCGTGGGCACACTGTCGCTGCGGTTCGAGAACTTCCAGGTGAACAGCGCGCCCGGCCAACACCTGGTCGTCTACCACGCCGAGCCGGGCAGCCCCGAGGAGCAGGCGCTCACCCTGCTGGGCAGCTACACCGCCGCACCGGCGGCCGTGGACCAGGCCGCACCGGCCGACGGGTAACACGCCGCGGCGGACGCACGTACACCAGGCCAGGTTTGCGCCTGACGTAATTCGTTTTCTCTTTCAGGAGTTGCTTTTTCATGTCTGTTTGGTTCATCACCGGTGCCTCGCGCGGCTTCGGCCGGGAGCTGACCGCCTCGGCCCTCGCCCACGGAGACCAGGTCGTCGCCACCGCCCGCGACCCGCGGGCGATCGCCGACGCGTTCCCCGACGCGGGCGATTCCCTGCTGGCCCAACGACTCGACGTCACCGATGCCGCCCAGGCGGCGAGCGCCGTGGCGGCCGGAGTGGCGCGATTCGGGCGGATCGACGTGCTGGTCAACAATGCGGGCTACGGATTGTTCGGTGGTATCGAGGAGATCTCCGACGCGGAAGCGCGGGAACTGTTCGACACCAACGTGTTCGGCCTGCTGAACGTCACCCGCGCGGTGCTGCCGACGTTGCGGGCGCAAGGCGCGGGCCGGATCGTCAACCTCGGATCGAGCGCGGGATTCGCCACGAGCGCCGGGCGCGGACTGTACGGCGCGGCCAAGTTCGCGGTGGAGGCGATCACCGAGGCGGCGCGGGCCGAGCTGGCGCCGCTGGGTATTCACGTCACCGTGGTCGAACCGGGGTCGTTCCGCACCGACTTCCTGAGCGCGCACAGCATGCGCCAAGCGGCGCGAGAGATTTCGGACTACGCCGGCACGACCGGCGCGCTGCGGACCGCGATCGTGGCCAACAACGGGCGCCAGCCCGGCGACCCGGTCAAAGCGGTGGCGGCCATCCGGGAGCTGGTGGCGGCTGCGGAACCGCCGCTGCGGCTGCCACTGGGCAGCGACTGCGTGAACCTGGTCGAGGGCAAGCTCGCCAGCGTGGCCGAGGAACTCGGCCGGTGGCGCGAATTGGCGCTGTCCACCGACTTCCCGGCATGAGGATTACGCCGCTCCGCCGGTGGCGCGGTCGGGCATGGGTTCGGCGAGCGCGGCGCGCGAATCCGGCGCGGCGAACGGGTCGGCGAAATATTGCGTCTCGTGCACCACGTGCTGACCGGCGAATTCCATGATGCTCACCGAGAACGAGGGCGCCCCGTCGTAGGTGATGACGCACTCGCTCACCCACAGCTCGGCCAGACCGGTGATCCGCCGGACGGTGAAATGCCGGTCGGCCGGGTGCCCACCGCGCTGCGCCGCGATCGTCACGCGGCCGCGGAACCGTTCACCGGACTGCGGGTAGTCCAGGATCGCGTCCTCGGCGTAGATGGCGTGCTCGGCGTCGATGTCCTCGCTTTCCGAGGCCAGCCAGTGTTCCTCGATCGCGCCCCGGATCCGGGTGTCAGCATCCATGGCACCACCCTTCCGCAGTGCCGCCGGACTATCCACTCGACGTCGCCCGGCCGGGGCGTCAGTCTTCCAGCGTGTCCAGATCGATGCCGAAGGTGTCGTTCAGACCGGTCCGGCCCTCGGGCGTGACGCGCAGGCCGCGGCCGTTTTTGGGATGGCGAAGCCAATCCCGGCGTTCCAGGGCGTCTCGCATCGCCGCGCCGAGCGAACCGGCCAGGTGCATGCGGCGTTCGGTCCAGTCCAGGCAGGGCCGGGCGAAATGCCTGCGGGCGCGGCGGCAAGCGGCTACGTCCACGCCGAGCCGGTCGAGCTGTTTGGCGCCCAGTTCGGTCACGGCGAACTCGGCGCCGTTGTCGGTCAGATCGGCCGAGAGCCAGTCGGCGGCCCGCATGCTGTCCAGCAGTGCCACGCCGACCGCCCCGGCCACGTGGTCGTAGCACAGCCGGGCCAGCCGCAGCGACCGTTGGGCGCTGGACTGGCGCAGCGAGCGCACCGGCGTGGCCGGGCAGATGTGCGACAACGCTTCCAGCGCCTCGGCCACGGCCGGGTCGGACAGTGTGTAGTAGCGGTGGCGGCCGGCCTCGACCACGGTCAGCAGACCGCCGTCGACCAGTGCGGACAGGTGCTCGCTGATGGTGGACGCGCGCACGCCCGCCACCTGGGCCAGTTCGCCCGCGGCCAGTGGTTTGCCGCCCATCAGCGCGTCCATCACCGCGGAGCGGGCGGGCACCGCCAGCAGTTTCGCCACCGGGGCGTAGTCGGTACCCATGCGAACAGGTTAGGCCGCGCACCCTTCGGCGGCAGCCGAAACATGGGATGCAGCGGCGGCAGCCGAAACATGGATGCAGTGGCGACAGCCGAAACCTGGGTACGGCGGCCGTGGCCGAAATGTCGGTCGCTGAACGTCAGCTGCCGATGGCGTCGAGCGCGCGCAGGATGCGTTTTTCCGAGACCGGGTACGCCGTCCGGATGCTCTGGTCGAAGTAGCTGACCCGCAACTCCTCGATCATCCACCGGATCTCGGCCACCTCGGGCGAGTCGGCGGCCAGCCCCTTGGGCAGGTTGGTCAGCAACTGCCGGTACTCGTCCTGCATCGCGTGCACGCCGCGCATCCACTCGGCGTCCCGGCGCGAGTTCTCCGGCATCTTCTCCAGCCGGTGCTCCAACGCGCGCAGATAACGCCGCACATCAGCCAGCCGCTCCAGCCCGGTGTCCGTAACGAAACCCCTGTACACCAAGCCATCCAGCTGAGCCCGCGCGTCGGCCCGCAGCTCGTCGGGCACGAACCCGGGCAGATCGGCCAGCCGTACCTCGACCTCCTGCGCGGCTGCCAGCACGTCGCGCACCCGGGTCAGCACGGTCATCGTGGTCGCGCCCAGTTCGGCCCGCACCCGCTCGCGCAGCTTCTCGAAATCGCCCTGGTTCCAGGCCGGGCCCCGGGAACCGCGGATCAGCGCGTCGGCCGCGGCGGACACGCAGTCGGACAACAGATCGGGCACGTCGCGGTGCGGATTACGGCCCAGTGCCAGCTTGTCCGCATTGGACAGTCCGCGCACCACCGACCGCACCGGCGAGGGCACGGTCAACAACAGCAGCCGACGGGTCCCGCGCCACATCGAACGCCGGGCCTCGGCCTCGGTGTCGAACAACCGGATGGCCACGGTCTCGCCGGTGTCCACCAGCGCCGGATAGGCCACCACCGGGTAACCGTGCACCTCCTTGCTGTGGGTGCGGGGCAGCGTGCCGAACGTCCAGTCGGTCAGGCCCTCGCGGGCGATGTCGCCGCCGGCCTTGGTCAGCGTGGCTCGCATCCGTTGCGTCAGGCGGGTTTTCAGCGCGTCCAGGTCCTTGCCCTCGGCCAGTTGCTTGTTCCGCTCGTCCACCACCCGGAAGGTCGGCCGCAGGTGTTCGGGCAGCTGGTCCAGCCGCCACGCGTCGTGCGGTACGTCGACCCCGGTGAGCCGGCGCAACTCCGCGCTCACCTGATCGACCAGCGACTCGTGCTGCCAGTCGGTGTCCGGCCGGGCCTCCAGTGCGGCCAGCACGGCACGGGCGAAGTCCGGCGCGGGCACGAAGTTGCGGCGCAGTGGTTTGCGCAGCGATTTCAGCAGCGCGGTGATCAGTTCCTCGCGCAGACCAGGGACCTGCCAGTCGAACTGCTCGCCGCCCACCCGGTTGAGCACGGTGACCGGCACGGTCACGGTCACCCCGTCCCGCGCGGCGCCCGGCTCGAACCGGTAGGTCAGCGCCAGCGGCACCCCGTTGTCGGCCCAGGTGTCCGGGTAGCTCTGCTCGTTGACGTCGCCGCCGTCGTCGCGGATCAGCAGGTCACGGTCGAAGGTGAGCAGATCCGGTTGGGCGGCCCGGGTTTTCTTCCACCAGCTGTCGAAATGCCGGACCGACACGACGTCCTTGCCGACCCGCTGGTCGTAGAAGTCGAACAGGGTCTCCTCGTCGACCAGGATGTTCCGGCGGCGGGCCCGGTTCTCCAGATCGGCCACCTCGGCCAGAAGTTCGGCGTTGCGGTGGAAGAACTGGTGGCGGGTGTGCCACTCACCCTGCACCAAGGCGTGCCGGATGAACAACTCGCGGCTGGTGGCCGGGTCGATCCGGCCGTAGTTCACGCGGCGGGACACCACGATCGGGATGCCGTACAGGGTGACCTTTTCCATGGCCAGCACCGCACCGGCCGACTCGTCCCAGTCCGGTTCGCTGTAGGTGCGCTTGACCAGATGCCCGGCCAGCTTTTCGATCCAGTCCGGTTCGATGCGCGCGTTCACCCGCGCCCACAGCCGGGAGGTCTCCACCAGTTCGGCCGACATCACCCAGCGCGGCGGTTTCTTGAACAACGCGGATCCGGGAAATATCCCGAACTTCGCGTTCCGCGCGCCAAGGTACTCGTTCTTCGGGCCTTCCTTCAGGCCGATGTGGGACAGCAGACCGGCCAGCAGCGACTGGTGGATGCGTTGCGGCTCGGCCGGTTCCTCGTTGCGGGACAGGTCGAGGCCGTTGGCGATCTGCCGCAACTGCCCGTGCAGGTCCTGCCATTCCCGCACCCGCAGGTAGTTCAGGTAATCGGCCTTGCACAGCTTGCGGAACCGGCTGGAGGACAGCTCGCGCTGCTGCTCGCGCAGGTGGTTCCACAGGTTGAGGTAGGAGAGGAAATCCGAGTCGGGATCGCGGAACCGGGCGTGTTTCTGGTCGGCCTGCGCCTGGGCGTCGCTCGGCCGCTCGCGCGGGTCCTGAATGGACAGTGCGGCGGTGATCACCAGGACTTCGCGCAGGCAGCCGTTGTGCTCGGCCTCAAGCACCATCCGGGCCAGCCGCGGGTCGATGGGCAGCTGGGCCAGTTTGCGGCCGGTCGGAGTGAGTTTCTGTTCTCCTGCGACGAGAGCGCCCAGTTCGGCCAGCAACTGCACGCCGTCGTTGATCTGCCGCTTGTCCGGCGGTTCGAGGAACGGGAACGCGGCGATGTCGCCAAGCCCGACCGCGGTCATCTGCAGGATGACCGAGGCCAGGTTGGTACGCAGGATCTCCGGATCGGTGAATTCGGGCCGGGCGAGGAAATCGTCCTCGGTGTAGAGCCGGATGCAGATGCCGTCCGAGGTACGGCCGCAGCGGCCTGAGCGCTGGTTGGCCGAGGCCTGCGAAATCGGCTCGATGGGCAGCCGCTGCACCTTCAACCGGTGGCTGTACCGGGAGATCCGCGCGGTGCCCGGGTCCACCACGTACTTGATGCCCGGCACGGTGAGCGAGGTCTCGGCCACGTTGGTGGCCAGCACCACCCGGCGGCGGACGCCCGGCGGATGCGGCTGGAACACCTTGTGCTGATCGGCCACGGACAACCGGGCGAACAGCGGGGTGATCTCGGTGTCCCGCAACTCCAGCCGGGTCAGCGCGTCGGCGGCGTCCCGGATCTCCCGTTCGCCGCTGCAGAACACCAGGATGTCGCCCGGACCCTCGGCGGCCAGTTCGGTGACCGCGTCGCAGATGGCCTGCGGCTGATCACGATCCTCGTCGGCGTGCTCGTCGTCCGGATCGACGATCGGGCGGTAGCGCACCTCGACCGGATAGGTGCGGCCGGAGACCTCCACGATCGGTGCCGGACTGTCCTCGGCGCCGAAATGCCGGGCGAACCGCTCGGGGTCGATGGTGGCCGAGGTGATGATCAGCTTCAGATCCGGGCGGCGGGGCAGCAGTTGCTTGAGGTAGCCGAGGATGAAGTCGATGTTGAGGCTGCGCTCGTGCGCCTCGTCGATGATCAGCGTGTCGTACTTGGACAGCAGCCGGTCGGACTGGATCTCGGTGAGCAGGATGCCGTCGGTCATCAGCTTGACCATGGTGCGGTCGGACACCTGGTCGGTGAACCGGACCTGGTAGCCGACGGTCTCGCCCAGCGGCCTGTCCAGTTCCTCGGCGATGCGCTCGGCCACGGTGCGCGCGGCCAGCCGGCGCGGCTGGGTGTGCCCGATCAGCCCGCGCACGCCCCGGCCCAGCTCCAGGCAGATCTTGGGCAGCTGGGTGGTCTTGCCCGAGCCGGTCTCCCCGGCCACGATCACCACCTGATGGTCGCGGATGGTGGCGAGCAGATCGTCCCGGCGCTGGCTGACCGGCAAGGTGTCCGGGTAGCGGATCTCGGGCAGGCCGGTGCGCCGGGCTGCAAGGCGTTCGGCGGCGCGCTCCACCTCGGCCGCGATCTCGTCCAGGATCTTGTCCCTGGCCTGCGGATCACGCACCCGGCGGATGCCCTCCAGGCGACGGCCAAGCCGGCGCTCGTCCCGCGTCATCAGCTCGGGCAGGCGCTTGTTGAGATCTTCGAGCCGGGTGGCCAGCGGGGGAGTGGACATACGGTGACCAGTGTAGTTAACCGTTGCCACGCTCGGCATTCGGTTATTCGCGTCGATGCGATGCAGGCACGACCAG
>DASZNF010000082.1:0-22632 GCA_035551355.1 Pseudonocardiaceae bacterium | reverse complement strand
GTTGGCAGGCCGTCGATGTGGGCGGCGAGCGGGAGGATTTCGGTGGGAGGTAGGAGTTCGGGTAGGTGAGCCGCGTTGATGCCGGCGAGAGCGAGGGCAGGCGGATACCAGTCGAGGGTGCGCATGGCCATCAGGCCGGTGCCCGATGCGCAGGAGTGATCCGTGACCAACCGGTTGGTCAGCCGCTGAACCACGTAGTCCTTGACGCCGAGCCAACAGGCGGCGCGGCGCATCAGGTCGGGTTCGTGTTCGGCGAAGTGAGCCAGTTTGACCAGCGGAGACATCGGGTGCACCGGGGTTCCGGTGGCGCGGTGCAGATCGGCGGCGCGGGCCGGGTCGGCGCGCAGGGCGCGGGCGGTGTCGGCGGCGCGTTGGTCGGCCCAGCTCAGGGCTGGCGTCAACGGGCGATGGTCGGCGTCCAACGCGAGCAGGGTGTGCATGGCCGCGCTGAAGGAGATCGCGCGGACGGTGCGGCCGACCGAGGAGCACGCGGCCGCGCATTCGGCGATGGCTTCGACGGCCGCGTCGACGACGACGTCCGGGTCCTGGGTCGCCGCGCCCCTGGCGTCGGTGTGCAGCGGGTAGCCGCGCTCGGCCATCCCGATCCGTTTGCCGTCCACAGTGGACGCAACAACCTTGGTGGCAGTCGTGCCCAGGTCGACCCCGAGCACGACTCCCGTTCTCACCTGGGGTTCAGCCCACGAACTCGGGCGCGAGCGATTCGGCGATCTCGTAGGTGTTCAGTGCCGCGCCCTTGCGCAGGTTGTCCCCGCACACGAAGAAGTCCAGCGTGTTCGGGAAGTCCAGCGCCTGCCGGATCCGGCCGACATAGGTCGGGTCCGCGCCCACCACGTCGGCCGGGGTGGGGAACTCGCCCGCCTTCAGGTCGTCCTGCAGCACCACGGTCGGGTGGCCGGCGAAGATCTCCTGCGCGGCGGCGACCGTCACCTCGCTGGCGAACGTGGCGTGCACGGCCAGCGAGTGCGTGGTGATCACCGGAACCCGCACGCAGGTGGCCGACACCTTCAGCTCCGGGATGCCCAGGATCTTGCGGGATTCGTTGCGCACCTTGAGTTCTTCGCTGGTCCAGCCGTCGTCCTTGGCCGAACCGGCGGAGGGCACCACGTTGAACGCCAGCGGCGCGCCGAACGGAGAGTCCTCAATGGACAGTCCGGCGTCGGTGAGCGCGGTGCGCACGTCTCCGCCGCGCACCCCCACCTTCTTGCCCGCCAGCGCCGCGTACTCGGCGTAGAGCCGGTCGATGCCGGACTGGCCAGCGCCGGAGGCCGCCTGATAGGAGGCCACCACCAGCTCGCGCAACCCGAACGCGCGGTGCAGCGCGCCCAGCGCGGCCATCATGGACAGCGTCGTGCAGTTCGGGTTGGCGATGATGCCGCGCGGCCGCCGGGCCGCCGCGTCCGCGTTGACCTCGGGCACCACCAGCGGCACCTCGGGGTCCATCCGGAACGCGCCGGAGTTGTCCACCGCGACCGCGCCGTGCTCGGCCGCGATCGGCGCCCACTGCGCGGACACCTCGTCGGGCACGTCGAACATGGCCACGTCGACCCCGTCGAACACCTCCGAGGCCAGCGCCCGCACGGTCAGCTGCTCGCCCCGCACGGTCATCGTCTTGCCCGCCGACCGGGCCGAGGCGATCAGCCTGATCTCCCCCCACGGCACGGACTCCCGCGCGTTGAGGATGTCGATCATCACGCCGCCGACCGCGCCGGTCGCGCCCACCAGCGCCAGAACTGGCCTGCTCATCCCGCTCACCTACCCGTTCCCGCGTAGACCACCGCTTCCTCGTCGCCGCCAAGGCCGAACGCGTCGTGGATGGCCTTGACCGCGTCGTCCACCTGCAGATCGCGGATCAGCACCGAGATGCGGATCTCCGAGGTGTTGATGATCTCGATGTTCACCCCGGCCTTGGCCAGCGCCTCACAGAACGTGGCGGTCACCCCGGGGTGCGAGCGCATGCCCGCGCCGACCAGCGAGACCTTGCCCACGTGGTCGTCGTAGCGGACCTGCTCGAAGCCCAGCTCGTCGCGCACCTTCTCCAGCGCGGCCACCGCGGTCGGCCCGTTGCTCTTGGACAGTGTGAAGGTGATGTCGGTGCGGCCGGACACGGCGGCCGAGACGTTCTGCAGCACCATGTCGATGTCGATCTCGGCCTCGGCGACCGTGCGGAAGATGCGCGCGGCGACGCCCGCGTGGTCGGGCACCCCGGTGATGGTGACCTTGGCCTCCGACCGGTCGTGTGCGACTCCGGTGATCATGGCTTGTTCCACGGGAATGTCCTCCATCGAACCGGACACCAGGGTCCCCGGCTTGTTGCTGTAGGAAGAGCGGACCAGGATCGGCACGCTGTAGCGGCGGGCGTACTCGACGCAGCGCAGCATCAGCACCTTCGCGCCGGCCGCGGCCATCTCCAGCATCTCCTCGTAGTTGACCGTCTCCAGGCGCTTGGCGTCCGGCACGATCCGCGGGTCGGCGGTGTAGACGCCGTCCACGTCGGTGTAGATCTCGCACACATCGGCGTTCAGCGCGGCGGCCAGCGCCACCGCGGTGGTGTCCGAGCCGCCCCGGCCCAGCGTGGTGATGTCTTTTGTGTCTTGGCTCACACCTTGGAAACCGGCGACCAGAACGATGTGACCTTCGTCCAACGCGTCGCGCACCCGGCTAGGCGTCACATCGATGATGCGGGCCTTGCCGTGCACCGAGGTGGTGATCACCCCGGCCTGCGAACCGGTGAACGACCAGGCCGACGCGCCCAGCGCGCTGATGGCCATGGCGACGAGCGCGTTGGAGATCCGCTCACCCGAGGTGAGCAGCATGTCCATCTCCCGGCCGGGCGGCACCGGATTGACCTGTTTGGCCAGGTCCAGCAGCTCGTCGGTGGTGTCTCCCATGGCCGAGCAGACCACGACGACCTCGTTGCCCGCCTTGCGCGTGGCCACGATCCGCTCGGCCACCCGCTTGATCCGTTCGGCACTCTGCAGTGAGGAACCGCCGTATTTCTGGACGACGAGCGCCACTGAACCAAACCTCCTCGACGCCGTTCGCGGCCGGCGCGGCCGCCGCGCCCCCGTGGGGCAGCCTAACGAAGCCGGGTCAGCGGTTTCCGTGTCGCGCGCCACCGACCAGCGTGGGTGGCATCTAATCTGTGACCAAACCAACGCCGAAGGTGAGGGATTGGCGCAGGTGTCGACGACCGAGGTCGGACACGAACCGACCGGTGACACACCGTTCCCGGACCCCGAGCCATTCACCCACACGGGTGGAAAACTCCTGGTCGCGCGGCGCCTGCTCGGCCCGCCCTGGCCGCGGGTCCTCCGGCTGCTGATACCCGCGCTGGCCTTCCTCGCGGTGCGCGAGATCGGCCTGCTGGTCCTGGATTGGCTGGCCGGACGCGACAACACCACCGTCACCGGCGCGCTGAGCTCCTGGGACGGCCAGTGGTTCCTGGGCATCGCCGGCGGCGGCTACGGCGGCGTGCCCGGCGGGCTGGCCGACGCGTTCGGCCGCCGCACCGCCGACACCCCGCTGGCCTTCTTCCCCGGCTACCCGATGCTGGTGCGGCTGCTCACCCAGGTGCCCGGCATCGGCCTGCTGGCCGCCGCGTTCATCGTCACCCTGGCCAGCGGCGTGGTCGCCGCCTACGGCCTGGACCGGCTGGGCAGGCAGGTCACCGGCGCGCCCCGGGCCGGGCTGATCCTGGTGGTGCTGTTCGCCGCCTCGCCGATGGGCGTGGTGCTGTCCATGACCTACTCGGAGGCCACCTTCTGCGCGCTGGCCGTCTGGTCGCTGGTCGGCTTGCTGGAGCGGCGCTGGCTGCTGGCCGGGCTGGCCGCCGCGGGCGCCGGGCTGGTCCGGCCGACCGCGGCCGCGCTGGTGCTGACCGTGCTGATCGCGGCCGGGATCGCCGTGGCCGCCAAGCGGGACGGCTGGCGGCCCTGGGTGGGCGGGCTGCTCGCACCGCTGGGACTGCTGGGCTACCTGGTCGCGGTCGGCTGGCTCATGGGCTCGCCCGGCGGCTGGTTCACCCTGCAGCGGGAGGGCTGGAACTCCCGGTTCGACTTCGGCGCGGCCACCGTGAAGTTCGGCCTTGAGGTGCTGGCCGACGGCCGGTCCGTGCTGGAGGTCGGCACGGTGGCCATCCTGCTGGTCGCGATCGGCCTGGTGGTGGTGATGATCCGGCAGCGGCTGCCCTGGCCGCTGATCGTCTACGGCGCGCTGGTGCTGGCCATCGACCTCGGCTCCAACGGGCTGATGAACTCCAAGGCGCGGCTGCTGCTGCCCGCATTCACCCTGCTGCTGCCGCCCGCGGTCGCGCTGGCGAAGTCCCGGCGGGGCACGCTGATCACCGCGCTGGCCGCGATCGTGCTGGCCAGCGCCTGGTTCGGCGGGTACGCGATCACCGGGTGGCAGTACGCGATCTGACCGCCATATCGTGGGCGGGTGCTTCCAGACAAGAAGGCGGACACCGACGCCGACCTGCTGGCGCCGATCGCGGACCGGTGGAGTCCGCGCGCGCTGGACCCCACCACGGAGATCACCGCGGCCCAGCTGCGGACCCTGCTGGAGGCGGCCCGCTGGGCGCCGTCGTTCGGCAACACCCAACCCGCCCGCTACGTGGTGGGACGGCGGGGCGAGGCGAGCTTCGAGCGGATCTTCGGCCTGCTCAACCCGGGCAACCAGGCCTGGGCCGGGGACGCGGCCGCGCTGCTGCTGGGCGTGGCGCTGACCGGCAACGAGAAGGGCGAGCTGCCCTATGCCGAGTACGGCCTCGGCCTGGCCAGCGAGAACCTGGCCGTGCAGGCGGTGGCCGACGGTCTGGCCGTGCACCAGATGGCCGGCTTCGACAAGGCGGCCGCGCGCACCGAGTTCGGGCTGCCCGAGCTGGCCGTGCCGCTGGTGGTGATCGCGGTGGGTGGCATCGGCGACCCGGGCACCCTGTCCGAGCGCAACCGGGACCGCGAACTCGCCCCGCGCCGCCGGGTGCCGCTGGCCGAGTTCGCGTTCGGCGACACCTGGGAGAAATCGGCCTTCGACTGAGGCCGCCCGGCCGGCCTGGTCCGACCGGCATGAGAAGTGCGTCCTTGTCAGTTCGGAATGAGAAGGCCAGCCTTCCCAGTACCAATTCGGAATGGCAGCATTCCCAACCCAGCCTGAGAAGATCAGTCTGGGCAGTCCGGCCTGAGCAGTCCGGCCTGCGCAGCTCGGCTGACCAGCCTGGCCGGGGAGATCCGGCCGGTCGATCAAGCAGCGCGGACCGGGCCGACGTGGACCGCATGGCCCATCCGGCCTGCCGAGGTCAGCTCCGTGAGATCAGCACGGTGAGGCCGGCCCGATCAGCCCAGCCGGCGGAAGATCCGGGCGAGGACCGAGCTGACGATCAGCCAGAAAATGGCCGCGATGCCGTAGTTGACCAGCACCCGCAGCTTGAGGTCGCTCGGCGTGAACAGGTCCTTGAACCCCCAGGCCAGCGGGTCCGACCAGCTGTTCACGAAGCTGGTGATGCCGTTGCCGGGATTCGCCCCGCCCACGGTGAGCAACACCCGCAGCACCAGGATGATCGCGATCACCAGCCCCACCCAGCGCACCACGGTGGCGATGATTCCGGCGACCTTCGACCACACCTCGGCCACCCCGGTGTGGTGCGTGGCTTCGGTTTCAGCGTGCTCGGGCATGGTCGAAGTCTGGCACGCCCGGGCGGGGCACGCTACCGCCTGGTAACCACAGTTCGGACACGACACTGAAACATCGGACTTCCCACTATCTGGACGTCGGGTTTGCCGGGCGGGCCGCGCGGGCGAGTAGTCTGCCGGTCGTGGCACGTGCCCTCCTGCTTCGCCGCCGCGACGGGGTCTGATCCAGACCGGCTCCCCGTCGCGGAGTTCGGCGACGCCGCCGGTCGCCCGTATGGCGCCAAACGGCATCAATTTTTCTTGAAAGCAGGGGTCGTTCTTCCATGGTTTCTCCGCAGGAAAGCATCGTGTCCCAACCGTCTATCTCCCGGGTGCGCCCGCCGGCCCGCCCCGCCCCGGCGGACCAGAAAGCCTGGAACGCACAGCTGGGCTCGTCGATGCCCGCGCATCGCTACCGCCCGTTCGCCCAGGTCGTCGAGCCGATCTCGGTACCCGACCGGACCTGGCCGGACGTCACCATCAGCAAAGCCCCGCTGTGGTGCGCGGTGGACCTGCGGGATGGCAACCAGGCACTGATCGACCCGATGTCGCCCGCGCGCAAGCGCCGCATGTTCGAGCTGCTGGTACGGATGGGCTACAAGGAGATCGAGGTCGGTTTCCCCGCCGCCTCCCAGACCGACTTCGACTTCGTCCGGGAGATTATCGAGGACGGCGCCGTCCCGGACGACGTGCGCATCCAGGTGCTGTCCCAGTGCCGCCCGGAGCTGATCGAGCGCACGTTCGAATCGCTGCGCGGGGCGAACAAGGCGATCGTGCACATCTACAACTCGACCTCGATCCTGCAGCGCCGGGTGGTGTTCCGCGAGGAGCGCGAGGGCATCAAGAAGATCGCCACCTCGGCCGCGGAGATGGTGGTGGAGCTGGCGGCCAAGCAGCCCGACACCGACTTCCGGTTCCAGTACTCACCGGAGTCCTACACCGGCACCGAGTTGTCCTACGCCGCGGAGGTGTGCAACTCGGTCACCGAGATCTGGCGGCCGACCCCGGACGACCCGGTGATCCTGAACCTGCCCGCCACGGTAGAAATGGCCACCCCGAACGTGTACGCCGACTCGATCGAGTGGATGGGCCGCAACCTGGAACGCCGTGATGCGGTGATCCTGTCGCTGCACCCGCACAACGACCGGGGCACCGGGGTGGCCGCGGCCGAGCTGGGCTACCAGGCCGGCGCCGACCGGATCGAGGGCTGCCTGTTCGGCAACGGGGAGCGCACCGGCAACGTGTGCCTGGTGACGCTGGGCATGAACCTGTTCAGCCAGGGCATCGACCCGCAGATCGACTTCTCCGACATCGACGAGATCCGCCGCACCGTGGAGTACTGCAACCAGCTGCCGGTGCACGAGCGGCACCCCTACGGCGGCGACCTGGTGTACACCGCGTTCTCCGGCAGCCACCAGGACGCCATCAACAAGGGCCTGGACGCGCTGAAGATGGAGGCCGACCGGCAGGGTCGTCCGGTCGACGACCACCAGTGGGAGGTGCCCTACCTGCCGATCGACCCGAAGGACGTGGGCCGCACCTACGAGGCGGTCATCCGGGTCAACTCGCAGTCCGGCAAGGGCGGCGTGGCCTACGTGATGAAGACCGAGCACCAGCTGGACCTGCCACGCCGGCTGCAGATCGAGTTCTCCAAGGTCGTGCAGACGCTGACCGACGGCGAGGGCGGCGAGATCAACCCGGCCAAGATGTGGTCGGTGTTCGCCAGCGAGTACCTGGACCGGGAGACCCCGCTGTCGGTGGTGCGCAGCCGACTGACCGGCGCCGACTCCGACTCCCCCGACGTGCAGATCGACGCGACGGTGCGGATCGAGGACGAGGAGCAGCAGCTGACCGGGCGGGGCAACGGCCCGATCGCCGCGTTCGTGGACGCGCTGGCCGCGGTCGGCTACGACGTGCGGGTGCAGGACTACGCCGAGCACGCCATGTCCGCCGGTGACGACGCAAGGGCCGCGGCCTATGTGGAGTGCGCCGTGGGCGACCGGGTGTACTGGGGCGTGGGTGTGGACGCCTCGATTGTCACCGCGTCACTGCGCGCCGTCGTCTCCGCGATCAACCGCGCCAGCCGCTGACCCTCATTACGGCACAGGCCCCGCGACGCCGGTCGCGGGGCCTGTTCTCGTCCCGGTGATCTTGCCCAGCGACCCGATCGGATCAACCAAAAGAACGCGGCCCCCGGCCGGACGCAGGCTTCCGGCCGGACGGAGCTCCCCAGCCGACCGGACTGCTCAGTTGGACCGGGTGTCCGCCGAAGCGGAAGACTGCTCGCCTTGCCCAGCCACGCCGCCTCCCTGCGCAACGCGGCCTTCCCCGGCCGCGCGCTCGTCCTTCGCCGCGCCCTTCGCCTCGGTCTGGACCTCCGCCGCGTCCCCGTCCTTCGCCTTGGCGGCCAACGTCTCCGCGTGGTGGCGCTCCGCCGCCTGCGCGGTCTTCCGCTTGATCACCAGTCCGACGATGATCCCGCCCAGCACCGCGGCGGCCAGCGCGAGGTAAGAGAACCGGCTGAACCACGCGTCCGCGACCTCGCCCAGGTAGTACACGGCAGCGGTCAGCCCGCCGGCCCAGCAGATCCCGCCCAACGCGTTGGCCGCGAGGAAGCGGAAGTAGGGCATCTTGAGCGAGCCGGACAGCGGCCCGGCGAAGATGCGCAGCAGCGCGACGAACCGGCCGAAGAACACGGCCAGGATGCCCCAGCGGTCGAAGACCTTTTCCGCGTAAGCAACGTGGGCCGGCCCGAAGTGGCTGGGGAACTTGCGGCCCAGCCAGCCGAACAGGGGCTCACCCCAGCGGTGGCCGATGGCGTAACCGATGGAGTCGCCGACGATAGCGCCCGCGCTGCCGGCGATGCCGATCCAGAGCGGGGAGACGGCCAGCGAGTGCGTGCTGGTGAGCAGCGCGGCCGAGACGAGCACGATCTCGCCGGGGAAGGGGATGCCCAGGCTCTCGATGCCAACGACGCCCGCGACCAGCAGATACACCGCCAGCGCCGGAATCGACTCAAGCCACCCGTTGATATGCACCGCCGCAACCCCTCCACAACCTCGTTTTCGCGAAAACGCCCACCCGGAGATCCCCCACCCTCCCTGGGGGGCGGCCCCTGGCCAGTCTATCCAGGTGGACGGTCTCGGCAGGGTCGAAGCCGGTGGGTTGTGGATGAATCGGGCGGCTGTGGATCACTCCATTCGATGCGGCCACGAATGGTGGTATAAGCGCTGCTCAGGCGCACCACGCCAGCGTCCCCGGCCGAATTCGAATGGTACCGAAAAGCGGGGGCTCCCGGCCGGAGCCAGGAGCCCACCGCGAAGAAATCAACCAGCCGGCCCGGACGACTCGCCACCCGGACCGCGCCACCCGGACCGCGCCGCTCTGACCTCGGCAACCGTCCGGACCTCGACAACCGTCCGTTCAGCCGCCGTTCGCCGAGCCGGCGCCCGACTTCGGCTCACCGGTTTCGCCGGACTCCGCCGCCTGGTGCCGCGGCAGCTGCGTGGTCCGATCGGCACCGGTCGTCTCGCCCGCCGAACCCGCCGAACCCGAGCCGTAGGCCGGGGTCTGGTACGTGGTCGGCTGGTCGGCCAGCGCCGTCCCGCCGACCGAACCCCGCGCGGTTTCCGCTTCGGCGGCCGCGGCGGTCGCGGCCTGTGCGTCCCGTACACCGACCACGCTCAACCGGCCCAGCCCGGCCGCGGCGAGGAACAGGATCACCACGCCGGTGCCGTAGAAGAACCCGATCTCCTGCACGGTCGTGCCCAGCGTGGTGGTCGCGGTCGGCGTCCCGCTCTGCGGCTGGCCGTGCGTCCACAGCCGGCTCAGCGACGGTCCGACCACGAACCAGGCGCCGCCCACCGCGGCCAGCCAGCTCGCCCACACCGCGACGGCCCGGTTGGTGCTGGACAGCATGATCAGCCCGCCGAGCACGGCGGCCGCCCCGGGCAGTACTTCCAGGAACAGCCGGCCCGAGGTCATCGTCCAGGTCGTGCCCGGGGTGTACGCGTAACCGAAATGCGGGCCGACGAACGGCACCAGCCCGCCCCAGATTCCCAACAACACCAGCAATGTTCCGCTGGTCGCCCCACGGGTGCGCGGAATGCGCCACATGGCTGTGCCGATCCGACCGCTGCCCGCGTGTCCACTGACTGTAGCCATTGTTGATCACCTCGTCTCCCCGGACGACCGGCGAACGGCGATCCGGGTGTGTGCGACCGTCAGAAACCAACAACGCCGTCGCGCCGTCGGTGCAGACAATTTCCACGGTAAGACGCTGCACAAACCCGTGCAGCTCGATCAACGGATCGCTCAGCCGAGCGCGGGCTCGTGCAGATCGACCAACGCACTGGTCAGCCCGCTGTCGTCGACCGGAGACGCGGTGAGGAAACCGTCCCGGGCCACCAGCATGGCCCGGCCACGCTCCGTGTCCACCGTGCGCATGGACCGCGCGGCCCGGCGGCGCACGCCCCGGTTGTCCCGCACGGTCAGGCCGAACACCGCGTAGCGCACCCGGCGGTCGCTGGTCAGGGACGCGAACATCCGGGCGTCCACCGGGTCGACGCCGCGCGCGACCAGTCCCTCGGTCACCCGTTCGTCGGTGCTGCGGCCCTGCGCCATCGCGGCCAGGATCAGGTCGACCACGTCGTCCTGGGGCAGGCTCACCGAGGTGCCGTTGGCCGGCGGGACCCGCGGCAGCAGACCGACCAGCGCGGCGCCCGCCGCCTCGTCGACCCATTTGCCGGGCAGCCTGCGCAGCGTGATCCGGTCGCCACGGACCATGCCGATGGCCACCACCCCGGCCCGCACGGTGGCCACCGCACGCATCACCGGGCCACCGGCCACCCGCAGGTCGAGCTCGGACGGCGCGCCGGTGAGCACACCGAGGACCTGACGCAGGTCCGGATTGAGTTCTCCGCGTGGGCCCACCAAGCCGCGCGCGCCCAGCCGATCCACCGTGCCATCACCCGGCTGGGCACCGCCCTGCCGAACGTCGAGCACATCGGGCAGTGCCGGCAGGCCGGAACGCCGCCAGACCAGACCGAGCTCGGCCCGGTCCAGTTCGATGCGCACCGCGTGGGCACCTACGTCAACCACAGGTCAACCACCCTTGGTGTTCATCCATATACGAACCGTGCAAAGAGGTTAGTCCCATTAACTCGATCAGGGAAGCGGCATCGGTCGCGTCACTCGATCGAGGGAACCCGCGAGGGTGCTCACACGCGCATCGCGTACCGGCAACTGCGCAGATGGGCGACCAACTCATCGATCACCACTCGAGTGAACGCAATCTCCACTCTATCCGGTTCATTAGGTCCGAGGTTCAGGTACACACCCATCGGGCCGCCGGTGAACCGGGCCGAATACTCCCGTTCGGAATACGGCACCACGCCGGGCTCGCTGTGCGGATGCGCGCCGAGCAGTACTCGACCGCGCTGGTCGTGTTCGGCGGGGACGGCGCAGGCGCCCTCGCCTTCCAGCGTCGAGATGAAGACCTCGACCGAGCCCGCCACCAGTCCGACCGAGAACCTGGCCACCGAGGCGAGATGCACCCACAGACGGCGGTGCGACGCACTCAACTCGACCTGCGTGGTGCAGGTGCGGTAGCCGGGTAAGTACCCGGTGAACAGTCGGCATGTGCTCAGGTCTCGGCCCTCGGCCATACCCTGATCATCCCCCATTCGAGTGAATTTTTTTGATATGCACGCCGAGGCATCGCTCACAAGTTTTGTTGAGACTGTGAACTTAGTCCAGGCAGCCCAGCCACTACGTCCGACTGGTCGCAATGGACAAAATCCCAGCTCAGGATGATTGACGATTGCCGCTCAACCGTATCGCACGATGAGCACGCTTCGATATCCGTCCACAAAGGACAGCATGATGGACATCCGGAACGGCGGCCAGCGACCACGGAGGGATCCACGCAGAGTAATCCGGTTCGCGGCCGGGTTCGCCACCCGATGACGCTGATTGGTTCGCCGCCAACCGGGCCCGCCCGCTAACCCTGGGCCGCCAATGCACACCGCTTGCGATTAACCGGTGAACCCGGCGCACTCTGGTCGGCCGGCTATCTCGGTCAGGGCCGGAGCAACGTCCCGGCGGCCGGCCGTTCCCGGTCAGGGCCGGGGCAGCCGTCCCGAGCAGTGCGGGGCCGGCCGCGCTGGCCGGTGCAGGGTCAGCCGTTCGGGGTCGGGGCCACGCAGGAGCCAGTCGGCGGCCTCGTCCGGCCGGTCCACCGCGAACCACCCGGCCTCGAACCGCTGCCAGGCGCCCAGCTCGGCCCGGATCTGCTCGCCGTCGCGGCCGACCGCGAGTTCCAGCCGCCGGGCCGCCCCCGCGACCTCCACCCATACGAGTTGCGACAGCCACGGCCGGATCGACCGGCGGCCGACCGTCACCCCTTCGAGGATCAGCACCTCAGGCACCGGCACCGCCACCCAGTCACCCGGACGGGGGATACCGTCGACCCAGTCCATCCGCCGGTACCGCCCGGGCCCGCCCCGGGCGAGCGGCTCGATCACCTCGTCGCGCACCCGGAGCCACCACGAAGCCGGATCGGCCCAGGTGGCCAGATCGTCGGTCGGCAGCAGCGCCACCCGCGCCCCGGGGCCCGCCAGCTCGGTGGCGATCGCGGCCGCCAGGGTGGACTTGCCCGACCCGGACGGGCCATCCAGCGCCAGCACCCGCACGTCCCCCAGACGGGGCGGAGCGGACAGCACCGCATCGGCGATCCCGATCACCGGATCGGGCGACCGGGCGCTCAGATCACGCGGCGGCCGGACAGCGCCCGGCCGAGGGTCAGTTCGTCGGCGAACTCCAGATCGCCGCCCATGGGCAGCCCGGAGGCCAGCCGGGTCACCGTCAGGCCGGGGAAGTCGCGCAGCATCCGCACCAGATAGGTCGCGGTCGCCTCGCCCTCGGTGTTCGGATCGGTCGCGATGATCAGCTCGGAGATGTCGCCGTCACCGTTCGAGGTGCCGATCCGGGTCAGCAGCTCACGGATGCGCAGCTGATCCGGCCCCACCCCGGACAACGGGTCCAGCGCGCCGCCCAGCACGTGGTAGCGCCCCCTGAACTCGCGGGTGCGCTCGACCGCGAGCACGTCCTTGGGTTCCTCCACCACGCACACTACGGTCGGATCGCGCCGCTGATCAGCGCAGATGCGGCAGGTGGTGTCGGCCGCGACGTTGCCGCAGACCTCGCAGAACTGCACGCCCTCCTTGACCTTCTGCAGCGCGTCCTGCAACCGTCCGATGTCGGCGGGATCGGCGGCCAGCAGGTGAAAGGCGATGCGCTGCGCGCTTTTCGGACCGACTCCGGGCAACCGGCCCAGCTCGTCGATCAGATCCTGAACGGGACCTTCGTACACGTCAGAACCCGGGCAGGCCGAGTCCGCCGAGGCCACCGGCCAGCGGCCCCATCTTCTGCTGCGCCAAGCCCTGCGCCTTGCTGTTGGCGTCCCGGACCGCGGCCACCACCAGGTCGGCCAGGGTCTCGGTGTCCTCCGGGTCGACCGCCTTCGGGTCGATGGTCAGGGCCTTCAGCTCGCCGCTTCCGGTGACCGTCGCGGTCACCAGCCCGCCGCCCGCCGAACCGTCCACCTCCGCGTCGGCCAGTTCCTGCTGAGCGGACATCAGTTGCTGCTGCATTGCTTGCGCCTGCTGCAGAAGCTGTTGCATGTCGGGCATTCCACCGGGCTGCACCGCAGCTCCTCTCGGTCACGTCACGGCCTGCCGTCCAGCTTAGATCCTCGTGCGCTGCTAGCGTGCGCAGCCGTGCCCACTCGCGCGTCCGTGCTCGCACTGCTTGCCGCCGCAGCGCTGGCCCTGACCGGCTGCCAGAGCGGCTCCACCACCTCCGCACCCGCGGGCAGCGCCCCCGCGGCGACGACCACGTCCGTGGCCACCACGACGAACCCGATCCCCACCAGCACACCGCCGAGCACCACCACGCCCAGCCCGGCCACCGGCACGGCCGACGGGCACGGCCTGGTCGTGGTGCTGGATCCCGGCCACAACGGCGGCAACGCCAGTCACCCGGCCGAGATCAACAAGCTGGTGCCCGCCGGACGCGGCCAGACCAAGGCCTGCAACACCACCGGGACATCCACCAACGCCGGCTACACCGAGCACGCGTTCAACTGGGACGTGGCCATGCGGGTGCAGGCCATTCTCACCGCGCACGGCTTCCACGTGGTGCTGACCCGCCCGAACGACACCGGCGTCGGCCCGTGCGTGAACGAGCGCGCCACGATCGGCAACCAGGCGCAGGCGGCCGCGGTGGTGTCCATCCACGCCGACGGCTCGGATACCGCTGGGGCGCATGGCTTTCACGTCGAGTACTCCAACCCGCCGCTGAACAGTGAGCAGGGCCCGCCATCGATTCAGCTGGCCGGGCAACTGCGCGACGCCATGGAGTCCGGCGGGTTCGGTCTGTCCAACTACCTGGGCCACGACGGTCTGTTCGGCCGGGACGACCTGGGCGGACTGAACCTGTCCGACCGGCCCACCGCGCTGATCGAGTGCGGCAACATGCGCGACTCCGGCGACGCCGCCGAACTGTCCAGTGTGGATGGACGACAGCGGATCGCCGATGCCATCGCCGCCGGAATCATCGCCTATCTCGCGCACTGACACCGGAATCGACCACCGGCGCAGGTGAAACGCGGGCGCCACAACTGATCCGGCGCACCGCGCACCGGGAAACGGGCCGGTCAACGCGAAACGGGCCGGTCAAATCACCCGGCGGGCGCCCAGCTGCTTGGTCAGCAACTCGATGGTCACCGTGTCCAGCGGGCGCTCCACGTCGAACTCCTCAGCCGCCTTCGGCCGAGCCCCGGTCGCCGGTTCCTCGGCCGGATCCGGCGGGGGCTCATCATCGTCCGGCGGTTCGGGCGGCGGCGGCACGTCATCGGCGCCCGAGCGCGGCGTCGGGCGGACCTGCGCCGGGCGCGCGGGCTCCGGCGCGGGCCGGGCGGGCGGTTCCGCCGGCTGCGGACGTTCGGCCGGTTGCGGTCGTTCCACCTGCAGGCGCGGTTTGGGCGGCGGTGCGGCGGCGGGCCGGCGGGCCGCGCCGGGTCCGTCACCCGCGGGGGCGCCGTCGCCGTGCACGCAGCGGACCTGCCAGTCGCCGTTGAGCAGTTCGCGCAGGATGGCCTCCACCACCTCGGCCCGGTTGGCCCCGAACTGCCGGGCCAGTCCCGCGGTGGGCATGGCCAGCACCAGCGTGTTGCCCTCCACCGCCTTGACCGTGGCATTGTGCAGCAACGCCTGGGTGGGCCGGTTGCGCTGGCCGACCCGGCTGAGCAGCTCCGGCCAGATCTGCCGCACGGCCGTGCTGTCCACCGCGCCCGGACTCGACCCGGCGGGCGGGGCCGGCGTGGGCGGTTCCTCGGCCGCAGGCGCCGGTTCGGGAGCGGGCCGGGATTCCGGCTGCGCGGCCGCTTGGGCGGCGGGCGCCGGTCGCGCGGGTGGCTCGGCGGCAGGCGCCGGACGGGCCGGCGGTTGGGCAGCGGGCGCGGCGGGCTGCTCGGCCGGGGCCGGACGGGCGGGCGGTTCGGCGGCGGCCGGAGCCGGTTCCGGCGCGGCGGCCTGCTGGGACGGCCGTTGGAACGCGGGCCGGCCCCGGCGCTCACCGTCCGAAGTGGACGGTTCTGGTGCGGTGGAGGCACCAGGCGCCAAGGTCATCCGGCGCTCCAGCCCCTCGAGGCGCTGCAACAAGGCGGCGTCCGAGGCCGAGGCGGCGGGCAGCAGCATGCGGGCGCACAGCAGTTCGACCAGCAGCCGGGGCGCGGTCGCGCCGCGCATCTCCACCAGCCCGGCGTGCAGCAGTTCGGCGTAGCGGGTGAGCGTGCCGGGGCCAAGCCGTTCGGCCTGGGCGCGCATCCGCTCCACCTCGTCCTCGGGCACCGACACCAGGTTGCGCTCCACCGCGTCGGGCACCGCGCACAGCAGCACCAGATCGCGCATGCGCTCCAGCAGGTCGGTGGCGAACCGGCGCGGATCGTGCCCGGCCTCCACCAGCCGGTCGACCGTGCCGAACACCGCCTGCCCGTCGCCCGCGGCCAGCCCGTCCACGATGTCGTCGATCAGCCCCACGTCGGTGACCCCGAGCAGCGCCATGGCCCGCTCGTAGGTCACCCCTTCGGGGCCCGCGCCGGCCAGCAGCTGATCCAGCACCGACTGGGTGTCCCGGGCCGATCCGCCGCCCGCCCGGATGACCAGCGGATACACCGCAGGCTCGACCTGCACGCCCTCGGCCGCGCAGTTGCTCTCCAGCAGCGTGCGCATGGCCCCGGGCGGGATCAGCCGGAACGGGTAGTGGTGGGTGCGCGAGCGGATGGTGGGCAGCACCTTGTCCGGCTCGGTGGTGGCGAAGATGAAGACCAGGTGTTCCGGCGGCTCTTCCACGATCTTGAGCAGGGCGTTGAACCCCTGCGTGGTGACCATGTGTGCCTCGTCGATGATGAACACCCGGTAGCGCGACTCGGCGGGCGCATAGAACGCCTTGTCCCGCAGCTCACGGGCGTCGTCCACCCCACCGTGACTGGCCGCGTCCAGCTCGACCACGTCCACGCTGCCGCCACCTTCGGGGGCCAGCCCGATGCACGACGGGCACTGGCCGCACGGATCGGGCGTGGGGCCCTGCACACAGTTGAGCGAACGGGCCAGGATGCGCGCGCTGGAGGTCTTGCCACAGCCGCGCGGGCCGGAGAACAGGTAGGCGTGATTGATCCGCTTGGCCGCCAGCGCGACCCGCAGGGGTTCGGTGACGTGCTCCTGGCCGACCACCTCGGCGAAGGTCGCGGGACGGTACTTGCGGTAGAGGGCGAGCGCCACGCCGTCAGGCTACTGGTCAAGCCTGACAGGGGGTCCGGGGGGCGGAGCCCGCCCGGGCGGGATGCGGGGCTCGGCCCCTGCGGCACATCCACCGAAGAATCCTGGCGAGCGCGGTCCGCGAGCAGGGAGCCACCCAATTCTGAGGTGACCCCGCTCTGAGGGGACCCCGCGCACCCGCCAGAGCCCGCTTATCCTTGCTGCCTTCCGGCCCTGGGGAGGTTCACAGGGTGGACGCCGCGCGGGGTCCGGTGCCGAGTGTACTTGGTCATCGGGCGGGGTTCGCGTCCGTACCGACACCAACCAGGTATCGAGCTGAAACACACTGGTCACAAGCCGTTCTTACCGTCGAGATCAGAGATTCCGTCGACGATCGGAGACGACGATGTGCGAATCGTGTGCGGAATGCGGCCACGCCAGCATGACCTCGCCGTCGGACGACTTCTGTTCCGACGTGTGCCAGCAGCACTGGCACGCGAAGCGGACGCTGGGTTATCCGACCAGCCCGCAGACCCCGGTGCCGGCGCACATGAACACCAGTGTGCGCCGGTGGCGAGCAGCCTGACCAGCGGTTTCGCCGTGTAGCGCTACTGCCCGCCCGGCTCGCGCCCGGTTTCCGAGCGCACCCAGTCGAGGTAGGCGGAGTGGCCGGCGGTGATCGGCGTGGCGATGATTTCCGGCACGTCGTAGCCGTGCGCGGCGGCCAGGTGGGCGATCAGTCCGGGTACCCGGGCGGTGGTGGTCTTCACCACGACCTGCCATTCGGATTCCGCCCGCACCTCGTCCTGCCACCGGTACACGCTGCGGATCGGCCCGTGTACCTGTGCGCAGGCGCCCAGCCGCGCTTCGACCACGCCCCGGGCCAGACGTTCGGCGTCCTCGGCGGAGTCGGTGGTGGTGACCACCTGGCTGCACTCGTTCTCCCTCACCCCGGCGACGCTAGCGCTCGTGGGTGATGCGCCGTCGTGGGTGCGCCGCGCTTGTGTGCGTCGCACTCCTGGGTGAGGCGCACTTCTGCGCGAGCGCACTTCTGGGTGCGCCGCGCTTCTGGGTGAGCGCGTTTCTGGGTGAGGCCCGGAAGTCAACCGCCGCGGATCGGGCCGGGCCGCCCCCAGCACGGTCCGGTCCGATCCGCGTGGTTGTCGGAGGGTGGGTCGACACTGGGTCCATGCACCTCTGCCGGGCCCAGACCAAACCGCGCCGCCGGCGCGGTATGGGCCACCCCTGTCGACGGCGGGTGCGGGCGGAGGGCCTGCGGTGTCACACGCATCGCGGCCGTCCGGAGTTCACCTCGCCGGTCACCCTCCCGCTCGTGCTGCCCGCCGCCTGAATCTGGCAACCGGAACCGGTGTGCAGTGGCCCGCGGGCCCCGCGCACGACCGAGCCGCGCACCCATCCGATGTTGCCCGATCGGGTAGTCACGAGAGGTTCTTGCCGTTCGGCCTCGTTGTGTTGCCGGTCAGGCATTTTCGGCCGCCCGGTCCCCGTCGCCCGGCCCGTCGGCCAGGCCCGGCAGGTTGATCTGGTTGCCCGACCCCGTGTGCACCGGCCCGCTGGGCCCCTGCACCACCGAGCCGTCCACGTGCCCGATGTTGCCGCCGCCGATCGTGATGTCCCCGACCTCCTCGGCCTGCACCACCGAACCACCCAGCACGGTGCCCACGAAGTTGGATACCGAACCGCTTCCCACGGGCAACCGCAGTCCGCGCGACTTCGTGTCCACTGCGGACTCGGCGACACCGGTTTCCGGTTCGGACGGCTGGAAACCGCGGACGAGCAGATCACCGGAGGGCTTGGGCACCCGCAGATAGGCGTCTCCCCGGTAGCTCTTCACCTCGACGTGGACCGGCACATACAGGTCCGGATCGTCGCCGGTGAAGCCGGAGAGCACCGCGTCCTCGAAGGCGCGCAAGGACACGATGCCTGCGACCCGGGTGATCGGGCTGGACCGGGTGAGCAGATCGCGCACCGGCTCGGAATCCAGCAATCGGTGATTCTCGATGCGTGCGTCGCCGCTGCCGTCGCCGAGGCCGTTCATTCCGCTGTCGGCCATGGGACCGACGTTGACGCTGACCCGCATGCGCAGGTCCTGCTCCGGACCGGAGACGGTGCTGATGGTGCCCCGGTAGTCCAGTTCCTCTTGCAGGGCCTGGAGAAACGGGTTGATCAGGAACGGGAGCACGGCCGGCCGGAAGCCGAGGAAGTAGCCATCGCCGGTGGTGCCGTGGAACTGGGCCTCCTCCCACAGATCGGAGAGCCCGCAGCGCCGGAATGCCTGTTGCAGAATGCGCGGAATGGCTGCGGTGAGTTCGCCGTGGTAACGGCCTTTTCGCCCGCTGAATTCCTTGACATCGACGATCAACAATGCCCGGTACGGCGGCAGTGGCGCCACGCCGCCGGTGCTGCTCGCATTCGGGTACATCGGGTTTCTCCGTCCGTCCGGCCCAGTGGGGCGCGCCGATCAGACTCGCCCATCCCCGCGTGCGCCGTTGTCCGCTACCGGACAGTCAATTAGTGATCTGCGTCACACATCGAGAGGTCAGTCCGTCATGGTCACTCCGGCGTGCCGGGTGAGCGCCTTGGCATCGGCCACCACCAGGCGAGGACCGGGAGTGAGTGCCCCGTCGGCGCGCAGCGCGGCGATCTGCTCGGCGACCGTGCTGCGGGCCAGCCCGAGCGAACCGGCGACCGCCTCCTGGGAGAACGGCACCCGCCGCGGCGACGGTTCGCCGGGTCCCGCCAGCGCGACCACTTCCAGCAACAGCCGGGCGACCCGCTGCCGGGCACTGAAATGCACCAGACGCATCTGATAGGGCACCGTTTCGGACAATTTGCCGACCAGGTAGTCGCTGTATTCGCCCTGCGCGTCGTGCGCGGCGAGAAACCGGCGGAAGGATTCGTCGGAAAGACGCCAGGCGGTGCAGTCGTCCAGCGCGGTGACGGTGGCTGTGCGCGCGGCGGTGTCGCGCATCGCCATCTCCCCGATAAGATCGCCGTGCGCCCGCAACGCGAGCAACAACTCGGCGCCCGCGGCGTCCCGGGCGTTGACGATGACCCGGCCTTCGGCCAGCACCAGCAGAAAGCCGCCGGGATCGCCCTGCCGCACCAGGAATTCACCGGCCCGGAAGCGCCGCGCGGTGCCCGATTCGACCAGCGCCCGCCATCGAGGTTCGCCCAGCAGGGCGCGAAAGCCCCGGACGGCGGCCACGGGCGGTTCGGTCATGTCCCACTCTTCTAGTGGATCGCGGCGCGATAGCGGAGACCTTGGCCCAGATTCGCCCGAACAGCGGAGGCTCGTCACCCAGCGTCGAGCGATTTCCATCCGGACAAACCATCCCCGCACGTCACCCGATTGGCGGAGATTCCGCACTGGTCCGGAATCCAACGGGTGGAGCCGGAATGTTTCGCCTCGCGGAGCCGCGCCGATGGTTACGCGCAGCCCGAACCGGTGCTGCTGGACGAAACCGAGAGCGCCGAGGCTCGCCGGGCCGCGACCGAGGAGTACCTCGCGGCGGGCCGGCTGGATCGGCGGGGCCGGTTCGCCGGGTTCGCGGTCGACACGTTGTCGGTTGTGGCCTGCCCCAGCGTGGCGTACTACGGCTGGTCCGGCGACGACGCGACACCCGGGCGGTGCTGGTGGCCTACGCCGAATTCGAGTCGGTGCTGGTGCTGCGCACGGAAGACAACGTGACCGTGGAATCGTTGCAGCGTAACGAATCTCCCACACATGCCCCGGTTCACGAGCTGCCCCGGCCCGCCGCAGGCCTGGCTGGACGCGGTGAACGCCTCGCTGGCCGATCTGGCCCCGGCCGGCGAGTGGCGGCCGGATGCCCACGGCCGGTCCGGCGCCCGCAAGCTGCGCGCCTACGCCCGGCCGATACGTTGGGGCTTGGCGAATTCTGGGTCGCGGTGCGCGATCGGCAACGCGGCCGCCGGGCGCATCCCGATCCGGTGCGCTACCGGGACGTCGCCTGCGGCCGCATGCCGATCACCGTCACGAACGGGTACCTCAGTGTCGCCCTGGCCAGTCCCGGTCTGCTGTGCACCCGATCGGATGAAGCCCGCCGCGAGCTCACCCGCCGACTCGCGCGCGCCGCGAACCGAAACGGGCCCCGCAGCATCGCGCTGCGGGGTCCGCTGTTCGGGACTGTCCAGGAATTCAGCCGGAGACCCGGGTCAGGTTGCTGTTCTGCAGCACCGCCGAGAAGTCGCCCTGGCCCGCGCTGGACCGGTCGTTGTCGTAGGCGAACTGGCCCAGGGTCAGGCTGGTCTGGCCGGTCGGCACGGTGAACGTGGTGACGATGGACTCGGTCGGGTCGATATCGCCGGTGACCGTGCTCATCTTGGGGATCTGCACGCCGCCGTCGGTGTACACGACGTTGGTGAAGTCAGAGGAGATCGAGCCACCGTAGTAGGCCAGGAAGGTGCCGTAGGTGTCCGGCCCGACCGACGAGGAGCTACCGGCCAGGCGGTACAGCACGGCCGAGGCCTCCAGGCGGTAGGTGGCGCCCGGGGTCACCGGCACCGACTGGGACAGCTGCGTCACGCCAGTCGCGATGCTGCCACCCACGTGGGTCAGCTCGACGCCCTTGCCGTTGGTCGAGGGGTCGGTGCTGGTGGCGGCGACCGACTGCAGCTGGGTCGTGGTCGGCACTTCCGGGGCGGCCTCGTAGTAACCGACGAAGTCGGCCGTCACGTCCACGTTGCCCTGGAAGTTGTAGAAGTCGATCTTCCGGTCGGCGGGCAGCGTGACGGTGACCTCGTTGGACACGATCGTGCCCGCGCTACCCCAGTTGAGGGAGGACACGCCCGGCATGCTCTGGCCATCGGGCCACGCGGTCAGGAACCCACCCAGCGTGGTGTCGGTGACGGTCACGTTCAGGGTGATCGCGGTGGCGTCGGCGGGCAGGCCGCTCGCGTCCAGCACGTAGGTCTTCCTGGCGCCCAGGGTGCCGGTGTTCTGGAAGAACGCCGCCGCGTCGGGTCTGGTGTCCCACACCCGGGTCGGGGTGTTCAGCGCGACGTAGTTGGCCGGCGCCGCCGAACCGGCGTCCGTCGCCGCACTCTGGAACACGTTGGGCGTGGACGCCAACGCGGTGGTGGCGCCGACACCCAACAGCACCAGCGAGGCCACCCCCAGACCAACGCGCCGGGAAATCTTGTTCATGAAGGTTGCCTTTCGACTCACGTCCGCACGAGAAAAGTGCTCGTCCGTACGACAAGTCGCCACGCCGGCCCCATCCGTTACCACCCAAAACCACCTATTACCGCTGGTTACCGAGCACGCGGTTCCAGTGACGACAACGAATTCATGTACCGGCCACGCCTGCCGCATATCGGGACGCCCGCAATACCGAAACGTGTCGGAATTCGCTCCCAGGACCTTCGCGAAGATCGTCGAGAACGGCGCGGAGAAAGGCGATGATCGTCCCCGGCCGGCGGAAGTGTGACTGTCGTCGCTCTGTCACGGCTCCCCGAATCGGGTTGGCACCGAGCGCTGGGCGGACCGTCGCCGACCAGCCGAGACACCCTCCCGACCACCCGTTTTGGCTGGCCGAGGGCCACTCCGGTACCATCCTCGGCGGAGGATTCGCCTAGTGGCCTAGGGCGCACGATTGGAAATCGTATCTAGCCCAGCGCTGTGCAACCTATCTAAACTCCCTGGTCGCTGTCAATAACGACGCGCGAAATCGTGTGGACATTGCAGACCGCCACAGATCTCTGGAGCGAGCTGGCACGTTACTCCGAGCCACTGTACACCGCGTTCACTCGATTGAGTTAGGCGACCGATGGCAACCTGTGGGCACATCTCGAAGATCCACTAACAGAGCCCACACAGGCCCACCATCTGCAACGACGACACCAGAAGCCCGAACAGCCCAGGCCAAGCATACTGCATTATTGGATTCTTCCACGGCTAATTATCGTGCGCGAACTTGCGGTTGTTGACGCAAGTAAATTTAGTCGATCTGTTCCAAGTCAGGTGTTGATGACGCAACCGCCAGCCTGGCCCGGATTGTCGGCTGCCACCGTTATGGGGGTCTTCGAAGTTAACCGGGACCACCACGTTGCCAGTCGTGGGACCACCGATAGTTGGTGATTCGTTG
>DASZNF010000081.1:0-58837 GCA_035551355.1 Pseudonocardiaceae bacterium | reverse complement strand
CGGTGCCGCGCCTGATCCCGCGCCGCGATGATGGGGGCATGCAGGATGTGACCGCGCTCCTGGTCAGCCGCTTCGGCCCCACCGCCCGCCGCTGGGTCGCCGACGCGCCCGCGCTGGCCGCCCGGCTGGCCGAGCGCTGGGAGCTGCGCCTCGGCGCGATGTTCGCCAACGGCGCGTCTTCGCTGATCTGGCGGTGCGACTGTCCGGACGGCACACCGGCGGTGCTCAAGCTCAGCCCGGACCACGCGCTGGTGGCCGGGCAACTGGAGATGCTGCGTCTGTTCGCGCCGTCCGGCCTGGTCCCCGCCGTGCTGGCCGCGGCCCCGGAGGCCGGTGCGGTGGTGCTGACCGAGATCCGGCCCGGCACCGAAGCCGGTGATCTGCCGCCGGATCGACTGCCCCGGCAATGGGGCGCGCTGATGTCCGCACTCCACGCGACGCCCGCACCACACGACCTGACCCGGGATCTGCGCGGGCGGTGCGACGAGTCGTTCGCCCGGATCGGCAGGCGGCTGTCCGAGCCGTTGATCGGAGCGCGGATCAGCCCGGCGATGTGGCAGCGGGCCATCGAGCGGTGTCATCGGTTGCTGGACACCCAGTCGCGGCCGGTGGTGTTGCACGGGGACCTGCACCCGGGCAACGTGCTGGACGGCGGCCCGGGCCGCGGGCTGATGGCCATCGATCCCAAGGCATGCCTGGGCGATCCGTGTTTCGACGCGGTCGACTACGTGGTGGCAGGCGCGGGGCAGGAAGGGATCGCCGCCCGGTGCGCACGGATGGCGGCGGCCTGCGGGCTGGACGGTGGGCGGTTGTCGGCCTGGAGCCAGGTGATCGCACCGATGGCCGCCATCGCCCGGCTTTCCGATGACGATTCGGGATCAACCGTCGACGAACTGCTGGAATTCGCGCGCTGACGCCATTTCCTGTTATCCCCCGAGGCTGGCGAGGAACGGGGCCAGGTGGTCGAGCAGTTCGCGCGGCCGGTCCAGTGGGATGATGTGGCCGCAGTCGGGGATCAGCCGCGCGTCGAGATCGTCGGAGATGGGGCGCAGTTGGCGTTCGAGGGCACCGCCGGAGGGCCGCTGACGGCCGGTGAGGGCCGGTGACGACCGGTGAGGGCCACTCAAGTCCACAGTGGCCGCCCAGCCTCAAGCGAGTGCTCAGTCCAAGGTGGCCACGAACCGGGTGACCGCCTCGGGCCGCAACCGCTGCGCCAGCCGCCCACCCGGCGCCAATGACGCGATCCGGAACAGCGGCCGGTCGGCGCCGCCCGCCTCCCGCGCCTCGGCCCGCAGCTGGGCCACCAGCAGCTCGGCGAACACCAGGCCGCCGGGGTCCTCGCCGCCGGCCAGCGCGTCGGCCAGGCGGCGCAGGGCGAGCACGCCCAGTTCCCGGCCGCCGGTCGCGGTGTAGCTGGCCACCGCCAGGTTGATGGTCTTGCCCTTGGGCGGACCGGTGACCAGCAGGCCGACCACCCGGTTGCCGCGCACCTCGGTGATCAGCAGCTCGATCGAGGTCACCGTGCGCAGATCCACCCGGCGGGTGCCGAACGCGCGCACGCAGACCACGCCATCGGCCAGCCAGGTGCGTCGGCGCGACTCGGTGAAAGCCAGCAACAGCAACGGAATCGCCACGATCGCGGCGGCCAGCAGACCGGCAAGGCGACCCCCGACCAGGCCGATCACCCCGCCGATCGCCGCGGCCAGCACGACCGCGCCCGCCGAGACGGTCAGCGCGCGCCTGCGCACCAGTTCGGCGGACATCAGGTCCAGCGACACCGGCTCGGCCGGCCGCCCCGGGGTGCTCATCCGGCCAGCGCCCGGGCGACCTCCGCGCCCAGCTCGGCCAGCGGCACCGTGTGCTGCTCGCCGCTGGCCAGTTCCTTCACCTGCACCACGCCCTCGGCCAGATCGCGCTCGCCCAGCACCAGGGCCAGCCGCGCGCCGGACCGGTCGGCCGCCTTCATGGCGCCCTTCAGCCCGCGCCCGCCGTAGGCCAGGTCGACCCGGATCCCGGCCGCGCGCAGCGCGCCGGCCTCGACCACCAGCCGGTTCTTGGCCTGCTCCCCCAGCGGCACGCAGAACACCTCGCACCGGGCCTGGTCGCCGACCTCGATGCCCTCGGCCTGGCAGGCCAGCACGGTCCGGTCGATGCCAAGGCCCCAGCCGATCCCGGACAGCGACTGCCCGCCCAGCTCGGCCATCAGCCCGTCGTAGCGGCCGCCGCCGCCGATGCCCGACTGCGCGCCCAGCCCGTCGTGCACGAACTCGAACGTGGTCCGGGTGTAGTAGTCCAGCCCGCGCACCAGCCGCCGGTTCTCGGTGTACTTCACGCCCAGCTCGGTCAGATAGGTCTTGACCTGCTCGTAGTGCGCCCGGCAGTCCGCGCACAGGTGGTCGGCCAGCAGCGGCGCGTCCGCGGTCAGCTCGCGCACCTCGGGCCGCTTGTCGTCCAGCACCCGCAGCGGGTTCAGCTCGGCCCGGGCCCGGGTCGGCTCGTCCAGCTCCAGCTTCGCCAGGAAGTCCTGCAGCAGCTGCCGGTAGGCCGGGCGGCAGTTGGCGTCGCCCAGCGAGGTGATCTCGGTGCGGTAGCCGGACAGGCCCAGCCGCCGGTACCCCTCGTCGGCCACCGCGATCACCTCGGCGTCCAGCGCCGGGTCGTCGCCCCCGATGGCCTCGATACCGGCCTGGTAGAACTGCCGGTAGCGGCCGGCCTGCGGCCGCTCGTGCCGGAAGAACGGCCCGGTGTAACAGACCTTCACCGGCAGCTGGCCGCGGTCAAGGCCGTGCTCGATCACCGCGCGCATCACCCCGGCGGTGCCCTCCGGCCGCAGCGTGAGCGACCGGCCGCCCTGGTCGTGGAAGGTGTACATCTCCTTGGACACCACGTCGGTCGCCTCGCCGACACCGCGGGCGAACAGCGTGGTGTCCTCGAACACCGGCAGCTCGATGTAGCCGTAACCGGCCCGGCGGACCGAGTCGATCAACGTGTCCCGCACGGCCAGGAAGGCCGCGGACGCGGGCGGGACGTATTCCATGACGCCCTTGGGGGCGGAGAAAGTCGACATACCAGTTTCTTCTCAGAGTCCTCGGTGTGGTCCGGCCGGTGAGTCGCCGAGCAGATCGTCCAGTCCCAGCAGGAACGGGTTGCTCGCACGCTCGCGGCCGATGGTCGTGGTCGGGCCGTGGCCGGGCAGCACCACCGTCTCGTCGTCCAGGGTGAGCACCTTCTGGCGCAGGGAGTCCACCATCCGGCGGGGATCGCCGCCCGGCAGGTCGGTGCGTCCGATCGAGCCCGCGAACAGGGTGTCCCCGGCCAGCAGCAGCTGGCCGCCCTCGGCCGCGGCGGTGCGGAAGGTCACCGACCCGCCGGTATGGCCCGGGGTGTGGTCGACGGTCAGCAGCAGCCCGCCCAGCTCGATCGCGGCCCCGTCGGCCAGCTCCTGCACATCGCGCGGCTCGCGCATCTCCAGCCGGCCGCCGAACATCGACGCGGTGGCTCCGCTGACCCCGCGCAGCGGATCGGACAGCAGCTCGCGGTCGTCCGGGTGCACGAACGCGGGCACGTCGTTGCCGTCACACACCGGGGTGACGGAGAAGCAGTGGTCGAAGTGACCGTGCGTGAGCAGCACCGCGACCGGCGAGAGCCGGTGTTTACGTAGTGCCTCGTCGATCGGCTCGACCGCCTCCTGGCCGGGGTCGACGATCACACAGGGCGACCCTTCACCCAGGCTGAGCAGGTAGCAGTTGGCCTGCAGGGCCCCGGTGGGGAACCCGACGACGAGCACGGTGGCGCCTCCGAGAAGAATGGCTGGCAAGGGGCGGGAACAGTCTTAACGTGGTCACAGGGTATCGGGCCGGACCTCTACGCCGTGCTCACATGTCCCCCACTTAGACTGCGTCGTCACGCCGTTGGATGAACCCGGGGAGATTTTCGGTGCCTAGCAACGAACAGCGCCGCGAAGCAGCGAAGCGGAAGCTGGAACGACAGATCACCCGACGGGCCGAGCGGGCCCGCCGACGCCGGACCATCGGCGTGGTGGTCACCGTGGTCGCGGTGGTCGTCGTGGTGGGCGGCGTCTACTTCCTGGTGACCTCCGGCCACAGCAGCAACACCGCGGCGGCGGCCAACCCGTCCAGCAGCGCGGCGCCGACCACGACCGCGGCGGCGGGCAAGCCGACCAGCGGGCCGTGCAAGTACACGACCACCCCGAGCCAGCCCGCGCCCAGCGGCAAGAACGTCGGCGTGCCCGCCGACCCGAGCCCGACGCCCAAGACCGGCACCGTCACCGTGGACCTCAAGACCAGCCAGGGCGACGTCCCGGTGACCATGGACCGGGCCGAGGCGCCCTGCACCGTGCAGAGCTTCCTGCACCTGGTGCAGACCAAGTTCTACGACAACACCCCGTGCCACCGGATGACCAACTACGAGAACCCGCCGCTGGACGTGCTGCAGTGCGGCGACCCGACCGGCACCGGCAGCGGCGGCCCGGGATACACCATCCCGGACGAGAAGCCCAAGACCCTCAAGCCTGCGCCGACCACCACCCCGGCCCAGGCCGGTTCGGAAGCCTCGGTGATCTACCCGGCCGGCACGATCGCGATGGCCAACACCGGCCAGGCCAACACCGGCGGCAGCCAGTTCTTCCTGGTGTACAAGGACAGCTACCTGCCCGCCGACTACACCGTGTTCGGCACGATCACCCCGGCCGGGCTGGCTACCGTGAACAAGATCGCCGCCGGTGGGATCACCCCGGGCAGCGACCCGTCCACCGGACAGGCCACGCCGAACGACGGCGCACCCAAGCTGAAGGTGACCATCACCCAGGCCGTCAACAGCTGATCCGGCTCAACCGAGCCACAAACAGCTACGCGGGAGCCCGGCCCGGGGTCGGCAGGCCAAGGCCGACCGGACCGGGCTTCTTGCAGCTGTCGTGACAGTCGGCGTCCAGGCTGCAGCACAGCGAGCAGATCGTGCCGCCGTGGTGCGGACAGCCGGCCAGATCGGGGCGTTCGAAGGCGTCCCCGCACACCACGCAGTCCGCCTCGGCGTTGCCGACCGGTTCGGTCAGGGTGTCGGCGCGGGCCAGGTAGTAGCGGCCCCTGGTGGCCAGGGCCAGCAGCGGGGCCAGCACGATCGCGATAATCAGCGCGATGATCGGCGAGAACGCCTTGGCGTAGGGGCCGAACGCGTCGAAGTAGGCGGCGATGGACACCGCGGAGGCGACCAGCATGGCGCCGAAGCCGACCGGGTTGAAGTTGCGCAGGTGCGCCCGTTTGAACTCGATGTAGGACGGGCTCAGGCCCAGCGGTTTGTTGATCACCAGGTCGGCGCACACCGCGCCGATCCAGGCGATGGCCACATTGGAGTAGAAGCCCAGCACGGTGTTGAGGAAGCCGAACACGCCCGCTTCCATCAGGCCCAGCGAGATGCCCACGTTGAGGAAGATCCACACCACCCGGCCGGGGTGCCAGTGCAGCAGCCGGGAGAAGAAGTTCGACCAGGACAGCGAGCCCGAGTAGGCATTGGTGCTGTTGATCTTGATCTGGGACATGACCACGAAGACCACCGCGATGGCCATCGCGGCCGGGCCGGCGAACGTGCGCAGGCCGCCGAGGTACTGCTGGATCGGCTCGTCGGCGGCCACCAGCCCCACCCCGCCGACCACGAAGAAGGCCAGGAACGCCCCGCCCAGCTGTTTGAACGCGCCCAGCACGACCCAGCCGGGACCGGCGGTGAGCACCGCGGTCCACCAGCGCACCCGGTTGTCCGGGGTCTTGTCCGGCATGAACCGCAGGTAGTCCACCTGCTCGCCGATCTGCGCGATCAACGACAGCGCCACGCCGACGCCCGCGCCGAACCCGACGAAGCTGAAGGCCGATCCGGTCGGCGAGTTACCCGCGAAATGCGTCCACTCCACGTATTTGTGCGGATCCTGGATGGCGATGGACACGAATGGCGCGAACATCAGCACGAACCAGATCGGCTGGGTCCACACCTGCATCCGGGACAACGCGGTCATCCCGAAGATCACCAGCGGAATGACCAGCAACGATGCGATCAGATAACCGATCGCCAGCGGTATGTGCAGGCCGATTTCGAAGGCCTGCGCCATGATCGAGCCTTCCAGCGCGAAGAAGATGAAGGTGAAACTGGCGTAGATCACCGAGGTGAGGGTCGAACCGAGATACCCGAAACCCGCGCCCCGGGTCAACAGGTCCATGTCGATCGAGTATTTCGCCGAATAGTAGGCGATCGGCACCCCGGTGATGAAAATGATCACCGCCGCGGCCAGGATCGCCGCCAGGGCGCTGGAAAACCCGTAGGAGATGGCGATCGAGCCGCCGATGGCGTAGTCGGCGAGGTAGGCGATGCCGCCCAGCGCGGAGGTGGCCACCACGTACGGGGTCCAGGTGCGAAAGGACTTCGGCGCGTAGCGCAGCGAATAATCCTCGATCGTGGAATTTCGGGTCCACTTGTTGTATCGCTTGGTGCCGGTGGTCGCAGCGGCGGAGCGGTTCTGCGTTTCCGTCATCGCTGCAGTGTGCGGAGCGGTTGTTACCGCGACGCTACCGCGCCGGTTCGGCTCGGTGTCCGGGCGTATCCAGGGGAAACGAAGATCAACCTGTGGATTTTTGACCAGCTGACGCATATCGAGGGTCTCTGCTGCCGGATGGGGCTAGCCTGGCGGCACGGCCATGGGGATGGCCGGATCGTCGACTTGGGGGATACACATGAGCGCTCTGCATGGCACATCCACGTCCGGACTCGAGGTCCCGCACGGCTTCGACGCGCCGACCGGCCGGTTCGGCCGGATGTTTCCCAATCTGCCCGCGCGCAAGCCGACCGGGTTACCGCTGGCCGAGGAGTACGGCCTGCCCGGCGGCAAACTGGACGGCGGACAGACCACCGAGACCGAGGAGAACCCGAGCCTGGTCGCGGGCATGACCTTCCTCGGCCAGTTCATCGACCACGACATCACCTTCGACCCGGTGACCCAGCTCGGCCAGGTCAGCGAGGCCACCTCGGTCACCGACTTCCGGCCGCCCCGGGTGGACCTGGCCCACGTCTACGGCTCGGGCCCGACGGTCAACCCGTACCTGTACGACCCGGACTCGCACGCCACCAAGCTGGCCATCTCGCCCGGCGGCGCCGACCTGGCCCGCACCGAGACCGGGGTGGCGCTGATCGGCGACCCGCGCAACGACGAGAACATGCTGCTGGCCCAGCTGCACCTGTCGGTCCTGAAGTTCCACAACGCGCTGGTCGACGGACTGGTGGCCAGGCAGATCACCGACGCGTTCGGCGAGCATCTCGCGCCCAAACCGCCGGACGAGCCGATGACCGAGCAGCCCGGCGCGACCATCGATCAGCTGCTGGACGTGGACAACTACTACGACACCCTGTTCGCCAAGGCGCAGCAGCTGGCCCGCTGGCACTTCCAGTGGGTCGTGGTGCACGAGTTCCTGCCCGCGACCTGCGATCCGCGCATCGTCGCCGAGATCGAGGCCAACGGGCCGACGTACTTCCAACCGGGTGAGCACGCGTTCATGCCGGTGGAATTCGCGGTGGCCGGTTTCCGTGCCCTCGGCCACCCGAGCATCCGCTCGTCCTACCAGGTCAACGCCGATTTCACCGGCAAGGTCTTCCCGGACGACCCGGACACGGCCCAGCCCGATCCGCGCACCGACCTGCGCGGCGGCGCGGTCGACGCGGCGCACGCGGTGGACTTCTCCTACTTCTTCGCCACCCAGCCCAGCCGCACGCCGCATCGCGCCAAGAAGTTCGACGCCACGCTGAACACCCAGCTGCTGGACCTGCCGGTCACCGCGGTGCCCGGGGCGAAGGCCGGCGCGCTTGGCCGGCCGCTGGGGTCGCTGGCGGTGCGCAACCTGCTGCGCAGCGAGTCCCTCGGCCTGCCCTCGGGTCAGGACGTGGCCCGGCGGATCGGCGAGAAGCCGTTGTCTGATCACCAACTGGACGCCACCGGCCCGGCCTACCTCTGGTACTACCTGCTCAAGGAGGCCCAGGTGGTGGGCAAGGAGGAGCGGCTGGGCCCGGTGGGCACCCGGATCGTCGCGGAGACCCTGATCGGCCTGCTGGACGCCGACCCGGGCTCCTACCGGTCCACCTACCCGACCTGGCGGCCGACCCTCGGCCACCGGGGCAAGTTCGGCATCGCCGACCTGCTGAAGTTCGCGGGCGTGCCGGGCGCCAGGTAGAACCCGCCTGATCGCCGTCCGGTTCAGGCGGGCAGGCCGGACCGGCGACGGGTCCTGAGATCATGGGCTGATGCCCGACAAGAAGCCAAGACGCGGTGGCCGGTCCGGTCGCGCGCCAGCGGCCGGGCCGACGCCCGGGCGGCATCCGGTCCGGTTCGGCACGGCCGAGCTGCTGGCCGACGCCGACCGGCCGGGCGGCTGGCTGCTGACCGTGGACGACGTGCCGCAGTCCTATGTCGATCTCGACGATCCGGCGCACCTGGAATTCGAGTACGTGCAACGGATGGGTGAGGTGCTCGACGCGCTCCCGCCGGCCGGCGCGGCGCTGGACGCGGTGCACGTCGGCGGCGGAGCGTGCACCCTCCCCCGCTACCTGGCGGCCACCCGGCCGGGGTCGCGGCACCTGGTGATCGAGGCGGACGGGCCGCTGGCCGAGCTGGTCCGGGAGCAGCTGGCGCTGCGGTCGGTGCCGCACCTGCGAGTGCGGGTGGGTGACGGGCGGGCCGAGGTGGCCACGCTGCGCGAGGACTCGGCCGATCTGCTGGTGGCGGACGCGTTCGTGGGCTCGGTGATGCCCGGCGGGCTGGGCGCGCGCGAGTTCGTCGCCCAGGTCGACCGGGTGTTGCGGCCGGGCGGGGTCTATCTGCTCAACATCGCGGCCGACACCGCGCTGGTCACCGGGCGCCGGGTGCTGGCCACGGTGGCCGAGCGGTTCCCCGAGCTGCTGGTGCTGGCCGATCCGGGGGTGCTACGGGCCAAGCGGCCGGGCAATCTGGTGGTCGCCGCCTGCCGGCAACCGCTGCCGGCGGCCGAACTGGCCCGGCGGGCGGCCGGGGCGCCGTTCCCGGTCCGCCTACTCACGGGCGGCGACCTGCGGAAATTCATCGGCACAGCCAAGCCGATCGACGACGAGAACCCAGCCGGAACCGAATCGAACCCGAGCGACGAGGCCGACCAGGGTCAGGACGCCGAGGTCACCCGGTAGACGTCGTACACGCCCTCCACGCTGCGCACCACCTTGAGCACATGACCCAGGTGCTTGGGGTCGCCCATCTCGAAGGAGAACCGGCTGATCGCCACCCGGTCCCGCGAGGTGGCCACCGACGCGGACAGGATGTTGACCTTCTCGTCGGCCAGCACCTTGGTCACGTCCGAGAGCAACCGGTGCCGGTCCAGCGCCTCGACCTGGATGGCGACCAGGAACACCGAGGTGCCCGAGGGCGCCCAGTCCACCTCGACCAGCCGCTCCGGCGAGCCGAGCAGCTCCCCGGCGTTGGTGCAGTCGGTGCGGTGCACGCTGACCCCGCCGCCCCGGGTGACGAAGCCCAGGATCTCGTCGCCGGGCACCGGGGTGCAGCAGCGGGCCAGCTTCACCCACACGTCGCTGGCGCCCTGCACCACCACCCCGGCGTCGCCGGAGCCGCGCCGCCGGGTGACCGTGGAGGGCGTGGACCGCTCGGCCAGCTCCTCCTCGGCGTGCTCGACCCCGCCGATGAACGCCACCAGCCGCTGCACCACGTGCCGGCCGGACAGCTGCCCCTCGCCCACCGCGGCGTACAGCGCGGACACGTCCGGGTAGCGCAGCTCGCGGGACAGCGCGGTCATCGAGTCGGCCGACACCAGCCGCTGCAACGGCAGGCCGACCCGGCGGACCTCCTTGGAGATCGAGTCCTTGCCCGACTCGATGGCCTCCTCGCGCCGCTCCTTGGCGAACCACTGCTTGATCTTGGTCTTGGCCCGCGGCGAGGCCACGAAGGACAGCCAGTCCCGGCTCGGTCCGGCGCCCTCGGCCTTGGAGGTGAAGATCTCGACGACCTCACCGTTTTCCAGCTTGCGCTCCAGCGCCACCAGCCGGCCGTTGACCCGGGCGCCGATGCACCGGTGGCCGACCTCGGTGTGCACCGAGTAGGCGAAGTCCACCGGCGTCGACCCGGCCGGCAGCGTCTCCACGTCCCCCTTGGGGGTGAACACGAAGATCTCCCGGGTGGCCAGGTCGTAGCGCAGCGACTCGAGGAACTCGCCGGGGTCCGCGGCCTCCCGCTGCCAGTCCAGCAGCTGGCGCATCCAGGCCATCTCGTCGACCTCGACGGTCTTGCCGTTGTGCGTGCCCCTGGTCTCCTTGTACCGCCAGTGCGCGGCGATGCCGTACTCGGCGGTGCGGTGCATCTCGTAGGTGCGGATCTGCACTTCCAGCGGTTTGCCGTCCGGGCCGATCACCGTGGTGTGCAGCGACTGGTAGACGCCGAACCGGGGCTGGGCGATGTAGTCCTTGAACCGGCCGGGCATCGGCTGCCACAGCGCGTGCACCACGCCCATCACCGCGTAGCAGTCGCGCACGTCGTCGACCTGGATGCGCACGCCGACCAGGTCGTGGATGTCGTCGAAATCGCGGCCGCGGACGATCATCTTCTGGTGAATCGAGTAGTAGTGCTTGGGCCTGCCCTCGACCTTGGCCTTGATCCGCGAGCTGTCCAGGTGCTCGAACAGCTCGGCGATCACCTGGCGCAGGTAGGTCTCCCGGGAGGGCGCCCGGTTGGCCACCAGCCGCACGATCTCGTCGTACTTCTTGGGCTGCAGGATGGCGAAGGCCAGGTCCTCCAGCTCCCACTTGACCGTGGCCATGCCCAGCCGGTGGGCCAGCGGCGCGAGCACCTCAAGGGTCTCGCGCGCCTTCTTGGCCTGCTTCTCCGGCGGCAGGAACCGCATGGTGCGCATGTTGTGCAGCCGGTCGGCCAGCTTGATCACCAGCACCCGGGGGTCGCGGGCCATGGCGATGACCATCTTGCGGATGGTCTCGGCCTCCGCGGCCGCGCCCAGGGTGACCTTGTCCAGCTTGGTCACGCCGTCGACCAGCGGCGCGACCTCCTCGCCGAAGTCGGCGCGCAGCTGCTCGATCGAGTAGTTGGTGTCCTCCACCGTGTCGTGCAGCAGGGCGGCGACCAGCGTGGTGGTGTCCATGCCCAGCTCGGCCAGGATGGTGGCCACGGCCAGCGGGTGGGTGATGTAGGGGTCGCCGGACTTGCGGCGCTGGCCGCGGTGCTTCTCCTCGGCCACGTCGTAGGCGTGTTGCAGCAGGGCCAGATCGGCGTTGGGGTGCATCTCCCGATGCACCGCGGCCAGCGGTTCGAGCACCTGCTTGACCGGGGCGGCGCGCTGCGCGGTGATGCGTCGGGCCAGCCGGGCCCGGACCCGCCGGGTTGCCGATGGGGCGCGTGGCTCCAACGGCTGTTCCTGCCCGGCTGGTGCCGCGGGCTCCGTGTCCTGGCTCAACCACGCTCCCGGCATCCCGGCCGCCGACATATCAGATCACCAGCGGCAACTCGTGTCCGGATCCTGCCTACAACCCGGTAACAAAGGATAACGCCTCAATCCCGCCGTCCACTCCCGACCCGGCGGGAGCAACCGGTCACAGGGTGGTCAGCGCGTGCACCGGGTAGCCGCTGAGCACGGTCCGGCCGCCCAGCGCGGCCAGCTCGATGACCACCGACACGCCGGCCACGGTGGCGCCGGCCGAGGCGACCAGCCGGCCGGCCGCGGCCACCGTGCCGCCGGTGGCCAGCACGTCGTCGATGATCGCCACCCGCTGCCCGGCGACCAGCAGGCCGGCCGGCAGTTCCAGGGAGGCGGTGCCGTACTCCAGGGCGTAGTCGGCCCGGTGCGCGACCAGCGGGGTCTTGCCCGGCTTGCGCACCGGCACGACACCCAGCCCGGCCGCCTGGGCCACGGCCGCGCCCAGCAGGAAGCCGCGCGCCTCCACCGCGACCAGCACGTCCACGCTCGCATCCAGGGTGTCGGCCACCCCGCCGATCAGCGTGCGGAACGCCTCGGCGTCGGCGAACACCGGACCGAGATCGCGGAACAGGACTCCGGGCGCGGGAAAATCCGGGATCTCCCGGATCAACCCGAGCGCGGCGTCCAGTTTCGGATCGGTCACCGGCGCCGCTTACCCGAGGGCTTGCCCCGGTGGCCCGAGCGCTGACCGGGCCGCTGGCCGGGCTTGGGCGTGCGCGAGGGCACGCTGGACGCGGCGGCCATAGCCCGCTCCCGGCGGATCTCGGCGTCGATGGCCGCCTCGTCCGACCCGGGGTCGGACTCCTCGGCCAGCTCCTGGCCGGCCGCCTCGGCCGCGGCCCGCTTGGCCGCCTGCTGCTTGCGCCGGGTCAGCACCCGGTGGGCCTGCTGCCGGTAGGGCTCCTGACGCATCTTGAAGTCCACCAGCAGCGGCGTGGCCAGGCAGATCGAGGACAGTGCGGCGCTCAACATACCGACCAGCTGCACCAGGGCCAGGTCGGTCAGGGTGCCGACACCCAGGATGCCGACACCGACGATGAGCAGGCCCAGCACCGGCAGCAACGCGATCAGCGAGGTGTTGATCGAGCGCATCAGGGTCTGGTTCAGCGCCAGGTTCGCCTCCTCGCCGAAGGTCCGCCTGGTCAGCTGGAGCATCCCTCTGGTGTTCTCCCTGACCTTGTCGAACACCACCACCGTGTCGTACAGCGAGAAGCCCAGAATGGTGAGCAGACCGATCACGGTCGCCGGGCTGACCTCGAAGCCGACCAGCGAGTACACACCGGCGGTGACGATGATGTCGTTGGCCAGCGCGATCAGCGCGGCCAGGGCCATCCATCGTTCGAAGTAGATGGACAGGAACACCGACACCAGCACCAGGAACACCAGCAGGCCGATCAGCGCCTGCTGGGAGATCTGGCTACCCCAGGACGCGCTCACCGCCGAGTCGCTGATCACCTGCAGGCTGGGCTTGCCGGTGTTGTCCACCGGCTGCAGCTGGTTGAACAGCGCCTGCTCGACCGTGTTGACCTGGGCGTTGGTCAGCGCCTCGGACCGGACCTCGATGCTGGCCTGGTTGCCGGTGCCTACCGCCTGCACCGACGCCGGTTCCTTGTTCAGCGCCTTGTCGAAGACGTTGGTGACCTGGTCGACGGAGATGGTGCCGTGCACGCCCGCGGCCGGCAGCTGGATCTGGGTGCCACCGGCGAACTCGATGGAGAAGTTGAACCCGCGCACGATGATCGACACCAGGCAGATGACGACCAGCGCACCGAAGAAGATGTAGTACCGCTTGCGCTTGCCGACCAGGTCGAACGCGCCGGTGCCGGTGTAGAGCCGGTGGACCAGGCCGTCGTGCGTCTCGGTTTCGGTAGCCATGTCAGGCCCCCTTCACACTGGGCCGGGTGGTGGCCCGGGCGGCCCGTTGCTCGACCCCGGCCCGCTGCACCGCGCCCAGGCCGGACACGCCCGGCTTGGACAGCGTCTTCGACCGCGAGGCCAGCACCACCAGCGGATGCGTGACCAGGAAGACGATGAGCAGATCCAGCACGGTGGACAGGCCAAGCGTGAAGGCGAAGCCCTGCACGTCGGACACGGCGAAGACGTAGAGCACCACCGCGGCCAGGAAGTTCACCGCGTCGGAGGCCAGGATGGTGCGCCGGGCCCGGATCCACGCCCGTGGCACCGCGGAGCGGAAGGTGCGACCCTCCCGGACCTCGTCCTTGAGTCTTTCGAAGAACACCACGAACGAGTCCGCGGTGATACCGATGGCGATGATGAAGCCGGCGACACCGGCCAGGTCCAGGCTGTAGCTGATCCATCGGCCCAGCAGCACCAGCACCCCGAACACGGTGACGCCGGACAGGATCAGCGACAGGATGGTCAGCACGCCCAGCGCCCGGTAGTAGAACAGGCAGTAGACGAACACCAGCAGCAGGCCGATGGCGCCCGCGGTCAGGCCCCACTTCAGCGAGGTCAGGCCCAGGGTCGCGGAGATGGTCTGCGCATTGGACGAGTCGAAGGCCAGCGGCAGCGACCCGTACTTGAGGATCTGGGCCAGGTTCTGCGCCTGCGGCTGGGTGAAGTTGCCGGAGATCTGGGTGTTGCCGCCGTTGATCGCCGACTGGATGGTCGGCGCGGACTCCACCTTGGTGTCCAGCACGAACGCCACCTGGTCACCGGTGGTGTTGGCACTGACGTTGTGCGCGGCGGTGTAGGTCGCCCAGGTCTTGGAACCGGCCGACTTGAAGGTCACGTTGACCACGTAGCCAACGCCGTTGGGGTCCTGGCTGGAGCTGGCGTCGGAGATCTGCTGGCCGTCGATGATGGACGGGCCGAGCAGGTACTTCACGCCGCCGGTCTCGTCGCAGGTGATCAGCGCCTGGGCCGGGTCGTCGTTGCCCAGCAGCGGGTCCTGGGCGCCGGCCTTGGGGCAGACGTAGGAGTTGAACTCCGTGGCCAGGGCGCTGGAGTCCTTGTTCTGCCGCAGCTTGCGGGCCGCGTCGATGGCGGCGGCCTGCTGCTGAGCGACCGACTCGTTGGGGTTGGCGCCCCCGCTGGGGGTGGGCGTCGGGGTCGGCGTCGGCGTGGTCGACGCGGCGGCCTCGTGGTAGGCCTGCGGGCTGGTCAGCCCCTGCGCGTTCGCGTTGTTGCTCGCGGTGCTGCCCGACGGTCCGAGGTAGGTGTTGGGCGCGCCAAGACCGTTGGTCTTGGTCGAACCGGTCGAGGTGGCCGGGGCCAAGCTGCCGGTGCCCTTCGGCGTGGTGGTCGCGGTGGGTGCGCCCGAGGAACTGGTCGCCGGGGCGGGGGTGCTGGCCGCGGACTGGACCACCGGGCGCATCAGCAGCTTCGCGGTCTGGCCCAGGTTCTTGGCCTCGTCACCCTGGTTGCCGGGCACCGTGATGATGATGTTGTTGCCCTGCAACACCACCTGGGCGCCGGCCACACCGAGCCCGTCCACCCGGGTCTGGATGATGGACTGCGCCTGATCCAGGGACTGCTGACTGGGTGGCTGGCCGTTGAGCGTGCGGGCGGTCAGCGTGACCGTGGTCCCGCCCTTGAGGTCGATGCCCAGTTTCGGCGAGGGTTGATGGTCCCCCGTGCCGAAAACCAGGGCATACAGCCCGACCACGATTACCGCGAATACCCAGAGATAGCGTCCTGGGCGGATCTGCCCGGCCGGTGGTGCCACGGTGAGTACGTCTTCCTGTTAACGGTCTTCGCCCCTGGTTGGGCGCTGTTTGCGCTGTTGTGCTGGTCGCGCATGTCTCGGCGCCCCACCCAGGTGTTCCGGATGGGGCGCGCGCCGAGCCTACTCTGCGCATTGTGGGACGCGCGTCACGTTACCGAGTGGTGACCTGACCGCGTCCCAGCGCAGGTCAGCGGCCCTTCTTCGACTCCTCCAACGGCGGGGCGAGCTCGGCGCCGCTCTCGTGCTCGGGCACCTCGACCTCGTCGGCCGAATCGGTGTCCAGCTCGGCGTCGTCCTCGTACTCCTCGACGGTGTCGGTGTCGGCCACCTTCTCCCGGACCGCGGCTCGCAGCCAGGTGGTGGTGATGCCCTCGGCGATCTCGAGGTCGATGGTGTCCTCGTTGCTGTCCACCACGGTGGCGTACAGCCCGGAGGTGGTCATCACCCGGTCACCGGGGGCCAGCGAGTTCTGAAGTTCCTGCTGCTTGGCCACAGCGCGCTTCTGCTTGCGGGTGCCCAGGAAAAGCGGCACCGCGAACAGCACGATGATCAGCGGGAGCAGGAGTGACTGAAGGCTCATTATTCTCCGATCGGTGTGACGCCGCTCAGGCAGAGTCAACGGTATGCGATTGCGGCATCCCTACCGAGTGTGCCAGGTGCTCGGTTGGTGACGCAGACTACCTGTCCGCGACAATCACACCGTGCGCGCCCCGAGAAACGTCACCGAGCTCCTCGCCGCGACCGGCGTGGCCGACCGGCCGGAACTGTTCTGCTTCTGGGGACATCGGGCCAGGTCAGCAGCACCCGGCCGGTGGATTCTGTCCCAGTGGTGGTCCGCCCCGTTCACTGCCTCCGGGCAGGCCTATCCGACCGCCGAGCACTACATGATGGCCGGTAAGGCGCGGTTGTTCGGCGATACGGAGACCGCGAAAAATATTTGTGCGACCGACGATCCGACGCAGGCCCGGGAGCTGGGCCGGCAGGTGTCCGGCTTCGCCGAGGACACCTGGCGCGAACACCGGTTCGACCTGGTGCTCACCGGCAATCTGGCCAAGTTCGGCCAGCACCCCGAGCTGGGCCGATTCCTGCTCGGCACCGGGGACGCGGTGCTGGTGGAGGCCTCGCCGGTGGACCGGGTGTGGGGCGTCGGCCTGGTCGCCGACGATCCGCGGGTACGGGATCCGGCCAAGTGGCGAGGGCAGAACCTGCTGGGTTTCGTCCTGATGGAGGTGCGGGCCCTGCTGCGCGAGCAATCCTGAGCCCGGCCGCCGGTTACTCGAAGCTCAGGCCGGCCAGGTTGCTGGTGAAGGTCTGGGCGTGGCCGGCGATGGTCTCGGCGTGGCCGTGCATGGCCTGGGCGTGGGTGAGCGCGTCAGCGGGCGCCACCTGCACCCCACTGCCCGCGCCACCGGAGCCGGACACGCCCAGCGCGGACTCCACGGCCGAGTAGACCATCCCGTTCACCGCCTTCTCCACCACGCCGACCAGCGGGGTGATGGCGGCCTCGATGATCTGCCCGATCACGTACTGGGTGAGCTGCTGTTCGAGGTAGTCCATCAGTTCCTCGGCCAGCTTGACGATCAGCGCCTCGGCCGCCTCGGCGATGCCGAAGGTCGCGATGGCCGCGGCCTGGTCGGCGATGAACGAGGCGGCCAGGCCGATCAGCTCGGTGATGGCCACGCCCTTCATCCCGACGATCACGTCCGCGCCCACGTCCAGCGCGGTGGCCACCACGTTGCAGATGTCCACCAGCTCGGTCATGTGGGTCGAGGACATCTGCCCCCACTTGGCGAACATGGCCTCGTAGGAGGCGCCTTGGTAGGCCTGGCCGAGCTGGGTCACGGTGCTGGTGGCGTCGGAGTGCGTGCCGGACACGTTGTCGGCGAACTCGCGCACGTGCTGGCCGAACTCGCGGACCTTGTCCTCGTTCACGTTGGGCCAGTTGACGCCGATCATCTGCAGGAAGGTGACGACCTCGGAGGGCAGCTCGATTGCCACCCGTTCAGGTTACCGACACACACCGCCGGATATGACCGGTTTCAGCAACGCGCGGCCTGTGTCTCGCCGGTGGCGTCCGGCGGCGGAGTCAGCCCCAGATGGGTCCAGGCGGCGGCGGTGGCGATCCGGCCCCGCGGGGTGCGGGCCAGCATCCCGGCCCGGACCAGATAGGGCTCGCACACCTCCTCCACCGTGGTGGCCTCCTCCCCCACCGCCACGGCCAGCGTGGACACGCCGACCGGGCCGCCGCCGAAGGACCGCACCAGCGCGCCCAGCACCGCCCGGTCCAGCCGGTCCAGCCCGAGTTCGTCCACGTCGTAGACGGCCAGCGCGGCCTTGGCCACGTCCAGGGTGACCGCGCCGTCCGCGCGCACCTCGGCGAAGTCGCGCACCCGGCGCAGCAGCCGGTTGGCGATCCGGGGTGTGCCCCGCGAGCGGCGGGCGATCTCGTGCGCCCCGTCTTCCCACAGGTCCACCCCCAGGATCTGGGCCGAGCGGCGCAGCACCCGCTCCACTTCCTCGGGCGCGTAGAACTCCATGTGCCCGGTGAAGCCGAACCGGTCGCGCAACGGGCCGGTCAGCGCGCCGGACCGGGTGGTGGCGCCGACCAGGGTGAACGGCGCGATCTCCAGCGGGATGCTGGTCGCGCCCGGCCCCTTGCCGACCACCACGTCGACCCGGAAGTCCTCCATGGCCAGGTAGAGCATCTCCTCGGCCGGCCGGGCGATGCGATGGATCTCGTCGATGAACAGCACATCGCCCTCGACCAGGTTGGACAGCATCGCGGCCAGGTCCCCGGCCCGTTCCAGGGCGGGCCCGGAGGTGACCCGGATGGCGCTGCCCAGCTCGGCGGCGATGATCATGGACAGGCTGGTCTTGCCCAGCCCGGGCGGGCCGGACAGCAGCACGTGATCGGGCGGACTGCCGCGCCGCTTGGCCCCCTCCAGCACCAGGGACAACTGTTCGCGCACCCGCGGCTGGCCGACGAACTCCGCCAGGGTGCGCGGCCGCAGGGTGGACTCGACGTCCGTCTCGGACGGCCGGACCAGCGGGGACAGCTCGGGCTCGTCGGTCACGGACTCTTCGTACATGCCCGGCCCCTACCGCTTGCGACCCAGGGTGGTCAGCGACCGGCGCAGCACCGCTGGGGTGTCCGCCCCGGCGTGCTCGGCCAGCACCGCGTCCACCGTCTGCTCGGCCTGCTTGGCGGCGAAACCCAGGCCCAGCAGGGCTTCCACCACCGATTCGCGCACCTGGCCGTTGACCTGGGTGGCGCCGTTGGTGACCGGGCCGGTCAGCGCGCCGACCTTGTCCCGCAGCTCGATGATCAGCCGTTCGGCGCCCTTGCGGCCGATGCCGGGCACCTGGGTCAGCGCGGTGATGTTGCCCTCGGCCAGCGCGCTTTTGAGCGACTCCGGCTCCAGCACGGACAGCGTGGCCAGGGCCAGCCGGGGGCCGATGCCGGACACCGTGGTGAGCAGCCCGAACAGCTGGCGGGCCTGGGCGTCGGCAAAGCCGAACAGGGTCAGCGAGTCCTCCCGCACGACCAGCGAGGTGGCCAGGCTGGTCTCCTCGCCGCGGCGCAGCACGGCCAGCGTGGAGGGCGTGGTGCGCACCTCGAGGCCGACACCGCCGACCTCGACCACGGCGTGGTCCAGCGCGATCTCCAACACCTTGCCGCGCACCGACGAGATCACCGGGTGTTCCTTCCTGCGTTCGGCCCCGCCTGCGCGGGTTTGCCGGCCTTGGCCTGCTTGGCGGCCAGGGCCAGCCGGGACTTGTGGTTGCGCACGAGTTCGGCCGCCCGGGCCTCGGCCTCGGCCAGCCGGGTGCGCAGCGGGGCCCGCCACAGGTGGCAGATGGCCAGTGCGAGGGCGTCGGCCGCGTCCGCCGGGCTGGGTCGTTCGGCCAGGTTGAGCAGCCGGGTGACCATGGTGGTGACCTGCGCCTTGTCGGCCCGGCCGGAGCCGGTGACCGCGGCCTTGACCTCGCTGGGGGTGTGGAACATGACCGGCAGGTCGCGGCGGGCGGCGGCCAGCGCGACCACCCCTCCGGCCTGCGCGGTGCCCATGGCGGTGCGCACGTTGTACTGGCTGAACACCCGCTCGACCGCGACCACGTCCGGCTGGTAGCGGTCCAGCCAGCGTTCCACCGCGTCGGCGATGCCCAGCAGCCGGTGGGCCAGGTCGTCCTCGGCCGGGGTGCGGATGACGTCGACCGCGACGCAGCTGACCGTGCGCCCGACGCCGCCGTCCACCACGCCGATGCCGCACCGGGTCAACCCGGGGTCGACCCCGAGCACGCGCACACGTCCCTCCCTGCGATCGGCCGAGCTGGCCGCCGGGCCAGCGAACATCCGTTCGAACCTTACGGGTTGGGGTGCGCGACTCCGGGCAGCGACGCGCGGTCGGCCCGTGCCGCTAAAGTTCGAGAACCATCGAACCAGCCGTTCACGGAACGGCCGGGAAAATGTCAACGACCGAAGAAAAACTGGCCCTGGCCACGAAATTCCACGCCGCCCTGTCGCCGCCGACCGGGCCGGGAGGCGCGAACTGTTCACCGCGGACGTGACCTGGACATTGCCCGGCGAGAACACCGTCTCCGGCACCGCGTCGGGCCTGGACGAGGTGATCGAGCGAGCCAGAAAGATCGCAGGCTACGGTCTCGCCGTCACCTTCGAGCGCACCCTGCTCAGCCGGGACAATCTCGCCCTTTCCTTGCACAACCCGGCAAATCGAAACGGCCGGACCCTGGACCAGTACCTGGCCACGGTGTGCCGACTGCGCGGCGACCGGATCGCCGAGATCGAGACCTGTCTCTCCGACGTGGACGGCATGGACGCGTTTCTCGCCTGACCGCGACCGGCGGATAATTTCCGCAATCCATTTTCCGGGCGGCACCGTACCCCGGACGTGAGTCCGTATTCGTGACGACTAACGGGGGAGAGCGTCATGATTCGATTACGTCCGTGCCGATCGTCCTGGGTCGGCACGGCGTTTCGCGTTCAGCGCCCAGCCTCTCCCGGCCACCGGCGGCGCTTGGGCAGCGGTTGGGCGTAACTGCCCGCCCGGCTGGTCCGCAGGCCCAGCCCGACCAGCGATTCGGCCAGCCGCACCGCGGCAGCCACCCCGTCCACCACCGGCACCGACAACTCGGCCGCGATCCGGGCGTGCAGGCCGGTCATCCCGGCGCAGCCCAGCACCAGCACCTCGGCCCCGGCGTCCCGGGCCCGGCGGGCCGCGGACACGAAGGCCGAGGCGGCTCGGTCGGCGTCGGCCAGTTCCAGCACGCCCAGCCCGGTGCCCTCGATCGCCATGCAGTGCGCGGCCAGGCCCGCGGTGTGCAGGCTGTCCTCGATCTGCCCCCGGGTGCGTTCCAGCGTGGTGACCACCCCGTACCGGCGGCCGAGCAGGCACGCCAGGTGCGCGCCGGCCTCGGTGATGTCCACGACCGGCACGTCCAGCAGTTCCCGCGCGCCCTCCCGGCCGTGCTCGCCGAACCCGGCCAGCACCGCCGCGTCGAACGGCTCGGCCTCCGCGTGCAGCAGGTCGAGCACGGCCGCGGCGGACAGGAAGCTGTCCAGCCAGCCCTCGGCCGATTCCGGGCCCCAGCGCGGGGTGCGGGCCAGGATCTCGGTGCCCGGGCTCGCGGCCGCGCGGGCGCCGGCCGCGATCTCCCGGGTCATCTCCTCGGTGGTGTTGCAGTTAGTGACCAGGATGCGCAATCTCGGCCCGCTTTCGGTTGACCAGCAAATAAAGCAGACCGGCAGCGGCGGTGCCGATGAACCAGGAGTAGGGCGCGGCCGGGGCCAGCGCGGGCACCAGGGCGACCACCGCGGACAGCGCGGCGGTGGGCACGAAAACGCCGACCGCGCGCGGGTTCACCCCGTGCCGGTAGTGGTAGGGCCCGTCGGCCCCGGCGTCGAACAGCCCCTCGATCTGGATCCTGCCCCGTTTGATCAGGTAGTAGTCGACGATCATGATGCCGAACAGGGGTCCGAGGAAGGCGCCGAGGCCGCCCAGGAAGTAGTTGACCACGTCCGGGCTGGAGTACAGCTTCCACGGCAGCACGCACAGCGCGACCACCGTGCTGATCATCCCGCCGACCTTGAAGCTGATCCGCCGGGGCCAGATGTTGGCCAGGTCGTAGGCGGGGGACACGAAGTTGGCGACGATGTTCACGCCCATGGTGGCCACCGCGAAGGTGAGCGCGCCGATGATCAGCACCGGGGTGTTGCCGATCTTGGCGATCAGCGCGGCCGGATCGGTGATGGCCTGGCCGAACACCTGCAGGCTGCCCGCGGTGACGATCACCGAGACCAGCGCGAACGCGGTGGAGTTGATGGGCAGGCCCCAGAAGTTGCCGCGCCGCACGGTTTTCGCGCTCGGCGCGAACCGGGAGAAGTCACAGAAGTTGAGCATCAGCGTGCCGTAGACGGACAGGATCAGCCCGGCCGCGCCGAACCATTCCCGGACCTGCGCCCCGCCAGAGAGATGGGTGGGGCTGGTGGTCAGCGAGATGTGCCAGTGCGCCTTGGTCAGCACCCACACCGCGAGCGCGATCATCACCACCCAGATGGCCGGGCCGCACCAGTCCTGGAACCGGCGCACGGTCTCCATGCCCCGGGTGATCACCAGGGCCTGCAACACCCACAGGACGAGGAAACAGATCCAGCCCAGCGCGCTCAGACCGAGGAAACCGTGCTGGGTCAACGGAGTCAGGCCGGGGTCGACGGCCAGCAGCAGCACGATCATGGCCACCGAGGCCAGGTAGGTCTGGATGCCGTACCAGAGGATGGCGATGACCGCGCGGATCAGCGCGGGCAGGTTGGCGCCGAACACGCCGAAGCTGATCCTGGCCACCACCGGGAAGGGCACGCCGGTGGTCTGGCCGATCCGGCCCATCAGGTTCATGCCGAGGTAGATGATCACGAAGCCGGCCAGCAGCGCGGTGAACACCTGCCAGGCGGACAGGCCGAGCACGAACAGCCCGGCGGCGAAGGTGTAGTTGCCGAGGTTGTGCACGTCCGACATCCACAGGGCGAAGATGTCGTAGGTCTTCCAGTGTCGTTCCGTGGCCGGCTCGAGGTCGGCGTTGCGCAGTCGCTGGTTGTCCGGGGACTGGGTCTGCTGGGTGCTTGCGCTGACTGACACGGGCACCTCCACGAGGTTTGGTATCCCAAATTTGGTATGCCAAACGCTCGCAGTCAAGAGTGCCGGTGAGATTGATTCGGGGTAACGCAAGGTAAACTCACGCACGGTGAACAGCGCAGACGACCGGCCGCCCCTGGGCGCGGTACGCGAACGGGTGCTGGCCGAACTGCGCGAGCGCATTGTGGCCGGCACGCTTCAGCCCGGGGACCGGCTGGTGGAACGGGAACTGGCCGAGGATTTCGGGGTGTCCCGGGCACCGGTGCGCGAGGCCATCCGCACCCTGGCCGCCGAGGGCTTCGTGGTGGTGCGCTCGCCTCGCCGGATCGAGGTGCGCGGACTGTCGCGGACCGACGTCGAGGAACTGTTCGACGTGCGCGAGGCGCTGGAGGTGCTGGCCGGCGGGCTGGCCGCGCAACGGGCGGGCGCGGCCGAACACCGCAGGCTGGCCAAACTGCTGGCCGCCGCCGCCCGGGCCACCGCGACCGGCAGGGCCGCGCAGATCACCGCGGCCAACAACGCCTTCCACGACGAGATCGTGGCCATCGCCGGCAATTCCCTGCTGTCCAAGACACTGCGGCCGATCGAGGCCCGGCTGCGCTGGCTGACCCGGCAGAACGAGCACTGGGCCGATCTGCTGGCCGAGCACCGCGCGCTGTACGCCGCGATCGCCTCCGGCGAGGCCGACCGGGCCCGGGAATGCGCCCAGGATCATGTGCGCCGCAACCGGATCGTCACGCTGGCCAGCCTGTTCGGCGACGCACCGAAAACCTGAACCCGCGCGGATGGGGCCAACCGGTTGACAGCCCGCGGGGATGGTCCAAGTTTTGTCCTATGGATGCTGCCGTGCATCGGACGGTGCTCGTCGTCGACGTGGCCGGCTTCGGCGATCCGCGCCGGACCAACCCGGACCGGCTGACCGTGCGCCAGGGGCTGTACACGTTGTTGCGGCAGGCCCTGGAACGTTCCGGAGTGGTCTGGGCGGACTGCGAACACGAGGACCGCGGCGACGGCGTGCTGATCACGCTGCCGGCCACGGTGACCAAGAGCCGGCTGGTCGAATCGCTGCCCGGCGAACTGGTCGCCGCCCTGCGCGCGCACAACCACGCGCGCAACATCGAGGAACAGATCCGGCTGCGGATGGCCGTGCACGCGGGCGAAATCCACTACGACGAGCACGGCGTGGTCGGCCAGTCGGTGGATCTGACCTTCCGGTTGCTGGACGCCCCGGTGCTCAAGGACGCGCTGGCCCGCTCGTCGGGCCTGCTGGCCGTCATCGCCTCGCACTGGTTCTTCGACGAGGTGATCAAGCAGAGCAAGGCAGCAGCTCCGCACCGCTACCAGGAGGTCCGGGTCCGGGTGAAGGAACTGGACACCATCGCCTGGATCTGCCTGCCCGACTCCGACACCACCGCGTCGGCTGCCCCGCACCTCACCCGCGGCGGCTCGACCCCGCACCAGCTGCCCACCACCATCCGGCAGTTCGTCGGCCGGGCCAGGGAACTGGACCAGCTGACCGCCCAGCTCGACCTGGCCGCGCGCAGCGACACGGTGGTCATCACCGCGATCGACGGCAGCGCGGGCATCGGCAAGTCAACCCTGGCTCTGCACTGGGCCCACCAGGTCAAGCACCGGTTCCCGGACGGTCAGTTGCACGTCAACCTGCGCGGTTTCGACCACCGCCAGCAGGTGGACGCCGACCAGGCGCTGCACGGTTTCCTGCAGGCGCTCGGCGTGGACGCCAACGCGATCCCGGTCGATCTGGACGCGAAATCCGCGCTGTACCGCAGTTTGCTGGCCCAGCGGCGGATGCTGGTGGTGCTGGACAACGCGCGCTCCTCGGACCACGTACGGCCGCTGTTGCCGGCCACCGAGCACTGCGTCGTGCTGATCACCAGCCGCAGCCGGCTGGACGGCCTTGCCGTGCGGGAGGGCGCCTTCCGGCTGGCCCTGGACGTGCCCCCCGCCGACGAGGCCACCGACCTGCTGGCCGAGCGCATCCACGACGCCCGGCTGACCGAGGCCCCGGCCGCGACCGAGGAGCTGATCGCGCTGTGCGCCCGGCTGCCGCTGGCGCTGAGCCTGGTCGCCGGACGCGCGGCCGGACAGCCCGCGCTGAGCATCGCCGAACTGGTCGGGCAGTTGCGCGACGAGCGCTCCCGGCTGGACTTCCTGGACCTGGGCGAGGCCGATCTGAGCCTGCGCGCGGTGTTCTCCTGGTCGGCCCGGGAGCTCTCGGCGCCCGCGGCCCGGCTGTTCCGGCTGCTGGGCGTGCACCCCGGCCCGGACATCGACCTGCCCGCGTGCGGCGCGCTGGCCGACACCGAGGCCACCGCCCGGGAACTGCTGCGCGAGCTGACCGGCGCGCACCTGATCACCGAGCACCGCCCCGGCCGGTACCGGTTCCACGACCTGCTGCGCGCCTACGCCGCCGAACAGGCCTGGCGGGAGGAGTACGCAGGCGAACGGGCCGAGGCCATCGAACGGTTCCTGGACCACTACCTGCACCAGGCCATGCGGGCCGACCACGTGATCCAGCCCTGCCGGGACAGCATCGTGCGGCGGCTGCACCCGATCACCGACGTCGGCCCGGCCGACGAGGCCGGCTACCGCGCCGCCATCGACTGGTTCCGCACCGAGTCGGCCACCCTGCTCGCGGTGATCCGCTTCGCCGCGGACAACGGACATCCGGCCTATGCCTGGCCGCTGGCCTGGGCCTGCACCACGTACCTGCGCCGCACCGGCCGCAGACAGGCCCGGGTCGCCGTGCACCGCACCGCGCTGCGGGCCGTCCGAGCGGCCGGCGACCGGATCGGGCTGGCCACCGAGCTGCGCCACCTCGGTTCCGCGCTGGCCCGGGTCGAGGCGTTCGACGAGGCGCTGGCCTCGCTGGCCGAGGCGCTGAAGATCTACGCCGAGCTGAGCAACGAGGCCGGCACGATCATCACGCACCTGGCCTACGCCCGCCTCTACGACGCCCTGCACGACCCGGAGAACGCGTTGCGCCACGCCCGGATCGCCTGGCAGATCGTGCGCGAGGACGAAGCCGACCACCTGTCCCGGGCCGACGCGCTGACCGCGATGGCCGAGCACTTGACGCAGCTGGGCCGCGGCGCCGAGGCGCTGCCGCTGGGCGAGCGGGCCCTGGCCTACTACGAGGGGCTGGATCACCTGGAGGGCCAGGCCGACGCGCTGGCCAATCTGGGGGAGATCGAGCGGCAACTGGGCCGGGTGGCCCCGGCCGTCGACCATTACGAGCGGTCCCTGGCGATCGACCGTCGCCTCGGCGACCGGTATTGGGAGGCGCATGCGCTGGAACGCCTCGGCGATGTGCACATCACCGCCGGTGACCGTGCCCGGGCGGGGTACGCCTGGCAGGATTCCGCCGCCATCCTGGCCGACCTCGGTCACCCCGACCAGTTCGTGGTCCTCACCAAACTGTCCGGTCTTGGCGATCAGCCGACCGGCTTCTCCAGGTAGGCCACGCGCACGCCGATGTCGTCGAACTGGTGGCCGGCCAGCACGTACCCGGACCGCTGGTACAGCCGCAGGTTGGCCTCGCTGTTCCCGCCGGTGCGCAGCCACAGCGTGCGGACCTGCGCCGGTGCGGCCGACTCCACGGCGGTCAGCAGCATCCGGCCGATGCCGCGGCCCTGCATGTCCGGCGCCACCGAGAACCGGGCCACCTCCATGCGCTCGCCGTCGGGCTTGCCCCGCACCGACCCGACCAGCCGCTCCCCCAGCCACGCGGCGAACGCCAGCACCTTCCCGCCGGACAGCTCGGCCCGCAGGTCGTCCAGGGTTTCCCGCAGCGGTGGGATGTGCACGCTGTACAGCGCGGCCTCGGACAGGTAGGCCGCCCGCTGCACGGTGAACAGCTCACCGGCGTGGTCGACGGTCACCGGGCCCACCCGGACGGCGACGTCGGCGGTCAGACTCACGGCCCGGTCACGCCGGGGGTCCAGCTCTCCGGCCGCCCGCTCCGCGTGAGCACCGGCTGCCACTGGGCGAAGCCCGGCGGCGCGTCCTTGTGCCAGGGCCAGTGGCCCTGCGGGGTCGGCACGATGATCTGCACCGCCGGGAATTCTCCCTTGGCGTACAACAGGAACGCGCTGCCCAGGAACTCCGGGTAGTAGCCCTTGTGCACCTGCTCGAACGCGACCGACACGCCCTCGAAGAATCCGTCGTAGACGGTGCCCGGCCGGAACCGCACCCCGTCCACCGCCCGGTCCACATAGGCCGGCAGCAGCACCGAGGACATCTCCGGCGGCAACCCGACCACTACCGCCTCGGCCACCCCGAACCGGCGCCAGGCGCCGACGGTGAACGCGTACGGCGCGCCGTGCTCGTCACCGGCCACCTGTACGACGGCATTGCCGTACTGGTCGGCCTCCGCTAGAAGCGACCGACGAAGCTGCTGATCTTTCTGACTGAGTTCGGGGGTGGGGACTGGCACCCGACCATTCTGCACAAGCCACCGCCCCGGTGACCAGTACGAGTGAGCGAGTTCTTGTCCCCACCCCCGAAAACGGCTCAGTCAGGCCGAACCGGCCCGACGACCCGGCTCGGTCAGGCCACGATCGGCCCTTCGGCGACGGTCAGTCGGCGTCGAGCTCGGCCATGACCTCGTCGCTGATGTCGACGTTCGAGTACACGTTCTGCACGTCGTCGGAGTCCTCCAGCGCCTCGATCAGCCGGAACACCTTGCGCGCGCCGTCGGCGTCCAGCGGCACCGTCATGGACGGCACGAAGCTCGCCTCCGCCGACTCGTAGTCGTACCCGGCCTCCTGCAGCGCGCTGCGCACCGCGACAAGGTCGGTCGGCTCGGACAGCACCTCGAAGCCGTCGCCGAGGTCGTTGACCTCCTCGGCGCCCGCGTCCAGCACCGCCATCAGCACGTCGTCCTCGGACAGTTCACCCTTGTTCAGGGTGACCACGCCCTTGCGGTTGAACATGTAGGACACCGAGCCCGGGTCGGCCATGGACCCGCCGTTGCGGGTCATCGCCGTGCGCACCTCGCCGGCCGCGCGGTTGCGGTTGTCGGTCAGGCACTCGATCAGCACGGCCACGCCGTTGGGTGCGTAGCCCTCGTACATGATCGTCTGGTACTCCGCGCCACCGGCTTCCTCACCGCCGCCGCGCTTGCGCGCGCGCTCGATGTTGTCCACCGGCACCGAGTTCTTCCGCGCCTTCTGGATGGCGTCGTAGAGCGTCGGGTTGCCTTCCGGGTCTCCCCCACCGATCCGCGCGGCGACCTCGATGTTCTTGATCAGCTTCGCGAACAGCTTGCCGCGCTTGGCATCGATGGCGGCCTTCTTGTGCTTGGTGGTAGCCCACTTGGAATGGCCGCTCATCTTTCCTCCGTCACATCACTTTCTGCTCGGACCGTCCGCGGCATCGCGCACACGTCGGTCAACTCTCGCGAATGATCCGCACGAACAGCTCGTGCACCCGGCCGTCCCCGGTCAGTTCGGGGTGGAAGGCGGTGGCGAGCACCGGGCCCTGGCGAACCGCGACGATCTTACCGGCGGCCGCCCCGGCCTTCGGCGTATCAGGCACCCTGGCCAACACGGTCACGTGATCGGCCGCCGACTCCACCCATGGGGCCCGGATGAACACCGCGTGCACCGGCTCGCCATCGATCTGGTCGAAGTCGAGGTCTTCCTCGAACGAGTCGACCTGGCGGCCGAACGCGTTGCGGCGCACCAGCATGTCCAGCGCGCCCAGCTGGTGCTGGTCGGGCCGGCCGTCGCGCAGCTCCTTGGCCAGCAGGATCATGCCGGCGCAGGAACCGTAGGCGGGCATCCCGTCGGCCAGCCGCTGCCGCAGCGGCGCCAGCAGCTCGAAGGTGTCCAGCAGCCGGCTGACCGTGGTGGACTCACCGCCCGGCAGCACCAGCCCGTCGACCGCGGCCAGCTCCTCCGGACGGCGCACCGACATCGCCCGCGCACCGGCCCGGCTCAACGCGGCCAGGTGCTCGCGGACGTCGCCCTGCAGGGCCAGCACACCGACAACCGGCGATGCCGCCGACGAACTCACCCTGTGACTCTCCTCCCGCACCGCTGTCCAGCACAAACATTACGCAACACGGTCAGCGGCGAGCGCGCGGACCCGCTTGCGCACCACGAACCACCCCAGGACCAGCAACAGCGCGATTGCGGGGGCGGAACAGATCATGATCCGGCCGGCCGGCACGTCCCACCAACTCAGCACGAACACCAGCAGCAGGAAGGCCATGGTCAGATAATTGGTGAACGGCGCACCGGGCAGCCGGTATTCCGGCCGCTGGATCAGGCCCTGTTTCGCCTTGCGCTGCAACGCCAGGTTGCACACCATGATCATCGTCCACATGCCCAGGATGCCCAGCGCGGAGAAGTTCAGCGCGATCTCGAACGCCTCGCTGGGCACGAACAGGTTGAGAATCACGCCGACCACGTAGAGCGCGGCGGTGAGCAGAATTCCGCCGTAGGGCACGCCGTTGCGGCTCATCACGCCGGTGAATTTCGGCGCCGAGCCGTTCACCGACAGCGAGCGCAGAATCCGGCCGGTGGAGTACAGCCCGGAGTTGACGCTGGACAGCGCGGCGGTGAGCACCACGAGGTCCATGATGCCGCCCGCACCGGGCACGCCCAGCTTGGTCAGGAAGGTGACGAACGGGCTCTCGTCACCGGAGTAGGTGCCCCACGGCAGCAGCATGACCAGCAGCAGCACCGAACCGACGTAGAAGATGGCGATCCGCCAGCCGACCGCGTTGATCGCCCTGGGGATGATCTTGCGCGGTTCCCGGGCCTCGCCCGCGGTGACGCCGACCATCTCGATGCCCGCGTAGGCGAACACCACGCCCTGCAGGATGAACAGCGCGGGCAGCACGCCGTGCGGGAAGAACCCCGCGTTGTCGAAGATCAGCTGCGGGCCGGTGGCGTGCCCGGCGACCGGATGCCGGATGACCAGCACCACGATGCCGATGATCATGAACAGCACCAGCGCCACGATCTTGACCGCGGCGAACCAGAACTCCAGTTCGCCGAACAGTTTCACCGAGACCAGGTTGACCGCCAGCACCACGCCCAGCGCGACCAGCGCCGGGATCCACTGCGGCACGTTGGGAAAGAAGAATTTCACGTAGATGGCCGCGGCGGTGACATCGCCGATGCCCGCGGTGGCCCAGTCCAGGAAGTACATCCAGCCGGCGAAGAAGGCGGACTTCTCGCCCATGAACTCCCGCGAGTAGGACACGAACGAGCCGGAGGTGGGCCGGTGCATGACCAGCTCGCCCATGGCCCGCACGACCAGGAAGGCGAACACCCCGGCGATGGCGTACACGACGGCCAGCGCGGGACCGGCGCTGTGCAGCCGGGAGCCCGCACCGAGGAACAACCCCGTGCCGATGGCGCCGCCCATGGCGATCATCTGGATCTGCCGGTTCTGCAGACCCTTCTGATAGCCGGCGTCCTCGACCGCGACCAGATCGGTGCGCGAGACATAGTTGCCTGCCGGCTGATCGCCGCGCTGGGCTTTCTGGTCCTGGCCGTGCGCCATCGAACCCCCTTCGTGCTGCCGTGGATCTCCCCGCCGGCTTCCCCTGATGCGCACGGATCGTAACGTGATCGTCGCGGGACGATCAGGGCAGACCGAGCAAACGGAGCACGGCGGTAGTCCCCATGGCCGCGAGCACGACCACCGGAAAGGGCAACCGACGCACCGCGAGCACTCCGCCGACCAGCACACCCGCCGGTCGTGACCAGCCCGCGAAGCCGTGGCCCTCGGTCAGCGCGGCGGTGGCGATCAGGGCGACCAGCAACACGGCCGCGGCCACGGACAGTAGCCGGTGCACCTGGGGCGGAAGACGCAACCGCTCGTGCAACATCGGCCCGGCCAGCCGGAACGCGTAGGTGCCCGCGCCGAGCACGATGATCGCCGCCAGCGGCAGCACTGGAGCGACGGTCATCGCGATCCACCTTCCGGCCACGACGGGCTGACGCGGGGGCTCATGCGGGCAACTCTTCGGTTTCGGTTTGCTCGGTGCGGGCCGGTTTTCCGGCCACCACCAGCCCGACCAGGGCGACCAGCACCGGCAGCCCGGCCGGCAGCACCGGGGTGAGCGCCACCGCGATGACCGCGCCGGTCAGCGCGGCCCGCAGCGCGCCGCGTTCGGCCCGCACGGTGGGCAGCACCAAGGCCAGCAGCACGGTGGGGAAGGCGGCGTCCAGGCCGAACGCGGCGGTGTTCCCGATGGCGTTGCCGGCCAGCGCGCCCAGCACCACGGCGGCGTTCCAGCTGGTGAACAGCAGCACCCCGCAGGTGAAGAAGGCGGCCTTGCGGCGGGTGCGATCCCGTTGTCCCAGGGCGAAGGCGACCGATTCGTCGATCATCACCTGACTGCCCAGCAGCCGCACCCACCAGCGGCCGGACAGCACGTCGGCGACGGCGAAGCCGAACGGCAGGTGCCGGGCGTTGAGGATCAGCCCGGCCAGCACAGCGGCGACCGGGCTGCCTCCGGCCAGCACCACGCCGACCGCGGCGAACTGGGCGCCACCGGCGAAGACCAGCACGGACATGACGATCGGCACCCACGGGTGCAGACCGCCGGAGACGGAGATGGCGCCGAAGGAGGCGCCGACGATGGCATCGGCCAGGCAGACCAGGGCGATGTCGCGCAGGGTCGAGCGGTCCAGCACGGCGCGGCTTGTTCGCCATAACGAACGCATGACCACTACAATGAACGGCGCGACACCGTTCGTCAAGCCGAACGAACAGACTTCTGGAGCGAACGCGCGTATGGACAACGAACTCGCGGCCGAAGTGGCCGAGGCGACCTCGCTGGAGCCCGGCCAGCCGGACATGCCCTCCGGGGAGCTCATCCGGCTGATCGCCGCGGCCATCCGGGACGAGCGCACCCGGGCCGGCCTGTCCCTGTCCGAACTGGCCAAACGCGCGGGCATCGCCAAATCCACGCTGTCCCAACTGGAATCCGGCGCGGGCAACCCGAGCGTGGAGACGCTATGGGCGCTGGGCGTCGCACTGGGCGTGCCGTTCAGCCGGCTGGTCGATCCGCCCCGGCCCGCGGTGCAGGTCATCCGGGCGGGCGAAGGCCCCGCGGTGTTCTCCGAGCGCGCCCCCTACGCGGCGACCCTGCTGGCCGCGCGCCCCTCCGGCGTGCGGCACGACCTCTACCGGATTTCCGCCCGCCCCGGCCCGGCCCGCGACTCGGCCCCGCACCTGCCCGGCACCACCGAACACGTGGTGCTGTCCGCCGGCCGGGCCCTGGTCGGCCCGTCCACCGACCCGGTCGAAATCGGCCCCGGCGACTACCTGCTCTACCCCGGCGACGTGCCGCACATCTTCAAGGCCCTCGCCCCGGACACCGCGGCCGTGCTGGTCATGGAATACAACGGCTGACCGCGGAAACACGGAACCCGCGGGCGGGACAGAGAAAACCGGCCCGGAGTCCACAATGGACTCCGGGCCGGTTCTGCCTGCGGTTCACCAGCCGCGCTGGGCCAGCCGGTGCGGCTCCGGGACGTCGTCCACGTTGATACCGACCATGGCCTCGCCCAGGCCACGGGACACCTTGGCCAGCACGTCCGGGTCGTCATGGAAGGTGGTGGCCTTGACGATCGCCTCGGCCCGCCTGGCCGGGTCGCCGGACTTGAAGATGCCCGAGCCGACGAACACGCCCTCGGCGCCCAGCTGCATCATCATGGCCGCGTCGGCCGGGGTGGCGATGCCGCCCGCGGTGAACAGCACCACCGGCAGCTTGCCCGCGCCCGCGACCTCGCGGACCAGCTCGTAGGGCGCCTGCAGTTCCTTGGCCGCGACGTACAGCTCGTCCGGGGACAGGCTGGTCAGCTTGCGGATCTCCGCGCCGATCCGACGCATGTGGGTGGTCGCGTTGGACACGTCGCCGGTGCCGGCCTCGCCCTTGGACCGGATCATGGCCGCTCCCTCGGTGATCCGGCGCAGCGCCTCACCCAGGTTGGTCGCGCCGCACACGAACGGCACGGTGAACTGCCACTTGTCGATGTGGTTGGCGTAGTCGGCCGGGGTGAGCACCTCCGACTCGTCCACGTAGTCCACCCCGAGGGACTGCAGCACCCGGGCCTCCACGAAGTGCCCGATGCGGGCCTTGGCCATCACCGGGATGGACACCGCCTCGATGATCCCGTCGATCAGATCCGGGTCACTCATCCGGGCGACGCCGCCCTGGGCGCGGATGTCGGCCGGGACGCGCTCCAGCGCCATCACCGCGACGGCGCCCGCGTCCTCGGCGATCTTGGCCTGCTCGGCGGTGACCACATCCATGATCACGCCGCCCTTGAGCATCTCCGCCATGCCGCGCTTGACCCGCGCGGTGCCCAGCTGCGGGGCGCCGGCGGAATCGGGGGTGGCGGTGGGATCAACGGAAGTCACTGGATGCCTTTCGGTGCGGAAGCCTGTGCGCCAGGTCACGGTAAAACCGCACCTCAGCGCTGTCTGCTCTCATGGTAGTTCGCACGTGGACCGCTGGTGCAGGCCAATTCGAGCCAGATTCACCAGGCCACTTTTCTGATCGTGGGTCACCCGTCCCGCAGCAGCGATCGTTTTGGGTGCGAGTCAAGCGCAACCCCACCCGGGCGGTGCGATGCACCACCCGCATTCCGGGCTCCAGACAGCGAGGCATGACGCGATCGAATCCGGTGCCGCCAAATCCGGTGCCACCGACAAAAATCGCCTCGAAACGGCTTCGCACCACGAGATCCACTCGATCAGGTGAGGACATAGCCCATGTGTGCACGTGCCCTGGCGGAAGCCGGACAAAGTTGTCAGACACGGCACTGGCAGATCAGCAGCGGAGCGAGCACAGTGGGTGTTTACGCAAAACGCGAGACAACGACGTCGGCGCGGAGGTTGTCAGATGGGCGCGAAACACACGGAGAACGGCCCCACGGGAGGCCAGAACGGCGTCGCGGTCGCTGTAGACGACCCGGCGAAGGTGCGCAACGTGGTGCTGGTCGGACCGTCCGGTTCCGGCAAGACCACTCTGGCCGAGTCCCTGCTGGCGGCGACCGGTGTGCTGCCGAGGGTCGGTTCGGTCACCGAGGGCACGACGGTGTGCGACCACGATCCGGCGGCGGTGCGCCAGCAGCGCTCGGTCGGGCTGGCCGTGGCCCCGTTGGTGCACCAGGACGTCAAGGTCAACCTGATCGACACGCCCGGCTACGCCGATTTCGTCGGCGAGTTGCGCGCCGGGCTGCGTGCCGCGGACGCCGCGCTGTTCGTGGTGTGCGCGGGCGAGGGCGTGGACCAGGGCACCGTCACGCTGTGGCACGAGTGCGCCGCGGTCGGCATGCCGCGCGCGGTGGTCATCGCCCGGTTGGATCACCCGAGAGCGGATCTGGCCGGGGAGATCGCCGGCTGCCAGGAGGCGTTCGGCGCGAACGTGCTGCCGCTGTACCTGCCGCCGAGCGGGGACACACCCGGCTTGGTCGGCCTGCTGTCCGGCCGCTTTTTCGACTACACCAACGGTTTCCCGGCGGCCGTGACCGAGGCGGCCGCGGCGGAGATGGAGCGGCTGACCGACGCGCGCAACGAGCTGATCGAGGGGATCATCGCCGAGAGCGAGGACGAGACCCTGATGGACCGGTACCTCGGCGGCGAGGAACTGGACCAGAAGACGCTGATCGCCGACCTGGAGAAGGCGGTCGCCCGCGGCTCGTTCTATCCGGTGGTGCCGGTGTGCGCGACCAGCGGAGTCGGCCTCGGCGAGCTGCTGGAGGTCCTCACCGGCGGCTTCCCCTCCCCGCTGGAGCACCCACTGCCCGAGGTCACCGATCCCGACGGCCACCCGCACCCGGCGATCGCCGCCGACCCGGACGGCCCACTGGCCGCCGAGGTGGTGCGCACCGCGGTGGATTCGTACGTGGGACGGGTGTCGCTGGTCCGGGTGTTCTCCGGCACGCTGCGCCCGGAGCACCCGGTGCACGTGTCCGGGCACGGCCTTACCGACCGGGGTCACGCCGACCACGACGCCGACGAGCGGGTGGCGCACATCTACTCGCCGCTGGGCGGCAACCTGCGCGAGGTGCCCTACTGCGTGGCCGGTGACGTGTGCGCGCTGACCAAGGTGGGCACCGCCGAGACCGGGGACACGGTCTCCGAGCCGACCGACCCGATCCTGATGGCGCCCTGGGACATGCCCGAGCCGCTGCTGCCGGTGGCCGTGGTGGCGCGGACCCGCAGTGACGAGGACGCCCTGGCCCGCAACCTGGCGAGGCTGGTGGCCAGCGACCCGACGCTGCGCATGGACCGCAACGCCGAGACCCATCAGCTGGTGCTGTGGTGCATGGGCGAGGCGCACGCGGACGTGGTGCTGGCCCGGCTGAAGGCGGGGGGCGCCGAAGTCGACACCGAGCCGGTGAAGGTGGCGCTGCGGGAGAGCTTCGCGGGCACGGCCAAGGGACACGGCCGGCACGTGAAGCAGTCCGGCGGGCACGGCCAGTACGCGGTGTGCGACATCGAGGTCGAACCGCTGCCCCGCGGTTCGGGCTTCGAGTTCGTGGACAAGGTGGTCGGTGGCTCGGTGCCGCACCAGTTCATCCCGAGCGTCGAAAAGGGCGTGCGGGCCCAGCTGGCGGCCGGTTTGCAGGCCGGATATCCGGTGGTGGACGTGCGGGTGACGCTGGTGGACGGCAAGGCGCACAGCGTCGACTCCTCCGACGCGGCCTTCCAGACGGCGGGCTCCATGGCCCTGAAGGAGGCTGCGGCGGCGGCCCGGATGACCATGCTGGAGCCACTCGACGAGGTGGCCGTGGTGATCCCGGACGACCACCTGGGCACCGTCCTGGGCGACCTGTCCTCGCGCCGGGGCCGGGTGCTGGGCACCGACCCGGACGAGGAGGCCGGCCACACGTTGGTGCGGGCCGAGGTGCCGGCCAGTGAGCTGCTGCGGTACGCGATCGATCTGCGCTCGATCACTTCCGGCGCGGGGCGGTTCACCCGGCGGTTCGTCCGGTACGACCCGATGCCGGATCATCTGGCGACCGAAGCGGCGAAAGGCTGACTTCCGCTACGGCTCTCCTTACCGGGCACTGCCCGGCACGCCGCCGAACGCGCAGTCCGATCCGTTGGCCCGCAACGGTTTTGTCAGCGCGGTGTGGTCAGTTGCGCGCGTAGGGCGGCCAGGTCGCCGAGTACCCAGGCCGCGCCGAGCAATCCCCCGCGCGCGGTGAAGAAGGCCGCGCCCGCGTACTCGATCCACCGCCCATCCCCTGGCACACCAAGCAACTCACCATGTCGGTGGCCGGTGTAGCGCAGCCTGGCCGCGGCCCGATCCGGTTGCGCCACAACGAGATCAACGATCTCGTTGTGGAAGTCGGGCACCGCGGCGCGCAACCGATCCCGGTAGCCGCGCCAACCGCCGCGGCCGCGCACCGTTTCGCCCAGTGAGCCGCGGAATTCGAAGTCCGGGGCCAAAATCCGGTCCACCGCCGAGTTGTCCCACCGGTTCCACGCGTCGGCGTAGAATCGGTGGATCAACTCATGCATCCCGGCCGCGACCTGGTCAGTCATTCGTGGGGAAGCCGAGGTTGACGCCGCCGTGCGCGGGGTCGGCCCACCGGCTGGTGACCACCTTGGTGCGGGTGTAGAAGTGGATGCCGTCCGGGCCGTACGCGTGCGAGTCGCCGAACAGCGAGTCCTTCCAGCCGCCGAACGAGTAGTACGACACCGGCACCGGGATCGGCACGTTCACGCCGACCATGCCGACCTCGACCTCGTTCTGGAACCGCCGCGCCGCCCCGCCGTCGTTGGTGAAGATGGCCGTGCCGTTGCCGTACGGGTTGGCGTTGATCAGCTCCAGCGCCGCGTCGTAGGTCGGTGCGCGCAGCACGGACAGCACCGGCCCGAAAATCTCGTCGGTGTACACCGACATCTCCGGGGTCACCCGGTCGAAAAGCGTTGGGCCGAGCCAGAAACCGCCCGGATCCCCGTCGATTTCGTGGTCCCGGCCATCCACCGCCAACTCGGCGCCCGCGGCCAACCCGGCGTCCACATAGGACACCACCTTGTCCCGGTGGGCAGCGGTGACCAGCGGGCCCATCTGGCAGCCGGGCCGCCGTCCGTCGCCCACCTTCAGCTTGGCCATCCGCTCCCGCACCCGGGCCACCAGCTCGTCGCCGACCGGGTCGACCGCGACCACCGCCGACACGGCCATGCACCGCTCCCCCGCCGAGCCGAACCCGGCCGACACCGCGGCATCCGCGGCCGCGTCCAGGTCGGCGTCGGGTAGCACCAGCATGTGGTTCTTGGCCCCGCCCAGCGCTTGCACTCGCTTGCCCGCGGCCGTGCCGCGGCCGTACACGTACCGGGCGATCGGCGTGGAGCCGACGAACGAAATACCTTTGATGCCAGGGTGATCCAGCAGCGCGTCGACCGCGACCTTGTCGCCGTGCACGACCGAGAACACCCCGGGCGGCAGGCCGGCCTCGGCCCACAGTTCGGCCAGGAAGTTGGCCGCGCCCGGGTCCTTCTCGCTCGGTTTGAGCACCACCGCGTTGCCGCAGGCGATCGCGTTGGGCACGAACCACAGCGGCACCATGGCCGGGAAGTTGAACGGCGAGATCACCCCGACCACGCCCAGCGGCTGCCGGATCGAGTACACGTCCACCTTGGTCGACGCGCCCTCGGAGAAACCGCCCTTGAGCAGGTGCGGCACGCCGCAGGCGAACTCGACCGCCTCCAGTCCGCGGGCGATCTCCCCGGCCGCGTCGTCGAGCACCTTGCCGTGCTGCGCGGTGATGATCTCGGCCAGCTCGCCCGAGCGCCGGGACAGCAGCTCACGGAACGCGAACAACACGGTCGATCGCTTGGCCAGCGAGGAATGCCGCCAGGACCGCCAGGCCTCGCTGGCCGTGGCCACTGCGGTGTCCACTTCGGACTCGGTGGCGAAGTCCACCTCGGCGCTGACCGCCCCGGTGGCCGGGTCGTAGACCCGGCCGGTACGGGCGGCCACGCCGTCGAACGGTTTGCCGTCGATCCAGTGCGGGATCCGCTGCGCGGTCATGATTGTCCCGCCTCCGTGCCGGCCACCGCGATGGACTCGGCCAGGATGCCCAGCGCTTCCTCGGTTTCGTCCTCGGTCAGGGTCATCGGCGGGGCCAGCCGCAGGACATTGCCGAACAGGCCGCCCTTGCCGATCAGCAGGCCACGTTCACGGGTGGCTTCCAGGACCGTGGTCGCCGCCTGCGGAGCCGGTTCGTCGCCGCCCGGGCGGACCAGTTCCACGCCGATCATCAGGCCCTTGCCGCGTACCTCGCCGACCACCGGGTTGTCCGCGGCGATCCGCCGCAGCCCGTCGTGCAGCCGCGCGCCCAGCTTGGCCGCGTTGGCCTGCAGGTCGTGGGACTGCAGGTAGTCCAGCACGGCCAGCGCACCCGAGGTGGCCATCGGGTTGCCGCCGAAGGTGGAGATGGAGTTGGCCGAGATGCCGTCCATCAGGTCGCCGCGGGCGACCACGCCGCCGATGGCCAGGCCGTTGCCGAGGCCCTTGGCGAAGGTCATCGCGTCCGGCGTGACGCCGTGCGCGCCGATGCCCCAGAAGTGCTCGCCGGTGCGGCCCCAGCCGGTCTGCACCTCGTCCGAGATCAGCAGGATGCCGTACTCGTCGAGCACCTCCTTGAACGCCGCGAACAGCCCGTCCGGCGGGGTGGCGAACCCGCCGACGCCCTGGATCGGCTCGGCGATCAATGCGGCCACGTCCCCGGCGGTAGTGGTGGTGATCACATCACGGAGATCGGCCACGCAGGCGGCGATGTAGTCGGCGTCGGAGAAGTCGCGGTAGGGGCTGCGGTAGCGGTAGCCGCCGTGCACGTAGCTGACGTTGAACGGAGACAGCGACGAGGCCGACCAGCCCCGGTTGCCGGTGATGGCGATCGTGCCGAACCCGCGCCCGTGGTACGAGTTGCGCAGCGCCAGCACCTGGTTGCTGCGCCGGGCCTGGGTGGTCAGCATCAGCGCGGTCTCGTTGGCCTCGGTGCCGGAGTTGGTGAAGAACACCTTGGCGTCCGGGATCCCGGACAGCTCGGCGATCCGCTCGGCCAGCTCCACCTGTTTGCGGATCAGGTACAGCGTGGAGGTGTGCAGCACGCCGGTGTCCAGCTGGGCGCGCACCGCGTCGCTGATCTCGGCGATGTCGTAGCCGATGGCGTTGGTCAGGATGCCGGCGAAGAAGTCCAGGTAGGTGGTGCCCTCGGCGTCGGTCACCCGGCGGCCCGAGGCGCGCGCGATCTCGATCGGGTGCTCGTAGTAGAGGGACAGCCAGCTCGGCAGCACGGCGCGCTGCCGCGCGTGCAGTTCGGCATGGGTCATCGAGTCCTCCTGAAGGGCTGGTGTCTGCGAGTGTGCTTGGCCCCCGCACTCACCCGCCATGGACACTGTGTGCGCGAAACCGCCCGCGTGGCTTACGTTGTGTGCATGTATCCCACGGTGGCCGAGGTGCTGGCCCTGCCGGTGCTGCGCGCGGCCACACCCGAGGTGGTGGCCGGGCGGACCGGGCTGGACCGGCGGGTGCGCTGGGTGCACGTGGCCGAGGTGGCCGACATCGGGCACCTGCTCACCGGCGACGAGCTGGTGCTGACCACCGGGATCGCGCTGCCCGATGACCCGGCCTCGCTGACCCGCTACGTGGACGAGCTGGCCGGGGCGGGCGCGGCCGGGCTGGTCATCGAGCTGGTCCGGCGGTGGAGCGGCCCGGTGCCGGCCGCGCTGCGGGTGGCCGCCGACCGGCGCGGGCTGCCGCTGGTCACGTTGCCGCAGGAGACCCGGTTCGTGTCGGTCACCGAGGCGGTGATCGCGCTGATCCGGGATGCCCAGCTGGCCGAGCTGCGGACCGCCGAGCAGGTGCACGAAACCTTCACCGCGCTGACCGTCGCCGGTGCCGAACCGGCCGAGGTGCTGCGCGAGGTGGCCCGGACCGCGGGCCTGCCGGTGGTGCTGGAGACCCTGTCGCACGACGTGCTGGCCTACGACTCGGCCGGCGCCGACCCGAGCGAGCTGCTGGCCGACTGGCGGGGCCGGTCCCGCGCGGTCACCGTGTCCGGCCGCACCGGCTACCACCCGGGCAGCGGCTGGCTGGTCACCGTGGTCGGCGCACGCGGCAACGACTGGGGCCGGCTGGTGCTGATCTGCCCGGACCCCGGGCCGCCCGCGCACCCCCGGGTGGTGGTGGCCGAACGGGCCGCCTCGGCGCTGGCCGTGCACCGCCTTCTGGCCCGGGACCGGGAGACCCTGGAACGCCAGACCCACCGCACGCTGCTCACCGAGCTGCTCACCCCGGGCGCGCTGCCGGGCGACCTGACCACCCGGGCCGCCGCGCTGGGGGTGCCGGTGGAGGACCGGCCGCTGATCGGGCTGGCCGTGCGGCCGCGCACCGCGATGGCCAGCCCCGCGCCTGCGCTGGCCGCCCAGGAAATGTTGCGCGATCTGGCCGAGGCGACCGTGCTGGCCGCCCGCCGGGCCCGGCTGCCGGCGCTGGTCGGGGTGGTCGACGACACCAGCGTGCGGGCGCTGCTCGCGCCGTCCCGGCCGGGCCGGGTCGATCCGGTGCTGGTCGCGCTGGCCCGGGACATCCACCACGCCACCGAGGGCAATCCGAAGGCGCTGCCGGTGGTGGTCGCGGTGGGCAGCACGGTGACCGGGGCGGCCCAGGCCGGGCGCACCCTGTCCGAGGCGGCGCAGGTGGCGCAGGCCGCGCTGCGCGGCGACCAGCACCGCGACCTGCACCGGCTGGCCGATGTGCGGCTGCGCGGGCTGCTGCACCTGCTGCGCGAGGACGAGCGGGTGCTGGCCTTCACCCAGCGCGAGCTCGGGGCGCTGGTGGCCCGGGACGAGCGGGCGGGCAGCCGGCTGGTCGAGGTGTTGCGGATGTTCTGCGCGCACGGCGGCAACAAGTCGGCCGCGGCCGCCGCCGCGCATTTGTCCCGCACCGCCTACTACCAGCAGCTGGACCGGATCGAGCAGGTGCTCGGGGTGTCGCTGGACGATCCGGAGTCGATGCTGTCGCTGTCGGTGGCGCTGCTGGCGCTGGACGCGGCCGAGGGTGAACAGTCTGCCCACTCCGGCGCACAACGCTGGACAGAGTGACACTGCCTTCTCGGCCCCGGTCCGCCGAACATTCCCCAGGTGCGGCGGCGTCGAACGATCCGGAGGGCACCCGGACGCCGCCCGCGATCTTCCTCATCACCAGGAAATACGGGTTCACGTAACGGAAATACCGCCGTCTGAGACTAAGGCCGGCTCGCCCTCCTCACCGCAATGGAGGCCTTCATGTCACTCACCGACGCCAACCCGGCCGAAGCGGCCCAGATCACCCACCCGGACGGCCGGGTCGAACTGGCCGACCCGGCCGCCATCGCGGACAGCCCGTATGCGAACCCGGAACTGGCCCCGCTGCCGGTGGCCAAGCGCACCTGGAGCACCTACAACTTCGCCGCGCTGTGGATCGGCATGTCGCACAACCTGGCCACGTACTCGCTGGCCAGCGGCCTGGTCGCCACCGCGGTGGGGATGAGCCCGTGGCAGGCGCTGATGACCATCGCCATCGCCAACTGCGTGGTGCTGATCCCGATGCTGCTCAACAGCCACGCCGGCACCAAGTACGGCATTCCGTTCCCGGTCTACGCGCGGGCGTTCTTCGGGATTCGCGGGGCGAACCTGGCGGCACTGCTGCGCGCGTTCGTGGCCTGCGGTTGGTTCGGCATCCAGACCTGGATCGGCGGCCAGGGCGTGTACACCATCGCCGGTGCACTGCTGGGCGGTTCCTGGAAAGATGCCGCCTCGGTCGGCGGGCAGCCGTGGACGTTGTGGCTGTCCTTCGCGGTGTTCTGGGTGTTGCAGCTGGCGGTGATCTGGCGCGGCATGCAGACCCTGCGCCGGTTCGAGAACTGGGCCGCGCCCGCGGTGCTGGTGGTGTTCGTGGCACTGCTGATCTGGGTGCTGACCAAGACCAGCGGGGTGGGGCCGCTGCTCAACCAGCCCGCGCCGCTGGGCTGGGGCGCGCACTTCTGGATCCATGTCTTCGCGCCCTCGCTGATGAGCATGATCGCCTTCTGGGCCACCATGTCGCTGAACATGCCCGACTTCACCCGGTTCGCGGCCAGCCAGAAGGGCCAGCGCTGGGGCCAGATCCTCGGCCTGCCGACGACCATGACGTTCTTCTCGCTGATCTCGGTGCTGATCGCCTCGGGCACCGCGGTGCTCTACGGGAAAGCGGTGTGGGACCCGATCGATCTGGGTTCCCGGTTCAGCAACCCGGTCATCCTGATCATCGGCCTGGCCACCGTGCTGATCGCCACCATGTCCACCAACGTGGCGGCCAACGTGGTCAGCCCGTCCTACGACTTCTCGCACGTGCTGCCCAAGTGGATCAACTTCCGCACCGGCGGGCTGATCACCGGGATCGTCGGCGTGATCGTGATGCCGTGGAAGCTGTACTCCGACCCGAGCCTGTACATCTTCACCTGGCTGGGTTTCTACGGCGGTGTGCTCGGCGCGGTGGCCGGAGTGCTGATCTGCGGGTACTGGGTGATCCGGCGGACCGATCTGAGCCTGACCGAGCTGTACCGGCCGCACGGGCGGTACTGGTTCACCGGCGGCTGGAACATCCCCGCGGTGATCGCCACCGTGATCGGCGCGGTGCTCGCGGTCGGCGGGGCCTATGGCGGGCCGTTCCCGGCCGGCGGGCTGATCCCGGCGCTCAAACCGCTCTACGACTACAACTGGGCGGTCGGTTTCGTTGCCGCCTTCCTGGTCTACCTGGCGTTCTCGCTGCCCGAGCGCAGCAAGGCGACGGCCGCCCTGTCCCCGGCCGTCGCCACCCAGGACTGACCGCACATCAACCGCAAGGGAGCTGAAGTGGCGGAGATCATCAAGGCCGGTCTGGTGCAACAGAGCTGGACCGGCGACAAGGACTCCATGATCGCCGGCGCGGTGGATGCCATCGGCACGGCCGCCTCCGCGGGCGCGCAGGTGGTGTGCCTGCAGGAGTTGTTCTACGGCCCGTATTTCTGCCAGGTGCAGGAGACCGAGTACTTCTCCTATACCGAGGCGATCCCGGACGGCCCGACCACGAAACTGTTGCAGGACGTGGCAAAACAGCATGGGGTGGTGCTGATCGCGCCGATGTACGAGGAGGAACAGCCCGGCGTGCTCTACAACACCGCCGCGGTGATCGACGCGGACGGGACGTACCTGGGCAAGTACCGCAAGACGCACATCCCGCAGGTGAAGGGATTCTGGGAGAAGTTCTATTTCCGGCCCGGCAACATGGGCTACCCGATCTTCGACACCGCGGTGGGCCGGATCGGCGTGTACATCTGTTACGACCGGCACTTCCCGGAGGGCTGGCGGGCGCTGGGCCTGGCCGGGGCGAAGATCGTGTTCAACCCCTCGGCGACCAGCCGCGGCCTGTCGGCCTACCTGTGGCAGCTGGAGCAGCCCGCGGCCGCGGTGGCCAACGAGTACTACGTCGGCGCGATCAACCGGGTCGGCGTGGAACCGTTGGGCGACAACGACTTCTACGGACAGAGCTACTTCGTGGACCCGCGCGGCCAACTGGTCGGCGCGGCGGCCTCGGACGTCAAGGACGAGGTCGTGGTGCGCGAGCTGGACATGGGCAAGCTGGCCGAGGTGCGCGAGCAGTGGGCGTTCTACCGGGATCGCCGCCCGGACGCCTACTCGCCGTTGGTCCAGCCCTGAGCCGGGAGGTCAAAGGAATGCGTACCGTGATCAGCGGCGGCACGGTGGTGTCGGCCACCGGCGCCCAGGCCACCGATGTGCTGGTGGACAATGAAAGCATCACCGCGCTGGCCGCGCCGGGCAGCGAGCAGGCCGCCGCCTGGGCGGCAACCGCCGACCGGGTGATCGACGCGACCGGTAAGTACGTGCTGCCCGGCGGCATCGACGCGCACACCCACATGGAGATGCCCTTCGGCGGCACCTTCTCGGTGGACACCTTCGAGACCGGCACCCGGGCGGCGGCCTGGGGCGGCACCACCACCATCATCGATTTCGCCGTGCAGGCCAAGGGCACCACCCTGTCGTCCACATTGGACAAATGGCATGCCAAGGCGGACGGCAACTGCGCGGTGGACTACGGCTTCCACATGATCGTCTCGGATGTCAACGACACCACACTGAAGGAGATGCGCACCTGCCTGGACGCGGGGGTGAACTCGTTCAAGATGTTCATGGCCTACCCCGGCGTGTTCTATTCCACCGACGGCGACATCCTGCGCGCCATGCAGCAGGCCCGCGAGATCGGCGGCCTGATCATGATGCACGCGGAGAACGGCATCGCCATCGACCAGCTGGCCGCGCAGGCACTGGCCGCCGGGCGCACCGATCCGGTGCAGCACGGCCTGACCCGCCCGCCGGAACTGGAGGGCGAGGCCACCTCGCGGGCCATCGCGCTGGCCAAGGTCACCGGCGCGCCGCTGTACATCGTGCACCTGTCGGCGGCCCAGGCGCTAGCCTCGGTGGCCGCCGCCCGCGATCTCGGGCAGAACGTGTTCGCCGAGACCTGTCCGCAGTATCTGTACCTGTCGCTGGAGGATCTGGCCCGGCCGGACTTCGCGGGCGCCAAGTTCGTGGCCTCGCCTCCGTTGCGCCCCAAGGAACACCAGGCCACGTTGTGGCAGGGGTTGCGCACCAACGACCTGTCCGTGGTGTCCACCGACCACTGCCCGTTCTGCTTCAACGAGGGCGGCGAGGGCGGAAAACAGTTGGGGCGGGAAGATTTCACCAAGATCCCCAACGGGATTCCCGGCGTGGAGCACCGGATGGACCTGCTGCACCAGGGTGTGGTGGCCGGCGAGCTCTCGTTGTCCCGCTGGGTGGAGGTCGCCTCCACCACCCCGGCCCGGATGTTCGGGCTGTATCCGCGCAAGGGCAGCATCTCCCCCGGCGCCGACGCCGACATCGTCGTCTACGACCCGGCCGCCACCCAGACGTTGTCGGTGAACACCCACCACATGAACGTGGACTACTCGGCCTACGAGGGCATGGACATCACCGGGAAGGTGCACACCGTGTTGTCCCGGGGCAGCGTGGTGATCGACGCAGGCACCTACCGCGGATCGGCCGCGCACGGCCGGTTCCTGGCCCGGGAAGTCAGCCAGTACGTCAACTGAGAGGTCGTCATGGACTTCGGAGTGGTGCTGCAGAACGATCCTCCGGCCAGTCGCGTGGTGGACACCATGCGGGCCGCGGAGGACCAGGGCTTCAGCCATGGCTGGACGTTCGACTCGCATGTGCTGTGGCAGGAGCCGTTCGTCGGCTACGCCCAGATCCTGGCCGCCACCACCCGGCTGATGGTCGGGCCGATGGTGACCAACCCGGCCACCCGGGACTGGTCGGTCATCGCCTCGCTGTTCGCCACGCTCAACGACAGCTACGGCAACCGCACGGTGTGCGGGATCGGGCGCGGCGACTCGGCCCGGCGGGTGATCGGACAGAAACCGGCCACCCTGGCCACGCTCGGCGAGGCGATGCGGGTGATCAAGGACCTGGCCGAGGGCCGGGAGACCGAGCTGCACGGCACGCCGGTGCGGATTCCCTGGGTGCGCAACGGAAAACTGGAGATGTGGATGGCGGGCTACGGCCCGAAGGCGCTGAAACTGGTCGGCGAGCAGGCCGACGGATTCATCCTGCAGACCGCCGACCCGGACATCGCCCGGTGGACCATCGGCGCGGTCCGGGAGGCCGCGAAAGCCGCCGGACGGGCGGATGACGCGGTGACCGTCTGCGTGGCCGCACCGGCCTACGTCGGGGTGGACCTGGCCCACCAGCGCGACCAGTTGCGCTGGTTCGGCGGCATGGTGGGCAACCACGTGGCCGATCTGGTCGCCCGGTACGGCACCTCCGGCGCGGTGCCCACCGCGCTGACCGACTACATCAAGGACCGGGAGGGCTACGACTACAGCCACCACGGCCGCGCGGGCAACCCGTCCACCGACTTCGTGCCGGACGCCATTGTGGACCGGTTCTGTTTGCTGGGACCGGAATCCGCGCATCGCGAGCGGTTGCACGAACTGGCCGAACTGGGCGTGGCCCAGTTCGCCATCTACCTGATGCACGACCAGCAGGAGAAAACCATGGCGGCCTACGGCAACGACATCATCCCGGGTTTGAGTTAGCTCTGGGTCAACGGTGAAACGGCGCCGCGTCAGTACACCTGTGAGCCAGCTGTGGGCGGCGCACTAAAGTCACCGCTCATGGGATTGCCGCAGCTGGTCAAGCTGGTCAACGACGCGCAGCAGGCCGGGCTCAGCTCGGACGGCACCACCAGTGCCACCGAGCTGAGCTTCCTGGCCGGCGTGGCCTACGAACCGCGGATCGCCCGGATCGCCGAGATCGGTTTCAACGGCGGCTTCTCCAGCTTCACCTTCCTGTCGGCCAACCCGCAGGCCGAGGTCGTCTCCTTCGACCTGTGCGCGTTCGACTACTCGCTGCCGGCCAAGGCGCACCTCGATGAGCTGTTCCCCGGCCGGCACACGCTGATCCCCGGCGACTCGACCGCGACCGTGCCCAAGTTCGCCGAGGAGAACCCGGAGCTGCGCTTCGACCTGATCTTCATCGACGGCGGCCACGAGTACGAGGTGGCCAGGGCCGATCTGCACAACACCCGGGCGCTGGCCACCGAGGACACCATCCTGGTGATCGACGATCTGACCCCGTGGAAACCCTGGGGCCGGGGCCCGACCCAGGCCTGGCTGGAGGCCCTTGACGCCGGCCGCAACTCGCAGCGGTTCATCGTCCAGGACGGCCTGATCACCATGACGCTGGACCCGTCGGGCCAGAGCAGCCGGGTGTGGGCCCTGGGCGGTTACCTCGGCCTGGACTGATCATTCGATGACGCGGGTGCGCCCGTCCCAGTTCCCGGCCAGCAGCGGCGGCAGCAGTTCGGCCAGCGCCGGCGGATAGACGGTGTCCGTGGTGGAGGCCAGTTCCCGCAACGTCCACCACCGGAAACTGTCCATTGTGGACCGTTCCAGTTCGGTGAAGCCGGACATGTCCACCTGGTCGTGGTCGGTCCAGATGCCCGCGGCCAGGAAGAACCATTCCTCGCCGAGGTAGCTCTCCCCGTCGAAGGTGAAACTCGGCCTGCGCACCCAGGCCGGCCCGGTCAGCTGCTCCGGGGAGATCCGCAGCCCGGTCTCCTCGTGCAGCTCGCGCACCGCGGTGGCGCGCAGCTCCTCGCCGTCCTCAACTCCCCCGCCCGGGGTGAACCAGTGCGACGCGTCCGGCCGGCCCGGGTCGACGCCGTGGAACAGCAGCACCCGGCCGGCCCGGTCGGTCAGCACGATCCGGGCCGACACCCGGCGGGTCAGCGCCGACACCGGGGTGCCGGACACGTCCGGCTCGGCGATCTCGAAGTAGTCGGGCTGGGGCGCGGTGCCGGCCAGCTTCAGCCAGCGCACCACGCGGCGGCGGCGCAGCGCCCGGGTGTCGCGCACCGCGTCGTTGTGCACCCGCCGGGCCAGCACCACCCGCTGCTCGGCGTCGGCCAGTTCCTCGGCCAGCTGCGGGGGCAGCGCGGTCCGGTCCAGCAGGGCCAGCAACCGGGTCAGGTCGCTCTCCGCGGTCTCCCGGTCCACCCGTTCCACCGCCTCGGCCCGGGTCGCCGCGGCCCGCACCGCCTCGGCCGGCTCGGGCGCGAGGCAGCCGGCGGCGGCCACCGCCCGGCTGACCACGGCCCGGCGGGCCAGCGACGCGTCCAGCCCGGCCCAGGCCGCGTCGGTGCGCACGTGCAACCGGTCCAGCCGGGTCGCGGTGCCCAGAAGCCACGGCCCGAACAGCAGCACCAGGGCCAGCAGGGCGCCCAGGACGGACGCGATCGACTCGGCGGTCACGACAGCGCGTCACCGGCCTCGTGCACCCGGCCCGGGGTGGCCGCGATCGCCGTCTCGTACACCCGCAGCACCTGCGCGGCCACCACCGGCCAGTCGAACGCGGCCACCCGCGCCTGTCCGGCCCGGGCCAGCGCGGCCCGGCGCGGATCGTCGCGCAGCAGCCCGGCGATGGTGCGGGCCAGGGCCGCGTCGTCGCCGACCGGGAACAGCAGCCCGGCCCGCTCGTCGTCGGTGACCCGGCGGAAGGCGTTGAGGTCGCTGGCCACCACCGCCGCCCCGGCCGCCATGGCCTCGGTGAGGATCATGCCGAAGCTCTCCCCGCCGGTGTTGGGCGCGACGTAGACCTCCATGCTGCGCAGCGCGCGGGCCTTGGTCGGGTCGTCGGCCTTGCTCAGCAGCACGATCCGGCGGGCCAGCTCCGGCCCGGCCTGCCGGTGCAGGTCCTCCTCCTCGCCCCGGCCGACCACCAGCAGTTGCAGGTCCGGGAAGTCGGCCAGCAGCTTGCGGGCCGCGCCCAGCAGCACCGGCATGCCCTTGCGCGGCTCGGTGAACCGGCCGAGGAAGCCGATGGTGCGGCCGGGCCGGGGGTAGCCGGGCAGCGGCTGGGCGTCGGCGTAGAACCGCACGTCCACCCCGTTGGGAATCTCCACCGCGTCCCCGCCCAGGTGTTCCACCTGCACCCGGCGGGCCAGCGCGGACACCGCGATGCGGGCGGTGATCTTCTCCAGGAACGGCTGCAGCACGCCCTGGAACGCGGACAGCGCCCGGGAGCGGGTGGTGGAGGTGTGGAAGGTGGCCACGATCGGGCCGTCGGCCACCATGAGGGCCAGCATGGCCAGACTGGGCGCGGTCGGTTCGTGCAGGTGCAGCACGTCGAAGTCGTGTTCCCGGATCCACCGGCGAGCCCGGGCGAAGGACACCGGACCGAAGGACAGCCGGGCCACCGAGCCGTTGTAGGGGATGCCCAGGGCGCGGCCGGTGGGCGTGACGAAGTCGGGCACCGGCGAGTCCTCGTCGGCCGGGGCGAGCACGTCCACCTCGTGGCCGATCCGGCGCAGCGCGCGGGCCAGGTCCAGCACGTGCGACTGCACCCCTCCGGGCACGTCCAGCGAGTACGGACAGACGATGCCGATCCTCACTCGCGCCTCACTCTCCCCCTGGGGTCGGCCGATTCACCGACCGTCCCGCCCCGAATCCATTCTGGCCAGGCGGGCTCGGCTCTTCTCGGGCAGATCGGCCACCCACAGTTTCTGCAGCATGTGCCAGTCGGCCGGGTGCGCGGCGATGTCCCCGGCGAACACGTCGGCCACCGCCTGGGTGGCCGCGGCCATCCCCTCCGGCCCGGCGACGCGCACCGGCGGGTGGATGCGGAACCCCCAGCCGTCGTCGGTGTTCCAGCAGCCCAGTGGCAGCAGGGCCGCCCCGGTGCTGGCGGCCAGTTTGGCCGGTCCGACCGGCATCCGGGTGGTTTCGCCGAAGAAGTTCACCGGCACGCCGGTGCGGGTCAGGTCGCGATCGGCCAGCAGGCAGACGATCTTGTTCTCGCGCAGCCGTTCGGCCAGCACCACCGAGGGCAGCCGGGCCCCGCCGGTCAACGGCAGGATCTCGAAGCCAAGCGATTCCCGGTAGGCCACGAACCGCTGGAACACCGACTCCGGGCGCAGCCGCTCGGCCACCGTGGTCAGCCCGCCGTACTGGCGCACCGCCCACACCCCGACCACGTCGAAGTTGCCCGCGTGCGGCAGCGCGACCACCGCGCCGTTGCCCTCGGCCAGGGCCGCGTTGAGGTTCTCCTGACCGGTGATGTGCGGATCGACGGTGTCGTGCAGGGTCGCCGGATCCATGGCGGGCAGCCGGAACGCCTCGCACCAGTAGCGCGAGTAGGAGCGCAGCGCGTCCCGGACCAGCGCGTCCAACTCGGCCGAGCCGGCCCGCGGTACGACCCGGGCGAGGTTGCGGCGCAACTGCTGGGCGCCCTCGCCGTTCCGGGTGGCGGCCCGGTCGGCGCCGACCCGGAACAGCCCGCCGGCCAGGCCCGCGGGCAGCGCGCGAACCAGCCGCCAGCCCGCGCCGTAGCCGGCGTCCACCGCCTTGAGTTGTGCCCGGGTCTTGAGTTTGCCCAGCCGTGTCACGTCTTGTCGGCCTCCTCGGGCTTGTGCGCCGAGCGGTAGACGGCGGCGAACCGCTGCCCGACGGTGATCAGGATGCCAGCAGCCAGCAGCCACATGGCCACCTGCACCGCGTGCGGCACGCCGAGGCCCTGGATGGCGGTGCCGAGCAGGGCGATGATGAACCGTTCCGCGCGCTCGACGAGCCCGCCGTCCGCGTCCAGCCCGGCCGCCTCGGCGCGGGCCTTGATGTAGGACACGACCTGGGCGCCAGCCAGGCAGATCAGCGTGGCCAGGCCGGTGGCCCGGTCGTGCGCGACGACAAAACACCACCAGGCGATGCAGCCGAACAGCGCGCCGTCGGCGATCCGGTCGCAACTGGCGTCCAGCACCTGCCCGAACGCGGTGACCTGGCCCGATGTGCGGGCCATCGCGCCGTCGATCAGGTCGAACATGATGAAGATGGTGACCAGCACGCTGCCCAGGAACAGGTGGTTGCCGGGGAAGAACACGACAGCAGCGACCACCGTGCCAGCGGTGCCGATCACGGTCATCGAGTTGGGGCTCAGGCCGGCACGGACGAGCCACGCCCCGACCGGATCGGTGACGCGGGAGACGGACGCGCGCGCGAAGATGTTGAGCATGGGCTGCCTGGACTACACCTGCCGGTAGGAGGGACGTTGCTGGCCTGAGCAGCGTAGCGACCCGGGTCCCGGCGTCCGGACACGACAGGCCCTTAGCGGCCCGAAGCGGCCGCCCGGCGCTTGTGCCGGTGGCGCAGCGGCAGGATGACCCGGTAGGTCAACAGTCCCAGCCATGCCAGCGAGACCGCCGTCATGCCAAGAATATCGTCCACATGCAGGGCGGTCGCCGACGTACTCACGGTCTTGTGCACCGGGTCGGCATACGCGGTCACCCGATCCCCGGGCTTGTCGTTGTCGACGCCGAAGATGTCCGTGCCGGTGTAGGAGATCGTGCCGTCAGCCGGGCGAAAGTTGCCGAAACCGACCGGAGTCTCAGTTCTTCGCGGCTTCGTTGATCGCCGAGCAGATTTCGCCCAGCTGGTCGACCTGTTCCGGGGTCAGCACGTCGAACAGCATGCTCCGGACCAGTTCCACATGGCCGGGCGCCACGCCGGACAGCACGGCGAACCCGGCTTCGGTCAGCACGGCGAACGCGCCCCGCTTGTCCGACGGGCATTCGGTGCGCACGACCCAGCCCGCGCTCTCCATCCGAGCGACCGCATGGGAAAGCCGGCTGCGGGAGAACCGGGCAAACTCGGCCAGTTCACTCATCCGCATGGTGCGGTCGGGCGCCTCGGACAGCGCGACCAGGATTTCGAAGTACGTGGCGGGCAGGCCGGCGTCGCGCTGCAGCTGTCGGTCGATCTCGGTTTCCAGCAGCCGGGTCGCGGCCAGGTAGCGACGCCACACCTCTTGTTCCGGGCCAGTGAGCCATCGCACCTCGTCCATGCGATCAAGTGTACCCTCCTGGTTGAACCTTCAATCTCACTCGGCTACCATGAGATTGAAGATTCAACTACATCTGACTTCGACAGAAGGAGGTTGCGGCATGACCACCGCCGCCAGCATCCCCGGCTACGTCGCCGGCACCTGGGACATCGACCCGGTCCACTCGGACATCTCCATCACCGCCAAGCACTTCGGCGTGAGCAAGGTCCGCGGCCACTTCGCCGACTACTCCGGCGAGATCGTCACCGGCGAGGCCCCCCTGGACTCCAAGGTCACCGCGACCATCCAGGCCACCTCCATCGACACCAAGAACGGCGACCGGGACAACCACATCCGCAGCGCCGACTTCCTGGACGTGGAGAACTACCCGACCATCACCTTCACCTCGACCGGCATCGAGGGCGACGGCGAGGACTTCACCCTCAACGGCGACCTCACCCTGCACGGCACCACCAAGCCGATCAGCCTCGCCCTCGAACTGTCCGGCTTCGGCCCGGACCCCTACGGCGGGCAGCGGGTCGGCTTCTCGGCCAAGACCAAGCTCAGCCGCAAGGACTTCGGCATCGCCTTCAACGCGGTGCTGGAGACCGGCAGCCTGGTCGTCAGCGACAACCTCGACGTCTCCCTGGAGATCGAGGCCGTGCTGCGCGCCTCCTGACGGAACCGCGCACTCCCCCGGTGGTGGCCGCGGGTCGGCGAACCAGCCGACCCCGCGGTCACCGGGCGCAACAGCGAAATCAGTCTTTCTGCCAGGCTTCCGCGAGCAGCGCGCGAGTCTCCGGCAGCAGTTCCGGCAGCACCTTGGTGTGGCCGACCACCGGCATGAAATTCGAGTCCCCGCCCCACCGCGGCACGACGTGCTGGTGCAGGTGCGCGGCGATACCGGCCCCGGCCACCACGCCCTGGTTCATGCCGATGTTGAACCCGTGCGGCGCGGAGACCGAGCGGATCACCCGCATCGCCTTCTTGGTGAACTCGGCCAGCTGCACCGTTTCCTCGGCCGTCAGGTCGGTGTAGTCCGCGATGTGCCGGTAGGGCAGCACCATCAGGTGCCCCGGGTTGTACGGGTACAGGTTCAGCACCGCGTACACCAGTTCGTCGCGCGCCACGATCAGCACGTCGGCGTCCTCGGCCTCGATCATCCGGCAGAACGGGCACCCGTGCTCGTCGTCGCCGACCGGTTTGCCCTCACCGCGGATGTAGGCCATCCGGTGCGGGGTCCACAACCGTTGCAGCGCATCGTGAATCCCCACACCGTCCTGGCCAACCATTTCCGGCCGTTCGGTCATACCAGCGCCTGGAAGGTCTCCGCGGTGGGCGAAGCGTTCTCGCGGCGGGCGATCCACTCCGCGATCGACTCCACCGCCCGGTCCACCGGGACGCCGTTGATCTGGGTGCCGTCCCGGAACCGGAAGGACACCGCCTTGGCCTCCACGTCCTTGCCGCCGGCCAGCAGCAGGAACGGCACCTTCTGGGTGGTGTGGTTGCGGATCTTCTTCTGCATCCGGTCGTCGCTGGTGTCCACGTCGACCCGCACGCCCTGGGCCCGCAACGCCGCCTGCACCTCCAGCAGGTGCTCGACGTGCTCGTCGGCGATCGGGATGCCGACGGCTTGCACCGGTGCAAGCCAGGCCGGGAACGCCCCCGCGTAGTGCTCGGTGAGCACGCCGAAGAACCGCTCGATCGAGCCGAACAGCGCGCGGTGGATAACCACCGGCTGCTTGCGGGTGCCGTCGGCGGCGGTGTACTCCAGCCCGAATCGCTTGGGGTGGTTGAAGTCCAGCTGGATGGTGGACATCTGCCAGGACCGGCCGATGGCGTCCTTGGCCTGCACCGAGATCTTCGGGCCGTAGTAGGCCGCGCCGCCCGGGTCGGGCACCAGTTCGAGGCCGGAGTCGACGGCGGCCTGCCGCAGCGTTTCGGTGGCCTCCTCCCACTCCAAGTCATCGCCGATGAACTTGCCGCCCTCGCCCTTGGTCGACAGCTCCAGGTAGAAGTCGGACAACCCGTAGTCGGCCAGCAGATCCAGCACGAACTTCAGCAGCGAGCGCAGTTCGCCGGGCATCTGCTCCGGGGTGCAGTAGATGTGCGAGTCGTCCATGGTCAGCCCGCGCACCCGGGTCAGGCCGTGCACCACACCGGACTTCTCGTACCGGTACACCGTGCCGAACTCGAACAGCCGCAGCGGCAGCTCCCGGTAGGACCGCCCGCGCGACCGGAAGATCAGGTGGTGCATCGGGCAGTTCATGGCCTTGAGGTAGTAGTCCTCACCCTCCAGGTGGATGGGCGGGAACATGGTGTCCGCGTAGTACGGCAGGTGGCCGGAGGTGAGGAACAGGCCTTCCTTGGTGATGTGCGGCGAGTTCACGAACTCGTAGCCGCCGTGCTCGTGCCGGTGCCGGGAGTAGTTCTCCAGCTCCCGCCGGATGATCCCGCCCTTCGGGTGGAACACCGGCAGGCCGGAGCCGATCTCGTCCGGGAAGGAGAACAGGTCCAGCTCGGTGCCGATCCGGCGGTGATCCCGCCGCTCGGCCTCGGCGATGCGCTCCAGGTGCTGTTCGAGCGCCTCGCTGGACTCCCAGGCCGTGCCGTAGATCCGCTGCAGCTGCGGGTTCTTCTCGCTGCCCCGCCAGTACGCGGCGGCCGGGCGCATCAGCTTGAACGCCGGGATGAACTTGGTGGTGGGCACGTGCGGGCCCCGGCACAGGTCGCCCCACACCTTCTCGCCGGTGCGCGGGTCGAGGTTGTCGTAGATGGTCAGGCCCTCGGAGCCGACCTCCATCACCTCGGCGTCGTCCACCTCGTCGGCGCCCTCGCGCTTGAGGTCGATCAGCTCCAGCTTGTACGGCTCGTTCGCCAGCTCTTCGCGGGCGGCCTCGACCGAGGAGACCTCGCGACGGGCGAACCGCTGCGCGCCCTTGATGATCTGCTTCATGCGCTTCTCCAGCGCCTGCAGGTCCTCCGGGGTGAACGGGCGGTCCACGTCGAAGTCGTAGTAGAAGCCGTCGGTGACCGGCGGGCCGATGCCCAGCTTGGCCTCCGGGAACTGCTGCTGCACGGCCTGGGCCAGCACGTGCGCGGCCGAGTGCCGGATGACCGAGCGGCCGTCCTCGGTGTCGGCGGCCACCGCCTCGACCTCGACCTGCTCGTCCGGGGCCCAGGACAGGTCGCGCAGCCGGCCCTCGGCGTCCCGCACCACCACGATGGCGTCGGCGCCCCGGCTGGTCAGCCCCGCCTCCCGTACCGCCGTGCCGGCGGTAGTGCCCGCCGGAACCACCACGCGAGGGGCGGGTGCGGCAGCGGGGCGGGACGACTGGGACACGTTTGCTCCTATGGGCGGGTCTTGCGGATGGTTGTTCGTCGATGTTATCCGGCCGACCACCGCACCCGGCCACCGGTTATCTCCCGCTTGTCCGGCCTGCCGCCCGAGCCTTATCTCCCGCTTGTCCGGCCCGCCGCCCGCGCCCCGCCGCCGATCAGGCGGCCACCAGCCGGTCCGCGGCCCGCCGCCAGGCCGAGGCATCCCCGGCCGGGGTGTAGGTGCGCAGGCCCTGGGTGGCCCGGACCAGCTCGCGCAGCTCGGTCAGCCCGCCGTGCACCGCGCCGACCGCCCGGGCCTGGACCAGCGCGTTGCCCAGCGCGGTGGCCTCCACCGGGCCGGCCACCACGGGCAGCCCGCAGGCGTCCGCGGTGAGCCGGCAGAGCAGTTCGTTGCGGACCCCGCCGCCGACCAGGTGCAGCACCCGCACCTCCCGCCCGGCCAGTTCCTGGGCCTGGGCCAGCGTGCGCCGGTAGGCCAGGGCCAGCGAGTCCAGCACGCAGCGGGCCAGTTCGGCCGGGCTGCCGGGCACCGGCTGACCGGTGCGCGCGCACTCCCGGGCAATCCGGGCCGGCATGTCGCCCGGTGGCAGGAACACCGGCAGATCCGGATCCACAATGGACCTCAACGGTGGCAGCTTTGCCGCCTGGGCCAGCAGATCCGGTAGGTCGACGGGCTGGCCGGCCTCGGCCCAGGTGCGCACCGACTCCTGCAGCAGCCACAGGCCCATCACGTTGCGCAGGTAGCGGATGGTGCCGTCCACGCCGCGTTCGTTGGTGAAGTTGGCCGCCCGGCTGTCCTCGTGCAGCACCGGGCCGGGCAGTTCCAGGCCAACCAAGGACCAGGTGCCGCAGGAGATGTAGCCGAAGTGCTCGCCGGCCGCGGGCACCGCGACCACGGCCGAGGCGGTGTCGTGCGAGCCGACCGCGGTGACCGGCACGCCCCCGGCCATCCCGAGCTGATCCCCCACGGAGGCCAGCAACTCCCCCGCCGGCGCGCCCGGCTGCCGGATCGGCGCGAACAACTCGGGCCGGATTCCGGTGCGGCGCATGAGATCCGTGGCCCACTGGCCGGTGTTGACGTCCAGCAGTGCGGTGGTGGACGCGTTGGTCGCCTCCGCCCCGGCGACCCCGGTCAGCCAGTAGGACAACAGATCCGGTACCAGCAGCAGCTGCTTTGCTTGCGCCAGCGCGACATCCGAGCGCGCGGCGATCAACTGGAAGATCGTGTTGAACGGCAGCAACTGCACGCCGGTGGCGCGGTACAACTCCTCCGCGGCAACGGTTTCCAGTGTCCGCTCGGCCACGCCGTCGGTGCGGGCATCCCGGTAGTGCACGGGGTTGCCCAGCAGCGCGCCGGTGGCGTCCAGCAGGCCGTAGTCCACCGCCCAGGAGTCGATGCCGATGCTGGCCGGCCGCGGCACCAGGTGCGCCGCGGCTCGCAGCCCATCGGAAATTCCTTGGTACAGCGAGAGAATGTCCCAGTGCAGGGTGTCCCGCACGCGCACCGGCCGGTTGTCGAACCGGTGCGTCCGGGTCAGCGCCAGCCGGTCCGGGCCGACCTCGGCCAGCATCACCCGTCCACTGGACGCGCCGAGATCGACCGCGACGACGGACTCCGTCATGCCGTCACTGCCTCACACTTCTTATCGCAGGAAGGCCGCGGCGACACCCGCGTCCACCGGCACGTGCAGCCCGGTGGTGTGCGCGAGATCCCCGGCGGTCAGCACGAACACCGCGTTGGCCACGTGCTCGGGCAGCACCTCGCGCTTGAGCAGAGTGCGCTGGGCGTAGTACTCGCCGAGCTTGTCCTCCTCCACCCCGTACACCGCGGCCCGCTGCGCGCCCCAGCCACCGGCGAAGATGCCCGAACCACGCACCACGCCATCGGGGTTGATGCCGTTGACCCGGATCTGGTGCGGGCCCAGTTCCGCGGCCAGCAACCGGACCTGGTGGGCCTGGTCGGCCTTGGCCGCGCCGTAGGCCACGTTGTTCGGACCGGCGAACACCGAGTTCTTGCTGGCGATGTAGACGATGTCGCCGCCGAGACCCTGCTCGATCATCACCCGGGCCGCCTCGCGGGAGACCAGGAACGAGCCCCGGGCCATCACGCCGTGCTGCACGTCCCAGTCCGCCGCCGTGGTTTCCAGCAGCGGCTTGGAAATCGACAGTCCGGCGTTGTTCACCACCAGGTCGATCCCGCCGAAGTCGAGCACCGATTCGCGCACCGCGAGCGAGAGCGCGGCCTCGTCGGTGACGTCCACCGCGACCGACACCGCGACGTCCGGGCCGCCCAGTTCGGCGGCGGCGGATGCGGCGGTCTCGGCGTTGCGGTCGGCCACGATCACGCAGGCGCCCTCGGCGGCCAGCCGCCGCGCGGTGGCCAGGCCGATGCCCGAACCGCCGCCGGTGACCAGCGCGATCCGGGTGGCCAGCGGCTTGGGCTTGGGCATCCGAGCCAGCTTGGCCTCTTCCAGCGCCCAGTACTCGATGCGGAACTTCTCCGACTCGTCGATCGGCGCGTAGCGCGACACCGATTCCGCGCCGCGCATCACGTTGATGGCGTTCACGTAGAACTCGCCGGCCACCCGCGCGGTCTGCTTGTCCTTGCCGAAGCTGAACATCCCGACTCCCGGCACCAGGACGATGGCCGGGTCGGCGCCGCGCATGGCCGGGCTGTCCGGGGTGGCGTGGCGCTGGTAGTAGGCGGCGTACTCGGCGCGGTAGGCCTCGTGCAACTCCGTCAGCCGCGCGACGATGTCCTCGACCGACGCCGACGCGGGCAGGTCGACCACCAGCGGGGCGACCTTGGTGCGCAGGAAGTGGTCGGGGCAGGAGGTGCCCAGCGCGGCCAGCGCCGGGTGCTTCTCGTGAGCCAGGAACTCCAGTACCACGTCGCTGTCGGTGAAGTGGCCGACCTGCGGCTTGTCGGTGGAGGCCAGCCCGCGGATCACCGGGGCCAGCGCGGCCGCCTTGGCCCGGCGCTCGGTTTCGGGCAGCGCGGCGTAGCCGGACAGCGCCGGGCCGAACGGCTCGGCTTTGCCGTGCTCGTTCAGGAACCGTTGCGCGGTCCGGATGATCTCCAGCGAGCGGGCCTGGCATTCGTCGCTGGTGTCGCCCCAGGCGGTGATGCCGTGCCCGCCCAGCACGCAGCCGATGGCCTGCGGGTTGGCCGCCTTGATGGCCGCGATGTCCAGCCCCAGCTGGAATCCCGGGCGCCGCCAGGGCACCCAGACCACCTTGTCGCCGAAGCATTCCTTGGTCAGCGCCGGGCCGTCGGCCGCGGTGGCCAGCGCGATGCCCGAATCCGGGTGCAGGTGGTCCACGTGCGCGGCGGCGACAAGGCCGTGCATGGCGGTGTCGATGGACGGCGCGGCGCCGCCCTTGCCGTGCAGGCAGTAGTCGAACGCGGCGACCATCTCGTCCTCGCGTTCGACCCCCGGGTAGACGTCGGTCAGCGCGCGCAGCCGGTCCAGCCGCAGCACGGCCAGCCCGGCGGCCTTGAGGGTGCCCAGGTCACCGCCGGAACCCTTGACCCACATCAGGTCAACCGGCGCTCCGGTCACCGGGTCGGCTTCGGTGCCCTTGGCCGAGGTGTTGCCGCCCGCGTAGTTGGTGTTGCGCGGATCGGCGCCGAGTTCATGGCTGCGGGCGAGCAGTTCGTCCACAGTGGACATTTGTTCCTCCAGGGAGCCGGACTTGCCTTTCGTCCGTATGCTGCGGTTTTGCCGGGCAAGAGACCTTGACGGGGCAGGACTCCGTCAAGCCCCCCAGCCGGCCTGCTGCCCGCCAACGCGATCGGCGACGATCTGCTCGGCGTAGCCGGAGCGGGCGTAGGCGGCCATCGGGTCGGGGTCCAGGCCCAGTTCGGTGCGCACCTCGGCCAGCAGCGGGCGGACATCGGTGTTGTAGGCGTCCATCAGCACCGCGTTGGCGCCCAGCACGTCACCGGCCTGCTGCGCGGCGGCCAGCGCGTCGGCATCCACCAGCAGTGCTTTGGCCGTGGCCTCCTGCACGTTCATCATCGAGCGGATCTGGCCGGGGATCTTGGGCTCGATGTTGTGGCACTGGTCGAGCATGAACGAGATGCCGCGCTCCGGCGCCAGGCCGCCGGCCGAGACCACCTCGTGCATGATCCGGAACAGCTGGAACGGGTCGGCCGCGCCGACCATCAGGTCGTCGTCGGCGTAGAAACGGCTGTTGAAGTCGAACCCGCCGAGCCGCCCGAGCCGCAGCAGCACGGCCACGATGAACTCGATGTTCGTGCCGGGGGCGTGATGCCCGGTATCGACCACGACCATGGCCCTGGGCCCCAGCTCCAGGCAGTGCGTGAGCGACGTGCCCCAGTCCGGCACGTCGGTGGTGTAGAAGGACGGCTCGAACAGCTTGTACTCCAGCAGCATCCGCTGGTCCGGGCCGAGTCTGGTGTATAAGTCGGCCAGCGCCTCCGCCAGCCGGTCCTGGCGGAGGCGGATGTCGTCCTGGCCCGGATAGTTGGTGCCGTCGGCGAACCACAGCTTGAGGTCGCGAGAGCCGGTCGCGTCCATCACGCCGACGCACTCCATGAGGTGGGCGACGGCCTTGCGCCGAACCCGGGGATCCGGGTTCGCGACGCTGCCCAGCCGGTAATCGTCGTCCTGGAACACGTTGGCGTTGACGGTGCCGATCCGGACCCCGGCGCCGGCCGCGTGCCTGGCCAGGCCGGC
>DASZNF010000080.1:0-38079 GCA_035551355.1 Pseudonocardiaceae bacterium | reverse complement strand
GGACTTCAAGAAGATCAGCATCCTGGAGGTCAAGGGCTACTGCTACGGCTGGCACTTCTACCAGGCCGCCGACGCCGATCTGGTCATCTCCTCCGACGACGCCCTGTTCGGCCACGCCGCCTTCCGTTACGCAGGCTGGGGGCCGCGGATGTGGAGCTGGGCGATGACCATGGGCATCCGGAAATTCCAGGAGATGGTGTTCACCGGACGGCCCTTCACCGCCGCCGAGATGTACGACTGCAACTTCCTCAACAAGGTCGTGCCCCGCGAGGAACTCGAGGCCGAGGTGGCCAAGTACGCGCTGGCCTGCTCGCGCACCCGACCGACCGACACGGTGTACCAGCAGAAGTTGTTCTTCACCATGATGAAGCAGCAGCAGGGCGAGTACCTGGGCAGCATCATCAGCGGGTTGTTCGAGAGCCTCGGCAACTACGTCCGGCCCGACGAAGCCGACCTGGTGCTCAACGAGGAGACCTTCGGCAAGGGCCTGAACAATGCCGTGAAGGACAACGATTCGCAGTTCCCGCCCGACTTCCGGCTGAGCCGGTCCGGCCGCAGGAAGCCGGAATGACCGGCACGCCACAGCATCCGCTCACCGGCCACACAGTGGTCGATCTGTCCTCGGGCATCGCCGGGGCGTACTGCACCAAGATCCTGGCCGACGGCGGAGCCGAGGTGATCAAGGTCGAGCCGCCGGAGGGCGATCCGCTGCGCCGGTGGACGGCTTCCGGTGCGGAAATCTCGGACGGTTCCGACGGGGCGTTGTTCAGCTTTCTGTCCTGCTCCAAGCAGAGCGTGGTCGCCGACCCGGACGACGGGGCCGCCCTGGAGCGCGTGCACGCGCTGCTGGCCGGGGCGGATTCCGTTGTGTGGTCGGGAGAATCTCGGGTTGCCAGCCATTCGAGCCTGCTGCCACAGCAGATCCGGCGCGGGTATCCGCATCTCAACGTCGTAGCCATCACGCCGTTCGGGCTGACTGGCCCGTGGAGCGACAAGCCGGCCACCGAGTTCACCGTGCAGGCCTGGTCCGGCGGGATGATCGGCATCGGGCGGGGCGATCCCGATCGCGCGCCGGTGTACGTCGGCGGCCAGGTCGGCGACTGGCTCTCCGGCGGCTACGCCGCGGCCGCCCTGTTGATCGCCCGGTGGGACACCCTGCGCACCGGGCAGGGCCGGTTGCTCGACCTGTCCATGCTCGAGGCGCACATCCTGTGTCTCACCTACTATCCGGTGACCTTCAACGAACTGCTGGGCCGGCCGTTCCGCTCGGTGCGCTCGCTGTTCGTGCCCGGGGTCGCGACCGCGAAGGACGGGTTGGTGGCGATCGGCTGCGCCACCGCGCAGCAGTGGTTCGACCTGTGCGCGATGGTCGGCCACCCCGAGTGGGTCGATCCGGACAAACCCATCGCCATCATGGAGCTGGCCGGGAAGGTCGCGCCCGAGCTGTACGCCTGGATCCGGGAGCACACGGTCGAGGAAATCCGCGAACTGGCCACCTCGTTCCGCATTCCCAACGCGCCGGTCGCCAGCGGCTCGACCATTGCCGAGATGGATCATTTCGTTGCGCGCAAGGCATTCCGGGCGAATCCACGGGACGGTTTTCGCCAGCCGGACTTCCCCTACCGGCTGCGCCCGGACGTCCTCCGCGAACCGCAACCGGCGCCGCGCCTCGGCGAACACTCCTGTCCCGCGACGAATTCTCGGCCGGAGCCGAGCAGCGAAAGCGCGGATGCGCTGCCGTTCAACGGTTTACGGGTGCTGGACATGACGGCGTTCTGGGCCGGCCCCTCCGGCACACACGCGCTGGCCATGCTGGGCGCGGAGGTCATCCACCTGGAGTCCACCGTCCGCCCGGACGGGACCCGGATGATCGCCGGGGTGCCGATGACCGAAGACCAGTGGTGGGAACGGTCGCCGATCTTCGCCGCGCTCAACACCAACAAGAAGAGCGTGACGGTCAACTTCCAGACCGAACGCGGCCAGGAGCTGATCCGCGAGCTGATCGCCAGTTGCGATGTGGTGGTGGAGAACTACACGCCCCGGGTGCTGGATCAGGTGGGGCTGGACTACGAGTCGGTTCGCGCCATCCGGCCGGACGTGATCATGGTGCGGATGCCCGGTTTCGGCCTGGACGGGCCGTGGCGCGATTCGGCCGCCTTCGCCTACGTCATCGAGGACGCGTCCGGCCTGACCTGGCTCACCGGGCATCCCGACCAGAACCCCGTCGAGCCCTACACCCTAGGCGACCCGAACGCCGGCCTGCACGCCCTCAACGGCCTGCTGCTCGCGCTGGAACACCGACGCCGCACCGGAGAAGGCATGCTGGTCGAGTCGGCGATGGTGGAGGCCGCGGTCAACATCACCGCCGAGCAGGTGATCGAGCACTCCGCCTACGGCGCGCTGCTCAACCGGGACGGCAACCGCGGACCGGTTTCCGCGCCGCAGAACCTGTATCGCACGGCCGAACCGGACGAGTACGGCGGCCGGGATTCCTGGGTCGCTATCGCGGTCGCCACGGACGAGCAGTGGGCCGCGTTGTGTGCAGCGGTGGAAAAGCCCGACTGGGCAACAGATCCTTCGCTGTCCGGCGCGCCCGGGCGACGGACCCGGCACGACGAGATCGACTCGTGGCTGAGCCAGTGGTGCGCGGAGCGCACCGGGGACGAGATCGTCGAGATCCTGTGGGCAGCGGGGGTTCCGGTGGGGAAGGTACTGCAACCGCACCGCCAGACCGATATCCCGCAGCTGACGGCGCGCGGCTTCTTCGAAACCGTCAAACACCCCGTCGCCGGAACCGGCCGCTACACCACCCTGCCGGTGCGCTTCTCCGAGTCCGCGCACCGCACGCCCGCACCGTTGCTCGGCCAGCACAACACCGAGGTGCTCACCGCCCTCGGCCGGACCGACCAGGACATCGCCGCACTCACCGAAGAAGGCGTAATCGGTGACCGGCCGGCCTGGTGAGCACTCCCCCGGCTCACCGACGATCAGCAGAAGGGACCGCGGTATGGAACCGAAGGTCGGCGTGATGTTGCGCAGCACCGTGGACGACACCGCGGTAGTGGTCGTGCGCTGGTCGGCAGGCGCCGCGCGGCTGACCTGCGGCGGCGCCACGATGGTGGACAAGGCCGACCACGACGGCACCGCGCGAGCCGAACTCGACCCCGAACACGCGGCCGGAACCCTGCTCGGCAAGCGGTACACCGACGCGGCGGGCTCGGTCGAGTTGCTGTGCACCAAGCCGGGCCGGGGTTCGCTCGCGCTGGACGGCACCCCGCTGGCGGTCAAGGCGGCCAAACCACTGCCGGCCTCGGACTGACGCCATGAACCTCACCACCCTGCTGGACATGGCCGCCGAGGCCGACGGCGACCACATCGCCCTGGCGACCGAGACCGAGGGACTGTCCGTCGACGAATTCCGCGCGGCCGCGCGCCGCGGCGCGGCGCTCCTGTTGCGGGCCAAGGCATCCGCGCTGGTCCACCTGGCCGAGAACGGGCCCGCGTTCCCGGTCGCGCTGTTCGCCGCGGCGCTGGCCGGGGTGCCGTTCGTGCCGCTCAACTACCGCCTCGGCGAGGCCCAGCTGACCGCACTGCTGGCCCAGCACCCCGGCGCCTACGTGCTCACGGATAGGCAGCATTCCGCGCCGGCCGGACCCGAGGCGGTCGCGGTTGACTCCCCACAGGAGTGGCTCGACACGCTGAACTCCGCGAGCCCAGCCGAACCTCCGGCGATCGAACCCGAACCCGAGTCGACCGCCGTGATCATCTACACCAGTGGTACCACCTCCGCCCCCAAAGGTGTGTTGCTGCGCCACGAGAATCTGGTCTCCTACGTCATCGGCACGGTCGAGTTCGCCGGTGCACAGCCAAGCGAGGCGTCCCTGCTGTGCGTGCCGCCGTATCACATCGCGGCGGTGTCGGCGGTGCTCACCAATCTCTACGCCGGACGCCGGCTGGTCATCCTCGGCGCTTTCTCCCCGGCCCGATGGCTGGAGCTGGTCCGGCGGGAGCGGGTCACCAACGTGATGGTGGTGCCGACCATCCTGGCCCGGATCATGGACGACGACGGGGACCGCTCGGTGCCCAGCCTGCGCACACTGGCCTACGGGGGTGCCCCCATGCCGCCCCGGGTGATCGAACGGGCGTTGCGCGAATGGCCGCACGTGGGTTTCGTGAACGCCTACGGGCTGACCGAAACCAGCTCCACGGTCGCCGTGCTCGGCCCGGAAGACCACCAGAAGGCCTACGCCGCAGCCGATCCCGAGGAGCGCGCGCGGCTGCACTCGGTGGGCCGGCCCATTCCGGGCGTGGAGGTCGAGATCCGCGATGCTTCCGGAACCGCACGGCCCGCCGGGTCGTCCGGGCGGATCTGGATCCGCGGTGCGCAGGTGTCCGGTGCCTACGCCGGGCAAGAATCGGGTCGCACGGACGGCTGGTTCGACACCCGAGACCTCGGACACCTTGATACGGCGGGTTTTCTGTTCGTCGAGGGCCGCGAGGACGACACGATCATTCGCGGAGCCGAGAACATCGCACCGGCCGAGATCGAGGACGTGCTGCTGCGACAGGACGGCGTCGCCGACACGGTGGTGGTGGGCGTGCCGGACGAGGAGTGGGGCCAGCGTATCGAGGCGGTGGTCACCCCGGAACGGGGCGCTGAACTGGATCCGGAGCTGCTCCGCGCCGCCGTGCGGACCGCGCTGCGCGGCGCGAAGACTCCCGATCGGATCGCTGTGTGGGACGAGCTCCCTCGCACCGACACCGGCAAGATCCGCCGGCGCGACATCGTGGCCGCCCTCGGCGGCTGACCGCTTCCCCTTTCCACATACAGGAAGCGGATTTTCTCAACCTGTTGATTCGAAACGAAGGAAGGTGTGTGGACGATGTCGGACCGACGCTATCTGCACCTGAACCTGGTGGGCAACGACATCAACCTCCACCAGGGCGCGTTCGCCTACGAGCGGGCGCACAGCGACCGCCCGCAGCTGGACCCGTTCGCCCGCCTGCTGGAGTACGGAAGGCTGGCCGACGAGGGGCTGTTCACCGCCGTCTTCCTCGGCGACGTCCCCGGTTCGGCCGGGGTCCCGGCACCCGACGGCGGGCCGTGCGAGCCGATCGTGGCGGCGACCGCCATGGCCGGGGTGACCAAGCACGTCGGCCTGATCGCCACCGCCTCGACCAGCTTCTACGACCCCTACACCATCGGCCGGCTGCTCGGCTCGCTCGACCAGGCCTCGGACGGCCGCGCCGGATTCAACGCCGTCACCACCGCGGGCGACCACTTCGTCATGAACTACAGCATCGCCGCCCACCCGGATCGCGAAACCCGTTACCGGCGGGCGGACGAATTCCTCGACGTGGTCGTCGGACTGTGGGAGAAGCGCGAGCTGCGCACCGATCCCGATGGCAGGACCCGGTTCTACGCCGAACCGATCTGGCACAGCGGCGAGCTGTTCCAGGTCTCCGGCCCGTTGAACGTCGCGCCCAGCCGTCAGGGCCGGCCGCTGATCGCCCAGGCCGGTGGCTCCGGTCCCGGGATCGCGGTGGCGGCAAAGCACGCCGACATGGTGTTCACCAACGCCACCACACGCGAGGGCGCGGCCGCCTACCGAGCCGATCTGGACAAGGCGCTGGTGCAACGCGGACGGGCCCAGGGCAGCGTTCCGGCGGTGCCCGGCCTCATCCCGTTCCTCGGCCGCACCAAGGCGGAGGCCGAGGAGAAGCTGCGGGCTCTGGACGACTACGTCGACTGGGACATGCTGGCGCCCTTCGCGCTCGGCCAGTTCGGCATCGTGCTGGAGTTCGACAGTCTCGACGACCCGTTCCCGGTCGACGTGCTGCCCGCGCCCAAGGACGTCGAGAAGACCATCACCAGCACCTTCGGCAACTACGTCGGCCTGTACAACTGGATCCACGAACGCCCTGGTGTGACGGTGAAGGAGGTCACCGCGCACGCCATCGGCCACGGCGGCACGACGCACCGCAAGTTCATCGGCTCCTACGACGAGATCGTGGACGACTTCGCGCTGTGGTTCGAGGACGGCAACGTGGGCGGGTTCAACATCATGTTCCCGGTCGGCTTCACCTCGATCCGGGAGTTCATCGACGAGGTCGTGCCCCGGCTCATCGACCGGGGCATCTACCGCCCGACTCCGCACGACCGTCCGCTGCGCGAGCGCTTCGCCGGACCAGTGAACCGCTGAGCGGGACCGGAAAGGAATCGGAGATGGCCGAGACACCAGCGCCACCGGGACCCCAGCCCGGCGAGTTCGACCCGGGCTGGGTGCGCGCCAAGTACGCCTTCGAACGGGCCAAACGGCTGCGCCCCGACGGGGTCGACCAGTTCGTCGAGGTGACCGCGGAATTCTCGCACTACGCCGACGATCCCTACGTCGAGCCGATCGAGCGCGGTCCGGTCGAGGACGAGGTCCAAGTCCTCATCGTCGGCGCCGGGCTCGGCGGCCTGCTGGCGGCGGTCCGGTTGCAGGAGGCCGGTTTCCGGGACATCCGCCTGATCGACAAGGCCGGCGACGTCGGCGGAACCTGGTACTGGAACCGGTATCCGGGCATCCAGTGCGACGTCGAGTCCTACATCTACCTGCCGCTGCTGGAGGAACTCGGCTACCTCCCGCGCGAACGCTACGCGCACGGCGAGGAGATCCGGAAACACCTGAAGGCGATCGCGCGGCACTACGACCTGTGCCGGAACGCGCTGTTCCAGACCGGGGTGACCGGGATGACCTGGGACGAGCAGGCCAAGAAGTGGCTGGTCGAAACGGATCGCGGCGACCGGATCACCGCGACCGTGGTCGCGGTCTCCCCCGGATCGCTGCATCGGCCCAAACTCCCTGGCATTCCGGGGATCAACGAGTTCCAGGGGCATACCTTCCACACCAGCCGCTGGGACTACGGCTACACCGGCGGCGACGAGACCGGCGGCCTGACCGGGCTGAGCGACAAGTCGGTCGGCGTCATCGGCACCGGAGCCACCGGCCTGCAGGTCGTGCCGCACCTGGGCCGCTGGGCCAGGCACCTCTACGTCTTCCAGCGGACGCCCAACGCGGTGGCCGTGCGGGACAACCGCCCGACCGCACCGGACTGGGCAGCCGGACTCGAGCCCGGCTGGCAACGCAGGCGCATGGAGAACTTCACCCGGGTGACGGCCGGCGCCGAAACCGAACTCGATCTGGTCGAGGACGGCTGGACCGAGGTCGCCCTGGAACTGACCGCGGGCGCGGTGCTGAAGGAGATCGCGCGCCGGGACGGGGTCATGACGATGGAGGAGATCGGCGATTTCCTCTACGAACAGGACTACCGATCGATGGAACGGGTGCGCGACCGGGTCGACTCGATCGTCACCGACCGGAAGACCGCCGAGGCCTTGAAACCCTGGTACAAGCGGCTGTGCAAGCGGCTGGGTTTCCACGACGAGTACCTGCAAACCTTCAATCGGGACAACGTCGAACTGGTCGACACCGAGGGCCGCGGCATCGAGCGTCTCACCGCTCATGGCGTCGTCATCGGCGGCAAAGAGTACACAGTGGACACTCTGATCTTCGCCACCGGCTACGAGGTCGGCACCACCTACACCCGCCGGACCGGTTTCGACATCGTCGGCCGGGACGGGCTGCGCCTGAGCGACAAGTGGCAGAAGGGCCCCCGCACTCTGCACGGCCTGCAGTCGCACGGGTTTCCCAACTGCTTCTTCCTCGGCTACACCCAGACCGGCATCGCGCACAATTACACCCACACCGCCGAGGAGCGGGCGCGGCACCTGGCCTACCTCCTCGAACAATGGGCCGCCCGCGGCGCGCGCACCATCGAAGCCGACCTGGACGCCGAGGACGCGTGGGTCAGCACCATGCGCGAGCTGTCCGGCTTCGCCATCGACTTCTTCCGCGACTGCACCCCCAGTTACCTTGACACCGAAGGAGATCACGACAATCCCGACAGTCTGCTGTCCGCCGGATATGGTGCCGGCCCCGTCCAGTTCTTCGAACTGCTGGCGAAGTGGCGGGCGGCCGGTGACCTGGAAGGCGTGACTCTGGCCTAGTTCTCGTGCAGCCGCTGGTGCGATTGTGACAGTGACTGACCAGCAAGGCGGGCGGTGATGCCGGCGCTGAAGTTGGGGCACCGCGTGATGTCGTCGTGGGGGCAGCGAAGCCCGTGCGCGATGGCGTCCCGGGCGGCCTGCGCCCTGGCGATCTGCTCGTCGAGTTCGGCCAGCTTGCGCCGCATGAGCCGGCTGCGGTCGCTGGCTTCGTTGATCAGCAGGGCTTTCTGCTCGGCGAGGGTGAAACCGGCGTCGCTGTGCAGCAGGATGACGCCGACCAGCCGGGCCGCCGATTCGGGGTAACGGCGCTGCCCGGAGACCCGCGCCGGCGCCGGCAGCAGGCCGAGTTCCTCGTAGTAGCGCAGGGCCGAGGTGCTGACGCCGGCCCGGCGGGCCAGTTCGCCGATGGTGAGCAAACCTGGCGAGTTGACTTCAGGTGCGCTTGAAGTCGTTGACTGCCGGCCATGGGAAGACGACATGAGGCCAGCCTGCCACTCGCGGCTCGGCGGGCGGCGACCGCGGCCGCCGAATACCTGATCGGGCACGCCGGAATCGCCGCCGTGCGCGCCCTGGACCGTGATGCCGTCGGCCAGGCCCACCAACCTCGGGGCGCGGCCGGCAGCCTGACCGGCTGGGTGTTCGCCCATCGCCCGTCCAACCGGCAGCGCAACCGCTGGGTCGTATCGCTGCTGCGGATTCGGCCCAGCGACCGGGTTCTCGAGGTCGGCTTCGGGCCGGGCATCGCGATCGCCGAGCTGGTCCGCGCCGGTGCCGGTCACGTGTACGGCGCCGACCACTCCGGCGTGATGCTCCGGCAGGCGTCCCGGCGCAACGCGGCCGCCATCCGGGCCGGCCGGGTCACCCTGATCAACGCCCCGGCCGACCGGCTTCCGCCCACGCTGGACGGCCCGTTCGACGCCGTTCTCGCGGTCAACTCCCACGGATTCTGGCCCGAGCCGGCCCAGCGACTGGCGGAACTGCGCGGACGGCTGGCGCCGGGCGGGCGGCTGGCCATCGTGTCGCAGCCGCGCCGCCCCGGAGCCACGGCGGGCAGCGCTGCCGCTGAGATCGAGAACCTGTTGCGCTGCGCGGGTTTCCCGCAACTGCGCACCGAGACCCTCCTGCTGCACCCGCCGGTGATCTGTGTCCTGGCCCGGTCGGACATCACACGATGACGCTGGCCACCAGCACCAGGCCCAGCCCGACCACCGAGGTGATCGTTTCCATCACCGACCAGCTCTTGATCGTCTGCCCCACCTTCATGCCGAAGTACTCCTTGACCAACCAGAAGCCGGCGTCGTTGACATGCGAGAAGAACAGCGAACCGGCACCGACGGCCAACGCCAGCAGCGCGACGTGGGTCGAACTGAGGTGCGCGGCCAGCGGCGCGACGATGCCGGCCGCCGCCGTGGTGGCGACCGTGGCCGAGCCGGTGGCCAGCCGCAGCGCCACCGCGATCACCCAGCCCAGCAGCAGCGCGGAGAACGTCGCCCCGCTGGCCAGCTCGGTGATCACCTTGCCAAGGCCGGCGTCCACCAGCACCTGCTTGAATCCGCCGCCCGCGCCGACGATCAGCATGATCCCGGCGATCGGCGGCAGCGAGTCGGTGACCGATTTCGCGATCCGCGTGCGGTCCAGTCCGGCCGCCCGGCCCAGCGTGAACATGGCGACCACGACCGCTATCAGCAGCGCCACCAACGGCGTGCCCACGCCGTCCAGCACGGTGCGGGCCCCGTTGGACTTGGGCAGGGTCAGGTCGGCGATCGCCTTGGCCAGCATCAGCACCACCGGGAGCAGCACGGTCGCCACGGTGATCGCGAACTTGGGCCGCCGGGCGTCCTCGTCGCCCTCGGCCCGCTCCGGGATCAGGTGCTCCGGCGGCTCGGCCTGCACCCATCGGGCGGCCAGCTTGCCGAACAGCGGACCGGCGATGATCACCGTCGGAATCGCGATGATCAGGCCCAGCCCCAGGGTGATGCCGAGATCGGCGTGCAGCGCGCTGATCGCGACCAGCGGACCGGGGTGCGGCGGCACCAGGCCGTGCAACACGGACAGGCCGGCCAGCGCCGGAATGCCCAGGCGCAGCAGCGGCTGACCGGAGCGTTTGGCCACCAGCAGGATCACCGGCACCAGGATGACCAGGCCGATCTCGAAGAACATGGGCAGGCCGATCAGCACCGCGATCAGCGCCATCGCCCACGGCAGCATGCGCGGCCCGGACCGGCGCACGATGGTGTCCACGATCTGGTCGGCGCCGCCGGAGTCGGCCAGCAGCTTGCCCAGCATCGCGCCCAGCGCGATCAGGGTGCCGACGCTGGCGACCGTGCTGCCCAGCCCGTCACCGAAACTGGTGACCATCTTGTCGATGGACAGGCCGCCGACCGCGCCGAGCACGCCGGAGCCGATGGTCAGGGCCAGGAACGGATGCAACGAGAACTTGCTGATCAGCACGATGATGACCGCGATGCCCAGCGCGGCCGCGATGATCAGTTGCGTGTCGTGCCCGCTCCAGTGCGAGGCTGGAGCGGCCACGCCCGACAGGGTGCTGGCGAGCCGTGTCATGCCGGGATTCCCTTCTCTGACCGCGGCTCACGCCGCCGGTCGGCCACCCCCATGACCACGGCGTTCGTGGTCCGGACCGCGTCGTCCGTCATCGGTACTCCTCGCTGATCACCCGATTGGTGGGCAGGAGCCTAAGCAAATAAGTAGTACTTTTCAACCCTGGCTCGTCCATAGGTATGATCTTTGGCAGGGCGGGCTGGCTAGGCTGCCTACGGAGGGTGAAGGAGGGGGAGGTTGGCCGGCCAGGGACTGCATCACCGGGTGCTGGCGGAACTCGGGCCCGCGATCGCCGCGGGCACGCACGCCGCCGGAGCCGTGCTGCGCCTTGAGGAACTGGCCGACCGATACGGAGTGTCCCGGACAGTGGTGCGGGAAGCCGTGCGGGTGCTGGAGTCGATGCAACTCGTGGAAACCCGCCGCCACGTCGGCGTGCTGGTACGCCCCAAGGCCGACTGGAATCCCTACGACCCGCTGATGATCCGCTGGCGGCTGGCCGGCGCCGACCGCATGGACCAGCTGCGCTCGCTGACCGAGCTGCGCTGCGCGATCGAGCCGGCCGCGGCCGGACTGGCCGCCGGACGGGCCACCCCGGCGCAGTGCGGCGACCTGACCGGCCTGGCCATCCAGCTGGCCAGCACGGCCCGCGCCGGGGACCTGCACACCTTCCTGACCCACGACGCCGCGTTCCACCAGCTGGTGCTGGCCGCGTCCGGCAACGAGATGTTCGCCCGGCTCGGTGACGTGGTCAGCGAGGTGCTGGCCGGCCGGACCGAGCACCAGCTGATGCCCGACCACCCTCGGCCGTACGCGGTCCGGCTGCACACCCGGGTGGCCGAGCTGATCGGCTGCCGCGACGCCCCCGGAGCCGAACACGCCATGCGCGAGATCGTCACCGGCGCGCTGGCCGAGATGTCACCACTGCTCCCGCACCGCTGATCCGGGCTTCTCGTTACGGCACAACGCTTTCCGCGCAGTTCCCAAGGGAGAGAAGGAACGTCGTGCCGCCGCGGGGTTCGCGCCACGATGCCGCGCGATCTGTTCGATCAGCCACAAGTGTCCTGTTCGGACATTGACAACGATGCACGAACAGCGCTGGCCACCAACGCGACCGGGAATCCGCCACTCACCACCGATCGATCCGCCGCCGGACCGTGATCAGAACGTTGCCCCATCACGGGCATCGTCAAGGTAAGTTTTCGCAGCTCAAATCGATCACTGACCGTGGGGGACGCATGACCTATCAGCAGCCGATCTTCGGCTCAAGACCCAACGGCGGGTTCCGTCCGGTCTCCGGCCTGGCCACCGCGGCCAGCGTGCTCATCGTCCTGGTGCTGCTGGCCGAAACGCTGTCCGCCTACACCGACTGGCACGTCTACGGCGCCGCGCAGGCCTACGACTCCGGAGCCGACCCCGACCGGGCCGACCTGCTCGCGGCCGTGGGCGTTTCCAGTGCCGGCCTCGTGCTCCTGGCGTTGACCAGCATCGCGGCCGGCATCGTGTTCCTGGTGTGGCTGTGGCGGGCCCGGATCAACGCCGAAGGCTTCAGCGGGCCGGACGCCCACCGGCGCGGGCGCGGCTGGACCATCGGCGGCTGGTTCTGCCCCATCGTCAACTGGTGGTTCCCCTTCCAGATCGTGGCCGACATCTGGCGGGCCAGCGACCCGGGCCGGCGGGAGGAACAGCCCGGTCTGGTGATGGCCTGGTGGTTCCTCTACCTCGCGCAGACCGCGGTCGTGCTGGCGACCTTCCACAACACGCTCGGCACCGCGACGCCGACCGACCAGCAGCTGTCCACCGCCGCCACGGCCGCCACCGTGACCACCGCGGTCCATGCCGCGGCCGGGGTGCTGATCATCATGGTCATCCGGCGGATCACCCAGTGGCAGAACCAGCCGCGGCCGGACGTGACCGAGTACCCGCCGTTCCCGTCGGCCAGTCCGACCGCGTTCTGACTCGACGTTCCCGGTCGGTGAACCGTCCGCTTCGCCTGACTGTCACCGGGCGGTGTCGGTCCAGGTGACCGGCAGCGCGTGCACGCCGTAGATGTTCATGTCGGTACGGAGTTTCACCTCCTCGGCCGGGACGGCCAGCGCCAGGGCCGGGGGGTGGAGGAGACGGAAGCCGTCTGAGCCTGGTCCGGCCGGGAGGCCGCGACGACGTCCTCGACGGCCCCGCCGAAACGGCTGTTTTCCCAGTTTGGGGCCGTTGTCCTCAACCGGACAAGGCTTCCGCGCGCCCGCCGCCCCGGCTAGGATCATGCGGGTCGTCAGCTGACAACGTTGTCATCCACCGGCCAAACGACCATCTGCGCCGGATGACAACGTTGCCAGCCCGTGCCATCCGAGGAGCAGCGATGACCGGTGGGTTGAGTCGGCGTCAGTTCGTCAGCGGCCTGGGCGGGGTCGCGCTCGGCGCGATGGCGCTGTCCGCGTTGCCCGGGTTCACCGCGGCTGCCGCGACCGCGCCCGGCTCCCCGCTGGGCGGCTCCCCCGCGCCCGGTGACACGGTCGCCGCGCAGTACTACCGGCTGCTGTTGCGGCACACGCACTGGGCCGAGTCCCAGTGGGACGCGACCGCGGGCCACTACGCGAGCGCCAACTTCTCCTTCGCCGTGGTGCTGGGCAACGCGGTGCTGCTCACCCACGGCAGCTACGACCCGGCCGAGGCCGGCACCGACGCGGCCACACTGAAGGCCCACACCCTGGCCACCATCACCCACTTCGCCACCAGCAACGTGCTCACCGGCGGCACCGAGTGGGGCGAGACGATGTTCTTCGACAGCACCTTCGAGCTGTACTTCGTGCTCGCCGCGAAGCTGCTCTGGTCCGATTTGGACAGTTCGACCCAGGCCGCGGTGGACGCCATCGCCTCCCGGCAGGCGGATTACACGACGGCACTGGGCACCGCCGACGATCCGCGCAGCCCCGGCTGGAGCCCGAACAAACTGCTCGGCGGCTGGCAGTCCGACACCAAGGTCGACGAGATGGCCGTGTACGCGCAGTGCCTTGGCCCGGCGGTGGCCTGGCTGCCGCAGCACGCGAACGCCACGACCTGGCGGAGCCAGCTGAACACCTGGCTGCTCAACGACACCGGCCTGCCGGTCGCCGACGCGGCGAATCCCACTGTGGTGGACGGGAAACCGATCTCGGCCTGGAACACCGCCCACAATATCTACGACACGTTCCTGGTGGAGAACCACGGTTCCTTCGAACCGCACTACCAACTGGAAACCTGCCGCATGTCCGCCCGGGTGGCCGCGCACTTCCTCGCTGCCGGCGCGTCGATTCCGGCCGCGGTGACCGCCAAACCCAACAACGTGCAACTGTGGCGGACCATCCGGCGGGTGATGAGCGACAGCGGCGAACCGTTCATGCCGATGGACGGCGACCGTTACCACCTGTTCGGGCGGGACGTGCTGCCGCTGGCGTTCCTGGCCCAGGTGCTGGGTGACGCCGACGCGGCGCGCGCGGAGGCCAACATGGCCACGCAACTGGGCCCGTACCAGCAGTACCCGCCGACCTACCAGTTGACGAAGTTCAGCGGGGAAGCCAAATACGAGCCAGAGGCGCGGGCCGAACTGGCCATCAGCTACCTGTTCCACGTCTGGCGGGCCCGCACCCACGGCGGACCGACCCGGCCGGTGAGCGACGCGGACTTCTACGCGCACGCCACCGCGGCCACCGATTACGGTGCCACGCCTGGATTCCTGGCCCACAACAGTGCGACCGCGTTCGCCGCCACGGTGTCCAAACCGAACTACGTGAAGTGCGTCTACGCACCCAACCACGACGACTGGTTGTTCGACCTGTCCGACGCCAGCCCGCAGCTGATCCCGTCCACGACGATGAGCGTGCAGGGTCGGCAGGCGATCGCGTATTCGGTGCTGCGGGACGGATTCGACGGCACCGCGGCACTGCTCAAGCTCGCCACCGGGTACGTCGGCTACAGCACTCTGCCCAGCGGAGCCGCGGTCTACGCGACCACCGGCACCGCGGCCGGCGAGGGCGTGTTACGGGTGTTCAACCTGACCATGCCCGGCATCCCAGGGCTGACCGGACAACGCACCTACACCGGCGCCGACGGCGCGGTGACGCTCGTGGCCAACAGCCTGGGCACCGGCGGCACCGAGACGCTGTCCTTCCCCGCGGTGACCGCGCGGTACGTGCGGATGCTCGGCGGCAAACCCGGCACCCAGTACGGCTACTCGATCTACGAATTCACCGTCACCGGCCCGGGTTCGGCCACGAACCTGGCGCTGCACCAGCCGACCACCGCATCCTCCTACACCCCGGCCTATCCCGCGGCCAACGCCACCGACGGCGACTCGGGGACCCGCTGGGCAGTGGCCGTGGCCGACCGCGCGGTGCCGGAGAGCTGGCTGGAAGTCGACCTCGGCGCGGCCGTGCCGGTCAGCGCGGTGACGATCGCCTGGGAGACCGCCTACGGCGCGGAATACAGTATCCAGACCTCGACCGACGGCAGCACCTGGACAACGGCGGTCGGTGTGCCGGACAAGCACACCGTCACCGGCGGCTGGGTGAACGTCGACGGCCGGGCCGGATTCGTGGTGCGCGGCAGCAACAATCCGCTCACCGTCACGGCGAATACAGTCACCCTGTCAGACGGCCCGGCCGGTGGCGCGACCGGCATGGTGGTGCAGGCGTTCCCGGCTCAATCGCCGACCGCGACCGCCTCGGCCGCGGCGGCTCCCGCGCCATCCGGCGTCCCGGCCGGCCTGGCCGCGGCGGTGACCGACGGATACCTGAGCCTGTACAACCTCACCGGAACCGACCTGACCGGCGCCGTGCGTCTCCCGGCGGGCGAACTCGTTGTGTACCAAGGAAAGCGGATCGGCGAACAACACCAGGTGCAGGTGGCCGCGGCGAGCGCGGTGGTGCTGCCGCCACGTTTCACAGTGCGGGCAACTAATCCGTCCGCGCTGACTGTCGTGGTGGCCGACTCCCAGCACATCGAACTCACTTCCGCGGTGGGGCAAGGAGTCACCGTGGCGCCGGTATCCGACCCGCGCGCCGCCCGCACCGTGACGCTGCGGCCCGGAACGCCGATTTCCTTGGTATTCCCGGAGATTCCCTTCACCCCGACCACCGATCTGGCCCTGGGCCGCGCCACCTTCCCGACTTCGCCCCTGCCCGCGGGGATGTCCGATCCGACGGCCGCGGTGGACGGCGACCCGCGCACCACGTGGCGACCGGGACCGGGCGGGCGGATAGTGGTCGACCTGGGCGCCGCGGTGCCGCTGGGCACGCTCACCCTGAGCTGGGTCGGTGGCCGGCCGCGACCGGCGGTGGTCGGCGTATCGAGCGACGGGCTCACCTATCAGACCGTCGGCACCATGGTGCCGGGAGCCCGAAACCTCACACTGGGCGGGACGTCTCGGTACATCGCGGTTGCCGTGCCGGACTGGCGAACCGGAGACGCCGAACTGTCCGCGCTGAACGTGACCGCCGGATAAGCACTCGCGGACTCGACCAGCGCATTCAAGATCCGCCGGGGGCAGCCCCGAATCTTGGGGAGCAACGCGCTGGACGCGTCGATCGTGCTGCCCCGGTCCGGCCTGACCGTCGGCGGTACGGGAGCGAACGAAGCAACGCTCCCGACCCCGAGGGGGTCGTCACCGAGTTCCATTACGAGACGGTGCTGGACGGGGCGACCATGATCACCCCGTGCGTGTGGGTCACCCGAGTTCGCGACGGGCGGATCGTCGAAGCGCGCGACTACAACGGGCAGCCGCGCCCCGGATGCGCCACTCACCCGGCAAACCTGACAGCATTATCGGGGTGGCGCGGCGACACCAGCAACATCCGCCCGCTCGATTTGTCGATCACCAGCACCACGGCTGACGAGCGAAAATGTCCTGTTATTGTCCAGGATTTTTCTCTTCGTGTGGTTAGGCACCCAGTAACGTCTTGTTGAATCTTGCGATTCAAGCGGTGCGTAAGCAATGAGGAGGGCACCGTAATGCCTTGCGTCAACTGTGGACTGCCCATTCGGGAGGACGAGACGTTCTGTCCGCAGTGCGGCGGCATGGTCAATCCACCACCACCACCCCCGCCGATGAATTTATCCACGATGCCACCGGGACCCGTGACTCCGGAACCCTTTGTGCGACAACCAGTTCGCGCCGGATCGGGAATCCCGCTGCTGGTTGTCGGGCTCGTCCTGATCGTGGTCATTGCGGGCGTGGGGATCGCCGTGGTGGTCCGGAGGAATGCCGCCAACGCGCCGCTCTCCAACAACTCCGCGCCGGCCGTCACGTCCGAGTCGGGTCTGACGACCCAACCACCGCTCAGCAGCTCGGCCGACGGTGGCCAATCCAGCGGCGAGTCCGGGCCCTCCCTGGACGACAACTCTGCCCAGACCGCGCTGAACAACGAGATGGATCGCGACCGAAGCGTGGCCGAAGGCCTGGCCGGGAACTGGGTGCCACAGCTGTCGTCGAAGCGGCCGGGCTTGGTCGCCGACGGGATCACCTACGACTACCCGCAGATCTGGGCCGACTTCCAACGGTTGCAGGCGGAATATCCGAACGTTCTGCTGATCTGGTCGGGCGACTACGTCAGCTTCAAGTCCCCGGACTACTACGTCACGATCATGCCCGTGCCATCGCCGGACGGATTGTCGGCCAACACCTGGTGTGATGAGGCGGGATTACCCACTGCGGACTGTTTCGCGAAGTTCCTCTCCCACACGGGCGGTTCTTCGAATACCACAATACTGCGGCAGTGACGAGCACCCACCGGTGTGGATATTCATGGGTGAGAAGTGAGGGAACCCGGATGACCGATGTCTTCATCAACTACCGCAATGGCGACGGCGAGGACACGGCCGCGTTCATCGGGACCGAGCTGTCGAGGCGCTTCGGATCGGAGAAGATCTTCCGGGCGAGCGACTCGATCGAGGGTGGTGAGCCCTTCCCCCCGCGCATCCTCGGCGCGGTGCACGGCAGCCGGGTGGTGCTGGCCGTCATCGGAGACCGGTGGGCCGACGCGCGCGATTCGAGCGGCCGGAAGCGCTTGGAGGACAAGCTCGACTGGGTGCGGCGGGAACTGCTGGCGGCCAGGAGGTACAACGTCCGGGTCATTCCGGTGCTCACCGGCGGGTCGGTCCGTCGGCTGAATCAGCTCGACTTGCCAGCCGCGCTGTCCTGGCTGCGCGACCTGCAAAGCCGACGCTTCGACAGCGGTGATGTGGACGGCAGCATCAAAAGGATCGTGGACGACCTGATTGCGTTCGTGCCCGGGTTCACACCTGTCACGGCAGAAGAAGATCACCGGTCGGGCCGGGCGACCAACACTGGGGACAACTACGGGCCTGTGCTCATGGGCGACGGGACCCAGCTCAACGAGACGACCTACAACTTCAACGATCGAGGCGGTCGCCGATGATCGGTGATGACTATGGTCCGAAGCACGCTGGTTCGGGCGATATGCACAACACGACCAACTACTACATCGGAGTGGAGGAACGGCTGCGCCGTGGTAGTCGGAACCCCCGGCGGACAGCACGGGAGCACCTCGTCCGGCTGAATCGTCAATTCGTCGAACCACCTGGCTATTCGATGGCCCAGGCCACGCTGGAGACCTCCGGCTGCGTCCTGCTCGTCGGTGCATCGGGAATCGGTAAGCGGGCTGCGGGCCAGGTCCTGCTGCACCGGGTAGGTGGACAGGAAGCCGTCGTCCAAGACGAGTCCGGGGTGCCACCGGACAACGAAAAAGACGAAGAAAACGACGAGGACGAGGTCCTGGTCAGCGCACAGGTGCCGGACGACGGACTGGTCCTCCTCGATCCGGCCGAGGATCGCCTTGTGCAGGTAATGAAGGGACTTTCTTCATACCAGACGCAGATTTGGGAGCGCAACGCATATTTGGCGGTCGTGCTCACGGAGAGCGAGGCGATTCTCGTGCCAGAGGAAATGCGGCATCTGCTGGTGACTCTGAGGCGACCGGATCCGGCCCGTGTCGTGCGACGGCATCTCGAGGTCGCAGAGATCTCGTACACGGATCAGGAGATACGCGATCGCCCCGCGCTCCGTGATCACCAGGCGACCGATCCGATGCGAAACCTGGCCGAGCTGGTCCGGCTCATCAGCGCCGCCCGCGATCAGCTGGGTGGGACAACCGGATTTTCGGGCTGGCTCGACGCGGCGTTGGACGCGCTGGGGGAGCTCGGCAACGAGGTGGCCGCCAAGGTGAAGAGCCTCTCCACAGGTGAGCATCGCGCTCTGTTGCTGGCGACCGCGATGCTCATTGGCGCGTCCGCCGACCAGGTCGACCTCGCAGCCACGGCGCTGGCCAGGGCCACCGCACAACCGGAAACCGACCAGCCGCCGCTCGAACGTGACGATCTGTTTCAGCGGATGAAGGAGCTCAACGTCACGGTCGACCGTGACAGATGCGTTCGGTTCGCAAAGTTCGGCTATGAGCGGGCGGTCCGGCAGTACTTCTGGGACAACTTCGTCGCCCTCCGGGGCGACTTCCGGGACTGGGCACGAGACGCAGCTGTCTCGCTGGACATCGGCGCTCCGGTGCGGGCTCGCTTCGTATCCTGCTTCGCCGATCAGGCATTGCGCACGGGTCGGCCCGACGACATCGCCGACCTGGTTTCGACCTGGGTCAGGCAGAACGACCGCAGCCGAGCGCTGCCCGCCGCAGGCCTTGCGCTGCAGCGTGGGCTCGGTGACCAGCGATACGGGGCCCGGTTCCGCCGGCTGATCTACGACTGGTCGTGCGATTCGAACACCGGCGCGGATGCGGCACACTTGTCGATCACGATGTGCGCCACTGTGATCGCCTCGACCCATCCGGCCGAGGCAGTGGTACGGCTGCATCATTTCATCCGGCGCCAGGGCGAGGTCGTGCGTGATCGGGCGACCGACGCGCTGTTCGACCTCGTTCGTCAAGATCGCCGGGAGTTTCGGCACCTGGTGGAGCGAATCGCGACCGGACTGACCCACAAGAATTGGGACGCCGATTTCGCGCTTTTCCTGACCCTGGCGCGGCCGCGGGAGCTGACCGCATCGAGGATCGGACCGCTGCTGGCCGAGACCTTCGTCCGCCAGCGCCTCGCCGACGGATGGCGGGCGGTGCTGTCCAGACGGCGGCCGGAGGATTGGGGCGAGCTTGCCCGGGAATGGCTGAATGCGGCAGAGGCCTTTCCCCGAAACGGGTTGTGGGTGGACACGTTGATCGCCGCCTGTGCCGAACCAGGCCCAGGCGCGGGAAATCTGTACGGCGTCGTGGGCGACTGGGCCCGGGAACCAGGTGTCGACCTGCGCATTCGCAAGTCCGTTGCGGTGAATGTGATCAATCGAATGGTGTCGGCGGCCGGCGGCCGTTAACGAGAACTGTGGTGAGGAGCCGTCTGATGACGTCGCAACGCAAGTTCGGTCCGATCATCCCGGCCGGCGCGGCCGCCTTCGTGCTGATCGCGCTCGGTATCAGTCTCCGTTGGCCACTCTGGCCCGTCGTGGTCGGGGCACTGGTCTGTTGCGCGGCGGGCGCACTGGGCTACCTGGCGATCAACAGACGGCCACCGGATCCGGTCTTCCTGCCACCCGCGCCCCAACCGGCGCCCGTGATCCAGACCCAGAGGGACCAGGTCCAGGCGATCAACCTGCCCAGCGCGGAACCGGACTACGAGTTCATCCTCGACGTCACCGTCTACTGGCGATCCATCGGAACGGCAGCTGACGCGCAGCAGCATTTTCGGCCCGGCGCGCGGGGGATCGATTCGATCATCGAGCGGGCGGCGCAGGTCGCGGCAAATGTGCCGCCCAGCATGGCGATTCGGCTGCAGCACCGGCTCAACGACGTGCTCGGCATCGTCCAGCCCGATCGCACCGGCCTGGTCGAGGCTTGGGCAGATCAGGTCCGGATCTCCCTGTCCGATGCGGATGTGGGCCGGCTGCACGAGATGGCAACGATTCGAAAGAACAAAGAGTTGTGGGAACATCAGCGTCGTTTCGAATGCGACAGGCGAGCCTATCTGACCGACGATGTGCTGCGCAGCACTGGCAGCGCATTGGTGTGGTGGCTGTCCCGCAACGACAAGGAGGTCGATCAGGCCGTCGCGCTCATCGGCACGATGACACAGCTTTCCGCGGCTGCTCGGGACGAGGAGATCTCCCAGGTGTTCCCGGGATCCGGTTCGGACGGCGCTGCTCAGCCGTTAGTCCTGGGTCTGGCTGGGCCTCGGGAACCTATCGACGTCTTCATTGAGTGGGTCGATTCGTTGGATTTGGCCAGAGGGCAGCGCTTACTGCTGGTCGAGCACATCGCCAACGGGCTCGAGCACAGCGGGGACCCGCGGGACAAGGCGATGGCCTACGAGATCCGGCGACGGTTCGACCTGATCACCGATGACCCCGACGGTCAGCCCGACGACCCATCGTCCGGATGACCGTTTCCTGTTGCCGAAGCGGCCGGGCCTCTTGCCCGGCCGCATCCGATGAGGTGCACTGATATCGAGGCGTCAGGCGCTTCGAAGGGAGCCGAGATGATCGACGACATGCCCTTCGGACCGCAACTGCGCCAGCGGCGAATGGCGGCCGGGGTGTCACTGGCTGAATTCTCGCGACAGGTGCATTACAGCAAGGGTTATCTAAGCAAGATCGAGAACGGACAGATGCCGCCCACGGTGGCACTCGGCCGGATTTGTGACGCGGCGCTGAGCGCCGACGGGACGTTGGCCCGTCTGGTCGAGCCGACGAAGTCGCAGTCGCAATCGGACGACTCCGCGGTTCTCGCCGATTTCGACGAAGCCCCAACGGTTTCGTTCGACGAACGATGGGTGCTGGACATGGACGACAGTGGTTCCGTGCGGTTTCGGCCGGTCAGCAGGCGGCTGGCGCTCGCCGGTGGCGCGGCATCGGTCCTCCTGCTGCACGCAGGCGGGCGGACACGGCCGCGCGCGGCCGAACGGGACGCCGCCCTGGACACCTACACCTCCATGTTCGGTCAGCTCCGCCAGCTGGGCCAGCGCACCGCACCCGGCCTGATGTTGCCCACCCTGGTCGCGCAGACCCACACCCTGCAGCGCATCGCGGCCGACTCCGCCGGCCAGACCCGTGATCTGGCGTTCGTCCTTGCCGCCCGGTACGCCGAGTACACGGGCTGGATGACGCAGGAGGCCGGGGAGGACCGGGCCGCGCTGTGGTGGACCGACCGGGCCGTGTCCCTGGCTGCAGAGGGCGGGGACGACGAACTGGTTGCCTACAGCCTCGTGCGCCGAGCGCTCGTCGCGCTGTACGCCGGGGACGGCGCGCGCACAGTCGCGCTCGCGCAGGAGGCCCAGCGGCATCGAGGTGCGAGCCCTCGGGTGCGTGGCCTGGCCGCTCAGCGGGAAGCACAGGGCCGTGCATTGCTCGGCGAGTACGGCAGTTGCATGGCCGCGCTGGATCGGGCGCACGGTTTGCTCGAAGGCGCTCCCGCCGGGGAGTCGACGACGACGCTGGGTACCTCCACGGTGGGCAATCCGGTGGCGCTGGCTTCGGCCTGGTGCCTCTACGATCTCGGCCGTCCGGCCGAGGCGGCCGGTGCGTTCGATCGGGCACTGGCCACTGTGGACCCGACTCGGTCGCGGTTCCGGGTCCGCTGGGGCGTCCGGCAGGCCCTGGCCTACGCCACCGCCGGTGAAGTGGATCGCGCGTGCGCGCTGACCAGTGAGCTGCTGGCCGACCTGGGCACCACGGACTCCGCGACCGTGAATCACGATCTGCGCTCGTTGACCAGGACGCTGGCCCGGTGGTTGACCCACCCGCCGGTGCGCCGACTGTTCCCCGAGTTGACGGGCGTCGTCCGAGCCGGCGTCGCCTGAGTGATTCGTCCGCCGTTCGTCCGCGACGATTTCCATCACCGGCGACGGTCTGCACGCCGCGGCCCTTCCCCTCATCGCCACCAGCTACACGCGCAACGCGCTGGACATCTCCTCCAGCGCCGCCCGGGCCGAACACGATTCGCGCTGAGTCATTGACGCGGGTCGGGCAGTTCAGCCGTCAGTGGCGGCTCGGGCGGTACCTTCTCTCCTCCCCCAGCCCTGGGCCCGACCGGCTTGGGCCGCCGCGGTTCCCGCACGCCGGCGCCGCCCTCCCCGGCATCCCCGGGAAAGCGGCGGCCGCCGGTTCCCGCGGCCACCCGGCGACGCCCGAAGACCCTGCGTAACGACCGGCCGATCGCGCGCCGGACACCGCGAACCGCCTGTCGAGAGTTCGTCCGCACACCCATGATTCGAGTGTGCCACCGGTCACAGCGTGCGGGCCCGAGTTCGCCGACGGCGGAATTGCCTCGGCCCGGAATCAGCCGGCCGCGCGGAGGGTCGCGCGATGCCTGCGGTTGCCGGCCATCGCATCGTCCAGGGCGTCGCGGGTGCGGATGAGGTCGGCGATGTGGTCGGACAGCCGGTCGCGTTCCTGCGCCATGCGTTCCAGCGCGGCATCGGAGTTCTCCTCGCTGGGCGAGTCGACGCAGGGCAACAGTTCGGCGATGGTCCGGCTGGACAGGCCGGCGGCGTAGAGCCGCTGGATGAACCGGACCCGCTCGACCTCGTACTCGGTGTAGTGCCGCTGGCCGCTGGCGCTGCGGGTGCTGGCCAGCAGACCCTGTTCCTCGTAGTAGCGCAGGGAGCGCACACTGACCTCGGTCCGGGCCGCCAGTTCCCCGATGCGCATGCCGTGCTCCCTTATGACCCGCGACACAACTCTTTGCCTCTGACATCCATGTGAGGTTCTAGCGTAGCCGAGGCGCCTGGACAACGACGCCGCGGATGGTGAAGGAGCCTTACGTGACAACGCTTTTCGACAGCTACTCCCTCGGTGGCCTGACCTTGCCCAACCGGGTGGTGATGGCCCCGATGACCCGGGTCCGGGCTGCCGCCGGCGGCCTGGCCACCCCGTCGATGGCCACCTACTACGCCCAGCGGGCCACGGCCGGACTGCTGGTCACCGAGGGCGTGCAGCCCAGCCTGCTCGGCCAGTCCAACCCGGGCACGCCGGGCCTGCACACGAACGAACAGGTCGCCTCCTGGCGGCCGGTGACCGCGGCCGTGCACGCCAACGGTGGACGCGTGTTCGCCCAGATCATGCACGGCGGCCGGGTCTCGCATCCGGACACCACCGGGATGCCGCCGGTCGGGCCGTCGGCCGTGCCCGCGGTGGGCGAGGTGTTCACGCCGACCGGGCCCCAGCCCGCACCGACGCCGCGCCCGCTGGACACCGCGGAGGTGCCCGGCGAGGCCGGAACGTATGCCCAGGCCGCCCGCCGGGCGATCGAGGCCGGGTTCGACGGCGTGGAACTGCACGGCGCCAACGGTTATCTGATCTCGCAGTTCCTGTCCTCGAACGCCAACCGGCGCAGCGACCGCTACGGCGGCTCGGTGGCCAACCGGATCCGGTTCGCGGTCGAGGCGGTGGCCTCGACCGTCGACGCGGTCGGCGCGGCGAAGACCGGCATTCGCCTGTCCCCCGGCGGTACGTTCTGGGGCGTAACGGAAACCGACGTTCCCGAGCTGTATGGCGCGCTGTTGCGCGAACTGGCCCGCCTCGACGTGGCCTACGTCCACCTGGAGGCCACCGCCGAGGAGGAGACGCTGCTGGACCTGCGCCGGGTGTGGCCGGGACCGCTGATCATGAACCCGGTGCTGCCGATGGGCGGGAAGCAGACCGGGCGGGCCGATGCCGACCGGTGGCTGGATCTGGGCGCCGATCTGATCAGCTTCGGCCGCGCCTTCCTGGCCAACCCCGACCTGGTCGAGCGGCTGCGCAACGCGCTGCCCCTCGCGCCGGTCGACGAGGCCACCTACTACCAGGGCGGCGACACCGGATACCTGACCTACCCGGCTTATCAGTACACGGCCTGATCCGTCCATCCACTGTGGACTGTCACGGACCGGGGACCGGTGAACCGACCTGGATCGCGGCGCGGTCGGTGAGCGGGCGGCGGCGCAGGGCCGGGATCAGCACCTCGGGCGGCCGGTAGGCCTGGTCGAGGAAGCCGACGTCGGTGCCGGGCGGCACGATCTCGTCGATGCGGTCCAGGATGTCGTCGGAGAGGGTGACGTCCAGGCCGGCCAGCAGGTCGTCCAGGTGGGCCATGGTGCGGGCGCCGATCAGCGCGCTGGTCACCCCGGGGTGGGCGATGGTGAACGCCATGGCCAGGTGGGTCATGGGCAGGCCCGCCTCGGCCGCCAGCGGAATCAGCTTCTCCACGACGTCCAGCCGGTGCTCGTCGTTGAGGTGGCGGGTCAGGCGGGCCCGGCGCAGGTCGTTGTGCTCGCCCTTGCGCACCCGGCCGGTGAGCAGTCCCTGGCCGAGTGGGCCCCAGACCAGCGTGCCCATCCCGAAGCGCCGGGCGACCGGCAGCACTTCGCTTTCGATGCCGCGGTTGAGCAGCGAGTAGACGGGCTGCTCGGTGTGGAACCGGGCCAGGCCGCGGCGCTGCGCCACCCACTGGGCCTCGACCATGTCCGAGACCGGCGTGTTGGACGAGCCGATCGCGCGGACCTTGCCGCTGTTGATCAGCTCGGTCAGCGCGGACAGGGTTTCCTCGATGTCGGTGGTCGGGTCGACGCGATGGACCTGGTAAAGGTCGATGTGGTCGGTCTGCAGGCGGCGCAGCGAGTTCTCCACGGCGGTCAGAATCCAGCGCCGGGACGTGCCGCCCTGGTTGGGGTCCTGTCCGGCCGGGCGGCCGAACTTGGTGGCCAGCACGACCTCGTCCCGGCGCCCCTTGAGCGCCTTGCCGACGACGTCCTCGGAGTCGGCGTAGGTGTCGGCGGTGTCGAGAAAGTTGATCCCGGCGTCCAGCGCCTTGTGCACGATGCGCGCCGAGTCCTCCGGGTCGGGGTTGCCGATGGAGGTGGCGAACATCAGGGTGCCCAGGGCGTAGGGGCTGACCTTGATGCCGGTCCGGCCAAGGGTGCGGTACTGCATGACTCCTCCTCCTGGTGGTGGCCGGCATCCGGTGGATGTCGTACCCTGAAGCTAAGCGGAAAGTCATTCCGGAACTATACGGAAAAGCTTTCCGGTTACGCAACCCTGAGGAGGTGTGGTGGACCAGCACCCGGCGGTGCCCGCGGGCGCGGAGGACACCCGCGGACCGGCGCGGCGACGGCGTGCCGACGCCCAACGCAACGTCGACGCCCTGCTCGACGCCGCCCGGTCCGTCTTCGCCACCTCGGGCGTCGACGCGCCGGCCAAGGAAATCACCGACCTGGCCGGGGTCGGCGTCGGCACGCTGTACCGGCACTTCCCGCAGCGCGCCGACCTGATCAAAGCCGTAGTGGAAAGCAACATCGACGCGGTCGCCGACGCGGGCCCGGCACTGAGCGCCGCCTACGCACCCGAGGAAGCGCTGACCCGGTGGATCGACCGGTTCACCGAACTGCTCTCGACCAAACGCGGGCTTGCCTCGGCCCTGCACTCCGGTGACCCGGCGTTCGAGGGCCTGCCCGGCTACTTCATGCAACGCCTGGGCCCCACACTCACCAACCTGCTGGACGCCGCGGCCGCGGCCGGCGCGATCCGGGGCGACATCGGCGCCGAGGACCTGCTGCACGCCATCGCCCAGCTGTTCCACACCGTGCGCGACCGGGGACCGGAGCACGGCCGACGCATGGTCGGTGTCCTCGTGGACGGCCTACGCCACGGCGCCACGCGGCAGCGCTGACTCCGCTGCCACGTGGCGCTGCTGTTGGTTGCCGTAGATCAGCTCGCCCTGGCCGTCGACGAATCAGACCAGCGGACGGCCGGTGCGCAGGCGCCGGCGGATGTCCCACATCAGCAGGTCGTACGGGAACCGCCGCAGGTAGCCCGGCTGGGCGCGCACGACCGCGGCCAGGGCGGCGATGAGCCGGTCGAATCGCCGCTGGTCGCGTTCACTCCAGGACAACCCCATCCGCTCACGGAAGCCGGGGTGCAGGAATCCGGTGGTGACGAACCGGTTGAATCGCCCGAACAGGATGCTGATCGGGCGGGGCAGGAACTTCAGGCCGGCCAGGTCGAGCAGGTACCGGCGCACCGGCTCGTCGATGCGGATCTCGGCCAGGGCGCCGGTCCAGTACTTCTCGAACGCGGCCCGGTCGGCGGGCCAGGCTTCGGGCCGGACCTGCAGCGTGGTGCCCAGGGTGGCCGCGGACCGGTAGAAGCTCTCCTGGTCGGTGGGGCGCAGCGGGCCGAGGAAGGCCTGGCAGGTGTCCTCGAAGCCGTAGTAGAGGCAGGCCGCGACCCACAGTTGCAGGTTGGGGTCGAAGGCGTTGTAGCGCACCGGGCTGGCCGGCTGCGAGCGGACCTGGGCGTGCGCGGTGTTGACCGCCTTGCGGTAGGCGGCTTTCTCGGCCGGTGTGCCCAGGATCGCCACGGCGAGGTAGGTGTACGTGGTGCGGGTGCGCTTGATCGGGTGCCGGTGCAGTTGCCCGCTCTGTACCCGGCTTTCGATCACGCCGTAGCCGACACCAGGGCGGGCCAGCTGCATGATCACGTTCGCGCCACCGGCCAACAGGCCGGCGCCGACGATGGTGGTCCGGTCCAGCCGCACCGGTCGACTGGCTGCCATCTTCGGTTTCCTCCCAAAGATCTGACAACACGCGTAGTCAGATGGTGCATGATGGGCGCATGGTCGGTCAAGATGTCGGCGTGGGTGCGGCGGAGATGCGCGTGTACGGCGGGATGACCGGCGCCGGACGCAAGGCCGAGCGGGCCGGCCGGCTGATCGACGCCGGACTGGACCTGCTGGCCGACGACCAGCTCACCGTGCGCGGCGCGTGCCAGCGCGCCGGGCTGACCGCCCGCTACTTCTACGAGAGCTTCACCGACCGCGCCGCCCTGGTCTCGGCCGTCTACGACCACGTGGTCAACCTGGTCGCCACTCGGACACTGGCCGCGGTGGAGAACGCGCCGGCGGAGGCGACGGCCAAGATCGGGGCCGGGCTGGCGGCGATCGTCGCGGCGGTGGCGGGTGATCCGCAGTGCGGGCGAGTGCTGTTCTCGGTGACCCTGACCGACCCGTTGCTGGCCCGGCGACGACTGGACTCGTCCCGGTTGTTCGCGCGGCTGCTGAGCGGGCAGGCCCGCGAGTTCTACGGCCTGCCCGACACCTCCGGGCTGGATCTGGTCGCGCACTTCCTGGTCGGCGGCTTCGCCCAGACGCTCACCACCTGGCTGGACGGTCGGCTCGCGCTCAGCGAAGCCGAACTGGTCGAGCAGTGCGCCGGGATCTTCGCCGCCGTCGCCGAACGCCAGGCGCCGGCCTGATCCGTGCGGTCAGTCCGGCGAGGCCCCCAGGACTCGACGGACCAGCGCTGTGGTGCGGGCCAGAGTGGCCGAGGACCCCGCCGAGCGGGCCAGATCCCCCGCGACGTTGAGCGCGGCGTGCACCCGGAACCGAAGCACCGCAGAGGAAACCCTACCGTCCACTTCGGACAGAACCGTGATCCAGGTGTCGACGTGGCGCCGCTGCGCCGCTCTCAGTTCGTGTCGGTCCTTCGGCGGCAGATTCTCGCTCTCCGACACGTACACCGCGGCCAGATCGGCCTGCTCGAACACGAACCGGACGTAGGTGTCCACCAGCCGGCCGATCGCCTGCGCCGGCGAGTCCGCATCCAGCAACGCCTCGGCCGTCGCCTGCTCGAGACGGTTGGTCGCCCGGTAGTACGCGGCAGCCAGCAAGTCGGCCTTGCCGGAGAAGTGCGCGTAACAACTGGAGGCGCTGATTCCGGCCGCCTCGCCGATGTCGGCCATCCCCACGGCGTGGAAGCCACGCTCGTGAAACAGCCGCATCGCCTCGATCAGCAGCCGTTCCCGCCGCGGCAGCAGTTCGGGCCGGTAGTCGCGGGCCGCGCTTCGCCGCGGCGCTGGCAGTCGCGCGGCCAGCACCGCGGTAGAACTGTCCACAATGGTCTGTTCTATCTTGGCTCGGGCCAGGCTGGTGCGATGGGTCGCCGGGCTGGCGATCACGCTCAGCGCCGCATTGATCAGCAATGTCGCGTCGCGGGCGGACAGTTCCGGCCGGGTCTCCCGCAACATGTCCCGCAGCCCGCGCACCGCCGCGTCGAACGTCCCGGCCACCGTGGCCCGGTCCGCCGGATCGAGGTGGCGGCCCTCCCACTGGTACAACCGGGCCGCCGAGCGCCGGTCCAGCGTGTAACCGATCACCCCACACAGGGCGGATCGCAGCCGCTCCCCCGGATCCTCGATGCCGTTGGCGGCGTGCACGCGCTCGGCGAACGTGCCGACCAGTTCGGCCACCGCGGCGGTCAGGATGGCTTGCTTGGACGGGAAATGCCGGTAGAGCGCGGGGCCGGTGATGCCGACCTTGGCGGCGATGTCCTCGTTGCCGACGTTGTGGAATCCGCGCGCGCAGAACAGCTCGGCCGCGGCGAGCGCGATGCTCGCCTTGCGGTCCTTGGGGCGGTGAGCCGAGGTCGGCATGCGAGCGAGTGTAGTCGACCCCGGTTACCTCACAACCGGTATCTGTTCCGGCGGTAGATGCGCTCTGAACACCTACTTTCGGAGCTTAAGTTATTGGTCATTCGTAGCTGTTGACAGACTCGGCCCCCTCGGCCTTCGATAGGGAAGCCGACCGCCCAACGAGGGGACCCCACCGTGACCGACCTGCTCACCGATCACCGCCATGACTTCGTCGCCGCGATCACCGAGTTCTGCCGGCGCGAGGTCGGCAGCCGCGAGCAGCGCCTGAAGCTGACCGACGGCGACCGATCACCGCACAGCGTGGAGCTGTACGGGAAACTCGCCGAGCTGGGCTGGCTGGGGGTGTCCGTGCCCGAGGAGTACGGCGGCGCCGGCCAGGGCATGGCCGAACTGGTGCTGTTCCTGGAAACCACGGCGTACTGGCAGGCGCCGATCGGCGGTTTCGCCACCTCGGCCATCACCGCGGCCTCGTACGAGAAGTTCGGCACCGAGGCGCAGAAACAGCAGGTGCTGACCGACTTCCTGCGCGGCAAGGTGCTGTCGGTGTCGATGTCCGAGCCGGGCGCGGGCTCCGATGTCGGCGCCCTGACCTGCAAGGCCGAACGACGCGACGGCGGCTGGGTGATCAACGGCCAGAAAACCTGGTGCTCCAACGCACACCTCGCCGAACACATCCTGCTCATCGCCCGCACCTCGACCGATGGTGGCAAACACGACGGCCTCACCATGTTCTCGGTACCCGCCGGTGTCGAGGGGCTGGCCGTGCACGGCATCGACACGATGGGCGGGCGCGAGGTCAACGACCTGTACTTCACCGACTGCTTCCTGCCCGAGAACGCGGTGGTCGGCGAGGTCGGCCAGGGCTGGCGGCAACTGATGGCCGGACTGAACCTGGAACGGATGATCCTGGCCGGGCTCATGCTCGGCACCGCCCGGCGCGCATTCGACAACACCGTGGATTACATCCGCGAGCGCCACCAGTTCGGCCGCCCGGTGGGCAGTTTCCAGGCACTGCGCCACCGCATCGCCGACCACGCCACCGAATTGGAGTGCACCCGGCTGCTCGTGCACGACGTGGCGGCCAAGATCGACGCCAACCCGGATCAGCTGCGGCCCCGGGAGGCGTCGATGGCCAAACTGAAGGCGACCGAATTCGCCAAGGCGATGGCGCTGGACGGCATGCAGATGATGGGCGGCTACGGCTACGCCACCGAATACGGGATGGAGCGGTTGCTGCGCGCGACAGTTGTGTCCACTGTGTACGGTGGGACCAGCGAGATCCAGCGCGACATCATCGGCAAGACCTACGGGTTGTGACAGACCCCGCTTCATCGTGAGCCCGAAGCTGTTACCCCTAACCGACGCGATACTACATCCATCGAAGGTTCAGACGATCTTCAGCTACCTCCGAGATGCTGGCAGTCGGAGGGAACGAGCCGGTACCATCACCGGCCGCACCTCCCCCGGCCGACTCCGGCCTGGCTCATACGCGCCAGTCCGGAGTCCGCAACGGCCGGAACCAGCCAGGGCAATCGGAAGGGTCACGCATGCGCGTCAGCACGGAAACGGTGTCCGGGAAGCGAAACCGCTGGGTGAGCGGGGTCGTGTCGTCGGCCTCGCTGGTTGCGCTGCTGACCGGTGCCGTGGCCTGCGGTAGTTCGGCCACCACCGCGACCGCGGGCAGCGCTACGGCCGCGACCCCCACGACCACCTCCGCACCGGCGACCGCGGCCGCCGGCAAGCCGGGCGGGACGACGACCTCGGCGGGCACCGCGACACCCGAAGCCCTGATGACCACCTTCGTCACGGACGTCCTGGAACAGCACTACCGCAAGGCCTGCCTGCTCAACGGCGCTCCTCCCCCGGGCATCGACCTGACCCCGGCCCAGGCCTGCGCCCAGCCCCAGGCCATCAAGTCCCTGACCGATCTGCGCACCTCGTGGGCCCAACCGGGCATCACGCTGCCCCCGCAGTCGAAGGTGACAGTGAACAAGATCACGCCCACCGGCGCCACGGCCACGGTGACCGACGACCAGGTCAGTGTGGACGGTCACACCTTGAACGCCCTGATGATGATCGGCTCGCACAACGCCCAGGGCTTCCACGTCTCCTGGGACCTGCGGCAACAGCAGGGAAAGTGGTTGATCAGCTCGATGAACATCGACAACTGAGCACCGGCCGGACATGCGAAACGTGACAGGAGGACGTCAGCCGATGCGGGAGAACCGCGCCCCACAGTCGCAACGACCCGCGGAGAACCCGGTGCTCTCGCGCCGTGGCCTGCTCCGGATGTCGGCGATGGCCGGTCTGGTCGCGGCCGGGATCGGCGGTGTCGCCGCGTGCGACTCGACCGCGGGCACCTCCCAGCCGACCCCCGGCAGCCCGACCACATCCGGCGCATCCGGCGCATCCGGCGCGCCGACATCGACTCCGAGTGCGAACGGGGCGCTGGGGGCCAACTTCAACGGGGATCCCAGCGTCATGACCGGACCCGAGTTGCACGGCATCTCCGCGAACTGGGTGCGCGGGTTCTTCGCGATGCCCGACGCCACCAAGGGAAACCCGGCCGACCAGCCCGCGATCGCAGCGCTGCTCGGCTACGCCGGTCAGGGGTTCGGCACCGTGCTGTCGTTGAAGTTTCCCTATTTCAACCAAGCCATCCCGACTCCCGACAGTCCGGAAATGGCGGCCGCGCAACAACAACTGGACGCGGTGCTGGCGGCCGTGATGAACAGGGTCGACATCCTGGCCATCGGCAACGAGCCGTTCATCGAATGCCGGCAGTCGGACAAGGACAGCCCACAGCTCAACGCGTTCTACGAGGCCATGGCGCAACGGGCCATCGCCTACCGCGCCAGCAAATTCGGCTCGGCGAGCAAGACGCAGCTGTACATGGGCGCGCTGAATCATCTCGACCTGCCCCAGTGGAAGACGGCCGCCACCGATCGGTGGATGCGGTTCGTGCACGACACACCCGAGATCGCCGGCACCGACATCCATCCGCACCTGCCCGACCCGGCGGCCGGCCAGGACTACCTCGACTACATCCTGCCCAGAATGCGATCCGACCAGAAATTCCTGGCCACCGAATTCTCCTTGGTGCTGTTCTACAAGAAACATCTGTCCGACCGGGTTTCGGCCGAATTCGCCAAGCGCTACCAGGTCAAGACCGGGACGCCGGTGTGGCAGGTGATCAACGATGCGCTCCAACACCCGGTGCCGCAACAGGAGTGGGACGACTTCCTGGCCATGACCCCGTGGTTCGCCAACAACAAGAGCTACCTCACCGACCAGGTGAATGCCTTCCGCGCCACCGGAAAACTCGCGGTGGCGACCTACGGCATCGGACAGGACACCGCGATGTCCTCCCAGTTCGGGCCCGACTCCACTCCGTGGGTGCTCAACAGCATGTACTGCCAGCACACCGTGCAACCGGCCGCGGACGGCCTGCCCGGCCAGAACACCGTGTGGACCAACGAATTCCGCTCGTTGCAGCACACCTGACCCACCGGAGGTGGCAGAGATGAACCAGCCGTGGGGGCTGACCGGTCCCGAGTTCACCAACCTCTACATCGTGGGCTACTTGGCCGCCGTGGTTGTCGTGTTCGTGGTGCAGGCGCTGGTGACCAGAACCGGTGCGCGGCCGGCGGACACCACGACACCGTTGGACGTGTATCAGGCCGCCTACCTCACCGGCGGGCCGGGCCGCGTGGTGCAGACCGCGATCGCCGGGCTGGCGCTGCGACAGCAGATCCTGGTGGCCCGCCGCGGCCGGCTGACCGAAGTCCACGGCGCGCGGCCCAACGGACCGGTCGAAGCCGCCGTGTGCCAGGAGTTGGCGCTGGTCGGGACCGCGTCGCAGACATCGGTGGTGTCGCGGCTGCGCCACCATCCATCGGTGGCGGCGGTCGCGGATCAGGTGCGCTCCCGCGGGCTGCTGATCGCCCCGTCCGGGGCGATGGTGTGGCGGCTGGTGCTGTTCGTGCCGGCCGTGGTGTGGTGCGTGGGCCTGGTGCGGGCCGTCAATGGCGCCAATCTCGGCCGCCCCATCGGCAACCTGCAGATCCTGCTGCTGGCCAGCGGGGTCGCCACCCTGATCCTGCTGCTCCGCCGGTGGCCCGCGGCCCGCCACCGGTCCTCGATCGCGGGCCGGGCCGCCGTGCGCCCCCTGCGTCAACGGCATCGGGGCGCCCCGGGGTGGGATCTCGACGCGCAACTCGCGGGGGTGGCCGTGGTCGGGTTCAGCGCGCTGGCCGATCCGGCGCTGCGCAGCGCGCTGATCACATCGTCCGGGTCCGGTGGCTCTGACGGCGGTACCGGGTGCGGCGGAGGCGGGGGTGGCGGCGGCGGTGGGTGCGGCGGCTGACCACGGCCCTCGTAGCGGCCGGGGATCACCGGCCGCTACGAGATGGCCGCGCACGCCGCCGATCTGGTCGCGGTGCTCGACCGGTCAGTCGGCGGGTGCCTGCGCGATGGTCTCGGCCACTTCCTCCGCCCGCAACGCCTCCTCGGCGGCGAACCGTTGCGCGTCAAGGCTGTCGGCGACCTGCTCGTCCGCGCCCATCAGGGCATCGAGGTCGGTGGCAGCCATCTGGAGCACGCCCATGTCCGCATAAGCGTTGCGCAACCGCTCGCCCCACAGCCCGATATCCTTGACACAAGGCACGATCCGGCTGAACAACAATTGCCGGAACAGCCGCATCGACTCGGAATGTTCCACCGCGTCAAGGCACTCGTGCAGATCGAAACCCATGGTCTCGAACACTTCCTGGCCGCGGAACCGATCCCGCATCAGGTAACAGCCCTCGATGACGAAATCCTCGCGCTCCCGGCGTTCCGCCTCGGTCAGGTTGGCGTAGTAGTCCTTCAGCGCCATCCGGCCGAACGCGACGTGCCGAGCCTCGTCCTGCATGACATAGGCCAGGATCTGCCGGGGCAGCGGCTTGGTCGTGGTTTCCCGCAGCATTCCGAACGCGGCCAGCGCCAACCCCTCGATCAGCACCTGCATACCCAGATAGGGCATGTCCCACCGCGAATCGGAGAGGGTGTCGTCCAGCAGTGCCTTGAGATTGTCGTTGATCGGGTAGAGCAGGCCGACCTTCTCCTGCAGGAAACGGGAGTATGTCTCGGCGTGCCGCGCCTCGTCCATCACCTGAGTGGCCGCGTAGAACTTGGCATCCACATCGGGCACGCATTCCACGATCTTGGCCGCGCACACCATCGCGCCCTGCTCACCGTGCAGGAACTGGGAGAACTGCCAGGAGGTCTGATGCTGCCGCAGCTCGCCGCGTTCCTTCGGCCCGAGCTTGTCCCAGGTCGGGGTGCCGAAGATGGAGATGAGCTCGTCGGGCAGGCCAAGCGGGTCAGTGGGATCGACGTCGGCGTCCCAGTCGATTCGCTTGGTTTGATCCCACTGCTTGTCCTTTCCCTTCTGGTACAAGGAGAGTAGCCGATCGCGCCCCTCGTCGTACTCCCAGTTGAACCGGGTGGCGCCGGACATCTCCACGTCCCACGTGGCGTGTTCGGCGGGAATGGCATACAGCTCGTGGGTCGACATCGTTGTCGCCTCCTCGGTTCTCGCGCGGATCAGTTCGACTGTTTTCCGGTCTCCTGCGGGTCGGTGGGGCCGAGCAGGCGGCGCATCACGATCGCGGTGTGCGCCGCGGTCACTTCGATCGGTTCGGTCGGCAAAACCAGGTGGGACAAGGAAAGCCGGAAACCCATCTCCATCGCCCACCGGGTTTCCACCGGGTCCAGGCGCGGCCAGCGCTCCAGCAGGACCGCGGCGCAGGCGTCCCGGAACAGGTCCAGCAGCGCCCCGGAACTGGTGGTGACGAACGGCAGCAACTCCGCCGACGGGCCAAGCAGACCGGCCTTGACCAGCGGATCGGTCGTCGCGGCGCGCAACCCGACAATGGTCGAGGCCCGGACCGCGTCGCCCACGTCGCCCGGCGCTTCCCGGGCCGCCCGGACCGACTCGGCCAGTACTCGCTGGCCGACCCGCAACGACAACGCCTCGAGCAAGCGGTCCCGGCTGCCGAACTCGTTGTAGAGCGTCTGCCGGGAAACCCCGGCCAGGGCGGCGACTTCTGACAACTTGACCGGCTGCCCGGCCTTGATGAGCTGGGCGGCAGCGTCGAGCAGGGATTCCCGGGTCTGCGCTGCCATGGGCGCCTCACCTTGACACGTCGATGCGAGATGTCAACCAAACGATGGACGTTGCGCTCGCCGGTGTCAAGAGTGGGCCAACGCTGCGCAGGCCGATCGGCGCCGGACAACCCGTGAAGCCAGTCACCGATCTACGACCAGCAGCGTGGCCCAACGTGGGCTGGGGCTCAGCCGGTGAATTCGTTGACGCCGAGGGCGAAGTCCCAGTGGCCGACCCCGTGGCCGGCGAGGCCCACCGTGATCAGGCCCATTCCTTCCAGCCAGTGCGCCATTTTCAGGCCGCCGACGTCCAGCGGGCGCAGCCCGAGGCTCTCGATGAATGCCGCCACGCCCGCCTTCGCCTGCGCATTGTCGCCGGCGATGAAGACGTTGGGCCGGCCGTTCTCGAGGACGTTGCGGAGGATGGTGTTGAACGCCTTCACCACGCTGGCGCCGGCCGGGGCCACCGTGGCGGCCTCCTGCGCGATCGAGGTCTCCTCGTTGTGGGCCAGTCCGTCGAAGGTGGTGTTGAAGGGGTTGCTGATGTCGACGATGACCTTGCCCGCGAGGGCGTCTGCGTACTCGGCGACGACCGGAACGACACCGTCGTACGACAGGGCCGTGATGACGATGTCCCCGGCCGGGACGGCGCCCCACTTGCCCGTCGTCGCGCTGCCGCCCAGAGCCTTGGCCAGGTCATCGGCCTTGGCCTGATCGCGTCCCATGACCTCGACGGTGTTGCCGCCCGCCACCGCGAGCGTGCCGATGGCACGGGCCATGTTCCCCGTGCCGATGAGGGTGATGCTGCTCATGAGGTGTGCTCTCTTCCTGTTCTTGAGGTGGCTTGTTTCCGCCGGTAGATCGGGATGCGTGAACCTGCCGATAGTCCAAAAAGGAGGGTCAGGTCAAGGACTTGGGACAAGGGCATCCCGTGATCGTTGATCTCCCTTGGCGCGCAGTTCTCAGCGCTGCGGCGAAAGGTGCCCCTGCATCTCGACGGCGGACGACAACGGGCGCCAGAAGATGGTCACCTCGGCGATCTTGCCGTCGGCGTCGAGGAGGATGTAGTCCATTCCGTCGACCACGGTGTCTTCGATCTGCAGCCGAAAGAATGCGGCGTGGTGGGTCTCGCCGCTGAGGACCTCCTTGTAGGTGAGGTCCGCCGCCACCGTGGAGATGTCCTGGATGGCTGCCGTGACGGCCTCGCGGCCGGTGAGGGGCTCATCGATGAGCGGACTGATCAGCACCACGTTCTCGGCGAGGACACGGGCAAGACCGGCTTTGTCCGCGCGGCCGTGCATACAGTCGACGAAGGACTCGACGGTGGCGCGATGCGGAGCGAACGTGGTCATGGCTACTCCTCGTTGCATGTGGGACCCGGCCGGCCATCCCAGCGATGCGGCATTCCGGGCGTGTGACTCAGATGGCGGTGGCGCCGCCATCGGCGACCAGTTCCAGGCCGTTGACGTAGCTGGAGTCGTCGGAGGCCAGGAACAGGGCCACGGTGGCGATTTCTTCGGGCCGACCCATCTCTCCGCGGGGGATGAGGGACTCGAATGCGGTCTTGGTTGCCTCGTCGAACAGTTCCGCCTGTTTGGCGGTGGCGACCTGGCCGGGAGTCAGGACGTTGACCCGGATCTTGCGGTCGCGCAGTTCGTTGAGCCAGACACGGGCCCAGGCTTGCTGGACGGCTTTGCTTCCCGCGTAGAGGCTCCAGCCGGGGAAGGCGCCGAGGGAGGCGTTGGACCCGGTCATGACGATCGAGCCGTTGTCGTTGATCAGCGGCAGTGCCTTCTGCACGGTGAACAGGGTGCCGCGCGCGTTGAGCCAGAAGGCCCGGTCGAACTGCTCCTCGGTGATCTCGCCGAGGACGGCGGGTTCGCCCATCCCGGCGCTGGCCCACAGCACGTCGATCGAGCCCTTTTCCCGTTTGACGGTGTCGTACAAGCGGTCCAGGTCGTCCAGGTCGGCCGCGTCACCCTGGACGGCGGTGACGTTGCGGCCGATCAGCTTGACCGCGTCGTCCAGTGCGTCCTGCCGCCGGGCCTGGATGAAAACGTGCGCTCCTTCCTCGACGAACAGTGTGGCGCCGGCCAGTGCCATGCCGGTGGATCCGCCGGTGATCACCGCTACCTTGCCATCGAGCTTTCCCACGATCACTCCTTCGAATTGCCGAGTGTTCGGAACCAGCCGGCACGTTATATATACCGACCTGTGTGCTTAACGTACCGGGCGACCGGTCGGAGCGCAAGTTATGTACACTGGTCGGTACTCAACTCAGCTATGCTGGATGCATGACGGAGTTGGAGAAGGGCCCCCTGGGCCGGCGCCGCGGCCGGGGCGCACGCGAGCGCATCCTCAGCGCGTCACAGCAGCTGTTCCGCGATGCGGGCATCAACCGCACCGGCATGGACCAGCTCTGCGCCGTGGCCCAGGTGTCCAAGCGCACGGCCTACCAGCACTTCACCAGCAAGGACGAACTCGTCGCCGAATACCTGCGCCGATTCGATCCCGACATCATGCCCGGAGTGTTCGACCGCACCGACCTCACACCCCGCGAACGACTCCTCGCCGCCTTCGAGCTGCCCGCGTCCGGGACACCGGAGCTCACCCCGATGTGCCCGTACATCGCGGCGGCCGTCGAACTCCACGACCCCCAACACGCCGCATCCCAATTCGCCCGCGACTACAAGAAAGCCATCGCCACGCGCCTGGCCGAAACCGCACGCGAAGCCGGCGCCGCCCACCCTGAACAACTCGGCGAACAACTCGCACTGCTCCTCGACGGTGCCGCGGCCCGCACCCGGGTCCTCAACAGCGAATCCTTCCCCACCGCCGCCGCCATCGCCGCCGTCCTCATCGACAACGCCATCCCCGC
>DASZNF010000079.1:0-115563 GCA_035551355.1 Pseudonocardiaceae bacterium | reverse complement strand
TGGCAACCATCGGGCGTCGTCGACCTCGTCGTTCGGCGTGAACTCACCGTCGACGTGCCGCATCACCCAGTAGCACGCCTGCTTGCGACCACCGTGCGTGTCGTACGCGGCAGCGCTGATGAAGCGTGAGACGGCGACCCGCGAGCCGAGTTCCTCCTCGACCTCGCGGACCGCGGCGGTGAGTTCGGTCTCGCCGTCGTGCAACTTCCCCTTCGGCAGGGACCAGTCGTCGTAGCGCGGCCGGTGCACCAGCGCCACCTCGACCTGGTCACCGTCCTCGGTTCGCCGCCAGAGCACCGTTCCGGCGGCGCGCACGTCACTCCGCCCCGGCATGCCGGCGCATCAGTTCGACCTGGTGGTCCCGGACCTTTCCGCCGTCGGCCGGAGATGGTTCCCATTGTCCGGACGGACGCAGCACCCAACAGCGCGTCTCCGGGTCCAACGCGGACTTCAGGATCCATTCCAGGTGTTCGGTGAGTTTCGGATCCGTGACCCGGACCAGCGCCTCGACCCGCCGGTCGAGATTGCGGTGCATCATGTCCGCGCTGCCGATCCAGAACTCGTTCTCGCCGGCGAAGTGCATGATCCGGGAATGCTCCAGGAACCGGCCCAGAATGGACCGCACGTGGATGCGTTCGCTCAGCCCCGGGCGTCCCGGAGTCAACGCGCAGATCCCGCGCACCACGATGTCCACCGGCACGCCCGCCTGGGAGGCGCGGTACAGCGCGTCGATGACCTGTTCGTCCACCAGGGAATTGGCCTTCAACGTCACGCCGGCCGGCCGTCCCGCCCGGGCGTGCTCGATCTCCCGCTCGATCCGGCTCACCACGCCCCGGCGGATGCCGTGCGGGGCAACGAGAAGATTGCGGTAGGTGCTCTGCCGCGAGTAGCCGGTCAGCACGTTGAACAGGTCGGTCAGGTCCGCGCCGATGGTCGGCGCCGCGGTGAGCAGGCCGATGTCCTCGTACAGCCGGGCGGTCTTGGGGTTGTAGTTGCCGGTGCCGATATGGCAGTAGCGGCGGATGGTCGAGCCTTCCTGGCGCACCACAAGGGAAACCTTGCAGTGCGTCTTGAGGCCCAGCAGGCCGTACACCACGTGCACGCCCGCCTTCTCCAGCGTGCGGGCCCACTCGATGTTGGCTTCCTCGTCGAACCGGGCCTTGATCTCCACCAGCGCGACGACCTGTTTGCCCGCCTCGGCCGCGGTGGCCAGCGCGTCCACTATCGGCGAATCGCCGGAGGTGCGGTAGAGCGTCTGCTTGATGGCCAGCACCCGGGGATCGGCCGCGGCCTGCTCGATGAACCGCTGCACGCTCGTGGAGAACGAGTCGTAGGGGTGGTGCACCAGCACATCGCCCTCGCGCAGCGTGGCGAACACGCTCTTGGGCGTCTCCCGCTCGGCGAACGCCGGATGGGTGGCCGGCACGAACACCGGGTCCTTGAGATCGTTGCGGTCCACCGCGTACATCTGCCACAGACAGGACAGATCCAGCCTGCCGCGCACGTGGACCACGTCCTCCTTCTCGATCTCCAGTTCCCGCAACAGGAGTTCGAGCATGGTGTCGGTCATGTCCTCGCCGACCTCCAGGCGCACCGGCGGACCGAACCGGCGCTGCGCCAGTTCCCGCTCCAGCGCCTGAAGCAGATCCTCGTCCCGGTCCTCCTCGACCTCCAGGTCGGCGTTGCGGGTCACCCGGAACGCGTGGTACTCCACGACCTCCATGCCGGTGAACAGATCGTGCAGGTGCACCGCGATCAGTTCCTCCAGCGGCAGGAACGACGCTTGCCGGTCCCGGCGGTCGGTTTCCACCCGGATCATCCGGGGCACGTTGGCCGGCACCTTCACCCGGGCGAAGTGCCTGGTGCCATCGGCCGGATCGCGCACGCTCACCGCGAGGTTCAGCGACAGCCCCGAGATGTAGGGGAAGCGGTGCGTCGGGTCCACGGCCAGCGGGGTGAGCACCGGGAAGATCTGATCGGAGAAGTAGTTCGACAGCCGCAGCCGGTCGGCCTCCTCCAGCTCGTCCCAGCGCACGATGCGGATTCCGTTGTCAGCCAGCGCGGGCAGCAGGTGGTCGACGAACGCGGCGGAGTGCTGCTCCACCAGTTCCTGGTTGCGCTTGGCGATGTAGGCCAGCTGCTCGTGCGGGGTCAGCCCGTCCGCACTGCGCACCAGCAGGCCGGTCTCGTTGCGGCGCTTGAGTCCGGCCACCCGGACCATGTAGAACTCGTCCAGGTTGGAGGCGAAGATGGCCAGGAACTTGGCCCGCTCCAGCAGCGGCTGTGAGGCGTCCTCGGCCAGTGCGAGCACCCGGGAGTTGAAGTCCAACCAGGACAGTTCCCGGTTGAAGTAGCGGTCTTCGGGCAGGTCGTCGGCGATCGCCGGCGTTCTGGTCATCGCCGGGGGCGCGGAGGTCACCGTGGTCCTGGCCTCCGGCTCGCTCACCGGGGCCGGCACGGTCGGAGTCGAGGGGGTCGTGGTCGCCGGCGGGGTGTTGACCACGCCGGAGCTGCCTTCGGTGCCGTTGTCGCCGCTCACAAAGGCCATTGTTCACGATGTGCCGGAATTTTCGACCCGCCGATGCGGGTGCTTCCGAGTGAACTCCAGGCAAACGAGCACCGCCTGGAAGTGATCAGGCCCGCGGGCAGCAGCTCCAGCCGATCTGGCCGACCGGCGCGGCCGGGGCGAACGCGGCGGTGTGCTTGCCAAGGCCCAGCCCGGCGGCCACCCGGAGATCCTCGGCCGTGTCCACATCGCAGCGCAGCGAGGCCAGCCCGGTGCCCACCTCGATCGCGCCGGTGCCCGCGTGGGCCTGGGCCGAACCGGGACCGAACCGCGGATCCAGCGGCGCACCCGGCGCGGCCAGCAGCAACGTGGTGCCGGTGCCCTGCCGGTCGGCGCAGAACGCCCGGCGGCCATCGGCCTCGGCCAGCGCGGCGGCCAGCTCGTCCGGGCGCAGCGCTGGCAGGTCGGCCTGCAAGGCGCCGATCACCGCGTCCGGATCACGGCCGCGCAACACGGCCGCGCCGCGGGTGTAGGCCGCGTTGAGCCCGGCGCCGGGATGCTCGTCGGGGATCGTCTCCACCCCGTCGGAGGCCAGCGCCTCGGCCACCGTCGGATCGGAGGTCACCACCAGCACCCGGCGCACCGACGCGGTCGCGATCGCCGCCGCGGCGGTGTCCCGGACCAGGGCCAGCGCCAGCGCCTCGTGCGCCACCCGGTCCCCGGTGCCGTTGTCGGCCGCGCCGAACAGCCGGGACTTCGCCCGGTCCAGCGTCTTCATCGGGATCACCAGATCCACCATCACCGCCACCCGTCCATACTTACCCAAAACCTGGCGACCGATGGGAGCAAGCGTGGCACGGGAGAAGAGCGGCTTCTGGGTCTGGTTCGCGGCGACGTTCCTCTACGGCCTCACCCGCCTGCTGGCGAAACGGGTGAACCGAGGCACGGAACAGGTGCCCGCGACCGGTCCGGCGCTGCTGGTGATGAACCACGTGTCGCATCTGGACCCGCTCTACGACGCGGTGTGGGTGCACAAGCTGCGGCGGGTCCCGCGCTTCCTGGCCAAGGACTCGTTGTTCAAGCCGTTTCTGGTCCGGCACGTGATGAACGGGACCGGGCAGATCCCGGTCTACCGGGGCACCACGGACGCCAGGGACAGCTTGCGCGCGGCCAACGAGGCGCTGGAGCAGGGCAAGGTGGTGGTCATCTATCCGGAGGGCACGGTCACACGTGACCCCGGCCACTGGCCGATGTTCTCCCGGACCGGCGTGGCCCGGCTGGCGGTGGACAACGACGTGCCGGTCATCCCGATCGCCCGCTACGGCACCCAGGAGATCGTGGATGTCTACGCCAAGAAGTTCCGGCTGTTCCCGCGCGGCACGGTGACCACCGTGGCCGGCGAGCCGGTGGATCTGGCCAAGTACCGCGAGGGCAACGCCGACAGCGCGGTGCTGCGCGAGGTGACCGACCTGCTGATGACCAGAGTGACCGAACTGGAGGCGGAGATCCGCGGCGAGACCCCACCCGCCGACTTCTACCATCACCAGAAGAAGGCCTGAGATGACCGCGATCCAGCGGATCGCCGTGCTCGGCGCGGGGTCCTGGGGCACCACCTACGCCAAGGTCCTGGCCGACGCGGGGCGCGAGGTGCTGCTGTGGGCCCGGCGGCCGGAACTGGCCGAGACGATCAACGCCGAGAAGGTCAACCCCGACTATCTCGACGGCGTGCGGCTGCCGGACAACCTGGCCTGCACCGACGACGCGCGCACCGCGTTGTCCGGTGCGGACGCCGTGGTGCTCGCGGTGCCCAGTCAGACGCTGCGGGCCAACCTGGGCAGCTGGCTGGCCGCGCTGCCGGCCGGGGTGCCGCTGGTCAGCCTGGCCAAGGGCGTGGAACTGGGCTCGGGCAAGCGGATGAGCGAGGTGATCCGGGAGGTCGCCCGGGTGCCGGAGGAGCTGGTCGCGGTGGTGTCCGGGCCGAACCTGGCCAAGGAGATCGCCGACGAGCAGCCCACCGCCACGGTGATCGCCTGTACCGACCACGAGCTCGCGGTGCGCCTGCAGCGGGCCTGCGTCAATCCCTATTTCCGGCCCTACACCAATTCCGATGTGGTCGGCTGCGAGCTGGGCGGGGCATGCAAGAACGTGATCGCGGTGGCCTGTGGCATGGCCTACGGCCTCGGCTACGGCGGCAACACCGCGGCCACGCTGATGACCAGGGGACTGGCCGAGACCGCCCGGCTGGGCGCGGCCCTCGGCGCGGACCCGCTGACCTTCGCCGGGCTGGCCGGCCTCGGCGATCTGGTGGCCAGCTGCTCGTCCCCGTTGTCCCGCAACCGGACCTTCGGCGCGCGGCTGGGCGCCGGGGACAGCCTGGCCGAGGCCCAGCGGGCCGCGCACGGTCAGGTGGCCGAGGGCGTGAAGTCCTGTTCCTCGATCCGGGAGCTGGGCCGCAGCGTGGGTGTGGAGATGCCGATCACCGAGGTGGTGCACCGGGTCTGCCACGACGGCGCCGACCCCAAGGCGATGGGCGGGGAACTGCTGGGCCGCTCGCAGAAACCGGAGTTCGACTAAGCCCCGCCACCTGCGGAGATCTACGATCGCGGCAGATCCGACTCGACGGGAGGCGCGGTGAGCGAGTTTCGGGACGGCACCCGGTGTGTGCACGCGGGTGGGCCCGCACCCGTTGCGGGACAACCGTTTCTGGCCGGACCGGTGTTCGCCGCGCCCTATCACCTGCCGCCCGGCGGGCCCGATCCGGCGGTGGACAGCTACGGCCGCAGCGGCAACCCGACCTGGCGGGCGCTGGAGGCCGCGCTCGGCGAGCTGGACGGCGGGGAGTGTGTGATCTTCCCGTCCGGGATGGCCGCGCTGTCGGTGCTGCTGCGCACCGTGCTGCGCCCGGGAGATCTGGTGATCGCGCCGGACGACGGCTACTACCTGGCCCGCGCGCTGTTCGCCGAGCAGTTCCCGGACATCGAGGTTCGTTATGTGCCCGCGGTCGGGCCGTGGACGCCGGAGACGGTGGCCGGGGCCCGGCTGGTGTTGGTGGAAACGCCCGGCAATCCGAGCCTGGACGTGTGCGACATCGCCCAGGTGGCCCGGCTGACCCGCGCCGCGGGCGCGCTGCTGGTGGTGGACAACACCACCGCGACCCCGCTCGGCCAGCGGCCGCTGGAACTGGGCGCGGACGTGAGCCTTGGCAGCGACACCAAGGCCGTGGCCGGGCACAGCGACGTGCTGCTCGGCCATCTGTCCACTGTGGACGGCGAGCTGGCCGGGAAACTGCGTCGGGCGCGCACCGTGGGTGGGCACAATCCCGGCCCGTTCGAGGTGTGGCTGGCCCATCGCGGGCTGGCCACGCTGGATCTGCGGCTGGCCCGGCAGGCCGAGAACGCGGCCGCGCTGGTCGACCGGTTGCGCGCGGTGCCGGACGTGTCCGGGCTGCGCTGGCCCGGTTCGCCCGAGGATCCGGGGTACGCGGTCGCGGCCGCGCAGATGCGCCGGTTCGGCGGGGTGTTCTCGTTCCGGCTGCCCTCGGCCGCGGCGGTGGACCAGTTCCTGGCCAAGACCCGGCTGATCGCCTCGGCCACGAGTTTCGGCGGCCTGCACTCCAGCGTGGACCGCCGGGCCCAGTGGGGCGACCCGGTCCCGCCGGGGTTTGTCCGGTTCTCCTGTGGCATCGAGGACCCGGCCGACCTGGTCGCCGACGTGCTGGCCGCGTTGAGCTGACGACCTGGTCCGCGCGTCGAACGTCCGGTGGATGGGACGGTTTGTGGGTGCACCCGCGGTCTGGTTGACTACCTATCGTGTTGTTGCGCGCCATGATCGGCCGGAGGGGTCACATCGACCTCCACCGGGTCGCCAGCGCGCTCTGTCTCGCTCGGTGAACTGACCCAGGGCCCGCCTGTTCCGGCCGGCCTGTATCCAGTTTTTGTTCCCAGTGAGGATTCCCGCGTTGTTCGCCGTACCCGAGAACACCATTGCCCTGACGCCCGCGCGTCGCTCCGCCCATCCGGCCCGCATCGCCCTGGACGTGGCCGCCGACCGCGGCCGCTGGGCCGCGCTCCTGCGCTACGACCCCGACCAGCGGTTCTCCGCGCTGGTCGAGGCCACCGACGAGGTGGAGATCTGGCTGCTGAGCTGGCTGCCCGGCCAGCGCACCGACCTGCACGACCACGGCTCCACCTCGGGCGCGTTCGCCGTGGTGTCCGGTGCGCTGACCGAATGGTCGCGGCGGCCGGACATGCCGGAAACCGCGCACACCGTATCGCCCGGCCAGGCCCGGGTGTTCGGCCCCGGCTACGTGCACGAGGTGCGCAACGACGGCGGCGACCCGGCCATCAGCATCCACGTCTACCGCCCGCAGCGCACCCACCGCTCGCTGGGCTGATCGCGGTTCGCGCCGGGCCGGGCGAACCGGGCGTCGTGCGGCCCGTCGGCTGGTTCGCCCGGCCCGGCTCAGTCCTTGTTCCGGGCGTTGCGGCGCAGAACCTGCCGCAGCACGGCCGCATCGCCGCGCTCGGCCAGGTGTTCGGCCACCGGCAACTGCTCGGCGTCGCCGGCCTTGTCGCTGTACTTGAACTTGGCCCGCACCTCGCGCACCCGCAGCTCCGCACCGAGAATCCCGGACAACATCCGGCCGTACGGCGGCTGATCGGCCTGCACCGGACCGTGATCACCGGCGGGCTGGAAGTGCCCGAGCTGATGGCGCAGCAACTCGGCCTTGGCCTCCGGTTCGTCCACAATGGTCACCGCGCAGAACAACTGCACCGTGGCGTAGTAGCTGGTCGGCACGCCGTGCTCGGCCGGAACCCCGGCCGGCGCCCGCCACGGTCCTGGGATGAACGCGTAGTCGTCCACCACGGTCAGCGTGGCCTCCGGCCGCGCCCGCAGCACCGGCCACAGCGGATTGGGCCGGGCCAGGTGCACCCGGATCAGCTCGGCTCCGTCGAACTGGAAATGGGTCGGGGTGACCAATGGACGGTAGTCGTCGCCGACCGCGATGAGCTGGCCGAAATCGTGTTCGGCCAGCCAGGTCCGCCATTCGCCGTCGTCGGCCGCGTCCCACGGGTGGATCAGCATCAGCGCACCGCGCGTTCCGCGATGTGCGCCGGGATGGCCAGATCCACGTAGTCGGCCGGTTCCGGCTCGCCCCACACCTGGCGCAGCGGCAGTACCCCGGCCCACACCTGGTGGCTGGCCAGATCCTCCTCGTCGTCACCGGGCCCGCCGGCCCGCAGCTTCACCGACGCCTCGGCCAGATCCACCGCCAGCACCGAGGTGGCGGCCAGTTCCCGCGGGTTGGGCCGGCGGCTGTGCGTCCACGAGCCGGGGGCCAGCGCCTCGGTGATCACCTCAAGGGCGTGCAGCTTGGCCGCCCGCTCGGTGACCGGCACCGCGTTGCCGTGCACCACCGCGGACCGGTAGTTCATCGAGTGGTGGAACGCCGAGCGGGCGTACACGATGCCGTCCACCAGGGTCACCGTCACGCACACCGGAACGCCGGTCGCGCCAAGTCGCAGGCTGCGCGCACCGGAGGAACCGTGCAGGTACAAGGTGTCCCCGTCGCGGCCGTAACCGGTGGGCAGCACCACCGGCGACCCGTCGGACACGAAACCCAGGTGGCAGATCAGTCCGGCGTCCAGCACCTCGTCCAGAGCGGCGCGGTCGGTGGCGGCCCGGTCGTGCTTGCGGGCGATGGTGCTGCGGGTCGTGGGCGACAGTGGTGTGCGACTCATGTGTCCAGCCTGAGCGGGCAAGTGGCATGCTGGTAGCGCCAATAGCGGAGAATTGTGAAAGGCCACTTGACGTGCCACTGCAACTGCCCGAGGCCGCGGGCGAGGTGGGCCTGCCCATCAGCCTGGACCGGGACACCGCCACCCCGCTGGCCGTGCAGCTGGCCGACACGCTGCGCGCGGCCGCCTCGGCCGGGCAGCTGCGCAGCGGCGACCGGCTGCCCTCCACCCGTGCCCTGGCCGGACGCCTTGGCGTGAGCCGCACGGTCACCGCGGCCGCCTACGAGCAGTTGCACGCCGAGGGCTGGATCACCGGAAAACACGGCTCCGGCACCTACATCACCACCGCCCCGCCCGGCACCCCCGCGCCCGCCCCGCGCCGGCGCTCCCGGCCAGGCCCCGAGCCCGGCCTGATCGACCTGGTGCCGGGCGCGCCGTGGATCGGCGGGCTGGACCGGGCCGCCTGGCGGCGGGCCTGGCGGGCCGCGGCCGACGCCGCCCCGCTGCTGCGCCCGCACCGGGCCGGGCTGTCGGAGTACCGGGCCACCATCGCCGAGCACCTGCTGCGCCACCGCGGCCTGAACATCGGCAGCGGCCAGGTGGAACAGGACGTGCTGGCCACCGCAGGCACCACCGCCGCGGTGTCCGAACTGGCCGCCGCCGTGCTGCGCCCCGGGGACGTGGTGGCCGTGGAGGAACCCGGCTACCAGCGCGCGGTGCAGGCCTTCCGCGCGGCCGGGGTGCGGGTCGTGCCCGCGCCGGTGGGCCCCGAGGGCCTGGCCGCCGACGCGGTGCCGGCCGGGGTGCGCGCGGTGTACTGCTCGCCCTCGCACCAGTACCCGCTGGGCGGCCGGATGGCCGCGGCCGGCCGGGTCGCGCTGGTCGCCCGGGCCCGCGAGGAGGGCTGGCTGGTGGTGGAGGACGACTACGACGGCGAGCTGCGCTACGACGTGGCCCCGCTGCCGCTGCTGGCCGGGCTGGCCCCGGACGTGGTGGTGCACCTGGGCACCACCAGCAAGATCTTCACCTCCACCCTGGGCGCGGGCTGGATGGTCGCCCCGCCCGAGGTGGTCTCGGCGGTGCTGGCCCACCGGGAACGCACCGGCACCGGCCCGGCCGCGGCCGGCCAGCGCATCCTGGTCGAGCTGGCCCGGCACGGCGACCTGGGCCGGCACCTGCGCCGGGTGCGCCGGGAACTCTCGGCCCGCCGCGAACTGGTGGTGGGCACGCTGCGGGCGGCCGGGCTGACGGTGCTCGGCGACGACGCGGGCGCGCACGTGGTGGTCACCCTGCCCACCGCGGCGGCCGAGCGGAAGGTGGTCGGCTCGGCCCGCAGGCGCGGGATCACCCTGGACGGCCTGGCCCGCCACCACGACGGCCGCCCCCGCTGGCACGGCATCGCCCTGGGTTACACGGCCTGTTCGCAGGCCCAGTTGGCGGATGCACTGGCAGTCGTGGTGGAGCTGCTGACCGAGGCCACCCGAACGGCCTAGCTTCGCCCGGTATCGTCCAGACTCATGACCGAGCGGAAGCTTCGCGTGGCCGTCGTGTTCGGCGGCCGCAGCACCGAACACGCCATCTCCTGCCTGTCCGCGGGCAGCGTGCTCGAACACCTCGACCGTGACCGGTTCGAGGTGGTTCCGGTCGGCATCACTCCCGAGGGCGGCTGGGTGCTGGCCGCCGACGACCCGAAGGCCCTGGCCATCAGTCAGCGCGAGCTGCCCTCGGTGAACGGCGGGACCGCGCTGGCGCTGACCGCCGACCCGACCGCGGCCGGGCTGGTGGTGATGGAGCCGGAACGGGCCGGGGAGATCCTGTCCGGAGTCGACGTGGTGTTCCCCGTGCTGCACGGCGCCTACGGTGAGGACGGCACCATCCAGGGACTGCTGGAACTGGCCGGAATCCCTTACGCCGGGCCGGGAGTATTCGCCAGTGCCGCCGCGATGGACAAGGAGTACGCCAAGAAACTCCTTGCCGCGGAAGGACTTCCGGTCGGCGCCTACCAGGTGCTGCGCCGCGGGGCGACGACGCTTTCCCAGGCGCAGCGGGATTCCCTCGGCCTGCCGGTGTTCGTGAAGCCGGCCCGGGCCGGTTCCTCCACCGGCATCTCCAAGGTGACCGACTGGGCCGAGCTGGACACCGCGATCGCCACCGCCCGGGCGGTCGACCCGAAGGTCATCATCGAGGCCGCCGTGGTGGGCCGCGAGATCGAGTGCGGTGTGCTGGAGTTTCCGGATGGCCGGGTGGAAGCCTCCGAACCGGCCGAGATCCGCATCGTGGCCGAGGGCGTGGACTGGTACGACTTCGACGCCAAGTACCTCGACGACACGTGCGAGTTCGACATCCCGGCCAAACTGGACGACGAGGTGACCGCCAAGCTGCGCGCGGCCGCGATCACCGCGTTCGGCGCGCTGGACTGCCAGGGCCTGGCCCGGGTCGACTTCTTCGTCACCGAGGACGGTGCGGTGATCGTCAACGAGGTCAACACCATGCCCGGGTTCACCGCGATCTCCATGTTCCCCAAGATGTGGGCGGTCACCGGCGTGGACTATCCGACCCTGCTGTCCACCCTCATCGACACCGCGCTGGCCCGGGGCACCGGGCTGCGCTGACCACGGTGGAACTGGATTTCGCGCCGCTGTCCACGGCGGACTTTCCGCTGTTGTACGAGTGGTTGCGGCAACCGCACGTGGCCCGGTGGTGGACACCGGTGCCGGACAACGAGAACGCGGTCGTGGCGAAGTACGGGCCGAGCGTGCGCGGCGACGATCCGACCCGGCTTTATCTGATCCGTGCCGACACGGTCCCCATCGGACTGATCCAGTGCTACCGGCACGCCGATGAACCGGACTGGGATCGCGCGGTGGGCATTCCGGACGCGGCCGGCATCGACTACCTGATCGGCTCGCCCGCCCACCTCGGGCGCGGCCTGGGCAGCGCGGCGATCGGACAGTTCACGGCGCGGGTCTTCCAGCTCTATCCGGACATTTCGGTGGTGGTCGCGGTGCCGCAACAGGACAATCGCGGTTCCTGCCGGGCGCTGGAGAAGGCCGGATTCACCGCGGTGCGCACCGGCGAACTGCACACCGGCGACCCCTCGGACGAGGGGATGAGCGTGATCTACTCATGCGCCCGATGAACGTGCTGATCGGCGCGGTGCGCGGAACTCAGCCGGTGGCCGGGAGTTTCGCCGCCAGCACCGAGGAAATCTCCTGCAACGGCCCGGTGCCGGTCACCCCGCTGGGCAGGGTCAGCGCCACGTACACCGAGCGGTTCACCGCGTACCAGGTGGCCGCGTCGTCTCCGTTGACCTGTAGCCAGTACACCCCGTCCACGGTCAGCAGCTCCGAGGTCGGGGTCAGCTCGTCGGGCTTGGCCAGGCCGCAGCGCAGCACCACCGGATCGTCGTCGGCCACCGTGCCACCCCAGGCCGCGGTGCCGGCCGGGGACGTGCCGGCCATGGTGCGCCGGGCCAGCGCGGTCCTGCCGTTGCTCAACGACGTGGGCAACGCCGCGACCAGCGACCTACAGGGGTCCGACCCGGCCTGCGGCGAATCCACCGGGACCAGGTTCACCGGCGCGGTGGCCGGGGCGGTGTCCGCGGCCGGGGCCGGAGCGCCGGACCCGGAGTTGCTCGCGTACACCCCGGCCCCGATCATGCCCAGCACCAGGAGACCGGCCAGGGCCAGTGCGGCGATCAGCGGAGGTGAAGCCTTCTGCACACGATCCTCATGCGTGGTCGAGATGAACGACCGGACAGGTCAAGGTCCGGGTGATGCCCTCGACATTCTGCACCTTGGCCACCACGAGCTGACCGAGCTGGTCCACGGTTTCGGCCTCGGCGACCACGATCACGTCGTAGGGACCGGTGACGTCCTCGGCCGTGACCACCCCGGGAATGCCTGCGATGGTCGAGGCGACCGCGGCGGACTTGCCGACCTCAGTCTGGATGAGGATGTAAGCGTGAACCACGGCGTGCCCCTTCGTCTTCAACACTCGGCTCGGGGTAGGAAAATGTCACCGAAGCCGTGGACGCGCGGGATGCCACCGCAGTGCCCACAGGCGCCGGGGGCGTTCCCGGGCCCGTCGGGCACCGGTGGCAGCTAACGTACCTCAGGTAGCGATCAGTATGAGGTCCGAACTCATCCGATGGGAGAAAATGGTGACTTCGGAGACCCCCGACGGCACGGGAACCGTGGCCGAGGTGGGTGAGTTCGGTCTCATCCGGCGGGTCACGGACGGGCGCACCCAGCCGCCGACCACCCTGCTGGGGCCGGGCGACGACGCGGCCGTGGTGGCGGCCCCGGACGGCCGGGTGGTGGCCACCACCGACGTGCTCGTCGAGGGCGTGCACTTCCGGCTCGACTGGTCCACGCCTGACCAGGTCGGACGCAAGGCGGTGGCGGTGAACCTGGCCGATATCGCGGCCATGGGCGCCCGGCCGACCGCGGTCCTGGTCGGCTTCGGCTGCCCGGCCACCACCGAAGCGTCCGTTGTGGACGAGATCGTCAACGGCATGTGGGCCGAGGCGTCCCGGGCCGGCGCCGGGTTGGTCGGCGGCGACATGGTGACGTCCGACATGTTGGTGGTGTCCATCACCGCCCTTGGCGATCTTGAGGGCCGGGCCCCGGTGACCCGTTCCGAGGCGCAACCCGGGGACGTGCTCGCGGTGTGCGGCAAGCTCGGTTGGTCGGCGGCCGGGCTGGCCGTGCTGGGCCGGGGTTTCCGTTCGCCGGTGAGTGTGGTCGGCGCGCACCGCGCCCCGGAACCGCCGTATCCGGCCGGCGCCCAGGCCGCCCGGGCCGGCGCCACCTCGATGCTGGACATCTCCGACGGCCTGCTGGCCGATGTCGGTCACCTGGCCGAATCCTCCAGCGTGCACATCGACATCCGCACCGATCTGCTGGAGGTGCCGCAGCGGCTGGCCGAGGTGGCCGCCGCATTGGGCGCCGACGCCCGGCACTGGGTGCTCACCGGCGGCGAGGATCACGCGCTGGCCGCGACCTTCCCCGAATCGGTCGCGGTGCCCGAGGGCTGGACCCGAATCGGCACCGTGTCCAAGGGCAGCGGCGTGACCGTGGACAGCCAGACCTACGAGAAGCCGGCCGGCTGGGAACACTGGCGGGTGCACGGCCAATGAGCGAGCCGCGGCTGACGGTGGTGCCCCTCGACCACCCCGACGCGCTGGCCCTGATTGCCGAACTGCAGGCCGAGTACGTGGTTCGCTACGGCGAGCCGGACGAGACCCCGGTCGACCCGGCCGAGTTCGCCGCGCCCCACGGCCTGTTCCTGGTGGCCCACCAGGATTCCGGGCCGGTCGGCTGCGGCGGCTGGCGGGCCCGGGGCCACGGCCGGGTGGAGATCAAGCGGATGTTCGTGCGGGCCGACGCGCGCGGACGCGGACTTGCCCGGGTGATCTTGGCCGCACTGGAGCGCACCGCGCGGGACGCGGGGCACAAGATGGTCATCCTGGAGACCGCCACCCGGCAACCCGAGGCGATCGGGCTGTACCGGACATCCGGTTACGCCGTGGGTGAACCATTCGGCCACTACGCCGGTGAGCCGGAATCGCGCTACTTCATCAAATCCCTGGAGGTGCCCAATGCCGATCTACGCACTGGGTGAGCTGGAACCGACCATCGACCCGGACGCCTACGTGCACCCGGACGCCACGGTGATCGGCGACGTGCGGCTGGGCGCCTTCGCCTCGGTGTGGCCGCAGGCCGTGCTGCGCGGCGACTACGGGCACATCGAGATCGGTGAGCGGACCAGCGTCCAGGACGGGTCGATCATCCACTGCACCGAATACACCCCGACCGTCGTCGGCCGGGAGTGCGTGATCGGGCACAACGCGCACATCGAGGGCGCCACCATCGGCGACGGCTGCCTGATCGCCTCCGGCTCGGTGGTGCTCAACGCGGCCGTGGTCGAGTCCGGCGCGGTGGTCGGCGCGGGCGCGGTGGTGTCGTTCAACGGTCACGTGCCGGCCCGGCGCATGGCCCTTGGCGTGCCCGCGCGGATTCGCGAGGGCCACGAGGTGCCCGAGGGATTCACCGCCCCGTTCGTGGAGAAGTACGTGGCCAACATCGGGATCTTCCGCGCGAAGCTGCGCCGCCTGGACTGACCGCGGCGGTTCGGCTGACCGGTCCGGCTCGGCTGATAGGGTCACGCTCCGTGGCCGGACGTCCCCTCGAAGAAGTCGTGGAAGCAGGCTGGGCGCAGGCGCTGGCCCCGGTTTCCGAACGCCTCACGGCGATGGGCGAGTACCTGCGTGCCGAAATCGCCGCCGGCCGGCGCTACCTGCCCGCCGGGGAGAACGTGCTGCGGGCGTTCAAACAGCCGTTCCACGAGGTGCGGGTGCTCATCGTCGGCCAGGACCCGTACCCGACCCCGGGACACCCGGTCGGCCTGTCCTTCTCGGTGGCCGAGGACGTGCGGCCGCTGCCCAAGAGCCTGATCAACATTTTCCAGGAGTACCAGAACGATCTGGGTTTCCCGGCGCCGTCCAACGGGGACCTCTCACCGTGGACCGGACGCGGCGTGCTGCTGTTGAACCGAGCGCTCACCGTGGCGCCCGGGCGGCCCAACTCCCACCAGGGCAAGGGCTGGGAGGAGATCACCGAGCAGGCGATCCGCGCACTGGCCGCACGCAGCGAGCCGATGGTGGCCATCCTGTGGGGCCGCAACGCCCGCAACCTGCGCCCGCTGCTGGGAGAACTGCCGTGCGTCGAGTCGGCGCACCCGTCGCCGATGTCGGCCAGCGGCGGCTTCTTCGGCTCCCGCCCGTTCAGCCGGGCCAACGAACTGCTGGCCAAGCAGGGCGCCGAGCCGATCGACTGGCAGCTGCCCTGATCCGCTCAGCCCGCGGTTACCCGCGCCACCGGGTCCTTCGTGGGCACCCGAATCGAACCTTGTCCGATCGAACCTTGTATCGAACCTTGGGCGATCGAACCTTGTGCGGACACGCGAAAGGGCGGGACGACCGCATGGTTCGTCCCGCCCTTTGTGAAGCTGTTCAGCCGCGCGTGACCTTGCCGGCCTTGATGCACGAGGTGCACACGTTCAGACGCTTGCGCTGCGACTGGCCGATCTTCGCGCGCACGGTCTGGATGTTCGGGTTCCACCGGCGGTGGGTGCGTCGGTGGGAGTGCGAGACGGACATACCGAAGCCCGGCCCCTTGCCGCAGACATCGCAGACGGCAGCCATGTCAGCCACTCCTTACACATCGTTGCTGGGCTTCGTGCCCGAAAAGGCCCAAAACACAATTCAAGCCCAGGCCAGCCCGGGCGACTGGCGACCAGACTACCGCCTCGCGGCTGGGCCTTCCAAACCGGCCCCCGATACAGTCAGGGCCCCGGGCCTAGAAATGGGAGGTTGCCGCAGGTGCTGCCCGTGTTGGACGCCCTGGACGGACCCGCCGTGCGCCGCTGGCTGACCGCCTGCGCGCAGAGCCTGGACGAGCATCGCGACGCCATCGACTCGATCAACGTGTTCCCGGTGGCCGACCGGGACACCGGCACCAACCTGCTGCGCACCATGCGCGCCGCCTGCGACGCGGTGGCCCGCGAGCCGGGCGACGACGTGCAGGCGATCTGGACCGCGGTGTCCAGCGGCGCGCTGGCCGGGGCCCGGGGCAACTCCGGGGTGATCCTGTCCCAGGTGCTGCGCGGCCTGGCCGAGGTGCTGGCCGCCGATCCGGCCGCGCTGGCGGCCGCGCTGGCCCGGGCCGACGAGCTGGCCGCCCACGCGGTCAGCGACCCCGCCCCCGGCACCATGCTGTCCGTGCTGCACGCCGCCGCCCTGGCCGTGCGCCGCGCCGAGACCGGACTGTCCGATGTGGCCGCCCGCGCCGCGCGGGCCGCCACCGAGGCGCTGGCCGAGACCACCAGCCAGCTCAAGGCGCTGGCCCGGGCCGGGGTGGTGGACGCAGGCGGGCAGGGGCTGGTCCTCGTGCTGGACGAGCTGGCCGCGCTCGCCGAGGGTGGCGAAACCGGCCGGGCCGCGCCGGAACCCGCGGCCGCGCGCAGCCCGCGCGAGCCGGACATGCTGCGCACCGAACGCGAGGCGGGCTCGGCCGAGTACGCCTACGAGGTCATGTACTCCCTGGCCGACGTGCCGGAGCACACCGCGGACCGGTTGCGCAGCGCCCTGCGCCGGCTGGGCGACTGCGTGTCCGTGGTGGGCGACGGCAACGACCGGTGGACGGTGCACGTGCACTGCAACGACGTCGGCGCGGCGATCGAGGCCGGGGTGGACGCCGGTCGTCCGCATCGGATCACCGTGGTGCGCTTCGACGATCAGGTGGCCGAGGCGGCCAGCCGGTTCGCCCGGGACCGCGCGGTGGTGGCGCTGGCCCGGGGCGAGGGCGTGGCCGAGCTGTTCCGGGCCGAACAGGCGGTGATCTGCCCGCTGCCCGAGCACGGCGGCCCGGACGCGGCCGAACTGCTCGCGGTGATCACCGGCACCCAGGCCTCGCACGTGACCGTGCTGCCCAACGAGCCGGATCTGGACGAGGTGCTGACCAAGGCCGCCGCCGACGCGGTGCGAGCCGGTCAGGACGTGCTGATCGTGCCCACCTCCTCGCCGGTGGCCGGGCTGGCCGCGCTGGCCGTGCACGACCCGGCCCGGCGGCCCGGCGAGGACGTGGTGGCCATGGCCGAGGCGGCCGCGGCGACCCGGCGCGGCGAGCTGACCGTGGCCGAGCAGGAAGGCATCACCTGGGTGGGCCGTTGCCAGCCCGGGGACGTGCTGGGCTTGCTGGACGGCGAGGTTGTGCTGATCGAGCCCGGTCCGGCCGGTGAGGAAGCGGTGCTGGCCGGTGCGGTGCGGCTGGTCGACCGGATGCTGACCTCCGGTGGTGAGCTGGTGACCGTGTTGCTCGGCGCGAACGCGCCCGAATCGCTGGCCGGAGAATTGGCCGAGCATGTGCGGGTGGAACATCGAGAGGTCGAGTTCACCGGATATCCGGGTGGCCAGGCCGAGCCGATCCTGCTGGTCGGCGTCGAATGAGGTAGCTGATGACGGGACTGCACGACAAGCTGGAACCGCTGCTGGGGGCCAAAACGGCCAAGGCGCTGGCGAGTTCCCTGGACCTGCACACGGTGGGGGATCTGCTGCGGCACTATCCGCGCCGGTACGCCGAGCGCGGCGAGCTGACCAACGTGGCCGGCTTGGAGATCGGCGAGCACGCGACGGTGCTGGCCAAGGTGGAGCGGGTGGCCAAGCGGACCATGCGCAGCCGCCGCGGCACCATCCTGGACGTGCGCATCACCGACGGGGTGCGCCCGCTGTCCTGCACGTTCTTCAACCAGGCGTGGCGGGAACGCGAACTGCTGCCCGGTAAGCGTGGCCTGTTCGCCGGCAAAGTCGGGATGTTCCAGGGGAAACTGCAACTGGCCAACCCGGAATACCAGCTGCTGGACGAGAATTCCGACCAGTCCACGGTGGACGAGTTCGCGAATGCCCTGATCCCGGTGTATCCGGCGGCCGCCGGACTGCCGTCCTGGTCGATCGCCCGGTGTGTGCGGCAGATCCTGGACACCTGGGACGGCGCGGATGACCCACTGCCCTCGGAGCTGCGCGACCGGCACCGCCTGGCCGGCCTGGAAGATTCGCTGCGCGGCATCCACCGCCCCGACGGCTGGCCCGCGGTGGCGACCGCGCAGAAGCGGCTGAAATGGGACGAAGCCCTTGCCGTGCAACTGGTTCTGGCCCAGCGCAGGCAGTCGGCGGACACCCGTCCCGCACCCGCCTGCCCCCCGGTTCCCGGCCGCATCCTGGACGCGTTCGACGCCCGGTTGCCGTTCGAACTGACCGAGGGGCAACGCGAGGTCGGCGAGGTCGTGTCGGTCGACCTGTCGGGCGCGCACCCGATGAACCGTCTGCTGCAGGGCGAAGTGGGTTCGGGCAAGACGATCGTGGCCCTGCGCGCGATGCTCCAGGTCGTCGACTCCGGCCGCCAGGCCGCCATGCTCGCCCCGACCGAGGTGCTGGCCGCCCAGCACGCCCGCTCCCTGGCCGACCTGCTCGGCGACCTGGCTCAGGCCGGGGAACTGGGCGGGGCCGAACACGCCACCCGTATTACCTTGCTGACCGGCTCGATGACCACGGCGCAACGCAAGCAGGCGTTGCTCGATGTGGTCAGCGGCACGGCCGGGATCGTGGTCGGCACGCACGCGCTGATCCAGGACAAGGTCGCGTTCGCCGACCTGGGTTTCGTGGTGGTCGACGAGCAGCATCGGTTCGGCGTGGAGCAACGAGATGCCCTCCGGGCGCGGGCGGGCGAAGACGTCAGCCCGCACGTGTTGGTGATGACCGCGACCCCGATCCCGCGCACCGTGGCCATGACCGTGTACGGGGACCTGGAAGTCTCGGCCCTGCGCGAGTTGCCCAGCGGCCGCTCGCCGATCTCGAGCTCGGTGGTGCCGGTGTCGGAGAAGCCGGGCTGGCTGGACCGCGCGTGGCAGCGCATCCGGGAGGAAGTGCAGGCCGGTCACCAGGCCTACGTGGTGTGTCCGCGGATTGGCGACGCCGAGTCCGGGTCGAACCCGTTGCTGGGCGAGGACCTGCAGGACGACGGTCCCGACGGCGAGCCGCCGGCCGATCCGGAGTCCGCCGAATCCGACCGCCGCGCCCCGATCGCCGTCCTGGACCTGGTGCCTGCCCTGGAATCCGGCCCGCTGTCCGGGTTGCGTGTCGGTGTGCTGCACGGCCGGCTGCCGACCGACGAGAAAGACGCGACCATGCGCGCCTTCGCCGCGGCGAAGCTGGATGTGCTGGTGGCGACCACGGTCATCGAGGTCGGCGTGAACGTGCCCAACGCGACCGTGATGGCCATCATGGACGCCGACCGTTTCGGCGTGAGTCAGTTGCACCAGCTGCGCGGCCGGGTGGGTCGAGGCAGCGCGCCGGGGTTGTGCCTGCTGGTCACCGATTCCCCGGACGGCACCAAAACCCGGGAGCGATTGGACGCGGTGGCGTCCACTGTGGACGGATTCGAGCTGGCGCAGCTGGACCTGGAGTTGCGTCGCGAAGGCGACATCCTGGGGGCGGCCCAGTCCGGCCACCGCTCGGCCCTGCGCATGCTGTCGTTGTTGCGGGACGCGGAGGTCATCACCGAGGCCCGCACCGAGGCGCAGTCGATCGTCGGTGCGGACCCGGAGCTGACCGGTTCGCCGGGGCTGGCCGGGATGGTGGCCGAGCTGGTGGACGACGAGCGGGCGGAGTACCTGGAGAAGTCCTGACCGGAAGTCGACGCGGCCCAATGACCAGCGGGTATCACCGAAACGGGTGATCTTCGACCAGATCGCAAGGTATGGCCGGTATTCGTGTCACCCGGTCGAGTGACTGGCCGAGCGCGGCGGGGTCGGCTGCGCTCTACTGCGCGGAATGAGGACCTCGTTGCTGCCCGCGGCGCTGATCGCCGCGCTGTGCCTCGCCCCACTGGCCACCGCCGCCTCGGCCGCGCCGGCGGGCCCGCCGACCGGTGGCACGCCCACCTGCCTGATCGGCGAGGGGCAGGGGATGACCAAGACCCTCTTGTGCGCCAACGTGGTCACCTTCGGCGGCAACCGCGCCGGATTCGGCCGCTACACGCCCGGAAAACCCGGCGCGACCGAGAAACTGACCGCGGACATCCAGTTCCAGGCCGACGGCGACGACAGCTGGCAGGTGCTCGCCTCGTCCACCGCGTGGGGCACCGGCCCGGTCGAGACCACGACCCGCCCGGTCCACCCGCACGGTACCGGCTCGCTGCGCGCCTGCGTCACCCTGACCGCGGCGTCCCTGCCGATCAGCCGTGGCGGCTCGCCCCGCGTGCAGTCGCTGTGCTCGGCGCCGGAGCCGAACTGAGTCATCGGCGCCGAGCCGAACTGAGTCATCGGCGCCGAGCCGACCTGAGTCATCGGCGCCGGAGCCGAACTGAGTCGACTGAACCGCCCCGGAAAACGAGTGGGGCGTGGTGCTCACGCCCACCACGCCCCAGCACGACCGGCGGTTTACCCGCCGAGCTTGGTGTTGTAGTCGGCGATCTGCTTGTTCGCCGAGTTCTGGGCGTTGGTCAACGCCGTTTTCGGGTCCTGGCCGGACAGCACCGCGGCCTGCATGGCGTTTTCCACGTCCTTGCGGACGTCCGGCATCTCGCCGACCGAGCAGCCCTGCGTCGCGTAGTCGACCTTGGTCTGCTGCAGTTGTGTGATCGCGGTCTGGAACTGCGGTTTGGCCTGCACCCAGGCCTGGTCGGCCGGGTCGGTCAACGCTGCCTTGCTGATCGGGAAGTAACCGGTCGCGGTGTGCCAGGTGACCTGGGACTGCTTGCCGGCCAGGAACTGCACCAGCTCCCAAGCGGCCCGTTCGTGCGCGGCGTCCTTGTTCATGATCCACAGGCTCGCCCCGCCGATGATGGGGCCGCCCGCGTCACTGGCGTTGACCTTCGGGTAGAACCCGGTGCTCACCGTGAACGGGTTCTTCGCCTGCGCGGCGCCGCTGACGAACTGGCCCAGCGAACCCGTGGACTCCAGCCCGATGGCCACGGTGCCGGAGGAGAACGCGTTGTCGCCGCTGTCGGTGTTGCTGTCCAGCTTCTCCGCCAGTCCCTGCGCCACCATCGACTGCCACCACTGCAACAACTGGATGTTGTTCGGCGTGGCCAGGTTCACCGACGTCACCCGCCCGGTGCGGCCGTTGTTGTTGTCGCAGACGGTCTGGTTGGCCTCGGCCGCCCACTGCTCGAAGAACCACCCGTACAGCGTCGCGCCGAAGCCGAACTGCACCGTCTCGCCCGGCGTCGCCTTGATCTTCTTGGCGTCGGTCATGATCTCGTCGAGCGTCGTCGGTGGCTTGTCCGGGTCCAGCCCGGCCTTGGTGAACGCTTCCTTGTTGATGTACAGCAACGGCATCGAGGTGTTGAACGGCATCGAGTACAGCTTGTTGTCCACCGTGTAGTACCCGGCGATCGCGGGCTGGATGTCCGAGACGTCGTAGTGGTCCTTGTCGATGAACGACTGCATCGGCAGCACCGACTTGGAGTCGATCATGTATCGCGTGCCGATGTCGTACATCTGCATCAGGTCCGGCCGCTGCGCCGCCGACGCGTTCTTGTACGCGGCCAGCGCGGTGTCGTACTGGCCCTTGTAGTTCAGCGTCACCTTGATCTTGCCCTGGTGCAGCTGGTTGAACTGGTTCACCAGCTTGGTCAGCGCATCCCCGTTGGTGCCGCTCATCGCGTGCCAGAAGGTGAGATCGACCTCGCCCTGGCCGTTGAGCGCGTCCGCCCCGGGCGCGGTGGCGCCGGCGGACGTGGTGCCGCCGGAACTCGCGGCCGAGGTACAGCCGGCCAGCGCGGTGCAGGCGGCCAGCACCATGGCCAGTCCGCCGATACCGCGTCGAATTGATGTGCGCACTGTCGAAATCCCCTCATTCCTTGTCATTTGACCGCTCCGGCGGTGAATCCGCGGACCAGCCAGCGCTGGCCGAAGATCACCAGCAGCAGGGTGGGTATCAGGGTGATCGTCACGCCGGCCAGCAGCAGCGCCTGTTGGGTGCCGCTTCCGTTGGCCTTCAACGCGAAGACCGCGGTCTGCAGGGTGTTCATCGAGTTGTTCGACGACGAGATGATCAACGGCCAGAAGTACATGTTCCAGCCCTGCAGGAACGACCACACGGCCAGCGCGGTGATCGACGGCCGCACGGCGGGCAGCACGATGGTGAACAGGAACCGCAGGTGACCGCACCCGTCGATCTGCGCGGCCTGGCGCAGTTCGGTGGGGAACTGCAGGAACGCCTGGCGGATCAGGAACACCCCGAAACCGTTGGCCAGGAACGGCAACACCAGACTCCACTGGCTGTTCTCCAGCCCCAGGCTGCGCACGAACAGCGCGTTGGGCACCACGATCGCCTCGTAGGGCACCATGACCGTCGCCATGAACAGCCAGAAAATGGGCCGCCGCAACGGATTGCGCACGAACACCACACCGTAGGCGGCCAGACACGAGGTGACCAGGTGGGCCACCATGATCACCACGCCGACGAACAGCGAGTTCAGGAACGCAGGGAACAGCGGCACCACGGTCTGCCGCCACGCGGCCACGTAGTTGGCGAAGCTGTAGCCACCGGAGAAGATGCCCGGCGGCTGCCGCACCAGTTGTCCCTCCTGCAGGAAGCCGCCGACCACGGTCAGCAGCACCGGGAACAGCAGCACGATCGCGGCCAGGATCAGCCACAGGTAGGTCAGCGTGCCGCGGCCCCGGCTGGGGCTCGCCAGGGATCGGCTCACCGGTAATGCACCCGCCTCTCGATGACACCGAACTGGATCGCGGCCAGCAGCACGCCGACCAGCAGCAGCACCAGGCCCTGCGCGCTGGCCACCCCGTAGTCGTTGTTCCCGTTCTCGAAAGCGTTGTGGTAGATGGAAAACACCAGCGTCCCGGTCGCGCCGTCGGGTCCGCCGTCGGTCATCACCTGCACCTGGCCCAGGGCCTGCAGTGCCTGCAAGGTGGTGGTCACGATCACGAAGAACACGCTCGGCGAAATCATCGGCAGCACCACGCTGACGAAGTTGCGCGTGCCGGTGGCCCCGTCGATGCGCGCGGCCTCCAGCACCTCCTCGTCCACCCCGGCCAGGCCCGCGCCCAGCACGAGCAGGTTGAACCCGGACACCACCCAGACCGTGGCCCAGGACACCGTGATCAGCGACCAGTGCGAGTCGGTGGTCCACCCCGGCGCGGTGATGCCCACCAGCCGCAGCAGCCAGTTCACCGGCGACATCGACGGATCCAACATCAGCAGCCACAGCACCGACGCGGCCGAGGCCGAGTAGGCGAAGGGCAGGGTGAACAGCGTGCGGAACACCCGCATGCCGGGCAGCCGCTGGGCCATCGGCACCGCCAGCGCCATCGGCAGCACCACCCCGACCGCCACCACGAACAGCGTGAACAGCAGGGTGTGCCAGAGGATCGCCCCGAAGTCCGGGCTGAACAACGCGGTGAAGTTGGCCAGGCCGACCGAGCGGGTCGGGTTGCCGTTGATGTCGGTGCCCCGGGTGGACAGGAAGATCGCCTGGACCAGCGGGAAAATCACGAACACGCCGAGGCCGGCCAGCGCGGGCACGCAGAACGCGATGCCCAGCGCCACCTCCCGGGGACGCGCCCGGTTCCGGCGGGGCGTCGCTGGCGGCGCGGCCGCCGGAGCGGATGTGCGGGTAGTCACGAGGCGAACACCTACCGACAATGTGAGTTCGGCGTCAAGTGGCCCGACGCATCGCTGGTCGAGTTGCCCCCGTCCCGTTATCCGGAAGTGATCGACGGGTGGAACTCCTGGTCAGAGCGATAGAGTTGAAGCCGATGATGTCCGTCACGTGAGACTGCGCTCCCGATTGGCGGGACACGCGCGGTAGCGTGCGACGACCGACTTCTCCGCCTGATGAAAGGGAGCCGGGCATGTTCCGCAAGGTGCTGGTAGCCAACCGAGGTGAGATCGCCATCCGCGCGTTTCGCGCCGGATACGAACTCGGTGCCGGAACGGTCGCGGTGTTTCCCTACGAGGATCGCAACTCCACGCACCGGCTGAAGGCCGATGAGGCCTATGAGATCGGCGAGCCCGGTCATCCGGTGCGGGCCTACCTGTCGGTAGAGGAGATCATCAAGGCCGCGCGCGCCGCAGGCGCGGACGCGGTCTATCCCGGTTACGGCTTCCTGTCGGAGAACCCGGAACTGGCCTCGGCCTGCCGGGACGCCGGGATCACCTTCGTCGGCCCGTCGGTCGAGGTACTCGAACTGACCGGCAACAAGGCTCGCGCGGTGGCCGCCGCCCGCGAGGCCGGGCTGCCGGTGCTGTCCTCGTCCGCGCCCTCGGCCGACGTGCACGAGCTGCTGGCCGCGGCCGACGAGATCGGCTTCCCGGTGTTCGTCAAGGCGGTCGCGGGCGGCGGTGGTCGCGGCATGCGCCGGGTCATCGAGCCCGAGGCGCTGCGCGAGTCCATCGAGGCGGCCATGCGCGAGGCCGAGTCCGCGTTCGGCGACCCCACCGTCTTCCTCGAACAGGCCGTGGTCGATCCCCGCCATATCGAGGTGCAGATCCTCGCCGACGGCGAGGGCAACGTGATCCACCTGTTCGAGCGGGACTGCTCGATGCAGCGGCGCCACCAGAAGGTGATCGAGATGGCGCCCGCGCCCCATCTGGACGCCGAACTGCGCGAGCGGATCTGCGCCGACGCCGTGTCCTTCGCCCGGCACATCGGCTACCAGAACGCGGGCACCGTCGAGTTTCTGTTGGACGCCAACGGTCAGCACGTGTTCATCGAGATGAACCCGCGCATCCAGGTCGAGCACACGGTCACCGAGGAGGTCACCGACGTCGACCTGGTCGGCGCGCAGCTGCGCATCGCCTCCGGGGAGACCCTGGCCGACCTCGGCCTGGCCCAGGACACCGTGTACCTGCGCGGCTTCGCGTTGCAGTGCCGGATCACCACCGAGGACCCGGCCAACGGTTTCCGGCCGGACACCGGCATGATCAGCGCCTACCGCTCGCCCGGCGGCTCGGGCATCCGGCTGGACGGTGGCACCACCTTCGCCGGCACCGAGATCAGCGCGCACTTCGACTCCATGCTGGTCAAGCTGACCTGCCGGGGCCGCGACTTCGCCACCGCGGTGCGCCGGGCCCGCCGCGCGGTCGCCGAGTTCCGCATCCGCGGCGTGTCCACCAACATCCCGTTCCTGCAAGCGGTGCTGGACGATCCGGACTTCCGCGCCGGCGCCATCAACACCTCGTTCATCGAGCGCCGCCCGCACCTGCTCACCGCGCGGCGCACCGCCGACCGCGGCACCCGGCTGCTGACCTACCTGGCCGACGTCACGGTGAACCGGCCGCACGGCACGCCCCCGCGGGTGCTCGACCCAGCCGCGAAACTGCCCGCGACCGACCTGTCCGCGCCCGCGCCGGCCGGGTCCAAGCAGAAGCTGACCGAACTGGGCCCGGAGGGTTTCGCCCGCTGGCTGCGGGAATCCCCGACGCTGGGCCTGACCGACACCACGTTCCGGGACGCGCACCAGTCGCTGCTGGCCACCCGGGTGCGCACCAGGGATCTGCTCGCGGTGGCTCCGCACGTGGCGCGCACCGCGTCGCAGCTGCTGTCCCTGGAGTGCTGGGGCGGCGCGACCTACGACGTGGCGCTGCGCTTCCTGGCCGAGGACCCGTGGGACCGGCTGGCCGCGCTGCGCGAGGCGGTGCCCAACATCTGCCTGCAGATGCTGCTGCGCGGTCGCAACACGGTCGGCTACACGCCCTACCCGGCCGACGTCGCGCACGCCTTCGTCGACGAGGCCACCAGGACCGGCATCGACATCTTCCGCATCTTCGACGCGCTCAACGACGTCGAGCAGATGCGCCCGGCGATCGAGGCGGTGCGCGAGACCAACGCCGCCGTCGCCGAGGTCGCGCTGTGCTACACCGGGGACCTGTCCGACCCCGGCGAGCGACTGTACACATTGGACTACTACCTGAAGCTGGCCGAGCAGATCGTGGCCGCCGGGGCGCATGTGCTGGCCATCAAGGACATGGCCGGCCTGCTCCGGCCGCCGGCCGCGGCGAGGCTGGTTTCCGCGCTGCGCAAGGAATTCGACCTGCCGGTGCACATCCACACGCACGACACCGCGGGCGGGCAGCTGGCCAGCTACCTGGCCGGGGTCGGCGCGGGCGCGGACGCGGTGGACGGCGCGGTGGCGTCGTTGTCCGGCACGACCTCGCAGCCGTCGCTGTCGGCGATCGTGGCCGCCACGGATCATTCCGACCGGCCCACCGGCCTGAATCTGCAGGCGGTGTGCGACCTGGAGCCGTACTGGGAACTGGTGCGCAAGGTGTACGCACCGTTCGAGGCCGGGCTGCCCGCGCCGACCGGCCGGGTGTACCACCACGAGATCCCGGGCGGGCAGCTGTCCAACCTGCGCACCCAGGCCATCGCGCTGGGGCTGGGCGACCGCTTCGAGCAGATCGAGGACGCCTACGCCGCGGCCGACCGGATGCTCGGTCATCTGGTCAAGGTCACCCCGTCGTCCAAAGTGGTCGGTGACCTGGCCCTGCACCTGGTGGGCGCCGGGGTCGACCCGGCCGAGTTCGAGAACGACCCGGGCCGGTTCGACGTGCCCGAGTCGGTGGTCGGATTCCTGCACGGGGAATTGGGCGATCCGGCCGGTGGCTGGCCGGAACCGTTCCGCAGCAAGGCATTGAAGGGCCGGTCGGCGGCGCGCGAGGTGGCCGAGCTGACCGGCGACGACCGCGAGGGACTGGACAACGACCGGCGCGGCACCCTCAACCGGCTGCTGTTCCCCGGGCCGGTCAAGGAGTTCGGCACGCACCGCGAGCAGTTCGGCGACACCAGCGTGCTGAACAGCCTGGACTTCTTCTACGGGCTGCGGCCGGGCGAGGAGTACACGGTCGATCTGGAGCCGGGCGTGCGGTTGCTGATCGAACTGGAGGCGATCGGCGAGGCGGACGAGCGCGGCATGCGGACCGTGGTGGCCACGCTCAACGGTCAGCTGCGGCCGATCCAGGTGCGCGACCGCTCGATCGCCTCGGACGTGCCGGCCGCGGAGAAGGCCGACCGGTCCAACCCCAACCATGTGGCCGCCCCGTTTGCCGGCGCCGTGACGCTGCAGGTCGAGGAGGGCGCGACGGTGGAAGCGGGCGCGACCGTGGCCACCATCGAGGCGATGAAGATGGAGGCCTCGATCACCGCGCCCAAGGCGGGCACCGTGTCCCGGCTGGCGATCGGTTCGGTGCAGCAGGTGGAGGGCGGCGACCTGCTGGTCGAGCTGTCCTGATCGGTCGTCGTGATCGAACTGATTGGTCGCCGGGGTCGCTGAGGTGACTGGGCCGGGGTTCCCGAGCAGCGGTCACGTCGCGTTCGCTCACAGCGAGGCGGAAAACGGTGGCATGTGTCTTTTGAAGTTGCGGGGCGCGCAAGTTGTGCGCGCCCCGCACTTTCAAAAACATATGACCCCGAATTTGGTCAGCGACGTCCGGGCAGCCACGAATCCGCCGTCTTGATCACGGACAGGCACTGCGCCGCTCGGCCGGCGGTTGCCGGGGCGCCTGGGCAATGCGCCCGGCGATCGCGGCTCAGGCGAAGGGGTTCTCGATCACCAGGTCGCCGAATTCGCGGCCATGCTGGAGATCCTCGGACAATAGCCGCGTCGCGTTCGCCCGCAGTGCGGCGCGCGTGGCTGCCGGCCAGCTACCACGTGATACCACGTGGACCACGTGAATTCCTGTGGCTAGGGCAGCCATGAGTCGGTCGTGCCGATCACGGACAGGCGTTGCGTCGCCCGGGTCAGCGCCACGTACAGCGCCCGCCGCCCGGTCGGCGACTCGGCGATCAGCTCCTCCGGGGCGACCACCACCACCGCGTCGTACTCCAGGCCCTTGGCCTCCAGGCTGCCCACCACGCGCAACCGGTCGGGCACCTGCTCGCCCAGCCAGGACCGCACCTCCTCGACCCGGTCCATGGTGGTGATCACGCCGACCGTGCCGTCCACCGCGTCGACCAGCTCCAGTGCGGACTCGGCCACGGTGCCCGGCAGCTTTTCCGCGGACACTGTTCGCAGATCCGGCTCGATGCCGCTGCGGCGCACCGCCTCGGGCAGCTCGTCCGGCTCGGCCAAGCCGCGCACCGCCCGCGCGGCCAGCGCGAAGATCTCGGCCGAGTTCCGGTAATTGGTGCGCAGGGTGAAATCCCGCCGGGTGCGGATCTCGCGCAGCGCCATATCGCGGGCCTGCTGCGCCTCGGCCGGGTCGGCCCACGAGGTCTGCATCGGGTCGCCGACGATCGTCCAGCTCGCGTGCTTGCCGCGTCGCCCCACCATCCGCCACTGCATCGGCGACAGGTCCTGTGCCTCGTCCAGCACGATGTGCGCGTACTCGTCGTAGTTCGCCCGCCTCCGCGGCGCACCGCCGTTCGGATCGAGCTCGAACTCGAGCTGCGGGCGCCGCGTCCTCCGCGGCTCGCCGATCAGGGTGCGCAACTCGTCGAGCAGCGCCACGTCGGCCACCGAAAGTCCGGGCTGGGCCCAGGATCGCGCCAGCGCCGTGACTTCCGCCGCGGAGAACACCCGCCCGGCCGCCTCGGCCAGCCGCGCCCGATCACCCAGCCAGCCCAGCACATCCGACGGCGTCAGCACCGGCCACCAGTTGACCAGAAAGCGGTGGAAATCAAGGCGTTCGCCGATCTCGGTGACCAGCTCCCGCTGCTTGGGCCGGAACGACCGCGACCCGCCGGTGTCCGCCGCGTACGCCTCGGCCTTGCGCCACAACGCTTCCAGCAACGCCTCGGCCGCGTCCACCCGGGACCGGTTGGCCGGACCACCGCGCCGGTGCACCGCCTTGCGCACATTCTCCAACTCCGCGGTGTCCAACCGCAGAACCTCGCCCTGGTAGGTCACCCGCAGCTCGCCAGGAACGTCGGGCGGGGTCTGGCGCGCCGCGCGGCGCAGCAGCTTCACCATCCGCGGCGAGCCCTTGAGCGCGGCCACCTCCGCCGAGTCCAGCCGGTCGGCGTGCACCCCGTCGACCACCTCGCCCAGCGCGCGCAGCTCCACGCTGTCCTCACCCATGGACGGCAGCACCCGGGAGATGTAGTTGGTGAACACCGGGGACGGGCCGATCACCAGCACACCGGCGCCGGTCATCCGCCGCCGGTGCTGATACAGCAGATACGCCGCGCGGTGCAGGGCCACCGCGGTCTTGCCGGTGCCCGGCCCCCCGGTGATCTGGGTGACCCCGGCGACCGGCGCGCGGATCGCCTCGTCCTGCTCGCGCTGGATGGTGGCCACGATGTCGCGCATGGTGTCCCCGCGCGCCCTGCCGAGGGACGCCATCAGCGCGCCCTCGCCCACCACCCGGATGTCCTCCGGCAACGCGTCGGGCACCAGCACGTCGTCGTCGATGTCCAGCACCTGTTCGCGGGAACACCGGATCACCCGCCGCCGCAGCACGCCCATCGGATGTTCCGCGGTCGCCTGGTAGAACGCGCCTGCCGCCGGGGCCCGCCAGTCGACCACCAGGTTCTCGAAGTTCGCGTCCCGCAGGCCCAGCCGGCCCACATAGAGCGTCTCGCCGCGCTCGCCGTCCTCGCCGAGATCCAGCCGGCCGAAGACCAGGCCCTCGTGTTCGGCGTCGAGCTGCTGCAGCTGACGGTTGGCGTAGCGAACCATCACGTCCCGCTCCATCAGCATCTGCGCCTGCTCGAAGATCGCCTCCCGGTCGGCGCCATGGGCGAGCTGGTAGCCACGATCACGCATGGCCTCGGTGTCCGAGCGAACCTCGGTCACTCGCGCGTACACCCGGTCCACGTGTTGTTGCTCGACCGCGATCTCGTCCTGTCTGACGGAGGTCTGCGACACCCGGACTCCATGGTGTGTGCTCAACGAAACTTCTGACAACCAGTCAGAAGACGGTACGCCGTGTCGCTGAACCGGGTTCCGGGTGCCGGTGCTTCGCCGACCACCCCCGGGCGGCTACCGTATTCGGTAGGGCAGCATGGACCGGTGACCAGGATCGTCGCTGGTGCGGTCGGCGGCCGCAGGCTGACCGTGCCGCCCAAGGGCACTCGCCCGACCTCCGAACGCGTGCGCGAGGCATTGTTCGGCGCGCTGGAAGTCGCGCTGGACCTGGACGGCGCCCGGATTCTCGATCTCTATGCCGGTTCCGGCGCGCTGGGTTTCGAGGCGCTGTCCCGGGGCGCGGCCGTGGTCACCTTCGTGGAATCCGACCGGCGCGCGGTGGAGGTGTTGCGCCGCAACGCCCGCGAGCTCGGCCTGCCCGGCGCGACCGTGCGCGCGGGCACCGTGGAAACCACCGTGGCCGAGTCCGCCGACGCGCCCTACGACGTGATCCTGGCCGACCCGCCCTATGCGGTGGACAACCGGAAACTGACCGAGATACTGCGCCGGATCATGGCCGGCGGCTGGCTGGCGCCGGACGGGCTGCTGGTGCTGGAGCGAGCCTCCCGGGACGGCCAGCCGGACTGGCCGGCCGGGCTGGAACTCACCCGCACCCGCCGCTACGGCGACACCACTCTGCTGTGGGCCGAGCCTGCCTGACGCCCCGCGCTCGCGGTCGACCCCGCTGCGGCCGGCCCGCCTGACGGGTGCGCGTTCGTGATCGATCCGGGCATCGCCGATCAGGGTGATGGGTGCCACGACCGGCCGGTAACGCAGGTCAGGGCTGCTAGCGTCGGCCGTCATGAGGCGTGCCGTCTGTCCTGGCTCCTATGACCCGGTCACCAACGGTCACGTGGACATCGCGGAGCGGGCCGCCGGCCTGTTCGACGAAGTGGTCGTCGCGGTCCTGATCAACAAGACCAAGAAGAGCATGTTCGGCGTGGACGAGCGCATCGAGATGCTCCGCGAGGTCACCGCGCATCTGCCCAACGTCCGCGTCGACTCCTGGCATGGGCTGCTGGTCGACTACTGCAAGACCCACGGCATCAAGGCCATCGTGAAGGGCCTGAGAGCGGTCAGCGACTTCGACTACGAGCTGCAGATGGCCCAGATGAATCAGCAGCTGTCCGGTGTGGAAACGCTGTTCATGCCGACCAATCCACTGTGGAGCTTCCTGTCCAGCTCGCTGGTCAAGGAGGCGGCCACCTACGGCGGCAACGTCAGCCACCTGGTGCCCGGACCGGTGCACGAGCGGCTGATCCACCGGGTCGAAGAACAGAAGTAGCCCAGCTGAAACGGGCCTAGCTGAAACGGGCAGGCCGGAGCGGGCCAAGCGAAACCGGGCCGCACGCCGCGGCGGGTTCAGGTCAGCGCGAGTTCATGCCCACGTGGCTGGCCTTGAACCCCAGTCGTTCGTAGAACCGGTGGGCGTCCACCCGGCTGGCGTCACTGGTCAGCTGGATCAGCACGCAGTCGTGCCGCCGGGCCTCGTCGATCGCCCATTGGATCAGCCGCCGACCCAGTCCGTCGCCCCGCCGGTCGGCCCGCACTCGCACCGCCTCGATCTGCGCGCGCAGCGCCCCGAGCCGGGACAGCCCGGCGATGAAAGTCCCGGTGCTGTCATCGGTCAACTCACGGGGTTCATACCGAAGTCGGTTGTCGCTTACCGACAGTCACCTAGGTTCGGGGCATGAGCAACCTCACAACCCGCATCGCGAAGTCCCTGCTCGCTGTGGTGTTCGCCCTGGCCGGCGCGTACGGACTTGCCGCTCCGGCCACCGCCGCCCCGGCCCCCGCGCCCGCGGCGGTCGCCCCGGCCCAGGCCTCCTGCGGTGACACCTCCGGCTTCCAGCAGGTGGCGCTGTCCAGCCTGCCGTCCCAGGCCACCGACACGGTGAACCTGATCAAGGCGGGCGGCCCGTACCCGTATCCGGAGGACGGCGAGGTGTTCGACAACCGGGAGAGCATCCTGCCCGCCTGCGACAGCGGCTACTACCACGAGTACACGGTCGACACCCCGGGCAGCCCGACTCGCGGCACCCGCCGGATCATCACCGGCCAGAGCGGCGAGTACTTCTACACCGACGACCACTACGCGAGCTTCAAGCTGGTCGACATCAACTCCTGAGCAGCCGCGAAGGCTCGAATCGACCCGCGCCGGGCTGGTCCGCGTCAGGACACGCCCGGCGCGGCCGTCCTCCCCGACCCGAGCGCGTTTCAGGAGCACACTGAATGGCGTGTATCGGGTGTTCGAGGCTCTTGACGAGCTGGTCACGATCCTTGAGGAGGCACGGGGGGTCCCGATGACCTCCGGCTGTGTGGTGCCTCGGGGCGACGTGCTGGAACTGCTCGACGAGGTGCGGGATTCCATCCCGGCCGAACTGGACGACGCCCAGGACGTCCTCGATCAACGCGGTGAGCTGATCGGCAAGGCCGAGCACGAGGCCGAGGCCAAGGTCAGCAAGGCCAACGCGGAAGCCGAACAGGCCCTTTCCGACGCTCGCGCCGAGGCCGAGCGCCTGATCGCCGAGGCAACCGAACGGGCCGCGGCGCTGGTCGCCGACGCCGAAGCCGAGGCCGGGCGGCTGGTCGAGTCCGGCCGGGCCGAGTTCGAGGAGACGGTGGGCCGCTCCCGCGAGGAGGCCGAGCGGATGCTGCAGGCCGGGCAGGCCAACTACGAGGAGGCGGTGGCCGCGGGCCAGGCCGAGCAGGCCCGGCTGGTCGCCCAGACCGAGGTGGTGCAGGCCTCGCACGTGGAGGGCGCCCGGGTCGTGGACGCCGCGCACACCGAGGCCGACCGGCTGCGCAGCGAGTGCGACGCCTACGTGGACGGCAAGCTCGGCGAGTTCGAGGACCTGCTCGCGCACACCCTGCGCACCGTCGGCAAGGGCCGCTCGCACCTGCGCACCCCGATGGCCGGCGCGGCCCAGGGCCCCTACGACTACCAGTAGACCGGCCCCGCACCCGCATACGCTCGCGATTTCACTGTCCGTCGATCGTCACGTACGCTGGAACGGCTGTGAACCGACACCACTCTTCATCCGCGCGCCCGGTCATGACCGGCCCCTGGATCATCGACACCCGGGACCTGGGTCGTCGCCCTGGGATCGGCCGCCGCTACCAGCGCACCGCACCGGTCGACGCCGAATACGGCTTCGACCCGGTCGTCGTCGTGCCGCAGGGCAGCGAGATCAGCTACGACGTGCTGGTGGAATCCGTGGTGGAGGGGGTGCTGGTGACCGGCACCGCGACCGCGCCGATGTCCGGCGAGTGCTCCCGCTGCCTGGACCCGTGGTCGGGCACGCTGGACGTGGAGTTCAGCGAGCTGTTCGCCTACCCGGACTCGGCCACCGAGGCCACCACCGACTCCGACGAGGTGTTTCGCCTGGTCGACGATCTGGTGGACCTGGAACCGGTGGTGCGCGACGCGGTGGTGTTCGCGTTGCCGCAGGCGCCGCTGTGCGACCCGGACTGCCAGGGCCTGTGCCCGCAGTGCGGAAAGAAGTGGGCCGGACTCGGCCCGAATCATGAGCATGAGACCATAGATGCTCGCTGGGCTGTGTTGAAGGACCGGTTCGGCGGCGACCGGGAGAGTTGACGCCGGGTTTTCCCTGGTGGAGCGCCCGACAACGCCCATCGATTTGTACGTGTTGACAGTTGTGTGACGAGGAGAAGCAGCCGTGGCCGTCCCGAAGCGGAAGATGTCCCGCTCGAACACCCGCACGCGCCGGTCTCAGTGGAAGACCTCCGCGCCGACCCTGGTCGCCTGCTCCAACCGGGCCTGCCGGGCGCCGAAGCCGCCGCACGTGGCCTGCCCGACCTGCGGCCAGTACGACGGTCGTCAGATCATCTCGCCGGCCTGATCCGCGAGCGAGGTCTGACGGGTCATGGGGGGTAAAGGGTCACGGGGCCGGATGACTGATCCGGCCCCGCTGCTTGCCGCGCTCGGCGTCACTCTGGACGCCGAGCTGCTGACGCTGTCTCTGACCCACCGCTCCTACGCCTACGAGCACGGCGGCCTGCCGCCGAACGAGCGGTTGGAGTTCCTCGGCGACGCGGTGCTGTCCATCGTGATCACCGACTTCCTCTACCGCACGCACCCGGATCTGCCCGAGGGCCAGCTGGCCAAGTTGCGGGCCAGCGTGGTGAACATGAACGCGCTGGCCGGGGTGGCCCGCGGGCTGGGCGAGGGCGGTCTGGGCGCGTATCTGCTGCTGGGCCGGGGCGAGGAGCTCACCGGCGGGCGGGACAAGGCCAGCATTCTGGCCGACGGCCTTGAGGCCGCGATCGGCGCGGTCTACCTGGAGCACGGCCTGGAGACCGCGCGCGAGCTGGTGCACCGGCTGTTCAAGGATCTGCTGGACGAGGCGCCCCGGCGCGGTGCCGGTCTGGACTGGAAGACCAGCCTGCAGGAGCTGACCGCATCGGCCGGGCTCGGCGTGCCCGAGTACCTGGTCGACGAGCAGGGGCCGGACCACCGCAAGGAGTTCACCGCGACCGTGGTGGTCGCCGGGCAGAGCTACGGCCGGGGCGACGGGCGGACCAAGAAGGAAGCCGAGCAGAAGGCGGCCGAGGCGGCCTGGCGGGAACTGTCCGTGCAGCACGGTCAGCGCGACAGCGCGCCCATGGAGCGCACATCCGGGCCCGCGTCGGGTGACGATTCCGGTGACGCAACTGGCGCCGCGTCGGGTGACGATTACGCGGCTGGTGCCGGGCCGGGTGACGAGTCCGGCAGCGCCTCCGAGGCGTCGGACTCGACTGAGCCGCCCACCATCGAGGGCGACGTCGCCGCGTCCTGACTCCGGCCGGTCCGGGCCGACCCGGGTCGGTCCGGGTTGTCGGCCCCGTGCGGGACACTGGATCCGTGCCAGAACTTCCCGAGGTCGAGGTCGTCCGGCGCGGCCTGGCCGAACACGTGGTCGGCCGCACCATCGCCAGTATCGAGGTGTTGCATCCGCGCGCGGTGCGCCGGCATCTGCCCGGCTCGCGGGATTTCGCGGCACGGCTGCTGGACCACGCCGTCACCGGCGCCCGGCGGCGCGGCAAATACCTGTGGCTGGAGCTGAAAAGTCCGAACAGTGATCGCGGTTCGGTCGGCGAGGCGGTGCTGGCGCACCTGGGCATGAGCGGCCAGATGCTGGTGCAGCCGCCGGGCGCGCCGGACGAGACCCACCTGCGGGTGCGCTTGAAGTTCACCGACACCGGCCCGGAGCTGCGGTTCGTGGACCAGCGCACGTTCGGCGGTCTGAGCCACCACGACCTGGTCGAGGTGGACGGGGACCTGGTGCCCGAACCGATCGCGCACATCGCCCGGGACCCGCTGGAGGTCGGCTTCGACCCGGACCAGGTGGTGGGCGCGTTGCGCCGCAAGCACACCGAGATCAAGCGGGCGCTGCTGGACCAGTCGCTGATCTCCGGGGTGGGCAACATCTACGCCGACGAGTCGCTGTGGCGGGCCAAGCTGCACGGCACCCGGCCGACCGACAAGCTGACCCGCGCCCAGGCGGCCAACGTGCTGGACCACGCCCGCGCGGTGATGACCGAGGCGCTGGCCGCCGGCGGCACCTCGTTCGACGCGCTGTACGTCAACATCAACGGCCAGTCCGGCTATTTCTCCCGGTCGCTGAACGTGTACGGGCAGGAGGGCGAGCCGTGTCCGCGGTGCGGCACGGAAATCCGGCGCAGCGCCTTCATGAACCGCTCCTCGTATTTCTGTCCGCGCTGTCAACCTGCGCCCCGCCCGCGCCGCCCATAGGCTTGGCCACAAGCGAAAGCCACACGAGTGAACGCCACACGAGGGGCCGGACGCATGAGCACACCACGGGTAGTGATCATCGGCGCCGGTTTCGCCGGCTACAACGCGGCCAAGTCGCTGTCGCGGACCCTGGCCGGGCGGGCCGAGATCGTGCTGATCAACCCCACCGACTACTTCCTGTACCTGCCGCTTCTGCCCGAGGTCGCGGTCGGGCTGATCGAGCCGCGCCGGACCGCGGTGTCCATTCCGGAGACGCTGCCCGACGTTCGGCTGATCCTGGCCGAGGTGGACCGGATCGACCTGGCCGCGCGCGAGGTGCGCTGGACCGACGCGGAGGACGCGCGCGGATCCATCGGCTACGACCGGCTGATCGTCGCCGCGGGCAGCGTGAACAAGCTGCTGCCGATTCCCGGAGTCGCCGAGCACGCGCACGGTTTCCGGGACCTTTCCGAGGCGCTGTACCTGCGCGATCACCTGACCCGGCAGTTCGAACTGGCCGACGCCACCGACGATCCGGACGAGCGGGCGGCCCGGCTGACCTTCGTGGTGGTCGGCGCCGGCTACACCGGAACCGAGGTCGCCGCGCAGGGCGTGCGGTACACGAAACTGTTGCGGCACAAGCATCCCCGGCTGGCCGAGGTACCGCCGCGCTGGCTGCTGCTGGACGTCGCCGACCGGCTGCTGCCCGGACTGTCGCCCCGGTTGGCCGGGACGGCCGACCGGGTGTTGCGCGGGCTGGGCGTGGACGTGCGGATGGGCACCTCGGTCAAGGAGGCGACCAAGGACGGGGTGCTGTTGACCGACGGCGAGACGATCGGCACGCGGTCGCTGATCTGGTGTGTCGGCGTGCGCCCCGATCCGTTGATCGACGAGCTCGGCCTTGAACTGGACCACGGCCGGCTCGTGGTGGACAAATTCCTTGGTGTGCCAGGACATGCGGACGTGTTCGCGTGCGGCGACGTGGCCGCGGCGCCGGATCTGACCCGGCCCGGCAAGGTCACCCCGATGACCGCGCAGCACGCCGAACGCCAGGGCCGGCGGGTGGCCGGGAACGTGGCCGCCTCCCTTGGCCACGGCCGCCGCGTGGCCTACAAGCACCACGATCTGGGTTTCGTGGTGGACCTGGGCGGCACCGACGCGGCGGCCAATCCGCTGCGCATTCCGCTGGGCGGGTTCCCGGCCAAGGTGGTCACCCGCGGGTACCACCTGTTGTCGTTGCCCGGCAACCGGATACGGATCGCGGCCGACTGGTTGCTGGACGCGGTGCTATCCCGGCAGACCACGCAACTGGGCCTGGTCCGCGGCCGCTCGGTGCCACTGGACACCCGCGACCCGGATTAGTCCTTGTGCCGCAACGGTTGTGGCCTCAGCCGGCCGCCTCAGCCGGTGGTGAGTTTCTGCAGCAGGGTCACGGTGTCGTGCAACGCGTCCCGGTCGGTCATGCCGAGTGCGGCCAGCCGCTGCTCCAGCAGTTCGGCCTGCTCCCGGGCCACCGCGACCACGCTCTGCCTGCCCTCCTCGGTCAGCCGCACCCGCACCGCGCGGCCGTCCGCCGAGTCCGGCACCCGCTCGACCAGCCCGGCCGTGGACAGGCTGCCCACCACCGTGGTCGCGGTCGGCTGCGAGCACCACACCCGCTCGGCCAGCTCGCCGATGCGCAGCGACTCGCCGTCCACCAGCTGGGTCAGGATGAGCAGCTGGGTGGGGTGCAACGAGGAGCGGACGGCCGCCTGGCGCAGGCTGCGGATGAGCCGGTGCACCGCGATGACCAGCTGCAACGCCGTGTCGTCGGGATGCTGAACCATCATCCGTGAAACCTCCAGCCGGGCGGCCGGCTCACTCCGTCAGGAGGTGCGCACCTCCGGTCGGTACATGTCCAGCCACGCGGCCAGATCCAGGCTGCGCTCCAGCCCGTGCCGTTCCTGGGCGTCGATGATAGTCGGGTCACGTTGCGCCGCGGTTTCCAACCACGCCCGGTTGACCAAGTCGAACACCTGGTTGTCCCGGTCGGTGAGCAGCTCCTTGGCCTGCAACTGCAACGCCGCCGGGTACTGCGGGTCCGCGGTGGACGGGTACGGGCTCTTCACCCGCTCCACCACCGACCGCGGCAGCACGTCCCTGGCCGCCCCGCGCAGCAGGCTCTTCTCCCGGCTGTCGAAGGTCTTCAGCGACCACGGCGTGTTGTACACGTACTCGACCAGCCGGTGGTCGCAGAACGGCACGCGCACCTCAAGGCCCACCGCCATGGACATCCGGTCCTTGCGGTCCAGCAGCATCCGCACGAACCGGGTCAGATGCAGGTAGCAGATGACCCGCATGCGGCGCTCGAAATCGCTGGCCCCGTCCACGTGCCCGACCTCGGCCACCGCGGTGGCGTAGCTGTCGGCGACGTAGCGCGGGATGTCCAGGTGGCGCTCCAGCTCCGGGTTGAGCACCGAGGCGGGCTGGCTGTTGGGCGCGTTGGCCGAGACCGCGGCCATCCACGGGAAGGTGTCGGCCTGCTGCACCTCGGGCTGGTGGAACCAGCGGTACCCGCCGAACACCTCGTCCGCGCTCTCCCCGGACAGTGCCACCGTGGAGTGCTGCCGGATCGCCTTGAACAGCTGGTAGAGCGAGGCGTCCATGTCCCCGAGCCCGGCCGGGATGTCCCGGGCGGCGATCACCGTGCGGCGCACGTCCGGGTCGGCCAGCGAGGCCGCGTCCAGCACGATGTCCTCGTGCTGCGATGACACGTGCTCGGCCACGTCGTGCACGAACGGCGTGTCCTGGGTGGGCCGCAGCTCGTCGGCCTTGAAGTTCTCCGACTGCCCGGCGAAGTCCACCGCGAAGCTGCGCACCGTCTCGCCGACGGCGGACAGCTGCCCGGCGGCCAGCGCGGTCAGCGCACTGGAGTCCAGGCCACCGGAGAGCAGCACGCAGCGCGGCACGTCGGCGACCAGCTGCCGGCGCACGATGTCGTCCAGCAGCTCGCGCACGTGCGCCACGGACGCGGCCTGGTCGTCGGTGTGGGCCTTGGCCTCGCGCAGCGACCAGTACACGTGCTCGCGCACGCCGTTGTGGTCCACCGTGACCACGGTGCCCGGCTGCACCTCGTGCATGCCGTCCCAGAACGCATGACCCGGGGTCTTGGAGAAGCTGAACAGCTCGCGCAGCCCGTCCAGCGCCACGGTCCGCCTGGCCAGCGGGTTGGCCAGGATGGCCTTGGGCTCCGAGCCGAACAGCACGCCGTCGGCCGTGGGGTAGTAGTAGAAGGGCTTGATGCCCATCCGGTCCCGGATCATGACCAGTTTGGCGTTGCGGGCGTCCCAGATGGCGAACGCGTACATCCCGTTGAGCCGCTCGGCGACCGCCTCGCCCCACTCCAGGTAGCCGTGCAGCACGACCTCGGTGTCGCTGTCGGTGGTGAAGCTGTGGCCGCGGCGGCGCAGCTCGTCGCGCAGTTCGGTGAAGTTGTAGGCCTCACCGCTGTAGACCATGGCCAGGGTGCCCTCGGGCGTGTCCACCGTCATGGGCTGGGCGCCGCCGGGCAGGTCGATGACGGCCAGGCGCCGGTGGCCGAGGGCCGCGTGCCCGCCGCGCCGGTCGGTCCAGGTGCCGCGCGCATCGGGGCCGCGGCAGGCCATCGTCTCGGTCATCTCCTCCAGCGTGGCCTGTTCCCGCCCGAGGTCCCGGTCGAACGAGACCCAGCCGGCGATACCGCACATGTGTTGTCTCCCTCCGCACCCAGCGTGTTACTGATGTGTAAACAACATTCATAGTCAATGAAACTAACCGCACGCAACCCCGTACTGTGCGTGATCCCACGCACTGGGCCGGTCGTGGTACCTCGGCCGGGGGATGTGTCCGTAAAAATCCGCGCGGAGACCTGGATCACCCGCCGCGTAAAGAACACGTCAAGGCCCCAAGGTCGCGGCGTAAATGCCCCGTCAGGCAACTCCCACCTGGGGATACCCGGGGGCACGCTGACTTCCGGGCGATCACCGAACGGGTGATTGCCGGCCACCACGAAAAGGGGCTAACGATGGCCGATCTGGCCTACGTCGCGCTGCTGATCGGCGTGTTCGCGGTGCTCGCGCTGATGCTGCGGGGACTGGAGAAGCTCCAATGAGCGGCTCCGGAGTACTCGCCAACGTCATCGGCGGTGTACTGGCGCTGCTGCTGATCGTCTACCTGTTCATCGCGCTGGTCCGACCGGAGAAGTTCTGATGTCATCCGACACGTGGGCCGGCCTCGGACAGGTCGGTCTGCTCCTGCTCGCCCTGGCCCTCTGTTACAAGCCGCTGGGCGACTACCTGGCCCGGGCGTTCACCAGCCCGAAGCACTGGCGGGTGGAGAAAGCCGTCTACCGCCTGGTGCGGGTCAACCCCGAATCCGAGCAGCGGTGGACCACCTACGCCGGCGCGCTGCTCGGCTTCTCGCTGGCCGGTGCGCTGCTTCTGTATGTGCTGCAACGGATCCAGGCGATCCTGCCGTGGGCCTTCGGCCACTCGGGGATCGTGCCGTCGATGGCGTTCAACACCGCCGTCAGCTTCATGACCAACACCAACTGGCAGTCCTACGTGCCGGAAACCACGATGGGCGACGCCGTTCCGCTGCTCGGCCTGACCGTGCAGAACTTTGTGTCCGGCGCGTGCGGCATCGCCGTGGCCATCGCGCTGATCCGCGGTTTCGCCCGCTCCCGCACCGACCGGCTGGGCAACTTCTGGGTGGACCTGACCCGCGCGACCATCCGCGTCGCGCTGCCCATCGCCTTCCTGGCCGCGATCGTGCTGGTCGGCCTTGGCGTCGTGGACAGCTTCGCGGGCAGCGCCTCGGTCACCACCATCGACGGCGCCTCGCACACCCTCTCGCTGTATCCGGCGGCCGGTGAGGAGTCCATCAAGGAGCTGTTCAACAACGGCGGCGGCATCTACAACGCCAACTCCGCCCACCCGTTCGAGAACCCCGACAGCTGGTCGGACCTGCTGGAGATCTTCCTGATCCTGGTCGTCCCGGTGTGCCTGACCCGCACGCTCGGCGTCATGGTGGGCAACAAGAAGCAGGGCTACACGCTGCTGTCGGTGATGGGCGTGCTGTGGGGCCTGATGCTCGCGCTGATCTGGTGGTCGGAGGCGCACCCGACCGGCAAGGCGGCGCTGCTGGCCGGATCCGGTATGGAGGGCAAGGAAACCCGGTTCGGCATTCCCGGCTCGTCGCTGTTCGCCGACGCCACCACCAGCACCTCGACCGGTGCGGTCAACGCCGCGCACGACAGCCTGTCCGGCCTTGGCGGTGGCGGAGCCATGCTGAACATGATGTTCAGCGAGATGACGCCGGGCGGGGTCGGCACGGGCATCTACAGCATCCTGATCATGGCCGTCATCGCGGTGTTCCTGGCCGGTCTGATGGTCGGCCGCACCCCGGAGTACCTGGGCAAGAAGCTGGGCCGGGTCGAGGTCACCATGGCCTCGATCGGCATGCTGATCATGCCGACGCTGGTGCTGGTGTTCTCCGGTCTGGCCATCGCCCTGCCCTCGACCCGCAACGCCATGGAGAACTCCGGCATCCACGGTTTCTCCGAGGTGCTCTACGCCTACACCTCCGCGTCCAACAACAACGGCAGCGCGTTCGCGGGCATCACCGTCACCGGCGACTTCTTCCAGTCCACGCTGGGCATCTGCATGCTGCTGGGCCGCTTCGTCACCATGCTGGCCGCGCTGGCGCTGGCCGGATCGCTGGCCCGGCAACGTAAAGCGCCGGAAACCGCGGGCACCCTGCCGACCACCGGCCCGCTGTTCGCCGCGCTGGTCGGCGGCACGATCGTGCTGGTCGCGGCGATCGTGTTCATCCCGGCCCTCACTCTCGGCCCGATCGCGGAGGCTTTGACCAAATGACCACAACACCGACCAAACCCCGCACTCCGGTCGAGCCCGAGTCCGCTGCAGCAACGGTTCCCGGCCGGGTCACCGCGGGCGTGTTCAACCCCCGGCAGCTGCTGGTGTCGCTGCCCGACGCGCTGCGCAAGCTCAACCCCCGTCACCAGTTGCGCAACCCGGTCATGATGGTGGTGTGGGTCGGCTCGCTGCTGTCCACCGTGTTCGCCGTCAGCCAGCCCAGCGGCTTCGCCATCGGCACCGCCGTGTGGCTGTGGTTCACCGTCGTCTTCGCCAACCTGGCCGAGGCGGTGGCCGAGGGGCGCGGCAAGGCCCAGGCGGACACCTTGCGCCGCACCAAGAAAGAAGCCGTCGCCCGTCGTCTCGACGACAACGGCGCGGAGTCGAAGGTGCCCGGCACCGAACTGCGCATCGGCGACCTGGTGGTGGTCGAGGCCGGGGAGGTCGTCCCGGGCGACGGCGACGTGGTGGACGGCATTGCCACGGTTGACGAATCGGCCATCACCGGTGAGTCGGCGCCGGTCATCCGGGAGTCCGGCGGCGACCGGTCCGCGGTCACCGGCGGCACTACCGTGCTGTCCGACCGGATCGTGGTGCGCATCTCCACCAAACCGGGCGAGTCCTTTGTGGACAAGATGATCGCGTTGGTGGAAGGCGCCTCCCGGCAGAAGACGCCCAACGAGATCGCGCTGACCATCCTGCTGTCCGTGCTGACCATCATCTTCCTGCTCGCCGTGGTGGCGTTGCAGCCGATGGCCGGCTACGCGGGCTCGCTGCAGTCGGTGATCGTGCTGACCGCGTTGCTGGTCTGCCTGATTCCGACCACCATCGGCGCGCTGCTGTCCGCGATCGGCATCGCCGGCATGGACCGGTTGGTGCAGCGCAACGTGCTGGCCATGTCCGGCCGCGCGGTGGAGGCCGCCGGTGACGTGGACACGCTGCTGCTGGACAAGACCGGCACCATCACCTTCGGCAACCGCCGGGCCACCGAACTGCTCCCGGTCGGCGGTGCCGGCATCGCCGGACTGGCCGCCGCCGCCCGGCTGTCCAGCTTGGCCGACGGCACCCCGGAAGGCCGCAGCATCGTCGAGCTGTGCGTGCGGGACTTCGGGCTGGCCGAACAGGCCGGCGACGCGGAGAAGTCGGCCGAGTTCGTGCCGTTCACCGCGCAGACCCGGATGAGCGGCATCGACATCGGCGGCAGGCAGGTGCGCAAGGGCGCGGCCGCCTCGGTGCGCGACTGGGTCACCGAACACGGCGGCGCGGTGCCAGCGGACGTCGCGCGGATCGTCGACGGTATCTCCGGCGACGGCGGAACTCCGTTGGTGTGCGCGGAAATCGCCGAGGGCACCGCGATCGTGCGCGGTGTGATCCGGCTGTCCGACGTGGTCAAGCCGGGCATCCGGGAACGGTTCGCCGAACTGCGCCGGATGGGCATCAGGACCGTGATGATCACCGGGGACAACCCGCTGACCGCGCGGGCCATCGCCGAGGAGTCCGGAGTGGACGACTACCTCGCAGAGGCCAAGCCCGAGGACAAGATGGCCCTGATCCGCAGGGAACAGGAGGGCGGCAAGCTGGTCGCGATGACCGGCGACGGCACCAACGACGCCCCCGCGCTGGCCCAGGCTGACGTCGGCGTGGCCATGAACACCGGGACCATGGCGGCCAAGGAAGCGGGCAACATGGTCGATCTGGACTCGGATCCGACCAAACTGATCTCCATCGTGGAGATCGGCAAGCAGTTGCTGATCACCCGCGGCGCGCTGACCACCTTCAGCATCGCCAACGACCTGGCCAAGTACTTCGCCATCCTGCCCGCGATGTTCGGCACCATCTATCCGGGCCTCAACGCGCTGAACATCATGCACCTGCACTCGCCGCAGACCGCGATCCTGTCCGCGGTGATCTTCAACGCGCTGGTCATCGTGGCGCTGATCCCGCTGGCCCTGCGCGGCGTGCGCTTCCGGCCGACCAGCGCGTCGAAACTGTTGCGCCGCAACCTGTTGATCTACGGAGTCGGCGGGGTGGTCTCGCCGTTCCTGTTCATCTGGCTGATCGACCTGGTCGTCCGCCACTTCCCGGGATTGAGCTGACATGAAGTTTTCTGGACTGCTGCGGCAGAGCTGGGCCGGCCTGAAGGTGCTGCTGGTGCTCACCGTCATCACCGGCATCGTGTACCCGGCGGCGGTGTGGGCGGTGTCCCGGGTGCCCGGCCTGGACGGCAGGGCCGAGGGCTCGGTCGTCATCGTCGCCGGGCAGGCCGTCGGGTCGAGCCTGATCGGCCTCAACCCGATCGACCCCAACGCAGGCAGGACCATCACCGCGAACGGTGTCACCTACGCCGACGACCGGTACTTCCACACCCGCCCGTCGGCCGAGGCCAGTGACTTCTCCGCCACCGACCCGGCCAAACTGGGCCTTGGCGCCAACGACGGCTCGGCCTCGGCCGCGTCCAACCTGGCCCAGAACAGCGACGTGCTCGACCAGCAGGTGGCCGCGCGCCGGGCGGTGATCGCCAAGCGCGACGGGGTGTCCCAGTCCCAGGTGCCCGCCGACGCGGTCACCGCCTCGGGCTCCGGCCTGGACCCGGGCATCAGCGTGGCCTACGCCGACGAGCAGGCCGCCCGGGTGGCCGCGGTCAACGGATTGTCCGTGGCCCAGGTGGACCAGCTGATCTCGGCCAACACCGACGGCCGGGGTCTTGGCGTGCTCGGTGAACCCGCGGTCAACGTGCAGACGCTGAACCTGGCCGTGCGGGCCGAAGCCCACCCGAAGTAGGGACAGCATTCGAAATGCGGGCGAGAAGGGCGCAGACTGAATCCGTGGACGAAGATCGCTCCGTGCGACCGCGCCGCGGAGAGCTGCGCATCTACCTCGGGGCGGCGCCGGGCGTCGGCAAGACCTTCGCCATGCTCGGCGAGGCCCGCCGCCGGGTCGAACGCGGCGCCGACGTGGTGGTCGGCCTGGTCGAGACGCACGGCCGGGAACGCACCCGGGAATTGCTGGACGGCCTGGAATTGGTGCCGCGCAAGCAGATCACTCACCGCGGGCACGAGTTCGAGGAGCTGGACACCGATGCGGTGCTGGCCCGTAAACCCGATGTGGTGCTGATCGACGAGCTCGCGCACACCAACGTGCCCGGCACCGGCGCCGAGAAGCGCTGGCAGGACGTCGAGCGGATTCTCGAGGCCGGAATCGACGTGCTGTCCACGGTCAACGTGCAGCACCTGGAAAGCCTCAACGACGTGGTCGAGCGGATCACCGGGGTGCACCAGCACGAGACCGTGCCGGACGAGGTGGTGCGCAAGGCCGAGCAGATCGAACTGGTCGACATCACCCCGGAGGCGCTGCGCAGGCGGCTGGCCCACGGAAACGTGTATCCGGCGCACCGCATCGACGCAGCGCTGGGCAACTACTTCCGGGTCGGCAACCTGACCGCGCTGCGCGAACTGGCGTTGTTGTGGGTGGCCGACCAGGTGGACGTGGCGCTACAGCGGTATCGGGCCGAGCAGCAGATCACCGACACCTGGGAGACCCGGGAGCGGGTGGTGGTGGCGATCACCGGCGGCCCGGAGAGCGAGACGCTGATCCGGCGGGCCCGGCGCATCGCCAGCCGGGCGGGTGCCGATCTGCTGGTGCTGCACGCGTTGCGCGGCGATGGCCTGTCCGGCGTGCCGGCCCAGGTGGTGGCCCGGTACCGGCGCTTCGCCGAGGAACTGGGCGCGACGTACCACACGGTGGTGGGCGACGACGTGCCCACCGCGCTGCTGGATTTCGCCCGGGGCGTCAACGCCACCCAGCTGGTGGTCGGCACTTCCCGGCGGCCCAGGCTGGCCCGGGCGTTCTCCGAAGGCGTTGGCTCGCAGGTGATCCAGCAGTCCGGGTCGATCGACGTGCACATGGTCACCCACGGCGAGAAGTCGGGTGGTCTGCGGTTCCGGCTGGGCCAGAGCCCGCTGTCGAGGTTGCGGCAGCTGGTCGGCTGGCCGCTGGCGCTGGTGCTGCCCGGCCTCGTCACCGCCGGTGGGGTGGTGCTGCGCCAGGAGATGGACATCTCCACCAACGCGGCCGGTTACGTGCTGGCCTCGGTGGCCGTGGCCCTGGTCGGCGGACTGGGCCCGGCGCTGGTGTCCGCGGTGCTGGGCGGGTTGCTGCTCAACTACTACTTCGTGCCGCCGCTGCACACGCTGACCATCGCCAAACCGGAGAACCTGATCACCCTGCTCACCATGATGGTGGTCGCGGTGCTGGTGGCCTGGGTGGTGGACAGCGCGGCGAGGCGGGCGGCCCAGGCGGCCAAGGCCCGCACCGAGGCGGCCTTGCTGGCCTCCTACGCGCGCACGGTGCTCACGCACCGGGAACCGTTGCCGCGCCTGCTGGAAAAGGTCCGGGAGAACTTCAACCTGACCTCGATCGCCTTGCTGGAACAGGAGGACGGCGAATGGCGGCGGGTGGCGTGCGTGGGCCCGGCCCCGTGCGACGAGCCGGACACCGCCGACATCGACGTCGCCGTGACTCCCCAGGTGCACCTGGCCATCCGCGGCCGCCCCCTGGCCGCGGCGGATCAGCAGGTCCTGGAGGCGGCGGCCGGACAGGCGCTGTTGGCACTGCGGCAGCAGCGTGCGGCCGCGCAGGCGATCGCCGCCCAGCGCCGCGCCGAGACCACCGAGTTGCGCACCGCGTTGCTGTCCGCGGTCGGCCACGACCTGCGCACCCCACTCACGTCGATCAAGGCCGCGGCAGCGAGTCTGCGTGACCCCGAACTGGAGCTGTCTACTTCGGACACGAAGGAATTGCTTGCCACCGTTGAGGAATCCGCCGACCGGCTGACCGTGCTGGTCGGCAACCTGCTGGATTCTTCCCGCCTGGCAACAGGTGCGGTGCAGCCGAGGACAAGGCCTGTCGGGTACGACGAGGTGGTGTCCATGGCGCTGGCCGGGATCGACGACCGGTCACTGGTCGAGGTCGAGGTCGACGAGCGGTTGCCCGCGGTGCAGGCCGATCCCGGATTGCTGGAGCGAGTGGTGGCCAACGTGATCGACAATGCCCTGCGGCACGGCCGTAAATCGGCTGGCGCGGTTGGCGGCGCGGCTTCGGGGGGCGCGTCCGCGAACGGCGCGGTTGGGGGCGGTGGGTTGCCGGTGGCGGTGCGCGGGAGCGCGTACGGCGGCCAGGTCGAGTTGCGGGTGGTCGACCACGGTCCCGGCCTGCCGAAGACCAAGGGCGCCGAAGAGACGATCTTCCAGCCGTTCCAACGACTCGGCGATCGCAATGCGGCGATTGGCGTCGGCCTGGGTTTGTCCGTGGCCAAGGGATTCACCGAGGCGATGGGCGGCACGATCAGAGCCGAGGACACGCCTGGTGGTGGGTTGACCGTGGTCATTTCGCTGCCCGCGGTCCAGCCGGCGGAGGTGGCGGGGTGAGCGGCACGAGGGTGCTGGTGGTCGACGACGAGCCGCAGATCCTGCGCGCCCTGCGCATCAACCTGGCCGCGCGCGGCTACCAGGTCCTGACCGCCGTCGACGGTGCGTCCGCGCTGCGCGCGGCCGCCGACGGCAAACCGGATGTCGTGGTCCTGGACCTGGGCCTGCCGGACCTGGACGGCACCGAGGTCATCGCCGGGCTGCGGGGCTGGTCGGGCGTGCCGATCATCGTGTTGTCCGCCCGAACCGATTCGGTCGACAAGGTCGAAGCGCTGGACGCGGGCGCGGATGACTACGTGACCAAGCCCTTCGGCATGGACGAGTTGCTGGCCCGCCTGCGGGCCGCCGTACGCCGGGCCGCCGTCTCGGTCGGCGAGGGTGAAGAAGCCGTCATCCAGACCGATTCCTTCACGGTCGACCTGGTCGCGAAAAAGGTGCGGAAAGACGGCGAGGAGGTGCACCTGACGCCGACCGAATGGGGAGTGCTGGAGGTGCTGGTGCGCAACCGGGGGCGGCTGGTCGCGCAGAAGCAACTGCTGCGCGACGTGTGGGGTCCCGCGTACGCGACGGAGTCGCACTATTTGCGGGTTTATCTGGCGCAGCTGCGGCGGAAGTTGGAGCGCGAACCGGCCCGGCCGAGGCACCTGCTGACGGAACCGGGGATGGGCTACCGCTTCGAGATGTGAGGCGGCACCCGCCCGTGCCGCCGATCAGCCGGCCGAACTCAGGGACTCGTGTTGCTGTCGGCTCCGCTGTTCGTGCCGGTGGGCGTGGGGCCGGTCGAACCGGTCGGGGTCGGGTCCGTCGGAACCGTCGGGTCGGTCGGATCGGTCGGCGGGGGCTTGGTGGGGTCGGTCGGCGGGGGAGGGTCCTCGACGGTGCTGGTGAGGGTGGTGATGCCGCCGGGGCCGCTCGTGGTCGTGATGATCACGTGGTGGTGCGTGGTGCGCGTGGTCGTCTCGACCGTGGTGGTTTCGGTGACGGGGGTCGCGCTCGGGACCGGGGTGGCGGCCGGCGCTTCGGTGGTCGCGATCGTCGAGTCGGTTGTGGCCTCAGTCACGACGGGTCCGGCGGGGCTGGTGTTGCTCACCGGCTCGGTCGCGTTGTTCGAGGAGTTGCCGACCACGGCCAGTGAACCCAGCACGGTCGCCAGCACCACACCGGAACCGGCCAGCAGTGCGGCAGCCTTCGTGTTGGCCCGGCGCTCGGTCGGCGGCGCGAGCTGTTCGCGCTGGTCAGGCTCGGACATGCCTCTCCCTGGTCGGCTTTCCGGAGAAAAATCTTGGTACGCAGTGTGCCCTACGCGTCAAAAGTTCAGTGACTGAAGTCGGCTGTCCAATACCATCCGTTGGTCACCAGGCCGACACCGATGGTCGCATAACCGCAGTTCACGATGTTCTGCATATCGTGTCTGGACTGCGCCCACGACTCGATCACCTGACTGGCCGAGGTCTCGCCCCGCGCCGTGTTCTGCGCGCTCGCCCCGTCCCCGCCACCGGACTGATGCTGCGACATCGCCACGCTGTGCTGCTGCGCCGCCGAGTCGAGGCGCCCGTCCTCGCGCAGCGCCTGGCAACCGGTCTGGGTGCGGATCGCGTTGATGTAGGCGATCAACTGCCCGGCCTGACCGTTCTGCGCGGGCGTCACGGCACTGTTGGCGCCACTGCCGGCCGAAGCACTCGATCGGGTGATCGGCTGGGTGGCGGTCGTGGTGCTGGCGGGAGCCGTGGTGGTCGTGGTGGGCGACGGCGTCGCCGTCGCGGACACGGTGTCACCCAATGGAGTCGGGCCCAAATGATCCGCGGTCACCATGAGTGCGGGCGGTTGGTCCGGCGCCGCGTCGACCACCTGCGGTTGATCGTCGGACAATCGGCTGGCCACGGTCGCGCTCCCGGCCACCGCGGCCCCGAGCAACACCGCGACCAGACTCGCCTGGATCGACGGACGTCGTCGGCTTTTGCGGCCTTCGGGCGGCGACTCGCCCGCATCCAGGCCGGACCCGTTCACGGAGCGGGACCGTATCACTGTCGGGCGACCCCAGATCGTGTCTGGCCGGGAAGTTCGTGGATCGTGACCTGGCACCGGGCATCATGGAACCGTGGGGCGAACAGTGCGACTGACCGCGTGGGTGCACGGCCGCGTCCAGGGAGTGGGTTTCCGCTGGTGGACGCGGGCCCGGGCGCTGGAATTCGGCCTGGTCGGCTGGGCCCGAAACCTCGCTGACGGCCGGGTCGAGGTGCTCGCCGAGGGTCCGCAGGCCGACTGTGAATCATTTCTCGACCTCCTGCGCTCCGGGGACACCCCGTTCGCCATCGACACCGTCGTGCCACGCTGGAGTACCGCCAAGGGGGAACTGAGCGGCTTCGTCGAGCGCTGAATCAGCAGTTGATCCGGTGGTCAAGGGCCCGACCTCCCACTGTTGACCAGCACCCCCGAGTACCCTCGACCGGACGCCCATCGGCTGGAGGACCGAGCGCATGCACCTGAAGAGCCTGACGTTGAAGGGCTTCAAGTCCTTCGCATCGGCTACCACGCTGCGCTTCGAACCCGGCATCACCTGCGTGGTCGGCCCCAACGGATCCGGCAAGTCCAACGTACTGGACGCCCTGTCCTGGGTCATGGGCGAACAGGGCGCCAAGGCCCTGCGCGGCGGCAAGATGGAAGACGTCATCTTCGCCGGCACCTCCGGCCGGGCCCCGCTCGGCCGGGCCGAGGTCACCCTCACCATCGACAACACCGACGGCGCGCTGCCCATCGACTACACCGAGGTCTCCATCACCCGCCGCATGTTCCGCGACGGCGCCAGTGAGTACGAGATCAACGGCAACGGCTGCCGCCTGATGGACGTGCAGGAACTGCTCTCCGACTCCGGCATCGGCCGCGAGATGCACGTCATCGTCGGGCAGGGGCAGCTCGGCGCGATCCTGGAGTCCAAGCCGGAAGGCCGCCGGGCCTTCATCGAGGAAGCCGCGGGCGTCCTGAAACACCGCAAGCGCAAGGAAAAAGCGCTGCGCAAGCTGGACGCCATGCAGGCCAACCTCACCCGGTTGACCGACCTCACCGGCGAACTGCGCCGCCAGCTCAAGCCGCTGGGCAAGCAGGCCGAGATCGCCCGCAAGGCCCAGGCCGTGCAGGCCGAGCTGCGCGACGCCCGGCTGCGCCTGCACGCCGACGACCTGGTCGGCCAGCGCACCGAATTGGCCCGCGACGAGGCCGACGAGTCCACCGCGCGGGCCCGCCGGGCCGAGGTCGAGCAGGCCCTGCAGATCGCCCAGGCGCAACAGAACGACCTGGAGGAGCGGGTCGCCCAGGAAACCCCGAAGCTCTCCGCCGCGCAGGACACCTGGTACAAGCTCTCCGCCCTGGAGGAACGGCTGCGCGGCACGGTCCGGCTGGCCGTGGAGCGGGCCCGGCACCTGTCCGAGGAACCGGAGTCCCAGCAGGCCGGCCGCGACCCGGACGAGCTGGAGGCCGAGGCCGAGCGCACCGCCGAACGCGAGGCCGAGCTGCAGGCCGCGGTCACCGAGGCCCGCTACGCACTGGCCGAGGCCACCGAGATGCGCTCGGAACTGGAGCAGCGGGTCGCCGCCGCCGAGCGCGCGCACCTGGCCGCGGTGCGCGCGGTGGCTGACCGGCGGGAGGGCCTGGCTCGCCTGTCCGGACAGGTGGAAGCGTTGCGCAGCAAGACGAACGCCACCGCCGAGGAGATCGAGCGGCTGTCCACCTCGCTGGCCGAGGCCAGCGAGCGGGCCGAACTGGCGGCCACCGAACTGGCCGAGGCGCAGGCCGAGTCCGGCGCCGAGGAAACCGACGACGCCGACCTCGTCGAACGTCACCGCCACGCCGGGGAAGCCGCCGACGCGGCCCGGGACCGGGTCGACGAACTCGTTGCCACGGAACGGAAAGCGGAGAAGGACATCGCGGCCTGGCAGGCCCGGGTGGACGCGCTTTCCATGGGTCTCAACCGCAAGGACGGCGCGGGCGCACTGCTGGCCGCGACCGACCGGCTGCCCGGCATCCTCGGCTCGGTCGCGGCGTTGCTGACGGTGCGGCCCGGGGCCGAGGTGGCGCTGGCCGCGGCGCTCGGGCCGGTGGCCGACGCGGTCGCGGTGAACGGCGGACAGCAGGCCCTGGCCGCGCTGGAACTGTTGCGGGGCAACGACTCCGGCCGCGCCGGGTTGTTGATCGGTGGCAGTACGTCCACTGTGGACAGATCCGGCTGGCCCGAGCTGCGCGAGGGAGGCTGGGCGATCGACCTGGTCACCGCGCCCGAGGCGCTGCGGCCCGCGGTCAACCGCGCGCTGGACCGGATGGCCGTGGTGAACACCCTCGCCGAGGCCCGGGAACTGGTGGAACGTCACCCCGAGGTGCGGGCGGTGACCACCGAGGGCGACCTGCTCGGCGCGGACTGGGCGGTCGGCGGCTCCGGGCGCAGCCAGAGCGTGATCGAAGTGCAGGCTGCGGTCGACGAGGCCAACGAGAAGCTGGCCGCCGCGCAGCGCGCCGCCCAGCAGGCCGGCGCCGCCCTGCATGGGGCCAAAGCCGAGCAGCAGGCCCGCCGCGACGAGGTGAACTCGGCCAAGGAAGCGCTCAACGAAGCCAAAGTACGCAACGCACGCTCCGGGGAGCGGCTCAACCGGCTGCAGCAGGCCGCCCGCTCGGCACAAGCCGAGGTGGAGCGGGCCGCGGTGGCCCGCACCAAGGTCGAGCAGTCCCGCGAGGACGCGGCAGGCAAGCTCGCCGAACTGGAAGAGCGGCTGGCCGTCGCGCAGACCGAGACGGTCGAGGAGGAACCCGACACCACCGAACGCGATCAGGCCGCCAACTCACTGGGCAACGCGCGCCAGCACGAGGTGGACGCCCGGCTGGCGCTGCGCACCGCGGAGGAGCGGGCCCGGGCGCTGCAGGGCCGGGCCGACGGGTTGCGCCGGGCGGCGCGAGCCGAGCGGGAGGCCCGGGAACGGGCGGCGCGGGCGCAGGCGGCCCGGCAGCGGGGCGCGGTGCTGGCCAAGGCGGTGACCGAGTCCGGCGAGTTCGCGCTGGCCCGGATCGGGGTGTCGCTCAACCGGGCGGCCGCCGAACGCGACGCCGCGCAGACCGCCCGGCAGAGCGCCGAATCGGCGCTGGCCGGGGTGCGCAACCGGGTCCGCGAAATGGCCGGTGAGCTGGAGAAACTGACCGACGCGGTGCACCGCGACGAGGTGCTGCGGGCCGAGCAGCGGATGCGGTTGGAGCAGCTCGAGGCCAAGATCCTGGAGAGCTTCGGCATCGGCCTGGAAGACCTGGTCAACGAGTACGGGCCGCTGGTGCCGGTGCCGCCGGGCGCGGTCGAGATGGCCGAGTACGAGGCGGCCAAGGAGCGCGGCGAGCAGGTCACCGCGCCGATGGCGCTGCCCTACGACCGGGACACCCAGGCCCGGCGGGCCAAGCGGGCCGAGCGGGACCTGGCCACCCTGGGCAAGGTCAACCCGCTGGCCCTGGAGGAGTTCGCCGCGCTGGAGGAACGCTACAAGTTCCTGTCCACGCAGCTGGAAGACCTCAAGGCGACCCGGCGCGACCTGCTGACCGTGATCAAGGAGGTCGACGACAAGATCCTTGAGGTCTTCGCCTCCGCCTACCACGATGTGGCGCGCGAGTTCGAGATCGTGTTCAGCGCGCTGTTCCCGGGCGGCGAAGGCCGGATGGTGCTCACCGAACCGGACGACATGCTGACCACCGGCGTGGACGTCGAGGCGCGGCCGCCGGGCAAGAAGGTCAAGCGCCTGTCGCTGCTGTCCGGTGGCGAGAAGTCGCTGGTCGCGGTGGCCATGCTGGTGGCCATCTTCCGCGCCCGCCCGTCGCCGTTCTACGTGATGGACGAGATCGAGGCCGCGCTGGACGACACCAACCTGCGCCGGCTGATCGGTCTGCTCGACCAGCTGCGCGAGGCCTCGCAGCTGATCATCATCACCCACCAGAAGCCCACCATGGAGATCGGCGACGCGCTCTACGGCGTGAGCATGCGCGGCGACGGCATCAGCCAGGTGATCTCCCAGCGCCTGCGCGGCCGCGGCGAATCCCGCCCACTGTCCGAACCGGCGCCCCCGCCCACCGGCGGCCACGTCAGTCTGGTCGTCGAGAACTCGGTGCGGCCGTCGAAAGCGGGTGGTGCTGCGTCGGAGGCCGAGTCTGCGGCTGATGCTGAGCCGGTGGCCGAGTCGGCCGAGGCGGACTGACCCGCTCACTCGCCAAGGATCGTCGGGCCTTTCCAGTCGTCATCGCCGTCGTCGGCCGGTCTCGGGCGCGGCCGGGGACGGGGCGCCGGGCGCGGGGCGGGCTCGCTCGGCCGGCCGGTGTCCATGTCCTGCGCGCAATCGGCGTCCGGCGGCGCGTCCGGCTCGGGTTCGGGGAAGCGGCTGCGGTAGTTGGCCAGCACCGCGTCGATGGTCGCCCGGTCGTCGGCGGCCCGGTCGCGGAGGATCTCGGCGATCCGTTCCGGGATCTTCGCGTTGGCCCGGCGCACGGTGGCCAGCACCGCCGCGGCCACCTGCTGCCCGGACAGCTCACGCACCCCGTCGGTCAACCGCAGGTCGGTCATGGTCCCGTTGGCGTCCACGGTCACCGTCACCAGGCCGTCCTTCGACGTCTCGGTGATCGACACCTGGGACGTGTCGGCCTGCACCGACCGGTACCGCTGCGCCTTCTCCCGCGCCGCCGTCACCCAGGCATCGAGTTTCGCGTTCACCGCCGCCTCGTCGTCCCCGGATATCGGGCCGGTCAAGACAGTCACCCCCCTGCTCACCAGCTGTTCAGTCACTGTGACGAAACTGGGCGAGCCGTGGTGCCGTTTTGGGAATGAACGGGCGTCAGATTCGTCCGGATGGCCCATCCCGCACGTCCACCCTGGGCCGCCGGGCCGTTACTCCGGCCCGTGCGAGGATGGCCACGTGTCGACCACGACCGTAATCCTGATCATCGTCGTAGTTGTCGTCGTGCTGGCCGCGATCCTGGTCGCGGGCCTGCTGCTGGCCCGCAGGCGACGGATCAACCTGCACGACCGACAGCCGGCCGGCACCGTCGAGCCCGGCGCCGGCCGCACCGGCTACCAGGCCGGCAGCGGCATCAGCCTGGCCAAGGGCGGGCAACCGGCCCCACCCGAACACCCGGTGGCCGACCGCCCGGAGGTGGACGGGCAGCCCGGCGTTGGCGACGACGCCTCGGTGCCCCGCGACGCCGACCGGAAGTCCATCGTGGATGTCGGGCTGCCGGACGGGACCGAAGGCGGAACGGACACCGCCACCCCGCCGCGCACCGAGCCGCCGACCACGCCGGTGCCCGTGCAGACCGAGCCGCCCACCGACTCGCTGGCCATCTCCGACGTGCTCGACGAACCGCCGACCGCCGAGGTCCCGGTCCAGACTCCCGCAGCCTCGGCCGCCCCGGCCCAGATCGACGAGATCGCGCCGCCGGAGGGGCGGCTGGAGCGGCTGCGCGGCCAGCTCGGCCGGTCCCGCTCCGCCTTCGGGCAGAGCCTGCTGGGCCTGCTCGGCGCCGGTGACCTGGACGAGGAGTCCTGGACCGACATCGAGGACACCCTGCTGCTGGCCGACCTCGGCGCGGCCACCACCACCGAGATCGTGGACAACCTGCGCACCGAGCTGAACCGCCGGGGCGTGCGCACCGCCGAACAGGTACGCGGCCTGCTGCGTGAGGTGCTGGTCGACGCGCTGCACCCGGACATGGAACGCGCGGTCCGCGCGCTGCCGCACGAGGCCGGCCCGGCGGTGATCCTGGTGGCCGGGGTGAACGGCACCGGCAAGACCACCACCACCGGCAAACTGGCCCGGGTGCTGGTCGCCGACGGCTACCAGGTGCTGCTGGGCGCGGCCGACACCTTCCGGGCCGCCGCCGCCGACCAGCTGGAGACCTGGGCCAATCGGGTGGGCGCGGAGGTGGTCCGCGGCCGCGAGGGCGCCGACCCGGCCGCGGTCGCCTTCGACTCGGTCAAGCGGGGCGTGGAAGCCAAGGTGGACACCGTGCTGATCGACACCGCGGGCCGGCTGCACACCAAGACCGGCCTGATGGACGAGCTGGGCAAGGTCAAGCGGGTGGTGGAGAAGCAGACCAAGATCGACGAAGTGCTGCTGGTGCTGGACGCCACCACCGGGCAGAACGGCCTCACCCAGGCCCGGGTGTTCGCCGATCTGATCGACGTGACCGGGATCGTGCTGACCAAGCTGGACGGCACCGCCAAGGGCGGCATCGTGTTCCAGGTGCAGCGCGAACTCGGCGTGCCGGTGAAGCTGGTCGGCCTTGGCGAAGGCCCCGACGATCTGGCCCCGTTCGAGCCGGGCGCGTTCGTGGACGCCTTGCTGCGCTGATCCGTTCAAATCGCTGTTCCGCTCTTAAACTGGTTCGGTGACTACCGCGACGACTGGCCCGGCCGCGGCCGACGCCCGGCCGATGCGGGCGGATGCCCGGCGCAACTTCGATCGGCTGCTGGAGCAGGCGCGGCTGGCCTTCGTCGAGCGTGGGATCGACGCCTCGCTGGAGGACATCGCGCGCCGGGCCGGGGTCGGCATCGGCACTCTGTACCGGCATTTCCCGACCCGCCAGGACCTGGTGCTGGCCGTGGTGCGCACCCGCATGGAGGCGCTGCGGGTGCAGGCCGAACAGTTGCTGGACGCGCCCGACCCGGAATGGGCCATGGTGACCTGGCTGACCGCCTACCTGCGGCACGCCAGCGAGTTCCGCGGCCTGGCCGATTCGATGGCCGAGGTGGTGCGGGGCGACGAGCGGAAACGCTCGGCCTGCGACGGCATGCACGCCGCGGCCGGGCAGCTGCTGGCCCGGGCGCAGCGGGCCGGGCTCATCCGGGACGACGTGGACGTGCTGGACCTGTTCGCGATCATCCACGCGGTGGCCTGGGCGACCGAGCGGTGCGGCGCTCGCACCGGCCGGGCCGAGCGCACCCTGGACGTGATGCTGCGCGGCCTCAAGGCCGAACTCCAGCCCGGCCCCGCCGGCCGGTGAAGCGTTACTCGGGCCGGTAGGCCGAGATCACGAAGGACGCGGTCGCCTCGGTCGGCTCGCCGCCGGGTTCGGGGGCCGGGTCGGTGCGGTGGTGCCCGGCCGGACCCATGTGCACCACCCGCCACACGTCCAGCGGGGACAGCCGCAGCGGCACCTGCAACACCTGCCGCTCGCGCAGGGCGAAACCGGGCAGCGCGGCGGCCAGTCTCCGGTCCTTCTCCGGATCCACCGAAAGCAGCCCGGCCGCCGTTCCCAGTTCGGCCAGGTGATCCGGGCCCGGCGTGACCACCAGCAATACCCCGCCCGGGCGCAACACCCGGCGGAACTCCCCACCATTGCGCGGCGCGAACACGTTCAACACGGCCGCGGCCACCCCGTCCCGCACCGGCCAGCCCCGCCACACGTCGCACACCACCGCGCCCAGCCGGTCGTGCGCTCGCGCCGCCCTCCGCAGGGCCAGCGCGGAGAGGTCGAGAGCCAGGCCGAAGGCGGACGGGGCGGCGTCCAGGACGCGGCTGAGGTAGTGGCCGGTGCCCGCGCCCGCGTCCACGATCAGGCCGTCACCCACATCGGTGGTCTGTGACGCCAGCATGTCGGCCATCGGCGCGTAGTGGCCCGCGGCCAGGAAGTCGGCCCGGGCCGCCACCATCGGCGCGGTGTCGGCGTTGTCCGCCGCCGCCCGGCCGGTCAGCAGGTTCACGTAGCCCTGCCGGGCGAAGTCGAAGGAATGCCGGTTGGCGCAGCTCAGCGTGGTGCCCGTCACGTTAACGGCGGCCGAGCACACCGGGCAGGCCAGCGCGTCGACCACCTCGGCGGGCATCCGGTCCATGGCCGATCACGGTAGCGGTTGTCCGAATTCTCACCCTCGGGCAGCGCGCGTGCGCGGTGCGTGCACGGAAACCCGGACGTAACACCGGGGTGCGGACAGTTCACGGCCAAGAAACATTTGGTGCGTCCGGGTGAAACAGCTTCTCTCGATGCTTCCAGGCAACCCCCGATCAATATGGGAGGACCCCCTGTGAACTCTGGAGACACTGCCTGGGTGCTGGCCAGCGCCGCACTGGTCATGTTGATGACCCCCGGGCTCGCGTTCTTCTACGGCGGCATGGTGAGTTCGAAGAGCGTGCTGAACATGCTCATGATGAACTTCATCACGCTGGGCGTGGTCGGTGTGCTGTGGATGATCTACGGCTACAGCGAATCGTTCGGCAGCGACGCGGGCGGCGGCCTGGTCGGAAATTTGCACAGCGCGTTCCTGAACAACGCGATCGGCACCCTCGCCGGCGCCAAGGGCGATCAAATACCCACGCTCGCCTTTGTGATGTTCCAACTCATGTTCGCGGTCATCACACCCGCGCTGATTTCCGGCGCCATTGCCGATCGCACCAAATTCTGGTCCTGGGTGCTGTTCGTCGCGGTGTGGGTGACCGTCGTGTACTTCCCGGTCGCGCACTGGGTGTTCGACTTCTCCGGATTCACCTCGCCGGACTCGGTCGGCGGCTGGATAGCCAACAAACTCAAAGCGTTCGACTTCGCCGGTGGCACGGCGGTGCACATCAACGCCGGTTCCGCGGGCCTCGCGTTGGCTTTGGTGCTGGGCAAGCGCAAGCGCTGGCCGCGTAACGTGCCGCGGCCGCACAACGTGCCGTTCGTGCTGCTGGGCGCCGCCCTGCTGTGGTTCGGCTGGTACGGCTTCAACGCCGGTTCCGCGCTGGCCGCCGGTGACCTGGCCTCGGTCGCGTTCACCACGACCACCATCGCCACCGCCTCCGCCCTGCTGGCCTGGATCGTGGTCGAGCAGATCCGGGATGGCAAACCCACCACCCTGGGCGCCGCCTCCGGCGCCATCGCCGGCCTGGTCGCCATCACCCCGGCCTGTGGCTACGTCGGCCCGATCGGCGCGCTGGTGATCGGCATCGCGGCGGGCGCGGTGTGTGCCCTGGCGGTCGGCCTGAAGTTCAAGCTGGGCTTCGACGACTCGCTGGACGTGGTCGGCGTGCACCTGGTCGGCGGCGTGATCGGCACCCTGCTGATCGGCCTGTTCGCCACCACCACCGCCAACTCGGCGGGCGGCGACGGATTGTTCTACGGCGGCGGCCTCAACCAGCTCTGGCGACAGGCGGTCGCGGCCTTTGCGGTGATGATCTACTCGTTCGTACTGGCCTACATCATCGGCTGGATCATCAACAAGACTATCGGCTTCCGGGTCACCGAGGAGGCCGAGCTGACCGGCGTCGACGAGGCGGAACACGCCGAAAGCGCGTACGAATTCACCACGGCGACCGGTGGCAGCCACAGCATCCCGCCCGTGGCCCAGGATGATCCGGTGGCACTGGCAGCGACCAAGGGGAGCAAGGCATGAAGCTGGTCACCGCGATCGTGAAGCCGTTCACCCTCGACGACGTCAAGGCTGCCCTCGAGCAGCTGGGCCTGCTCGGCATGACGGTCAGCGAGGTCCGCGGCTACGGTCGGCAGAAGGGACACACCGAGGTCTACCGCGGCGCCGAGTATTCGGTGGATTTCGTGGCCAAACTGCGGGTCGAGGTCCTGGTCGAGGACGAGGTGGCCGACCGGGCGGTGGACACCATCACCTCGGCCGCGCGGACCGGCCGGATCGGCGACGGCAAGGTCTGGGTGACCCCGGTGGACACGGTGGTGCGGGTGCGCACCGGAGAGCGGGGCGTCGACGCGCTGTGAGCAACGGGGGGTCGTTTCCTGGGGGAAGCGAGGATCACCGCCCGCCGGGCGAGTCCGCGGAGGACCTGCTCTTGGCGCGTGATCTGTTGATCAACCCGCGCGTGGGTCGGCGTCGCCTGGTCGGCGCCGACCTGCGCGCGGCGCTGGTCGACCTGCACGATTTCTGGCTGGCCGGGCACGCCGCCCGGACGGGACTGGCCGACGCCGGAGGCGCGCTGGTCGCGGTCGGCGCGCTGGGCCGCAAGGAGCTCGTGCCCTACTCCGATCTGGACCTGGTGCTGGTGCACGAGGGCAACGGCGATCTGGCCAAGATCGCCGAGTCGCTGTGGTACCCGTTGTGGAACGCGGGGATCGGCCTCGATCACTCGGTGCGCACCGTGCGGGAGTCGCTGGCGGTGGCCGCCGACGACCTGCGGGCCGCGCTGGGGCTGCTGGAGATCCGGTTCCTGGCCGGGAGCCCGGAGGTGGCCAAGCGGCTGGCCGACGCGGCCCGGCAGGCCTGGCGTGCCTCGGCCCGGCGCCGGCTGGACCCGCTGGTGGCCGCGGCGGCCGAGCGCTGGGAGCGCAGCGGGGAGATCGCCCAGCGGGTGGAACCGGACCTGAAGAACGGCCGCGGCGGCCTGCGGGATCTGCACCTGCTGGACGCGCTGGCCGTCGCCCAGCTGGTCGACAAGCCCGGCGGTGATCTCGTCGAGGCCCGCACCCTGTTGCTGGACGTGCGCACCGAGTTGCGCCGGCTGGTCGGCCGGGCCCGGGACGTGCTGCGGGCGCAGGACGCCGACGACGTGGCCGCCGCGCTGGGCCTGGCCGACCGGTTCGAACTGGCCGGGTCGCTGTCTTCGGCCGGCCGCTCGGTGGCCTACGCGTTCGACTCGGCGGTGCGGGCCATCCGCGCCTCCGCCCCGCGCCGCTCGGTGATGGGTGTGCGGCGGGGGCCGAACCGGCGGCCGCTGGGCGAGGGCGTTGTGCTGCACGGCAACGAGGTCGCCCTGGCCCGGGACGCCGATCCGGCCCGCGACCCGGCCCTGCTGCTGCGTGCCGCGGCAGCCGCGGCCCGGGCCACGGCGCCGATCTCCAGCGGGACCATGACCCGCCTGGTGGAACGCGCCCCCGAACTGCGCAAACCGTGGCCGCCCGTCGCCCTGGAGTCGCTGTTCGGGCTGCTGGCGGCGGGCGGCGGCGCGGTGGACGTGATCGAGGCGCTGGACCGCACCGGGCTGTGGGGGCGGTTGTTCCCGGAGTGGGGCGCGGTGCGCGACCTGCCGCCCCGGGACGCGGTGCACATCTGGACCGTGGACCGGCATCTGGTGCAGACCACGGTGCACGCGGCCAAGCTGGTCACCCGGGTCAACCGGCCCGATCTGCTGCTGCTCGGCGCGCTGCTGCACGACATCGGCAAGGGCCGCGACGCCGATCATTCGGAGGTCGGCGCGGCGCTGGCGGCCCAGGTCGGCGAGCGGGTCGGGCTGGCCCCGGCCGACGTGGCCACGCTGGCCGCGATGGTCCGCCACCATCTGCTTCTGCCGCACACCGCGACCCGCCGGGACGTGGCCGACCCGGCCACCGTGCGGCGCATCGCGGACACCCTGGACCACGACCGCGAGCTGCTGGACCTGCTGCACGCGCTGACCGAGGCCGACTCAAGGGCCACCGGGCCGGGCGTGTGGACGCACTGGAAGGCGGTGCTGGTCGACGAGCTGGTGCAGCAGTGCCACGCGGTGCTGGCCGGCGGTCAGCCGCCTGGCCCGGACCCACTGTCCGACGAGCAGGTGGCGCTGGCCGAGCGGACCGCGGCCTCCGGCAAGGTCGGGCTGCTGCTGGCGGGCGACGGGCCGGGCGCGGTGATCACCGTGGTCGCCCCGGACCGCTCCGGGCTGCTGGCCCGGGCCGCCGGGGTGCTGGCGCTGAACTCGCTCGAGGTGCACGCCGCCTCGGTGCGCGGCCACCAGGACGTGGCGGTGGACGTGTTCACCGTGTCGCCCCGGTTCGGCCGGCTGCCCGACCGGGCGCTCCTGCGTGAGCAGTTGCAGCGCGCGGTGGACGGCTCGCTGCCGCTGGCCGAGAAGATCACCGCCAAGGAGAACGACTACGCCCAGGCCGGCGCCGACGCGCCCGAGCCCAGGGCGCTGTGGTTCGACGACGAGGCCACCGGCGCGGCCGTGCTGGAGGTCCGCTCGGCCGACCGGATCGGCCTGCTCTACCGGGTGGCCGCCGCGCTGGACGACTCGGTGGCCGACGTGCGCTGGGCCCGGCTGTCCACCCCGGGCGCCACCGCGATCGGCGCCTACTGCCTGACCGTGGACCACGGCCACCCGGACGACGAGGCGCGCGGGCGGATCGCCGCCTCGGTGCTCGCCGCGATCCGCTGAAAAAGTTTTCGCGAAACCCCGTCATGGGTCCGGTCCGGCCAGGTCTCCACCGTGCCGGGCCGGACGCGCCTGACCCCCTGGGCTTCGTCCGGTCCGGCACCGTCCCCGGATTCAGTAGTTCTACGCAGGCCTGACCTGGGGTGATCACGCTGCCGGACGTCGCGTCGAATCGGCAGGCTGCCTACTGCGACGCGAACCTGATTGGCGTACCGCCGGTGGAGCGCCCGCACTGGGGGTCGGGCGGCGGTATGTCGATCACGGTGCGGTTGGGGAGCCGCGGCGGCGCGAGCTGTCCTGGGACGGTCTGAATGAGGGGTAGACCGCCCCAGGGCAGCCCGGGGCATCGGTCGACTCGGCTACCCTCGTAAGTTGCGGACCTGTTCCGCACCGATCTCCGAATCGACCTGCTGGAGTGCCGTTCCGTGTTCGACACCCTTTCCGACCGGCTCACCGCGGCACTGTCGTCCCTGCGTGGCAAGGGCCGGCTGTCCGAAGCGGACATCGACGCCACCGCGCGGGAGATCCGCATCGCGCTGCTGGAAGCCGACGTCGCCCTGCCCGTGGTGCGCACCTTCATCGCCGGCATCAAGGACCGCGCCAAGGGCGCGGAGGTGTCCGAGGCGCTGAACCCCGCCCAGCAGGTCGTCAAGATCGTCAACGAGGAACTGGTCACCATCCTCGGCGGCGAGACCCGGCGGCTGAACCTGGCCAAGAACCCGCCGACCGTGATCCTGCTGGCCGGTCTGCAGGGCGCCGGTAAGACCACGCTGGCCGGCAAGCTCGCGCTGCACCTGCGCAACCAGGGCCACACCCCGATGCTGGTGGCCTGCGACCTGCAGCGGCCCAACGCGGTGACCCAGCTGCAGGTGGTCGGCGAGCGGGCCGGCGTGCCGGTGTTCGCGCCCGAGCCGGGCAACGGCGTCGGCGACCCGGTCGCGGTGGCCAAGCGCAGCATCGAGGAGGCCAAGCACGCCCAGCACGACATCGTCGTGGTGGACACCGCGGGCCGGCTGGGCATCGACGAGGAACTGATGCGCCAGGCCGCCGACATCCGCGACGCGGTGTCCCCGGACGAGGTGCTGTTCGTGGTCGACGCCATGATCGGCCAGGACGCGGTGACCACCGCCGAGGCCTTCCGCGACGGCGTCGGATTCACCGGCGTGGTGCTGACCAAGCTCGACGGCGACGCCCGCGGTGGTGCCGCGCTGAGCGTCCGCGAGGTCACCGGCCAGCCGATCATGTACGCCTCCAACGGGGAGAAGCTGGAGGACTTCGACGTCTTCCACCCCGACCGGATGGCCAGCCGTATCCTCGGCATGGGTGACGTGCTCACCCTGATCGAGCAGGCCGAAGCGGCGATGGACGCCAAGCAGGCCGAGGCGACCGCGGCCAAGATCGGCACCGGCGAGCTGACCCTGGAGGACTTCCTCCAGCAGATGCAGGCGGTGCGCAGGATGGGCCCGCTGACCAACCTGCTCGGCATGCTGCCCGGCGCGGCCCAGATGAAGGACCAGCTGGCCAACTTCGACGAGAAGAGCCTGGACCGGGTGCAGGCCATCATCCGCGGCATGACCCCGGCCGAGCGGTCCGACCCGAAGATCATCAACGCCTCCCGCCGGGTGCGCATCGCGCGTGGTTCCGGGGTCGAGGTGCGGGAGATCAACGACCTGGTCAACCGGTTCTTCGAGGCCCGCAAGATGATGCAGCAGATGGCCGGCCGGTTCGGCTTCGGCGGCCCGGGTGGCGGCCGCAAGGCGACCAAGGCCGCGCCCAAGCCGCGCAAGGGCAAGAAGGGCAACAAGAAGAGCAACTCCAACCGGCAGCGCACCGGCGGCGGGACGCCCGCCGGGTTCCCGGACCTCTCGGCCATGCCGCCGGGGCTGGACCAGTTGCCGCCCGGCCTGTCCGGGATGGATCAGCTGCCGCCGGGCTTCGACCCGTCCAAGCTGAACTTCGGCACCAACAAGAAGAAAAAGTGACCGCCCTGCACCTGCGCGGTGTCGTCCTGCCCGAGGGCGAGCAGCGCGACCTCTGGGTGGTCAACGGCCGGATCCGCACCGACGCCGTGCCGAACGCGGAAACCGTGGTGGACGGCGGTTTCCTGGTGCCCGGCCTGGTGGACGCGCACTGCCACGTGGGCATCGGCCCGCAGGGCCCGGTGGAGCTGGCCGAGGCCGAGACCCAGGCGGTCACCGACCGGGACGCGGGCACCCTGCTGATCCGCGACTGCGGTTCGCCCATCGACACCACGCCCCTGCAGGCCCGGCTGGACCTGCCGCGGATCGTGCGCGCGGGCCGGCACCTCGGCCGCCCGCGCCGCTACATCCCCTACCTGGGCATCGAGCTGGAGGACCCGGAGCTGCTGCCGGCCGCGGTGGCCGAGCAGGCGGCGGCGGGCGACGGCTGGGTGAAGCTGGTCGGCGACTGGATCGACCGGTCGGTCGGCGATCTGGCCCCGCTGTGGTCGGACGAGGTCCTGGTCAAGGCGATCGACGCGGCGCATTCGGCCGGGGCCCGGGTGACCGCGCACGTATTCGGCGAGGACGCGCTGCCCGGCCTGATCGACGCGGGCATCGACTGCATCGAGCACGGCACCGGGCTGACCGCGCCGACCATCGAGGAAATGGTCCGCCGGGACGTCGCCCTGGTGCCCACCCTGATCAACACCGAGAACTTCCCGGACATCGCGGACAAGGCCGGCAAGTACCCCGGCTACGCCACCCACATGCGCGATTTGCACGCCCGGGTGGGTGACACGGTCGGCGCCGCGATCGAAGCCGGCATCCGGGTCTACGCCGGCACCGACGCGGGCGGCGGCATTGCCCACGGCCGCCTGGCCGACGAGATCATCGCCCTGGCCGAGGCCGGCCTCGGCGCGGAAAAGGCACTGGGCGCGGCCAGCTGGCAGGCCCGGGACTGGCTGGGCTGGCCGCCGCTGCGCGACGGCGCCGCGGCCGACCTGGTCTGTTATCCGACCGACCCGCGGGCCGATCTGTCCGTGCTGCGCTCACCCAGCCGAATCATCCTGCGCGGCCGGGTGATCTGAGCGGGTCCGGCCGGGCGGTTCGGCGTTACCCGATCGGGTCGCCGGTGCCGGTTGGTACCCGGCGTACCCGGGTATTGGGATGATCGGCGCAACATCTGTGCCCAGTCAGGTGTTAACCGAGCCACACGTATCCGATCGCGCATATCCTCGGTCGTCTAACGAAGATCGGTCCTGTCGTGCCGGTCGATGGGAGGCGCCTTTCCGTGAGTCAAGTGCACCCGCCGGAGGGGGCGACCGCGGCCCAACCCGATCCGATCGAGGGCGAAGTTGCGTCGCATCGCTGGGGATTCGGCGCGTTCCTGCTCGCCGAGGCCGTGTTGCTGCTGTCGGCGGTGTTCCTTGCCGCGATCCTGGATCCCGGCCCGCCCGGCGGGGTGGTGCCGGTGTCCACCGTGCTGATCGGCACCATCGTGCCCACGGTGCTGGCGGCCGGCGTCGCCGTGCTGTGCACCGTGCTGCGTGGCAACGGACCCAGACTCGACCTGAAACTCGACTTCGAACCGGCCGATCTGTTCACCGGCCTGAAACTGGGGCTGGTCGGCCTGATGCTGACCATCCTGGCCGCCTACGTGTGGACCAAGGCAGTCGGCGAGGGCAACGCCACCTCGGCCATCAACTCGCTGGTCGGCGAGGGCCGCATGTCGGTCACCTCGGCCATCGTGATCTTCCTCTACATCTGGCTGATCGGTCCGGTGTGCGAGGAGCTGATCTTCCGCGGCCTGCTGTGGGGCGCCATCCAGAGGCAGAGCTGGGGCCGCTGGGCCGCGTTCGGGCTGTCCACCGCGATCTTCGCGGCCAGCCACCTGGAACCCACCCGGACCCTGCTGCTGGTGGTCATCGCGCTGCCCATCGGCTTCGCCCGGCTACTCACCGGCCGGTTGACGGCCAGCATCGTGGCCCACCAGGTGAACAACTTCCTGCCCGCCCTGGTCACCCTGCTGGTGGCGTTGGGCATCATGAGCTCGTGAGCGAACTGGACCTCAACAGCGATCTCGGGGAGGGCTTCGGGTCCTGGCAGCTGGGCGACGACGACGCCCTGTTGGGCATCGTGACCAGCGCGAACGTGGCCTGCGGCTTCCACGCCGGAGATCCCTCGATCATGCGCTCGGTGTGCGTGTCCTCGGTCGCGCAGGACGTGCGGGTCGGCGCCCAGGTGGCCTACCGGGACCTGGCCGGGTTCGGCCGCCGGTTCATCGACATCGAACCGGCCGCGCTGGCCGACGACGTGCTCTACCAGATCGGCGCGCTGGAGGCCTGCGCCCGCGCGGCCGGCGGCGCGGTGCGCTACGTCAAGCCGCACGGCGCGCTGTACAACGCCACCGTGCACCACCGGGAACAGGCCCGGGCGGTGGTGGCCGGGGTCCGGGCGTTCGGCGGCGACCTGCCGGTGCTCGGCCTGCCCGGCTCGCAACTGCTGGCCGAGGCCGACCGGGCCGGGCTGACCGGGGTGGCCGAGGCGTTCGCCGACCGCGGCTACACCCCCGAGGGCACCCTGGTGTCGCGCCGGGAGCCCGGCGCGCTGCTCACCGACACCACCGCCGTGGTGGACCGCGCGGTGCGGCTGGCGCAGCGGGGCGAACTGGTCGCGATCGACGGCACGGTGCTGCCCAGCCAGGCCCGCTCGCTGTGCCTGCACGGCGACACCCCGGGCGCGGTCGAGCACGCCCGTGCCGTCCGGGAAGCCCTCACCACGGCGGGCGTGTCGCTGGTCCCGTTCGCCTGAGGACCGCCCGGATTTCGAGCGAGCCGGGCCCATCTGGCACAATGGTCTGCTGTCCGCCATGGTCGGTCCCTCTCGCCGTGCCGTGGCACCCAATCTCCAGGCAGTCGTGATCGACCCCACTCGGCTCGCGAACGCCTGAACCTGAGCAACGAGAGCTTGAGGAGTACCCCTACCCGTGGCCGTCAAGATCAAGCTGCAGCGCCTGGGCAAGATTCGCCAGCCCTACTACCGGGTTGTCGTGTCCGACGCGCGGACCCGCCGCAGCGGCCGTGCGATCGAGACCATCGGCAAGTACCACCCGAAGAACGAGCCGAGCTTCATCGAGATCGACTCCGAGCGGGCGCAGTACTGGCTGGGTGTCGGCGCGCAGCCGACCGATCCGGTGCAGCACCTGCTGGAGATCACCGGTGACTGGCAGAAGTTCAAGGGTCTGCCGGGCACCGAGGGCACGCTGAAGGTGGCTGAGCCCAAGCCGGACAAGAAGGCCCTGTTCGAGGCCGCGGTGGCCGCCGCCGGTGGGGAGCCCGCCGTCGAGGCGACCACCCCGAAGCGGCGCGGTGGCGGCAAGAAGGCCGAGTCGGGCGAGAGCAAGTCCGACGCCAAGGCCGAGCCGAAGTCCGACGCCAAGGCCGAGCCGAAGACCGAGGCCAAGGCCGAGCCGAAGACCGAGGCCAAGGCCGACGCGAAGGCCGAGAAGCCCGAAGCCAAGGCCGACGAGGCCAAGGCCGAGGCTCCGGCCGCTGACGCGGAAGCCAAGTGAGCGTGCTGGCCGACGCATTGGAGCACCTGGTCCGCGGCATCGTCGACAACCCCGACGATGTCCGGGTCAGCCTGCTCACCACCCGGCGTGGCCGCACCCTCGAGGTGCACGTCAACCCCGAGGACCTGGGCAAGGTCATCGGGCGCGGCGGCCGTACCGCGACCGCCCTGCGCACCGTGATGACCGGCATCGGTGGTCGCGGCCTGCGGGTCGACGTCGTGGACACCGACCGCTGAGCCGATGAGCTCACCGGCGGGAGATCCCGCCCTGCGCAGGGTCGGCCGCATCGTCCGGCCGCACGGGGTCCGCGGCGAACTGGTCGTCGAGCCGAGCACCGACTCGCCCGACGTCCGGTTTGCCGTCGACGCTGTGTTGTTGGTCACGCTGCGGTCCGGCGCGCAGCGCACCCTGACCATCACCGCCGCCCGGCCGCATTCCGGGCGGCTACTGGTGTGCCTGGACGGCGTCCTCGGCCGGGACGCGGCCGAGGAGCTGCGTGGCGCGCAGCTGTTCGCCGGCACCGCCGACCTGCCGCCCACCGGCGACCCGGACGAGTTCTACGACCACGAGCTCGAGGGCCTGGCCGTGCGGACGGTCGAGGGCGAACCGATCGGCACGCTGCGCGAGGTGCTGCACGGGCCGGGTGGCGAACTGCTCGTGGTGGACGGCGAGGACGGCGAGGTGCTGGTGCCGTTCGTGCGGGAGATCGTCACCGAGGTGGACCCGAAGGCGGGCACGATCCTGATCGACCCGCCGCCCGGGCTGCTCACCGACGTCGAGGCCTGAGGAAACACCCCGTGCGCATCGACGTGATCACGATCTTCCCGGAGTACCTGGCGCCGCTGCGGGCCGCGCTGCTGGGCAAGGCCATCGACAAGGGCCTGATCAGCGTGGACGTGCACGACCTGCGGGACTGGACGCACGACGTGCACCGCGCGGTCGACGACAGCCCCTACGGCGGCGGCCCGGGCATGGTGATGAAGCCGCAGGTGTGGGGCGAGGCGCTGGACGCCGTCGCGCCGCCCCCGGCTGCCCCTCGCCTGGTCGTGCCCAGCCCGGCCGGCCGCCCGTTCACCCAGGCCATGGCCCGGGAGTTCGCCGCCGAGCCCTGGCTGCTGTTCGCCTGCGGCCGCTACGAGGGCATCGACCAGCGGGTGTTCGAGGACGCGGCGGGCCGGATGCGGGTGGACGAGGTGTCCATCGGCGACTACGTGCTGGTCGGCGGCGAGGTCGCGGTGCTGGCCATGGTGGAGGCGGTGGCCCGGCTGCTGCCCGGGGTGCTGGGCAACCCGGCCTCGGCCGAGCAGGACTCGTTCTCCGACGGTCTGCTGGAAGGCCCCTGCTACACCCGGCCCGAGGTGTGGCGGGACCGGCCGGTGCCCGACGTGCTGCGCTCGGGCAACCACGCCGCGATCGAGCGCTGGCGGCGTGACCAATCCCTGCAACGCACCGTCGACCGCCGTCCCGACCTGCTGGAACGCCTGCCCGAGGTGGCGCTGGACAAGCACGACCGGGTGCTGCTGGAGCGGCTGCGCGCACGCTGATCACCGGCCCGATTTCGTCTCCGCCGGGCGCGTCTGGCACACTGAATAAGTTGCTGTGGGCGGAGCATGTGTTCTGCCAGGCGCCACACCATCTCCCAGGTCGGGTCGTAGCCGGGTTCAGCCATGGCGATCGGCCTGCCCGCGCGGGAGCACCAGACATACTCGAAGGACGAGGACGGACCACCGATGAACACCCTGGACGCTCTGGACGCTCAGTCGCTGCGTTCCGACATCCCGGACTTCCGGCCGGGCGACACGTTGAAGGTCCACGTTCGCGTCATCGAGGGCTCGCGCGAGCGGGTCCAGATCTTCCAGGGCGTGGTCATCCGCCGGCAGGGCGATGGCGTCCGCGAGACGTTCACCGTCCGCAAGGTCTCCTTCGGCGTCGGCGTCGAGCGCACCTTCCCGGTGCACTCGCCCAACATCGCCAAGATCGAGCGCGTGGTCCGCGGCGACGTGCGCCGGGCCAAGCTGTACTACCTGCGCGACCTGCGCGGTAAGGCCGCCAAGATCAAGGAAAAGCGCGAGACCACGCCCGCGTCCTGACGCCGTCTTTCTGCCGCCTCCCGTAACCTGGCCTGGTGGCTGCGTGATGCAACCCACGCTCGGCTTGACAGACGAGGAAGGCGATGACGGCGTCGGAGGACGAACGCGAACGAATGCGCCGCAGCGAGCCGGTCACCGACTGGTTCAACGTGCCTGACTGGGACGACGACGAGCCCAAGGCGCGGGCGGGGGACAAGGACGAGTACGTGCCGCCCGACGACACGCCGACGGACCCGGAGGGCGCACCGGCCCAGCGCAGGTTCAAGTCGAAGACGGACAAGAAAAAGGGTTCGTTCTGGAAGGAACTGCCCATTCTGATCGTCATCGCGCTGGTGCTGACGTTCCTGATCCAGACGTTCATCGCGCGGGTGTACGTGATCCCGTCCGGGTCGATGGAGCAGACCCTCAACGGCTGCACCGGGTGCAACGGCGACCGGATCCTGGTCGACAAGCTCACCTTCGACTTCACCGATCCGCAGCCCGGCGACGTGGTCGTGTTCAAGGGCCCGCCCGGCTGGGACCAGAGCGAGTTCAACGTCGACGAGACCAGCAACGTGGTGCTCAAGTGGCTGCGCCAGTTCGGTTCGTCGATCGGCATCGGCACGCCGCCCGAGTACGACCTGGTGAAGCGGATCGTCGCGGTGGGCGGCCAGACCGTGCAGTGCTGCAACGCGCAGAACCAGCTGATGGTCAACGGCAAGGCGCTCAACGAGCCCTACGTCTACATCGAGCCGGGCACCGAGTCGATGGCCTACTACAAGTTCGGCCCGGTCACCATTCCCCAGGGCGACATCTGGGTGGAGGGTGACAACCGGGGCAACTCCAACGACTCCCGGTTCCAGAACCACGGTGGCATCAACGGCGTGGTGCCGGTCAGCGACGTGATCGGCGTGGCCCGCACCATCATCTGGCCGCCGTCGCGGTGGCGGGGCGTCGGCGAGACCAACGGCCAGACCCTGGCCATGGGCCTCGGCACGCCCGGCTGGACCGAGGGCCTGCCGCTGGGCGTCGGCTTCGCGGCCGCGTTCCCGGTGCTGTGGCTGGGCAAGAAGAGTCGCCGGACGCTGCGCTCGGTGCGGGGGGAACGGCGGTAAGTCGGGTGGCCGGCCGGTCGGAAGCGCTGGTGGAGACCGCGCCGCGCCCGCAGCGAGCGGTGGTGCGGCGGGACGCGGGCACCTGGGCGCTGGAAGGTGCGCTGGGTCGCCGGGGTCTCGGCCCGGTGGCGGGTGTGGACGAGGCGGGCCGGGGCGCCTGCGCGGGCCCGCTGGTCGTGGCCTCCTGCGTGTTACGTCCCAAGGACGCGGTCCGGCTGGACGGCCTGAACGACTCCAAGCTGATGACCGAAAAGGCTCGCGACCGGATGTTCGACCTGGTCCGCAAGCGCGCGGTCGACTACGCGGTGGTGGTCATCCCGCCCGACGAGGTGGACGAACTCGGGGTCCACGTGGCCAACATCCAGGGCATGCGCCGCGCGGTGGCCCGGCTGGCCACCCACCCCGGCTACGTCCTGACCGACGGTTTCAAGGTGACCGGCCTGACCGCGCCCAACATCCCGGTGCCCAAGGGCGACCAGGCGGCGGCGTGCGTGGCGGCGGCGTCGGTGCTGGCCAAGGTGACCAGGGACCGGATCATGACGGAGCTGCATGACAGCCTCCCGGCGTACCGTTTCGACGTGCACAAGGGCTACTGCACCGCCGATCACACCGCGGAGCTGAACGAGCACGGTCCGACCGACGAGCACCGCTGGTCGTACGCGAACGTGACCGCGGCGGCGCTGGCGCACGGTTTGCGGGCCCCCAGGCGGGTGGCGCGCAGCGTGTCGGCGGCGCTTGTGGTCCAGAATGGGAGACCACCGGTCAGCGAGGCCGACGAGGCGTTGGTTTCACAAGGAGGAGCGCGGATCCGATGAGCGCGGAAGATCTCGAAAAATATGAGACCGAGATGGAGCTGCAGCTCTATCGGGAGTACCGCGACATCGTCGGCCAGTTCTCCTACGTCGTGGAGACCGAGCGCCGGTTCTACCTGGCCAACTCGGTGGACGTGCAGGTGCGCAACGCCGACGGCGAGGTCTACTTCGAGGTCCGCATGTCGGATGCGTGGGTGTGGGACATGTACCGGCCCGCGCGGTTCGTGAAGAATGTCCGGGTGATCACGTTCAAGGACGTGAACGTGGAGGAACTCGACAAACCGGACCTCCGGCTGCCCGAAAGCGGCCCCTTCAGCGGCTGACCAGCGCGACCGCGCGATTCCGCGGCTGACTGACGGCGACCGCGTGGCTGACTAGCACAAACCCGGTTCCGCCGTAGCGAGTTATCCACAACCCACACCCGCTGTCCACAGGTCGGTCACTCCTGCCCACAGGCCTCGCCCCGGCAGGCAATGTCGATCACATGCGACCCAACCCGCGCACCTCACCAGCCCCGATCCCGACTCATACCCCAGCCAGGCGCACGAGCTGGCCGACCGAATCATCCGGTTCGTTCCGGCCCATGAACGCCGCCCATGCCCTCGGCCGCCGCGGCGAGGACCTGGCGGCCGAACACCTGAGCGCCCAGGGCTTCGCCATCCTGTCCCGCAACTGGCGTTGTCCCGCGGGCGAACTCGACCTGGTCGTCACCGATGGCAGCGCCCTGATCGTGTGCGAGGTCAAGACCCGCTCCAGCAGTGACTACGGCGCGCCCGCCGAAGCGATCACCCGCACCAAGGCCCGGCACATCCGCAGCGCCACCCATGCCTGGCTGCGCCGCTACCGCATCGGCGCACTGCCGATCCGGTTCGACGTGCTGTCCATCCTCTGGCCCGCCGACGACCAGCCCAGCGTCGAGCACCTGCGGGGTGCGTTCTGATGAAGCTGGCATCCGTGTGGTCGGTGGCCCTGCGGGGTGTCGACGGCGTGCCCGTCGAAATCGAGGCCGACATCTCCCAGGGCGTCCCCGGCGTGCGCCTGCTCGGCCTGCCCGACGCCTCGCTACGCGAGTCCAAGGACCGAGTCCGCGCCGCCGTGCGCAACAGCGGCGAAGAATGGCCCGGCTGGCAGATCTCGCTGGCCCTGTCCCCGGCGTCCCTGCCCAAAAACGGCGCGGGCTACGACCTGGCCCTGGCCTGTTCCGTCATGGCCGCGGCTGAAAAGGTCCCGCCCGACAAACTCGTGGGCACCGCCCTGCTCGGCGAACTGGCCCTGGACGGTCGTCTCCGCCCGATCCGCGGTGTCCTGCCCGCCCTGCTCGCGGCCCGGCGTGCGGGCTTGACCCGAGCCGTGGTCCCGGCGGCGACCCTGTCCGAAGCCGGCCTCGTCGACGGCGTCGAGGTCCGGGGCGCCACCCTGCTCACCGAGGTCTTCGGCTGGCTCCGCGGCAACCGCGATCTACTCCAACCCGAGCCGATCGAAGCCGGACTCCCCAAGCCCCACCTGCCCGACATCGGCGACGTCATCGGCCAGCCCGACGCCCGCTGGGCCCTGGAGGTCGCGGCCGCGGGCGGCCACCACCTGCTGTTGGTCGGCCCGCCCGGCACCGGAAAAACGATGCTCGCCCAACGCCTGCCCGGCATCCTGCCCGAACTGAGCACCGAGCAGTCCCTGGAAGTAACGGCCGTCCACTCGGTGGCCGGCCTCCTCACCCCGGAACACCCGCTGGTGTCCGTCCCGCCGTTCGTGGCCCCGCACCACACCACCTCGGTGGCCGCGCTGGTCGGCGGCGGCAGCGGTATGGCCCGGCCGGGCGCGGTCAGCCGTGCGCATCGCGGAATCCTGTTCCTGGACGAAAGCTGCGAGTTCGGTCCCCAACGCCTGGAGGCGCTGCGCACCGCGCTGGAAGAAGGCGAGGTCCGCCACGCCAGGCGCGATGGCATAGTCCGCTACCCCGCACGCTTCCAGCTGGTCCTGGCCACCAACCTCTGCCCCTGCGCACCCCCGAAGCCGATCGACTGCCGGTGCTCGCCCCACGCCCGCAGGCGGTACTTCGGTCGTCTCAGCGGTCCGATGCTGGACCGAGTGGACCTCAAGGTCCGGATGCGTCCGATGATCGCGATGAGCGGTGTCGACGGCACGACCCCCGAACGCAGCGCCATCGTCCGAGAACGCGTCACCAAGGCACGCGAGCGCGCGGCCCATCGCTGGTCGCAGTACGGCTGGCACACAAACGCCGAAATCCCCGGCCCCTTCCTCCACGGCTCCCACGCACTACCGCGCACCACCACAACATTCCTGGACCAAGCCCTGGCCAAAGGCTTCCTGACCGCCCGAGGCGCCGACCGGGCACTCCGCGTCGCCTGGACCCTCGCCGACCTGGCCGACCGAGACCGCCCCGACCCCGACGACGTCTCCGCCGCCCTCGCCTTCCGCGACAAAGCCATCACCTGACCCCGCGCCGCCTGCCCACACATCCGCGCCGCTCGGCCCGCTCCGCAGCGCACCGCCCGGTGCTCCCACCGCTCGGCGCTCACACTGCTCGGCCCGCCCCGCCGGGCGCCCCATACCGCTCGGCCCGCCCCGCCCGGCGCCCACACTGCGCCGCCACGCAACCCCTTCCCGTTCGTCCGAACCGTCCGAGGTGCCCATGTCCCAGCCCGAAGCTCTGCCCAGCCACAACGTGCACGCCGACGCCGCCCCCAGCCCCAACGCCGGCGTGCCCTCGAACGTTGGCCCAAACCGCCACGCCGGCGAAACGCCAGAAGCCGACCGCGCAGGCCCGACGCCCCAGATCATCCTCGCGGACGGCGTCGTCCCGACGGGCCAGACCGTCCCCGCCGACGGCGTCGGCCCGGCGACCCGGATCGATCCCGGACTCCAGGCCGCCTGTCCCCAGGCCGCCATTCCCCGAGCTGCCAACACGTGCTCCGGGATCTCCGACGAGCTACTGCTAGCGCGGGCGTTCCTGCTCAGCGCCGCCGAACCACCCGCACCGGCCTTGGCCGCACTCGTCGCCGCGGTCGGGCCGATCGAGGCCGCCAAGCTGGTGAAAAGCGGCGATGTCCCCGCCGCGGTCGCCGAGGAAACACACGCTCGCCGCGCCCTCGACCGCGCCGAGGCGGACCTGGACGAAGCCCACACCGCCGGGGCCCGTCTGCTGGTGCCCGAGGACCCACAATGGCCGGCCTGGCCGTTCGCCGCCCTGGACCTCGCCGTGAACCGGGGTGTCCGCTGGGCTGGCCAGCCGCTCGCGCTCTGGGTGCGCGGCTCCGGCAATCTCGCCGACCTGACCCAGCGCGCCGTCGCGCTGGTCGGGGCCCGGGCTGCCACCGACTACGGCGAGCGCACCAGCACCGAGCTGGGCCACACACTGTGTCTGCACGGCTTCACCATCGTGTCCGGCGCGGCCTACGGCGTCGACGCTTCGGCCCATCTCGGTGCGCTCGCCGCGAACGGTCCGACCGTCGCCGTGCTCGGCTGTGGCATCTCGGTGGCCTACCCGGCGGGCCACGCCAACCTGCTGCGCCGTATCGCCGACGCCGGCGCGGTGATCAGCGAATATCCGCCGAAAACCCCGCCGGCCCGGCACCGTTTCCTCGTTCGCAACAGGCTCATCGCGGCACTGAGTAGCGGCCTCGTGGTGGTGGAGGCCGGGCGGCGCAGCGGCTCCCGGAACACCGCGGCCACCGCCGCCGCGCTCGGCCGGACCGTGCTGGCGGTGCCGGGACTGGTCGACTCGGCCAACTCGGTCGGCTGCCACGAACTGATCCGCGGCGGTCACGCGATCCTGGTCAGCCGGACCGAGGACGTCATCGAGGCTGTCGGCCGACTCGGTGACGACCTGTCCGAAGCCCCGGTCGAGGAGCGCCGGGAAACCGACGGGCTGGACGAGCGATCGCTGCGGGTGTTCGAGGGGCTGTCCCGGCATTCCGCGCGCACCGCGGAGCAGGTCGCGGTCACCTCGGGCGTGCCGGTTGATCGGGTCCGCGCGGTGCTGCCCACATTGGAACTCCGCGGGCTGGCCCGGCAAACCGACGTGGGTTGGCAGGCGCGCACCGCCAAGGCCGATGCTCCGCCTGCGCAAATGCCCGCCAAACCGGGAAATGGGTGTGGCGATGCTTGACCAATCCGCGATTTCGTCGCAGCGTTCTTGGTCATGGCGCACAAGCGGATCGCCCGGCCGGACCTGGTTCGCGCCCGATCCGAACTGGTTCCCGCATTGGCCGCGGTTGTCGATGGCTTCGAACGTCACTTGCGGTGGGAACGCGGACTTTCGGCGCACACGGTGCGCGCCTATGTTGGTGATGTGGTGTCGTTGCTGGCGCACGCATGTAACTCGACCCCCGCCGCGAATAGTCCGCCGCCTGCTCACTTCGGCCAGGGCGGCGGTGCGCCGCACCCCACTCGCAATCCCGTCACCCCGAGCGCCGACCCGGCCGATGATCAGCCCGGCGCCGCGACCGGCAATGCCGGAGTCGGCAGCAGCGGCGGCGCTGGCAACGGCGGTGGCAGCAACGGCGGTGGCGGCGACAACCGGCCGTGCGAGAGCGACGGTGGCCTGATCGCCGAGCTCGACGTCGTCGACCTCGCGGCGCTGCGAGCCTGGCTGGCGGCGCAGCGGGCGGCCGGGGCCAGTCGCAGCACGCTGGCCCGGCGGGCCGCGGCCGCCCGGACCTTCACCGCCTGGGCCACCCGGGACGGCCAGCTCGCCGCCGACCCCGGCCACTGGCTCAACGCACCGCGCCCGCACCGCGCGCTGCCCGCGGTGCTGCGGGCCGACCAGGCCGCGGCGGCCCTGTCCGCGTCGGAATCGGGTGCGGGCGAGGGCGACCCGGTCGCGCTGCGCGATCAGGCCGTGCTCGAGCTGCTGTACGCGACCGGGATTCGAGTGTCCGAAATGTGCGGTCTGGATGTCGACGACGTGGATTACTCCCGTCGGGTGATACGCGTGTTCGGCAAGGGCGGTCGCGAGCGCGTCGTGCCGTTCGGGGTTCCAGCCGAGCGGTCGTTGCGCCGATGGCAGGAATCCGGTCGATCGAGGCTGGTCAGCGAGCGGTCGTCGGGCGCGTTGTTCCTGGGTGCGCGGGGTGCACGGCTCGATCCGCGGGCGGCCCGCCGGGTTGTGCACGACGCCGTTGGGGCCGTTCCGGGGGCCGCGGACATGGGTCCGCACGGCCTTCGGCACAGCGCCGCGACCCATCTTCTCGAGGGCGGCGCGGATCTCCGGTCGGTCCAGGAGTTGCTCGGTCACGCTACGCTCGCCACCACGCAGCTCTACACCCACGTCACTGTCGAGCGGTTGAAGGCGATTCATGACCGAACCCATCCCCGGTCCCGCTGACAACGGGGAGGGTGCGCAGGCCGGCGCGGCCAGACCCTTCCGTGCGGACCATCCGGTGTCGGCCGAACGGCGTAACGGCATCCCGACGCGGCGCGCCGAGTTGGCCGCGCCGTTCGGCGTGGGCCAGCCCGACGGCGTGGTCCCCGGTGATCATCGCAGTGCCGAAGAGGTCGAGGCCGGCATCGTCGCGCTGTGGCGCCGCTACGGCGACACGCGCGATCAGGCGCTGCGCGAGCGACTGATCCTGCACTACGCGCCGCTGGTCAAGTACGTCGCCGGCCGCGTCGGTACCGGTCTGCCCGCCTACGTGGACGTGGCCGACCTGATCCAGTCCGGCATCTTCGGCCTGGCCGACGCCATCGAGAAGTTCGAGCCGGAGCGCGGCCTGAAGTTCGAGACGTACGCGATGCAGCGCATCCGCGGCGCCATCCTGGACGAATTGCGCTCCCAGGACTGGGTGCCCAGGTCGGTGCGCGGCCGCGCCCGGGACGTGGAGCGCGCGCTGGAGCGGCTGGGCAACCAGCTGCAGCGCACCCCGACCGACGAGGAACTCGCGACCGAACTGCAGATCAGCCCGAACGAGCTGCGCGACCTGTACGCCCAGTTCCGGCTGACCAGCGTCGTCGCACTCGACGAGCTGATCGTGCCCGGCCGGGACAGCGGATCGCTGGCCGACACCCTGCCCGACGAGGCCGCCGACGACCCGGTGGCCAGCCTGGTCGACCAGGACAACCGGCGCCAGCTGGTCGACGCGATCGGCCAGCTCGCCGACCGGGACCGGACCGTGGTCACCCTGTACTACTTCGAGAATCTGACCCTCGCCGAGATCGGCCGGGTGCTCGGCGTGACCGAGTCCCGGGTGTGCCAGCTGCACACGCGGGCCGTGCTGCGGCTGCGCGCGAAGCTCACCGAGCACGTGGACGTGTAGCCGCACGCAAACAGGGTCGCTCGCGATCTTCGGTTGTGGCTCAGTGTCGATGGCGGCTCCATTCTGCGCACGGCCGGAGCGGTGGACGGTCAGAGCTGCCCGCGGTCGGGTATTCACGGCCCGGGCTCGCGGTCGGGGGCGTGCGGCTCAGGATTCCCCGGGTGGCCAGGGGAGCAGGCGGATGTGGCCGGCGTCGACCAGACGGAGCGGGTCGAGGTAGACACGGTCGCGGTGGACGCCCCAGTGCAGGCAGGCATTGACCGGCGCTGATGTGCTCGTGCCCGGCCGGTCTGCTGCCCCGGGCGCTGGCGGTGCCCCGGGCGCTGGCGACGCCCCGAGCGCTGGCGACGCCCCGAGTGGTGACGGTGCCACGGGCGCTGGCGATGCCCCGGGCGGTGACGGTGCACCGAGCGCTGGCGGTGCACCGGGTTGGACGGTTGCTTCCAGTTGGGCGGGTTCGGCGGGCGAGCCGGCTGGCGGGGGCAGGGCGGTCGGTGGGCCTGGTTGAGCGGAGCCGGGCAGGGGGCAACCGGGGTGGCCGGGCATGAGGTAGCCGATGAGCTGGCCCCGGGTGACCGTCTGGCCGACGCGGACGGCCGGGTTGACGGGCTCGTAGGTGGTGCGCAGACCGTCTGGGTGCTCGACTGAGACCAGGCTCCGGTCGGCCAGCGGACCGGCGTAGAGGACCAGGCCCTCGGCCGCGGCGAACACCGGTTCGCCGACGGCCCCGCCCAGGTCGACGCCTCGGTGGCCGGGGCCGTACGGACCGGCCGGCGGCTGGAACGGGCGCAGCACGGGGTGCGGCGGTGGGACCGGCCAGGCGAAGTGGACCAGCGGCGCCGGCGCGGGCGGCACGTCGGCGGCGGCGGCCGACCCGTGTTCGGTGGCCAGGCCGATCGAGCCGAGCAGCACCGTGAGCGGGAGCAGGATCAGGGCCGGGAACTGGGCCCGTCTCCGCCACCGCTGGACCTCATGAGGAGTCGGTTCACCCGAACGTGGGGTTCTGGCCGGGTATTTCCAGGCGGACACGCGAAAGGCGAATGCGTTCCAGAGCCGGACCAGGCGGGAGACCGTGGCTGGCCGGCCCGGCTTACCCGCCTGGTAAGCGGGTTCGGGCTGGTGGGGCGGTTGTCGGGTGATCATGAATCCAGCTTGCGCGAGAAAACGAGCGCGGTGGGGTCGCTCGTACAGCCTGTGGATAACTCCGCGACGGCGTAGCCGAGCGCAGGCCGGACGAAAGCCGGAAGCAGCGACAAGCACGACAACTACCTGGTGATTCGGACGTTGAGATCCGACCGCGTACACTCATTACTGCGTCCTGTGCATGCATGGGACGACTTCGCGTGCCCGCACGCTCCATCTCGGAGACGGCGCCCGACGGTCCCACCGGTTTTCCCGGCGGGTTCGGGCTCCGGCGCGGCACCAGGACAATCGGCCGACCCGGCCGATTGTGGCAACCGAATCGCGTGCCGGCCGGGCCGGTACGCCCGATCCACAGAGGTGCGTTCCGGCCATGGCCGTCGTCACCATGAAGCAGCTGCTCGATTCCGGCGTGCACTTCGGGCACCAGACTCGTCGCTGGAACCCGAAGATGAAGCGCTACATCCTCACCGAGCGCAACGGCATCTACATCATCGACCTGCAGCAGACCCTCTCCTACATCGACCGGGCCTTCGAGTTCGTCAGGGAGACGGTCGCGCACGGCGGATCCATCCTGTTCGTCGGCACCAAGAAGCAGGCGCAGGAAGCGGTCGCCAACGAGGCCCTCCGCGTGGGCATGCCCTTCGTCAACCAGCGCTGGCTGGGCGGCATGCTGACCAACTTCTCCACCGTGCACAAGCGCCTCCAGCGCCTCAAGGAGCTGGAGTCGATGGAGCAGACCGGCGGCTTCCAGGGTCTCACCAAGAAAGAGATCCTGATGCTGACCCGCGAGAAGGACAAGCTGGAGAAGACCCTCGGCGGTATCCGCGACATGCAGAAGGTGCCCAGCGCCGTCTGGATCGTGGACACCAAGAAGGAGCACATCGCCGTCGGCGAGGCGCGCAAGCTGGGCATCCCGGTGGTCGCGATCCTGGACACCAACTGCGACCCGGACGAGGTCGACTACCCGATCCCGGGCAACGACGACGCGATCCGCTCCGCCGCCCTGTTGACCAAGGTCGTGGCCGAGGCCGCCGCCGCGGGCCTGATCTCCCGCTCCGGCGGGCGTTCCGCCCCCGAGGGCCAGGACAAGCCGGACCCGGCCATCGCCGCCGACGAGCCGCTGGCCGAGTGGGAGCTGGAGCAGCTCACCAGCAGCGAGTCGACCACCGTCCCGGCCACCCCGGCCGCGGAGCACTCGAACTCCTGACCGGCGATGTCGCCGAGTCACCCAGTACACGCGCGTACACCGAAGAAGGACGGACAGCGCACGATGGCGAACTACACCGCGGCCGATGTGAAGCGGCTGCGTGATCTCACCGGCTCCGGCATGATGGCCTGCAAGAAGGCCCTGGAGGAGTCCGACGGCGACTTCGACAAGGCGGTCGAACTGCTGCGCATCAAGGGTGCCAAGGATGTCGGCAAGCGGGCCGAGCGGACCGCCTCCAACGGTCTGATCGCCTCGGACGGCGGCGCGATGGTCGAGCTGTCCTGCGAGACGGACTTCGTGGCCAAGAACGCCGAGTTCCAGGACCTGGCGAACAGGATCGTGGCCGTGGTCAAGGCGACCAAGCCGGCCGACAACGCCGAACTGCTCGCGGCCGACCTCGGCGGCGAGACGGTCGGCGAGGCCGTGCACAACCTGTCGGCCAAGATCGACGAGAAGCTGGAGCTGCGCCGCGCGGTCGTCTTCGACGGCACCGTGGCCACCTACCTGCACAAGCGGATCGCCGACCTGCCTCCGGCGGTGGGCGTGCTGGTCGAGTACACCGGCGACAACGAGGACGCGGCCCGCGCCGCGGCCATGCAGATCGCCGCGCTCAGGCCCAAGTACGTCACCCGCGACGAGGTGCCGGCCGACATCGTGGCCAACGAGCGGCGCATCGCCGAGGAGACCGCCCGCGAGGAGGGCAAGCCCGAGCAGGCCCTGCCCAAGATCATCGAGGGTCGGGTCAACGGCTTCTTCAAGGACGTCGTCCTGCTGGAGCAGCCCTCGGTGACCGAGTCCAAGAAGACCGTGCAGAAGGTCCTGGACGAGGCCGGAGTGACCGTCTCCCGGTTCGCCCGCTTCGAGGTTGGGCAGGCCTGACCCGGTAGAGAAGACCGCAATCATGAACAGCGGCGGGGTCGCGGCAGAGAGACACACTCTCCGTCGGGACCCCGCCGCTTTCTGCCCGGACCTTTTCCCATCCACCATTCCCAGGAGGCGGCGTGACCACGACGGAGCAGGATTCCCACCCGGCCGGGGATGCCGTCATGACAGATGAGGACCGCCTCCGCACCGGATACCGCCGGGTCCTGCTCAAGCTGGGCGGCGAGATGTTCGGCGGCGGCAGCATCGGGGTCGACCCGGACGTGGTGCACACGGTCGCCCGGCAGATCGCCGCGGTGGTCCGCGGTGGCGTGCAGATGGCCGTGGTCATCGGCGGCGGCAACTACTTCCGCGGTGCGGAACTGTCCCAGCGCGGCATGGACCGCGACCGCGCCGACTACATGGCCATGCTCGGCACCGTGATGAACTGCCTTGCGCTGCAGGACTTCCTGGAGAAGCAGGGCGTGGAGACCCGGGTGCAGACCGCCATCACCATGGGCCAGGTCGCCGAGCCCTACATCCCGCGGCGGGCCGAGCGGCACCTGGAGAAGGGCCGCGTGGTGATCTTCGCCGCCGGGGTGGGCATGCCGTATTTCTCCACCGACACCGCGGCCGCGCAGCGCGCCCTGGAGATCGGGTGCGAGGTCGTGTTGATGGCCAAGGCGGTGGACGGGGTCTACACCGCCGACCCGAAGACCGACGCGAAGGCGACCAAGTTCACCGAGATCAGCCACCGCGAGATACTGGAGCGTGGCCTCAAGGTCGCCGATGCCACGGCGTTCAGTCTCTGCATGGACAACGACATGCCGATCCTCGTGTTCAACCTCCTCACGGAGGGGAACATCGCGCGCGCTGTCCGTGGTGAGAAGATCGGCACGTTCGTCGGTACCCCCGGCAGTCGGCCGTCGGTCTAGCACCCCGGCCTCAACACCGGCCAGCACCTCAAGGAGTAGTCGTGATCGACGAAGCCCTCTTCGACGCCGAGGAGAAGATGGAAAAGGCCGTGTCCGTCGCCAGGGAGGACCTGGCCACTGTCCGCACCGGCCGGGCGACGCCCGGCATGTTCGCCCGGATTCACGTCGAGTACTACGGCCAACCCACCCCGTTGAACCAGATGGCCTCGATCAACATCCCGGAAGCCCGGATGGCCATCATCAAGCCGTTCGACGTCAGCCAGCTCGGCGTGATCGAGCGGGCGGTGCGGGACTCCGACCTGGGCGTCAACCCGGGCAATGACGGCACCATCATCCGGGTGTTGTTCCCGCAACTGTCCGAGGAGCGGCGCAGGGAGATGGTGAAGCTCGCCAAGACCAAGGGCGAGGACGCCAAGATCTCCATCCGCAACATCCGCCGCAAGGCCAAGGACGAACTGGACCGGATCGCCAAGGACGGCGAGGCCGGCGAGGACGAGGTGGCCCGCGCGGAGAAGGAACTGCAGCACGTCACCGACCGCTACACGACCCAGGTCGACGAGTTGGTCAAGCACAAGGAAGCGGAACTGCTAGAGGTTTAGGACTCGGTGAGCAGACAGAGCGCGCGGAAAGTGGTGGAGACGCGGGACCGGGGGGCGGGCGGTATCGGCGTGCCCGAACCCCCCGACGAGCCGGGTACCACGGAATCGACCGAGGGCCCGGGCGCCGCCGAGTGGGCAGCGGCCGACCCGGCCGCGACCGCACCGCCCGCCGACCCGGCTGAGACGGAGCGGACGACGACCGAACCGGCCGCCACCGAACCGGCCGCCACCGAGCCGGCTGAGACGGACGGGACGACGACCGAGCCGGCCGCCGCCGGATCGACCGGGGACCCGGCTCCGTCGAAACCCTCCCGGGCCGGCCGGGATCTGCGGGCGGCGATCTTCGTCGGCCTCGGCCTCGGCGCGGTGATCCTGGTCGCGCTGCTGACCGTGCGACAGGTGTTCATCGGCATCGTGGCGGCCGCGATCGCGGTGGCCACCATCGAACTGGCCGGGGCGTTCCGCCGGTCCGAGGCCGGTATCCAGGTGGCGCTGGTGCCGGTGCTGATCGGCGGGCAGGCCATGATCTGGCTGTCCTGGCCGTGGCGCACCGACGGCATCCTGGTGTCGTTCGTGCTGACCATGCTGGCCTGCTTCGCCTGGCGGTTCCGCGGCGGCAGCCAGGGCTATCTGCGGGATGTCACCGCGTCCATCTTCATGGCCGGCTACGTGCCGCTGTTCGGCTCGTTCGCCGCGATGCTGGTCGAGCCCAAGGACGGCACGGCCCGGGTGCTGTGCTTCATGATCGCGGTGATCTGCTCGGACACCGGCGGCTACATCGCCGGGGTGTTCTTCGGCAAGCACCCGATGGCCCCCTCGATCAGTCCGAAGAAGTCCTGGGAGGGTTTCTGCGGGTCGATGCTGGCCACGATGGTGGCCGGGGCGCTGTCGGTGTCGCTGCTGCTGCACGGGCACTGGTGGCTGGGCCTGCCCTTCGGCGCCGCGCTTGTCCTCACCGCGACCGGTGGCGACCTGGTGGAGTCGCTGCTCAAGCGGGACATGGGCATCAAGGACATGGGCACGCTGCTGCCCGGGCACGGCGGCCTGATGGACCGGCTGGACTCGCTGCTGCCCTCCGCGGTGGTGTCCTGGGCGCTGCTGTCGCTGCTGGTTCCCAGCTGACATGAGCCCCTCCGGGGTGGTGCCCAGCCCGAACATCTGGCACTGGCCCGCGGTCTACGAACTGGAGAACCGCGCGCAGGACGTGCACGGGGCGATCTGGTCGGCCGTGCGCGCCGAGTGCGACTGGGCCGGCAAGGACGTGCTGGACGTGGGCTGCGGCGACGGATTCCATCTGCCGCGGTTCGCCGAGACCGCGCGGTCGGTGACCGGCGTGGAGCCGTATCCGCCGTTGGTGGTCCGGGCCCGGCAGCGGGTGGCCGGGCTGGCCGGTGTGCGAGTGACCGACGGTGAGGCCGGGCGGTTGCCGGTGCCCGAGGCCAGCGTGGATCTGGTGCACGCGCGCACCGCGTACTTCTTCGGACCGGGCTGCGAGCCGGGCCTGGCCGAGGCCGACCGGGTGCTGCGGCCGGGTGGCGCTCTGGTCGTGGTGGACCTGGACGCGGACTGCCCGCCCTACGGCGACTGGATGCGCGCGGATCTGCCCAGCTACGACGGCTCGGCGGTGCGCCGGTTCTTCGCCGACGCCGGTTTTTCCACCCAGGACGTGGCCACCACCTGGGAATTCGCCGATCGCCGGGCGCTGAAGTCGGTGCTGCGCATCGAGTTCAGCAAGCGGACCGCGGCCCAGGCCATCGCCCAGACGCACGAACTGACCATCCCGGTCGGCTATCGCGTGCACATCCGCCGCAAGCCCACCGGACTGGTGGTGCGCTGAGGGCCGCGACCGGAAGTTCCGGCCGCGGCCCTCGTCAGCTGATTCAGCCTTCCTCGGACTCGTCCGAGTCGGCGGTGTCCGTCTCGGGCCCGTCGGTGCCAGCCCCGGCCTCGGCCAGGATCAGGTACAGCTTCTGCCGGGCCTCGGTCAGGATCTTGGCCGCCTCCGCGACCGCGGCGGTGGACCGCTCGCCGGACATCCGGCTGGCCGCCTGGGCCAGCTGGCCGGTGGCCACCGTGACCTCGCCGAGCACCGCCCGCAGGTCGACCTGCGCCTGATCGACGCCGCCGGCGACCTGCTCCCAGGGCGGGGTGTCGCCGAGCTTGCCGGCCTCGGCGCGGCCGGCCTCGGTCAGCGCGTAGAGCCGCTTGCCGCTGTTCTCCTCGACGGTGACCAGGCCCTCGTCGGCCAGCAGTTGCAGGGTCGGGTAGACCGAGCCGGGGCTGGGCCGCCAGATTCCGCCGCTGCGCGAGCCGATCTCCTGGATCATCTCGTAGCCGTGCATGGACCGCTCGGCCAGCAGGGTCAGCACGGCGGCACGCACGTCACCGCGCCGGGCGCGGCCCCCGTGCCTGCCCCGGCCGCGGCCGCGCGGGCCGAAACCGAAGCCGAGGTCCTCGCCGCCGAAACCGGGCGGCATGCCGGGGCCGAAGAAGCCGCGCGGCCCGCCGGGGAAGCCGTGCCGGCCGGGCCGGGGTGGGCCGGCGTGCATGCCCGGGGGTTCGAACTCGGGCCCGTCGCCGGGGCCGAAACCGAACCGGCCGCGACGACCGCCGCGGCCGCGACCGAAATCGCGTCCGGGACCGAAATCGCGCCCAGGACCGAACTCGGGTCCGTGCTCACGATCGCGGGCATGTCCGCGATCGTGGCCCCGGCCGGGTCCGTGCGGTCCGTGGTGTCGGTGGCCGCCGCGCTCGGACGGGTCGTTCTCGTGGGATTCGAATGGGAACTCCATGGTGATCTCTCCTCGTGTCGTGGTACTGCCGGGCCTCCCGCCCGACGGCGCTAACGATATATCGGAATCTATCGAGATGCAACGCCGACTGTCGTTGGATCCTTCCGGCACGAGGAAATCGCAGGTCGAGGGCTACCTCCCACTATCCGCCGAGCCATCCGGGCGTGGGACACTGGACAGGTCATGACCGCACTTCCCCTGGTTTTCGAGGCGCCCCGGCGCGGCCTGCCGCCGCGCCACCTGGCCGACCTGTCCGCCGAGCAGCGGGCCGAGGCGGTCACCGCCCTCGGCGAGAAGCCCTTCCGCGCCAAGCAGCTGTCCACCCACTACTTCTCCCATCTGTCCGTCGACCCGGACGCGATGACCGACATCCCGCTGTCCTGTCGGCGGCGGCTGGCGGACGAGCTGATGCCGCCGCTGCTCACCGAGGTGCGCGCGCTGGCCTGCGACGACGGCAGCACCCGCAAGACGCTGTGGCGGGCGCACGACGGCACGCTGCTGGAAAGCGTGCTGATGCGCTACCCCGACCGCGCCACGCTGTGCATCTCCAGCCAGGCCGGCTGCGGTATGGCCTGCCCGTTCTGCGCCACCGGCCAGGGCGGCCTGAACCGCAACCTGTCCACCGCCGAGATCGTGGACCAGGTCCGCTCGGCCGCCGCGGTGATGCGCGACGGGCTGATGCCCGACGCCAGCGGGCGCCCCAGCCCGGGACGGCTGTCCAACATCGTGTTCATGGGCATGGGTGAGCCGCTGGCCAACTACAACCGGGTGGTTGCCGCGGTCCGCCGGATCACCGACCCGGCGCCCAACGGGCTGGGCATCTCGCAGCGCTCGGTCACCGTGTCCACGGTCGGGCTGGCCCCGGCCATCCGCCGGCTGGCCGACGAGCACATGCAGGTCCGATTGGCGGTCTCGCTGCACACTCCGGACGACGAGCTGCGCGACACCTTGGTCCCGGTGAACAACCGCTGGGCGATCGACGAGGTGCTCACCGCGGCCCGCTACTACGCCGACACCAGCGGGCGGCGGGTGTCCATCGAGTACGCGCTGATCCGCGACGTGAACGACCAGCCGTGGCGGGCCGACCTGCTCGCCAAGCGGTTGCGCAAACACCTGGGCCAGCTGGTGCACGTCAACGTCATCCCGCTCAACCCGACCCCGGGCAGCGAGTGGGACGCCAGCCCCAAGCCGGTGGAGCGGGAGTTCGTCCGGCGGGTCAACGCGGGCGGGGTGGCCTGCACCGTGCGGGACACCCGCGGCCAGGAGATCGCCGCGGCCTGCGGTCAGCTCGCCGCCGAAGGCTGATCCGGACAGCGATTCTGGCCCGGACAGCGATCGAGATTGGCCTCGATCCGGGTCAGCGCGCGCAGCGCGGCCTCCTGCTCGGCCTCGGTCAGCCCGGCGACGGTGGCCTCCTCCAGCTCCCGCCAGATCTGCTCGACCTGCTCCCGCAGCGCCTGACTGGCCAGGGTCGGCTCGATCAGGGTGGCCCGGCCGTCGGACGGGCAGGGGCGGCGGCGCACGAACCCGGCCCGCTCCAGCCGCTGCACGGTGCGGGTCATGGTGGCCGAATCCGAGCCCAATACGCCGATCAGGTCGGCCTGCCGCTGCGGACCGGCCTGCCACAGGTGCATCATCAGCAGTTCCTGGCCCGGGTGCAGACCGGCCCGGCGCAGCAGTTGCCCGGCCAGCATGCGGTGGGCGCGGGCGACCCGGAAGATGGCGTGGCTGATCGGCCCGCCCCGCGCGGTCCCGGGCAGGCCGCTGCCGGCTGGAGTTGCGGCGGGTTCGGTCACGATGCACCGTCCTCTCGTCGCCTATTGTGCCGCGCGCCTACCTGTCCGATCAGCCAACTGGGCGCATCCTCACAATTTTTCCAGTACCGGGAATCAAATCGAACCGATACCTGTTCGGACAGCTATATTGGCGACCGGGAGGACAACAACCATGAAGGCAATCGTGTTCGACGAGTTCGGCGGCCCCGAGGTGCTGCACGAGGCCGAGATCGAGAAGCCCGAGCCGGGGCCGGGCCAGGTCCGGGTGCGGGTCCGCGCGGCCGGCGTCAACCCGCTGGACGGCAAGATCCGGGCCGGCTACCTGGAACAGGTACGCCCGACGACGCTGCCGGCCACGCCCGGCATCGAGCTGGCCGGCACGGTGGACGCGCTGGGCGATGGCGTGTCCGGCCTGACCGTAGGCCAGGAGGTGGCCGGCTGGTCGGACACCGGGTCCTACGCCGAGTACGCGCTGGCCACCGACGTGGTGGCGCTGCCGGCCGGGCTGGGATCGGTGACCGCGGTAACGCTGCCGGTGGGCGGGGAGACCGCCGGCCGGGTGCTGCGCGAGCTGAAGCTGGCCGAGGGCGAGACCGTGCTGATCCACGGCGCGGCCGGTGCGGTCGGCAGCTTCGCGGTGCAGCTGGCGGTGGCGCTGGGCGCGACCGTGATCGGCACCGCCAGCCCGGCCAACCACGACTACGTCGCCTCGCTCGGCGCGATCCCCACCACCTACGGCGAGGGCCTGGTGGAGCGGGTGCGCGAACTGGCGCCGCAGGGCATCGACGCGGTGTTCGACGTGGCGGGCAAGGGTGCGCTGCCCGACTCGATCACCCTGCGCGGCGGCACGGACCGGATCATCACCATCGCCGACATGGCCGCGGGGGACCTGGGCATCCCGTTCTCGGCGGGCAGCCCGGACGGCGGCCGCACCGAGGTGCTGGCCGATCTGGTGGACCGGGCCGCGCGCGGCGAACTGAAGACCGCCATCGCCGACAGCTACCCGCTGGCCGAGGCGGCGGCCGCGCAGCGAGTCAGCGACGCTGGGCACGCCCGCGGCAAGCTCCTGCTGACCGTCGCCTGAGCTGAGGAAATCCCTGCGAATCCTGTCGAAGGAAGCGATCGTCATGGCCGACTGGAACACCGAGATCATCGAGGAATTCCGCGCCAACCAAGGAAAAGTGGGCGGACAGTTCGAGGGCGCGCCGCTGCTGCTGTTGCACCACATCGGCGCCAGGAGCGGCACGGAGCACGTCTCGCCGGTGATGTACCTGGCCGACGGGCCGCGCTACATCGTGTTCGCGAGCAAGGGCGGCGCGGACACCAACCCGGCCTGGTACCACAACCTGCTGGCCAATCCGGACCTGCGGGTGGAGGTGGGCGAGAACACCGTGGCCGTGCACGCCACCGAGGTGCGAGGCGCGGAGCGGGACGCGCTCTACGCCACCCAGGCGCAGCGCTACCCCGGGTTCGCCGACTACCAGAAGAAGACCACCCGGGTCATCCCGGTGGTCGCGCTGACGCCCGCCGGAAGCTGATCACGGGGCAACGTCGAGGGCGGCGGCCGCCTACTTGCGCCAGGCGGTGCGCCGCTTCTTGATGTCGTGCAGCAGCAGGTACAGCACCGCTAGGCCAGTCAGCCCGAGGAAGATGTCCTCGACGTGGCCGACCTGGTTGCCGATGAACATGCCGAAGCAGGCGAGCACGACGAACCAGCCCCAGATCCGGGTGCCGATCTTGAACTCGCCGTGCCAGCCCCAGCCGACCGAGGGCTCGTCGTGCGGGTCAGGAGTCTGCACCGGGTGCTTCTTCTCCAGTTCTGCAGAAGGCACGCCTGCCACGCTCCTCACTTGATCACCGACTCGACGACGGGATTATCGTCGCACATCGTGCCGGGGGAGTTCGTCAGGGCCGCTGTGCTCCCGGCCACGGTCCGGGCGGGCTCGCGGGCAGGTCCTCGGTCTCTTCGCCGGAGCTGAAGATCCGCAGCCCGCGCGCCTGGTAGTTGGCCAGCGCGGCCGGGCCGTCGGTCTCCTGGGTGTGCACCCACACCCGGCGGGTCGGTTCCCGGTCCGGCCAGCGATCGGCCAGCGTCCAGGCCCGGTCCAGCGCCACCGACAGCAGGTGCCCGCCGAGGCCAAGGCCGATGAACCCGGGCAGCAGCCCGAAGTAGGCCAGCTCGACCCCACCCTCGGCCTGCGGATCCAGCTCGGCGTACCCGGCCGGGGAGTCCTCGGCCCAGGCCACCCAGGTCTCCGCGCCGGGCCGGTCCAGCCAGTCCCGCCACTGGTGCCAGGTCCAGCCCAGCCGGTCGATCCAGTACCAGTCGCCGCCCACCGCGGTGTAGAGGTAGCGGCTGAACTCGGGGCTGGGCCGCCCCACCCGGGCCACCCGGACCTCCGGCCCGGGCACCTTCGCCGGGCGCAGCTGGGCCGGGTCGGTCTGCTCGAGATTCCATCGGGTGAACGTCCGCACCAGAGTCCTCACACGGTTTGAAAGCCGGGTCGGGAACAATGGTCCCCGATGGACAAATCCCCCGCCGCCGTCGGCACACGGCGAACCGTGCTCATCCTGGGGTCGACCGGCTCGATCGGCACCCAGGCGCTGGACGTCATCCAGGCGAATCCGGACGCCTTCAGGGTGGCCGGGCTGGCCGCGGGCGGGGCGGATCCAGCCGCGCTGGCCGCCCAGGCCATCGCCCACCGGGTCCCGCTGGTCGCGGTGGCCCGGCCCGAGGCGGAGCAGCCGCTGCGGACGGCGCTGGCCGGCCTGGCCGCCGAGCGGGGCCGGCCGGTGCCCCAGGTGTTCGCCGGGCCGGACGCGGTGGCCGAGCTGATCGACAGCGCCAAGGCGGACATCGTGCTCAACGGCATGGACGGCTCCCGCGGCCTGGCGCCCACCCTGCAGGCCCTGGCCACCGGGGCCACGCTGGCCCTGGCCAACAAGGAGTCGCTGGTCGCGGGCGGGCCGCTGGTGCTGGCCGCGGCGGCGCCGGGCCAGATCGTGCCGGTCGACTCCGAGCACTCCGCGCTGGCCCAGTGCCTGCGCGCCGGCCGGGCCGAGGAGGTGGCCAAGCTGGTGATCACCGCGTCCGGCGGGCCGTTCCGCGGCCGGCGGCGGGAGGAGCTGGAGTTCGTCACCGTCGAGGACGCGCTCAAGCACCCGACCTGGTCGATGGGCCCGGTGGTGACGCTGAACTCGGCCACCATGGTGAACAAGGCGCTCGAGGTGATCGAGGCGCACCTGCTGTTCGACGTGCCCTACGACCGGATCGACGTGGTGGTGCACCCCCAGTCGATCGTGCATTCCATGGTCACCTTCGTGGACGGTGCGACCATGGCCAAGGCCAGCCCGCCGAGCATGAAGCTGCCCATCGCGGTGGCGCTGGGCTGGCCGAACCGGGTGCCCGAGGTGAGCACCCCGCTGTCGTTCGATCAGGCCAGTTCGTGGACGTTCGAGCCGCTGGACGAGCGGACCTTCCCCGCGGTCTCGCTGGCCCGGCAGGCCGGCACCGCGGGCGGCTGCCTGCCCGCGGTGTTCAACGCGGCCAACGAGGAGGCGCTGGCCGCGTTCTTCGCCGGGCGCACCGGCTTTCTGTCCATTGTGGACACAATCGGCCGGGTGCTGGACGCCGCGGCCGGCGAGTGGAGCCGCGACCCGGCCTCGGTCGACGAGGTGCTCGCCGCCGAAAACTGGGCCCGGCGGCATGCCGGGGCCATGCTGGACATGCCCGTTTCGGAAAGGGACTGACAGGAACCGCTATGGCCAACATCATCGGCATCGTGCTGTTCGCCCTCGGCATCGGCCTCGCCGTGGCGATCCACGAGTTCGGCCACATGCTCACCGCGAAGGCGTTCGGCATGCGGGTCCGGCGGTACTTCATCGGTTTCGGCCCGAAACTCTGGTCGTTCCGGCGCGGGGAGACCGAGTACGGCCTCAAACTCATCCCGGCCGGCGGCTTCTGCGACATCGCGGGCATGACCTCACTCGATGAGGTGACCCCGGACGAGGCGCCGCGCGCGATGTGGCGGTTCGCGGCCTGGAAGCGCGTGGTGGTGATGGTCTCCGGACCGTTCAGCCACTTCATCATCGGCTTCGTGATCCTCTACATCCTGGCGCTGGGCAGCGGGATTCCGAACTACCAGTACACGCCGGTGGTGGAGCAGTTCGGCCAGTGCGCGCAGAGCCAGGTGGTGGACGCCAAGGGCAACACCAGCTACACGGCCTGCCCGGGCGGCTCGCAGTCCCCGGCCAAGGCGGCCGACATCCAGCCCGGCGACAAGATCGTGTCCATCGCGGGCAAGCCGATCACCACCTGGACCGACGTGCTGGCCGCGGTCAAGCCGCTGCACGGGCCGACCCCGGTGGTGGTGCTGCGCAGCGGCAAGGACGTGCCGCTGACCGTGGACATCGCCCAGGTGAGCATCACGACGACCGCGGCGAACGGCAAGACCACCGTCACCCACCAGGGTGCCCTTGGCGTGCTGATCTCCAACTACTTCCAGTACAACGCGGTCAGCGGCCTCGGCGGCGCGGCCGTGGTGTCCGGGCAGATCTTCACCAGCATCTGGGACGGCATCGCCAAGCTGCCGGAGAAGGTGCCCGCGCTGATCAAGTCCATCGGCGGTGGTCAGCGCGACCCGAACACCCCGATCAGCGTGGTCGGCGCCAGCCGGATCGGCGGCCAGTTCGTGTCCTTCGACCTGTGGGCGTACTTCTGGTTCTTCCTTGCCATGATCAACTTCGGGCTGGGTCTGTTCAACCTGCTGCCGCTGCTGCCGCTGGACGGCGGGCACATTCTGGTGACCATCTACGAGCGGGTCCGTGATCTGCTGCGCAAGGCGTTCGGCCGGCAGGCTGGCGGTCCAGTGGACTACACCAAGTTGATTCCGGTCACATTGTTCGTGATCGCCGTCGGCGGCGCCTACATGGTCGTCGCGGTCATCGCCGACATCGTGAACCCCATTCGGCTGGGCAGTTGAGCGGGGCATACCCGGGGTGGGCACGGGTAGGTCCGGTCGAGCCAACCGGGCCCACCCGATGGGTGTCTACCCGCCCACGCGGCCCGGTCGCGCCGGTTCGGGCGGACTAGGATCTGAATCGTATGGTCGTGGACGAATCGGCGAAGCCAGAGATCAGGGAGCTGCCGTGAGTGTCAGCCTGGGCCTGCCCTCCATTCCACCCCCGGCGCTCGCACCGCGCCGCAAGACCAGGCAGTTGCTGGTCGGTCCGGTGGGTGTGGGCAGTGACCACCCCATTTCCGTCCAGTCGATGACGACGACGTTGACCGCGGACGTCAACGCCACCCTCCAGCAGATCGCCGAGCTGACCGCCGCGGGCTGCGACATCGTGCGCGTCGCCTGCCCGTCGGCCGACGACGCCGAGGCGCTGCCCGCGATCGCGCAGAAGTCGCAGATCCCGGTGATCGCCGACATTCACTTCCAGCCCAAGTACGTGTTCGCCGCGATCGACGCCGGCTGCGCCGCGGTGCGGGTGAACCCGGGCAACATCAAGAAGTTCGACGACAAGGTCAAGGAGATCGCGCAGGCCGCCAAGGACCACGGCACGCCGATCCGGATCGGCGTCAACGCCGGTTCGCTGGACCCACGGCTGCTGAAGAAGTACGGCAAGGCGACCCCGGAGGCGCTGGCCGAGTCGGCGCTGTGGGAGGCGGGCCTGTTCGCCGAGCACGACTTCTACGACGTGAAGATCTCGGTCAAGCACAACGACCCGGTGGTGATGATCCGGGCCTACGAGATCCTGGCCGAGCAGTGCGACTACCCGCTGCACCTGGGCGTGACCGAGGCCGGTCCGGCGTTCCAGGGGACCATCAAGTCGGCGGTGGCGTTCGGCGCGCTGCTGCGTCAGGGCATCGGCGACACGATCCGGGTGTCGCTGTCCGCGCCCCCGGTCGAGGAGGTCAAGGTCGGCGGGCAGATCCTGCAGTCGCTCGGGCTGCGGCCGCGCAAGCTGGAGATCGTGTCCTGCCCGTCGTGCGGCCGGGCCCAGGTCGACGTGTACAAGCTGGCCGACGCGGTCACCGCCGGGCTGGAAGGCATGGAGGTCCCGCTGCGCGTCGCCGTGATGGGCTGCGTGGTGAACGGTCCCGGCGAGGCGCGCGAGGCCGACCTCGGGGTGGCGTCGGGCAACGGCAAGGGCCAGATCTTCGTCAAGGGCCAGGTGATCAAGACCGTGCCCGAGGCCCAGATCGTGGAGACGCTGATCGAGGAGGCCATGCGCATCGCCGAGGAGGCCGGCGACGCGGGCGAGGCTGCGGAAGGCAGCCCCGTCGTCACTGTGTCCTGACCTGCGGCGTTTCGGTTCTGCGACAAAAGAGTGTTTTGCGGCGGCCGGGTGACCATGGCCGCTGTCGATCTGGCACGCTTGACACGTGTTGAGGCTCGGTGGCGCGCGTCTGCTGGGCGACCGTGATCTGGTCGCGGTTCGGTCGATGCTTGATGCCGATCCCGTGGCTTCGTGCATGGTCGCGGCGCGGGTGGAGATAGCCGGGCTGGAGCCCTGGCGGCTCGGTGGCGAGATGTGGGGCACCGAGAATCGGCCGATCCGCGGCGGCCGACTGGATGGCCTGTGTTTCGCCGGGCCGAACCTGGTGCCGCTGCGGGGTAACCGCGCGGCCCTGCGCATCTTCGCCGACCGCGCGGTGCGGCGCGGTCGGATGTGCTCGTCGCTGGTCGGACCGGCCGAGCAGGTGCTCGGGTTGTGGGAAGAACTGGCGCCGGACTGGGGTCCGCCTCGTGAGGTGCGGGCCGACCAGCCGCTGATGGCGATGTCGGTGCCGCCCGCGGTGACGCCGGACCCGCTGGTGCGCCCGGTGCGGCCGGAGGAGCTGGACCGGTACCTGCCCGCGGCGATCGCCATGTTCATCGAGGAAGTCGGCATTGATCCGACCGCTGATGACGGTGGGCTGAGCTACCGGGCGAGGGTGGCGGAGTTGATCGCCGGTGGCCGGGCGTTCGCCCGATTCGAGGGCCGGGAGGTTGTGTTCAAAGCCGAGATCGGGTCGCTGGCGCGCAAGGTCGGGCAGATCCAGGGGGTGTGGGTGCCTCCGGATCGGCGGGGGTCCGGGCTGGCCACGCACGGGACCGCGGCGGTGGTGGATCGGCTGGTGCGGGGGATGGGGCGGAGCGCCAGTCTGTATGTGAACGGGTTCAATCTGCCGGCTCGGGCGGCTTATACGCGGATCGGGTTTCGGCAGGTGGGGCAGTATGCGACGGTGCTGTTCTGAGGCCGTGCCGGTGTGGTCGCCCGGTTGGTCGCCGCCTGCTGCCGGGCTCCGGGTTTGCTGTGGTGGCGGGTTGCGTTCCGCTGCCGGGCGCCGGGCTGCGTGCCGATCGCTTCGCCGGCCGTGGGCGGGGTCGACCGGGTGCCGCATCGGGTGGCCATCGCCAGCGGCTTGCGTTCACTTGCCGGTGCAGAGTGTGAAAATACGCAAGGACTTGCGGTTTCTTGCTCTATCATTGCGGCTATGGCACGCAGACTTGCGGAAGTGGCCAAGAAGGTCGGGGTCAGCGAGGCGACGGTCAGCCGGGTTCTGAACGGCAAGCCGGGCGTCTCGGAGGCCACCCGCCGGGCCGTGCTGACCGCCCTCGACGTTCTCGGGTACGAGCGCCCCACCCAACTGCGCGGGGAGCGCGCTCGGCTGGTCGGGCTGGTGCTGCCTGAGCTGCAGAATCCTATTTTTCCGGCGTTTGCCGAGGTGGTGGGCGGGGCGCTGGCTCAGCACGGGCTGACCTCGGTGCTGTGCACGCAGACCTCGGGCGCGGTGAGCGAGGCCGACTACGTCAGTTTGCTGCTGCACCAGCAGGTTTCGGGGGTCGTCTTCTTCGGCGGGCTCTACGCCGAGGCCGAGTCGCCACATGATCATTATCAGCTGCTGACCGAGCGGAACCTGCCGACCGTGCTGCTCAACGCGGCAATCGACGACCTGGACTTTCCGCAGGTCGGATGCGATGACGCGGTCGCGGTGCAGCAGGCCATGGGGCACCTCATCGCGCTCGGGCACGAGCGGATCGGGCTCGTGCTCGGGCCGCCTGATCACATTCCTTCGCGGCGGAAGCTGGCCGCGGCACGGGAGGTCGCGGCAAAGGCCGGCCTGGATTTTTCCGACGATCACGTCGAGCACACCCTGTTCTCCGTGGAGGGCGGGCAGGCCGGTGCGGCTCGGCTGTTGCCGCGCGGGATCACCGGGATCATCTGCGCCAGTGACCCGCTCGCGCTCGGCTCCGTGCGGGCGGTGCGGCGGCGGGGGCTGTCGGTGCCGAAGGACGTCTCCGTTGTGGGATTTGACGATTCCTCGTTCATGAGCTGCGCGGATCCGCCGCTCACCACGGTGCGCCAGCCGATCGAGTCCATGGGGCAGGCCGCGGTCGACCTGCTGGTCAAGGAGATCGCGGGGGTTCGGGTGACGCACGCGGAGTTGCTGTTCGAACCCGAACTTGTGGTGCGGGGGTCTACCGGACCAGCTCCCGGACTGGTCCGGACCCGCATTGGCAGTGGTCTGTCGTAAATTTGCGGATTTTCATCTGTATATTGCGCTGAATTCTCCGGCGTGGTTGAGTGCGCTGTATCACACATAGCCTCGCCCGGAAGGGTTCCCGACGATGAGAACCGCCCCGCTCCGCAGATTCGCCGCGTTGGCGCTGGCCGCCGGTGCATCGCTGTCCCTGGTCGCCGCCTGTGGCTCCAACCCCGGCGGCTCGGCCGATGGCAGCGTGACCATCACGGTCAACGGCGAACCGCCGTCCAGTGACCCGATCGACCGCAAGAACTTCCTCGACGACATCGCGATCTTCGAAAAAGCGCACCCGAACATCCACATCGACGCCAAGGACGAGTACCCCTGGGACGACCCCAAGACGTTCGACGCCAAGCTGGCCGGTGGCCAGATGGAGAACGTGTTCTACGTCTACTACACCGATGTCGCGCACGTCGTCGCGGAAGGCCAGGCGGCCGACATCAACGATTACGTCGGCTCGGTCCCCGGGCTGAAGGACATCCAGTCCTCCACGCTCAACGTGTTCAAAGGCCCGGACGGCGACTTCTACGGCTTACCCCGGACCAACTACTCGATGGGCCTGCTCTACAACCGCGCCCTGTTCACCCAGGCCGGGCTCGACCCGAACAAACCGCCGACCACCTGGGACGAGGTGCGTGCGGACGCGGCCAAGATTTCCGCGCTGGGCAACGGAACCGTCGGTTACGCCGACTACAGCGCCAGTAACGAGGGTGGCTGGCACTTCACCGCCGAGCTCTACTCGCAGGGCGGCTCGATGGTCAGCGCCGACGGCAAGCACGCGGCCTTCAACAGCCCGGCGGGCCGCGCCGTGCTGACCAACCTGCAACAGCTGCGCTGGACCGACAACAGCATGGGCAGCAAGCAACTGCTCACCATCCCGGACGTGCAGGAGATGATGGGCGCGGGCAAACTCGGCATGTACATCGCCGCGCCGGACAACCTGCCCACCCTCGTGAAGCAGTACCAGGCTTCCTACACCAACCTGGGCATCGCGCCCATGCCCGGCGACAAGGCCACCCTGCTCGGCGGCGACGGCTACATGTTCAACGTCAAGGACACCCCGGCCCAGATCAAGGCCGGGATCCAGTGGCTGACCTTCGAAAACCTCACCTCGGGCGCCGGTCAGTTCAACTACCAGCGCGCCAAGCAGGAGAGCGTGCCGGTCGGGCTGCCCGAGCCGGATCTGTGGGGCGGTGCCACCGCGACCGGCGACGACCAGCAGAAAGCCAAGTACGCCAACGTTCCGGTGCAGAACTACCAAGTGTTCGAGACCGCCATGAAGACCAAACAGGGCAAGATCGAACCACCGGACGCCCAGGAGATCTACTCGGTGCTCGACGGTGTGATGTCCGCGGTGCTGACCGACCGCAATGCCGACATCAACCAGCTGCTGTCCGACGCCTCGTCCAAGGTGGACACACTGCTCGCCAATCAGTGACGAGGACGGATCATGGCTGTGGCAACGGAAACCCTCGCCCGGCCGGTGGCTCGCCCACCGGCCCGGGTGGGCCGTCGGCGCGGGCAGCGCGGTCGGCTCAACCGCAATCTGACCGCCTACGGGCTGCTGGCCGGGGGTGTGCTGTGTTTCGCGCTGTTCTCCTGGTATCCCACCATCCGCACGTTCCTGCTCGCCTTCCAGCACACCAACTTCGTTGGCGCCTCGCGCTGGGTCGGCTGGCAGAACTTCCACCGGCTGCTGGTCGACCCGGAGTTCGGCGCGGCCTGGCGCAACACGCTGGAGTTCACCGGGCTCGCCCTGCTGCTCGGCTTCGCCGTGCCGTTCGGACTGGCCGTGGTGCTCAACGAACTGCGGCACGCGCAGACGCTGTTCCGGCTGCTGGTCTACCTACCGGTGATGATTCCGCCGGTGGTCACCGCGCTGCTCTGGAAATGGTTCTACGACCCGGGAAACGGACTGTTCAACGAGGCCCTCACCGCGTTGCGCCTGCCCACCTCGGCCTGGACCAACTCCACGCACACCGCCATCGTCTCCCTGGTGCTCGTCTCCACCTGGGCCAATCTCGGTGGCACCACGCTGATCTACCTGGCCGCGCTGCAGAACATCCCGTCCGAACTGTACGAGGCGGCCGAGCTGGACGGGGCGGGCCTGCTCGGACGGGTACGCCACGTGACCGTGCCGCAGACCCGGTACGTGCTGCTCATGCTGATGCTGCTGCAGATCGTGGCCACCATGCAGGAGTTCACCACTCCCTACATCATGACCGGCGGCGGTCCGCAGGACGCCACCATCACCCTGATGTACCTGATCTACAAGTACGCCTTCGTCTACTTCGACTACGGCGCGGCCTGTGCGCTGTCGGTGATGTTGTTCCTTGTCCTGGGCGCGTTCTCCGCGCTGTACCTGCGGTTGACCCGCGAATCCGACTGAGGAGCTGACCGCTGTGGCTGTTGCCGAAGACCGCCGGGTGCGGGGGCTCGCCTCGCCGCTGGCGCTGCGTTCACCGCGCGGGAAGTTCCTGTACTGGCTGACCTTCCACGTCGTGCTCATCGGTTTCGTGCTGGCCTTCGTGTTCCCCATCTACTGGATGATCACCGGCGCCATGAAATCCACGCCGGAGCTGGTGCGCACGCCGCCCACGGTGGTGCCGCAGAACTTCCAGCCCGGGAACTACGCGCACGCCTGGTCGGAGATGGACCTGGGCCGCTACATGATCAACACGGTGGTGCAGGCCGGGGGCGCGTGGCTGTTGCAGATCATCCTGTGCACCGCGGCGGCCTACGCGTTGTCCAAGCTGCGGCCGTTGTTCGGCCGGGTCGTCATGGGCGGGGTGCTGGCCACGCTGATGGTGCCGGCCCAGGCGTTGCTGGTGCCGAAATACCTCACCGTGCTCGACATTCCGTTCGTGCACGTCAATCTGCTCAACACACCGCTGGCCATCTGGTTGCCGGCCGCGGCCAACGCGTTCAATCTGTATCTGCTCAAGCGGTTCTTCGACCAGATCCCCGACGACCTGCTGGAAGCGGCCGGTCTGGACGGCGCGGGTCCGCTGCGCACGTTGTGGTACGTCGTGCTGCCGATGGCCCGGCCGGTCCTGGGTGTGGTGTCGATCTTCGCGGTGGTCGCGGTGTGGCAGGACTTCCTGTGGCCGCTGCTGGTGTTCTCCGACGGCACCAAACAGCCGATCAGCGTCGGCGTGGTGCAACTGGCCTCGAATCTGCCGTTGAACGAAACCCTCGCCGCGCTGGTGCTGGCCAGCGTGCCGATCGTCGCGGTGTTCCTGGTGTTCCAGCGGCACATCATCGCCGGCCTCGGCGCCGGCGGCGTCAAGGGCTGACAATTTCACGCTTTTCCCTGAATTCCGGTAATCGCCCTGGCAATCGGAAAGGACCTGCCGTGCCCGACGAATCCTCCTGGTGGCGCAGTGCCGTCATCTACCAGATCTACGTGCGCAGTTTCGCCGACGGCAACGGCGACGGGACCGGCGATCTGGACGGCGTGCGCGGAAAACTGGGCTACCTGGCCGATCTCGGCGTTGACGCGCTGTGGTTCACCCCGTGGTATCCATCCCCGATGGCCGACGGCGGCTACGACGTGGCCGACTACCGGGACATCTCGCCGATGTTCGGTTCCCTTGCGGCGGCGGAGAAACTGATCGACGAGGCGCACGGGCACGGCATCCGGATCATCATCGACGTGGTGCCCAACCACTGCTCCACCGAGCACGCCTGGTTCAAACGGGCACTGGCTTCGAAACCGGGATCCGAGGAACGGCAACGGTTCTGGTTCAGACCCGGGCGCGGGCCGGAGGAAGCGGAGCCGCCGAACAACTGGCAGTCCATCTTCGGCGGCCCGGCCTGGACCCGGACCACCAACGCCGATGGCACGCCCGGCGAGTGGTATCTGCACCTGTTCGCCCCGGAGCAGCCGGATTTCAACTGGACCAATCCGGTGGTGGCGGCGGAGTTCGAGGACATCCTGCGGTTCTGGTTCGACCGCGGGGTGGACGGCGTGCGCATCGACTCGGTCGCGGTGCTGGTCAAGGAACCCACGCTGGCCGACGAGACGCCCGACTCCTACACCGACCGGGACGGCAACCACGACATCTACCGGGGCTGGCGGCGGGTCGCCGAGGAGTACCCGGACAAGGCGCTGATCGGCGAGATCTGGCTGCCCGACGCCGAACGCTTCGCCCGCTACCTGCGCGCGGACGAGCTGCACGTGGCGTTCAACTTCGAGTTCCTGTGCTGCGCCTGGGATGCCGGCAAACTGCGCGCGGTGGTGGACCGGACACTGGCCGCGCACAAACCGGTCGGCGCCCCGGCCACCTGGGTGCTGTCCAACCACGATGTGGTCCGGCACGTGACCCGATACGGCCGCGCGGACACCTCGTTCGACATGGCCGACCGCCGGATCGGCGCGCCCACCGACCTTGAGCTGGGCCGGCGGCGAGCGCGGGCGGCGGCGCTGCTGACCCTGGCGCTGCCCGGTGGGGCCTACCTCTACCAGGGCGAGGAACTGGGCCTGGCGGAGGTGGAAGACCTGCCCGACGAGGTGCGCCAGGACCCGATCTGGGCGCGGTCGGAGCACACCGACCGGGGCCGGGACGGCTGCCGGGTTCCGTTGCCGTGGTCGGGTTCGCGCCAGCCGTACGGGTTCAGTCCGGACGGCGCGACGGCGCAGCCGTGGCTGCCGCAGCCGGAGTCGTGGGGCGAGCAGACCGTGCGGGCGCAGGAGGGCCGCGCGGACTCGATGCTCACGCTGTATTCCGAGATCCTGCGGCTGCGCCACGAACTGACCGAGCTGGGCGACGGTCCGATGAACTGGCTGCCGGCCGCCGCCGGGGTGCTGGCCTTCGCCCGGGGGCCGGAGTTCGCCTGTGTGGTCAACGTTTCCGGCCAGCCGGCCGAACTGTCGGACGGGGAGGTACTGGCGGCCAGCTCGTCTCTTGTGGACGGACGGCTGCCTGCGGACACCGCGGTGTGGTTGCGCACCCGGGGTTGATGTCCCAGATATCGAAAGGAAGGTGCCTTATCGTGTCAACAACGAGGTTCGCGAAGCACTTGTCCGGCAGAGGAAGACTGGCCGCGGCTGGTGCGGCCGCGGTGGTCGCGGCCGGGGCGGCGGCCGTGATCACCTTCGGTGCGACGCCCGCGGTGGCGCAGTCGTCCGCCATGTCCCCGTTCGCGGTGTCCGGCGCGGGCGCCTCGGTGAGCGGGATGACCGAGTACGAGGCGGAAAACGCCAGCACCACCGGCACCAAGATCGGCCCGGACTACACCCAGGGCGACCTGGCCACCGAGGCGTCCGGCCGCCAGGCGGTGCAGCTGACGTCGCAGGGCCAGTACGTGGAGTTCACCTTGACCGCGCAGGCCAACGCCATCGATGTGGACTACGCGCTCAACCAGGGATCCTCGGGCAACTTGTCCTTGTACATCAACGGAACCAAGTACTCCAGCGAGCTTTCCCTGACCTCCCAGTACTCCTACATCACCACCAGCAACATCGCCGGCAGCAAGACGCACCACTTCTTCAACGACACCAGGCTGTTGCTCAACCAGCAGCTCAAGGCCGGAGACAAGGTGCGGCTTCAGGTCGACTCCGGGGACAACGCCGCGCCCTACACCATCGACCTGGCCGACTTCTACCAGGTGGCCGGTCCGATCGCGCAGCCGTCGAACTCGATCTCGGTGGTGTCCGAGGGCGCCGACCCGTCCGGCGCGGGCGACTCCACCAACGCGTTCCGCCAGGCCGTCACCGACGCCAACAATCAGGGCAAGGTGGTGTGGATTCCGCAGGGCACCTTCGTGGTGAGTTCGTCCCTGCAGGTCAACGCGGCCACCATCGAGGGTGCCGGGAACTGGTACTCGCAGGTGAAGGCCAACGAGCTGATCGCCAACGGCGGTTCGGTGTCCGGCCCGGTCAACCTGTCCAACTTCGCGATCCTCGGCTCCACGGTGGGCCGGCACGACGACAGTTCGGCCAATGCCATCAACGGTTCGCTGGGCACCGGGTCGGTGGTCAACGGGTTGTGGATCCAGAACACCAACGTCGGGTTCTGGCTGATGAACACCAACTCCGACCTGACCATCGAGAACAGCGAGATCTTCGACACCTCGGCCGACGGCATCAACTTCAACGGCTACGCCAGCAATTCCACCGTCACCGACAACTTCCTGCGCAACACCGGTGACGACGGCCTGGCCATGTGGTCGCTGTACTCGGCCGACACCTCGGACACGTTCAGCAACAACACCGTGGTGCAACCGAACCTGGCCAACGGCATCGCGATCTACGGCGGCACCAACGACACCGTGTCCGGCAACGTCGTCGCCGATTCCAACGCACTGGGCAGCGGTATCGCCATCTCCAACCAGCAGTTCATCGCGGGCGACGGATTCTCCCCGCTGGCCGGCACGATCACGGTGTCGGGCAACACGTTGATCCGCACCGGCGCGATGAACCCCAACTGGAACCACCCGATGGGCGCCATCCGGCTGGACTCCTACGACTACGCGATCCAGAACGTGGCGATCAACCTGACCGGCAACACCGTCGACGACAGCCCGTACAGCGTGCTGGAGGTCGTGTCCGGCGCGGGCAACAACCTGCCGGTGACCGGCGTGACCATGAACGGCGCCACCATCGACAACGTGGGCACGGTGGTGTTGCAGGCCGAGGCCCAGGGTTCGGGGACGTTCTCCAACGTGGTGGCCACGAACGTCGGGGTGGGCGGCATCTACAACTGCGCGTACCCGACGAACACGGCCAGCTTCCAGGTGAATCTCGGCTCGGGCAACGCCGGCTGGCAGGACAACACCTACCCCGGTTGCACCTTCCCCAACCCGGGCAGCGGCGGCGGCACCACGACCACCACCCCGCCCCCGCCGGGCACCAACCTGGCGCTGAACAAGACCACCTCGGCCAGCGGCTACACGCAGGTCTACCCGCCGAGTAATGCCGTCGACGGCAACACCAGCTCCTACTGGGAGAGCACGGACAACGCGTTCCCGCAGTGGTTCGGAGTCGACCTGGGTTCGGCCCAGTCGGTGACGCGGCTGGTGCTGGATCTGCCGCCGTCCACGGCGTGGGGCGCGCGGACGCAGACCTTCTCGATCCTGGGCAGCACCGACGGGTCCAACTTCAGCACGGTGGTCGGTTCGACCGGGTACACCTTCGATCCGGCGACCGGGAACACGGTGACGATCTCGCTGCCGAGCACGACTTCGTTGCGGTACCTGAAGTTGAACTTCACCGCGAACACCGGCTGGCCCGCCGGGCAGTTGTCCGAACTGCAGGCTTTCTCCAGCTGATCCACTCCTGAACATTCCCCGCTTCGCCTACCCCACACAGGAAGGCGCTGTTCGTCATGTCCGAAAAATCGCTGAATCCACTACGATCACGGCTGTTCGCCGGATTCGGGGCGGCCGTCGCCCTGGCCACGCTGTCCGCGGTCGCGCTGAGCACCGCGGGTCACTCCCAGCCCGCAACCATCGCCGCGTCCGACGCCGCGCAGGTGTCTCCGTTCGCTCAGGGCGGGCGCGGAGCGACCGTGCCGTTCACCGAGTACGAGGCGGAGAACGCGGCCACCAACGGCACGGTCATCGGCCCGGTCCGCACCGCGGGCACCCTGGCCGGGGAGGCCTCCGGCCGCGAGGCGGTGACCCTGACCGGCCAGGGCCGCTACGTCGAGTTCACCCTGACCGCGGCGGCCAACGCGGCGGATTTCCGCTACAGCATCCCGGATTCCTCCGACGGTACCGGAATGACCGCGCCGTTGTCGTTGTACGTCAACGGAACCAAGTACTCCGACCTGTCGCTCACCTCGAAGTACTCCTGGTACTACGGCAGTTACCCGTTTTCCAACAACCCCGGTGACGGCAACGCGCACCACTTCTACGACGATGTGCGCACCCTGTTCAGCAGCACCTTGGCGGCCGGCACCAAGGTCCGGTTGCAGGTCGATTCGGCCGACACCGCACCGTCCTACACGATCGACCTGGCCGACTTCGAGCAGACCGTGGCCAAGACCCAGCCCTCCGGTTCGCTGTCGGTGACCGACTACGGCGCCGATCCGACCGGCGCCGCGGACTCCACCTCGGCCTTCACGTCGGCGATTTCCGCGGCGGAAAGCCAGGGCAAGGTGCTGTGGGTGCCCGCGGGCACGTTCCAGGTCAACAGCCATCTCACCGTGAACAACGTGACCATCCGCGGGGCCGGGCCGTGGTACACCGTGCTGACCGGGACCGATGTCGGGGTGTTCGGCCTCGGCGAACCCGACAGTTGCGGTGTCGGCGGCAATTCCGGGGCGAGTGGCAACGTCGGGCTGTACGACTTCGCCATCATCGGCCAGGTCGGCAGCCGGGTGGACTGCGACCAGGACAACGGGATCGGCGGCGCGCTGGGCGGCGGCTCGGTGATCTCCAACCTGTGGATCCAGCACGAGAAGGTCGGCATGTGGTTCGACGGCCCGTTCGACGGGCTGACCGTCACCGGCGTGCGCATCCAGGACACCACCGCGGACGGGATCAACCTGCACGACGGGATCAGCCACGTCACCGTCACGCAGAGCCTGATCCGCAACACCGGGGACGACGGGCTGGCCATGTGGTCGGGCGGCAATGCCGACCACGACGACACGTTCTCGTTCAACACGGTCGAACTTCCCATGCTGGCCAACAACATCGCGATCTACGGCGGCCACGACAACAGCGCCACCGACAACGTGGTGTCCGACACCCAGACCCAGGGCGGCGGGCTGCACGTGGGCAACCGGTTCTCCTCGGTCGCGTTGTCCGGCACCACCACGCTGGCCCGCAACACCACCATCCGGGCCGGGGTGCTGGATCCGAACTGGCAGTTCGGCGTGGGCGCGTTGTGGTTCTACGCCAGCGACTCGCAGATGTCGGGCACGATCAATGTCAGTGACACCAACCTGATCGACTCCTCCTACGAGGGCGTCCAGTTCATCGGCAGCACCGTATCCAACGTCAATCTGTCCAATGTGGACATCGACGGCGCGGGTACGTTCGCGTTGCAGTTGCAGAGCACCGGATCGGCCTCGTTCACCGGGGTGACCGCGGAATACATCGGCGCGGCCGGGATCTACAACTGCCAGGGCGGCAGCGCGTTCACCATCACCCAGGGCAGCGGCAACTCGGGGTGGTCGAGCACGTACTGCGGCAACTGGCCGACGCCGGTCTACACCTACCCCGGCAGTGGCACCACGACAACCACCACGACGACGACCACCACGACCACCACGACACCGCCGCCGAACACCAACCTGGCGTTGAACAGGTCGGCCACGGCCAGCGGCTACACGCAGACCTACGCGCCGGGCAACGCGGTGGACGGGAACACCAGTTCCTATTGGGAGAGCACGGACAACGCGTTCCCGCAGTGGTTCGGAGTCGATCTCGGTTCGACCCAGCCGGTGGGCCGGCTGGTGCTGGATCTGCCGCCGTCCACGGCGTGGGGCACGCGCACGCAAACCCTCTCGGTGCTCGGCAGCACGGATGGGTCGAACTTCAGCACAGTGGTCGGATCCTCTGGTTACACCTTCGATCCGGCGACCGGGAACACGGTGACGATCCCGCTGCCCAGCGGAACCTCGTTGCGGTACTTGAAGTTGACCTTCACCGCGAACACCGGCTGGCCGGCCGGACAACTGTCCGAACTGCAGGCATATTCCAGCTGAGAACGGGGACTCTGCCTGTGCCGGGGGCGGCGCGCACCGCCCCCGGCACAATTTGCGTTGCCGAGCCGGTCACTCTGACCGAGCATGGAGCAATGCCGCACCTGCTCTCCGTCAACGTCGGCTCGGCCCGGTCCAGCGCGCACACCGACATCGGTGTCACCGGCATCGACAAGCGCGCGGTGACCGAGCCGGTCGAGGTGCGCGCGCCGGGCCCGCGCGGCACCGGTGGCAGCGGTCTGAGCGGGGATTCCGTCTGTGATTTGCGTTACCACGGCGGCGACGAGCAGGCGGTGTACGCCTACGCCCGGGAGGACCTGGACTTCTGGCAGGCCGAACTGGGCCGGCCGCTGGCGGGTGGGGTGTTCGGCGAGAACCTGACCACGCTGGACCTGGATCTCACCCATGCGCTGATCGGCGAGCGCTGGCAGGTCGGCGAGCGGGTGGTGCTGGAGGTGTCGTGTCCCCGGGTGCCGTGCCGCACGTTCGCGGGCTGGCTGGAGCGGACGGGCTGGGTGAAAACGTTCACCCGGCACGCGGCTCCCGGGGCCTACCTGCGGGTCCTGGTGCCCGGCACGATCCGCACGGGTGATCCGGTGCGTGTCGCGCACCGGCCGGACCATGGGGTGAGCATCCAGAACACGTTCCAGGCGATCACCGGCAAGCCGGAGCTGCTGCCGCGGCTGGTGGCCCTGCCCGGCCTGTCCGTGCACTGGGAGCAACTGGCCCGCAAACGCACCGGGCACCTGGCCGACCAGGCGTGATGAAACCCGTGTCCGAAAACGACGTGATCGCGCGGCCGATGATCCACCGCGATTCCTCGGCGCCGGCCGGACCGGCCGGGAAACCGGCCGAGCCGGTGGAGACGTCGCCGCGCCGCGCGCCCGGGGCATCGTAGGCTGGGGGCCATGCCCGTTCGAGCCGCCCTGCAACCAGGTGTCCAGACGCCCCGCCGGTCCGTGCCCGCGTCCATCGCGCGGCCCGAGTACGTGGACAAGCCCCAGCCCAAGCGGGACACCACCAACGGAGTGCGCACGCCCGAGGTCATCGAGGCCATGCGGCTGGCCGGCCGGCTGGCCGCGCAGGCCCTGCAGGAGGGCGGCAAGGCGGTCAAACCGGGCGCGACCACCGAGGACATCGACGCGGTGGTGCACGAGTTCCTGTGCGACCACGGCGCCTACCCCTCGACCCTGGGCTACCGGGGCTTCCCCAAGTCCTGCTGCACCTCGCTCAACGAGGTCATCTGCCACGGCATCCCGGACTCCACGGTGATCGAGGACGGGGACATCTGCAACATCGACGTCACCGCCTACATCGGCGGGGTGCACGGTGACTGCAACGCCACCTTCCTGGCCGGTGAGTTCAGCGAGGAGGCGCGGCTGCTGGTCGAGCGCACCCACGAGGCCACCATGCGGGCCATCAAGGCGGTCAAGCCCGGGCGCGCGCTCAACGTGATCGGCCGGGTCATCGAGTCCTACGCCAAGCGGTTCGACTACGGCGTGGTGCGCGACTTCACCGGGCACGGCGTCGGGCCCTACTTCCACGGTGCGCCCACGGTTCTGCACTACGACGAGCCGAAGATCAACACCGAGATCCGGACCGGCATGACGTTCACCATCGAGCCGATGATCACCCTGGGCACCATCGACTACGACGTGTGGGCCGACGACTGGACGGTCACCACCAAGGACAAGAAGCTCACCGCGCAGTTCGAGCACACCCTGGTGGTCACCGAGGACGGCGCGGAAATCCTCACCCTGCCGTGACCGGCGCGCTGCTCGTCGCCGGCACCACTTCCGATGCGGGCAAGAGCATGCTGGTCACCGGGTTGTGCCGGTGGCTGGCCCGGCAGGGCGTGCGGGTGGCGCCGTTCAAGGCGCAGAACATGTCCAACAACTCGGTGGTCACCCGCGACGGCGGGGAGATCGGCCGGGCCCAGGCGGCGCAGGCCGCGGCGTGCGGGCTGGCGCCGAGTGTGCGGTTCAACCCGGTGCTGCTCAAACCGGGCGGCGACCGCAGTTCGCAGGTGGTGGTGCTGGGTAAGGCGGTCGGCGAGGTGACCGCGATGTCGTATGCGACGCGCAAGCGCGAGCTGCTGGGCACCGTGCTGGACACGCTGGCCGGGTTGCGGGCCGAGTACGACGTGGTGATCTGCGAGGGCGCGGGTTCACCGGCCGAGATCAACCTGCGGGCCAACGACATCGCCAATATGGGCCTGGCCCGGGCCGCCGGCCTGCCGGCGCTGGTGGTCGCCGATATCGACCGGGGCGGGGTGTTCGCCCACCTCTACGGCACGCTGGCCCTGCTGGAGGCGGCTGACCAGGCGCTGATCTCCGGGTTCGTGATCAACAAGTTCCGCGGCGACCCCGCGCTGCTGGCCCCAGGCGTGGACCGGCTGACCGAGCTGACCGGGCGCCCCACCCTCGGTGTGCTGCCCTGGCACGAGGGAATCTGGCTGGACGCGGAGGATTCGCTGTCCTACCCGACCGACGGCGTGGTCGGCCGCCCCGCGCCGCCCGCGGCCGGGCAGTGGTTGCGGATCGGGGTGATCCGGCTGCCCCGGGTGTCCAATGCCACCGACGTGGAGGCGCTGGCCTGCGAGCCGGGCGTGAGCGTGCGGCTGGTCACCGAGCCATCCCGGCTGTCCGATGTGGACCTGGTGGTGCTGCCCGGTACCAAGGCCACCGTCGCCGACCTGAAGTGGTTGCGGGACAAGGGTTTGGCCGACGCGCTCGACGGGCATGCCAGGGCCGGCAAGCCGGTGCTGGGGATCTGCGGCGGATTTCAGATGCTGGGTAAGCGGATCAGTGACGAGGTGGAGTCCGGGGCGGGCGAGGTCGCCGGACTCGGATTGCTGGACCTGGACGTTTCTTTCGCGCTGGACAAGACATTGGCTCAGCCGGCTGGGGCGGCCTTCGGTGTGCCCGCTCATGGTTACGAGATCCACCACGGCCAGGTGAGCCGGCGCGGTGCCGATCTGCCCGGGCTGGTGACGCTTCCGGACGGCGAGCCGGAGGGGGCGCTGGCCGGGCCGGTGGCCGGGACGCACTGGCACGGGCTGCTGGAGAACGACGCGGCCCGGCGCGCCCTGCTGGACTGGGCGGCTTCCCTTGCCGGGCGCGATTTCCGGCCCGGGCCGGAGGTGTGCTTCGCCGAGGTGCGGGCGGCGCAGCTGGACCTGCTCGGCGATCTGGTGGCCGAGCACCTGGACACCGCGCTGGTCTCGAAGCTGCTGGCCCACGGCGCGCCGGCCGGACTGCCCGGATTGGCGCCCGGCGCGAGCTGATTGTCGTTGCGGCGCAAGTTGAATCGTCCGACGCGAGCCGAATCGCCTTGCGCGGGCCGAACTCCGCGATCCGGTCAGGTCCGACTGGTGCCGGTGATCAGGATGTCCAGGAACTGTGCGGTTTCCCGGGCGGCCCGGTCGCCGTCACCCGCGCGGATGGCGGCCAGCATCGGGCCGTGGTCGATGAACGAGGGCACCGCCGGGTTGTCCACGGTGGCCAGCACGCTGGCCCGGACCGCCTCGGTGACCCCCTCGTGCAGGGCGATCAGCAGGTTGTTGTGCGAACACCGGACCACCAGCTGGTGGAACCGGGTGTCGGTGTCCACCACGGCGTCCCAGGTCCGCTCGCCCCAGGCGTGATCGCGGTGCGACAGCGTCTCGGTCAGCTCGGCCAGTTCGTCCTCCGTGCGGTGCAGCGCGGCCAGCCGGGCGCCCTCCACTTCCAGGGCCCGCCGCACCTGCAGCACTTCGCGCAGCTCCGATCCGCACAGCCTGCGCACCGCGCCGGAGATCTCGCTGGTCGCCCGGACGAAGGTGCCGTCGCCCTGGCGTACCTCCAGGAGCCCGGCGTGGGACAGCGCGCGGACCGCCTCGCGCACCGTGTTGCGGCCGACGCCCAGCGCGGCGACCAGCTCGGGTTCGGGTGGGATACGTTCGCCGACCGGCCATTCGCCGTTGGCGATGGCCTCGCGCAGCTGGTCGATGACCTGGTCGACCAGGCCGGTCCGGCGCGTTGAGGTCAACGACATACCAGACATCCTTTCATCCGAACATCCTATGTGTGTAATAGTAGGCTCATGACGACCGAACCGCAGGCCATCCGCACCCGCGCGTCCCGGCGCGCCCGGGCCCTCGCGCCCACCGCGGGCCTGGTCGTCGCCGTACTGCTGATGGCGGCCAACCTGCGGCCCGCGGTCACCGGCCTCGGTCCGGTCCTCGACCAGGTCCGGGACTCGCTGCGCGCCTCGCCCGCCTTCCTCAGCGTGCTCACCGCGCTACCCGGCCTGTGCTTCGGGCTGGCCGGGTTCCTGGCTCCGGTGCTGGCCCGCCGGGCCGGGCTGGGCCGCGCGCTGGCCGTGTCGCTGGGGCTGCTCACCGTCGGCCTGCTCGGTCGCGTGGTCGACGGCCCGGTCGTGCTGCTGACCGGCACGTTCGTGGCCTGCGCGGGCATCGCCATCTGCAATGTGTTGCTGCCGGTGGTGATCAGGGAGTCCTTCCCGCGGCGGATCGGCCTGCTCACCGGTTTGTACACCGCGGTCCTGCAGGGGGCGGCGGCGCTGGCCTCGGTGGTCACCCCGGCGCTGGACTCGCTGCTGAGCGGCTGGCGCACCGCGCTGGCCGCCTGGGCCGTGCTGGCCGCGATCGCGCTGATCGGCTGGCTGCTGGCGGCCCGGCCCGGGCCGGCGCCGGACCCGGCCGTCGAGGAGGCCGCCGACATCGCCCCGGCCGGCGATCTGCCGCCGGTGGAGGCGCGCGGGCGGTCACTCACGCGCAACAAGCTGGCCTGGGCGATCACGCTGTTCTTCGGGCTGCAGGCGATGTTCGCCTACTCGGTGATGGGCTGGCTGGCCCAGGTGCTGATGGCGGCCGGGGTCAGCCGTGAGGTGTCCGGCGTCATGCTCGGCACGGCCAGCCTGATCGGTGTGCCGCTGAGCCTGGTGGTCACCCCGATCGCCAGCCGTGGCCGGTCCCAGTCGGTCTGGCTGGCCGGGATCACCGCCACCGGCGTGCTCGGTGTGCTGGGCCTGATGCTCGCGCCGCAGGCCGCGCCCTGGCTGTGGACCGTGCTGATGGGCGTGGGCATGGGTGTGTTCTCGCTGGCCGTGGCGCTGATCTCGCTGCGCACCGCGAACGCTGCCGAAACCCGGTCGCTGTCCACCATGACCCAGAGCGTGGGCTACCTGCTGGCCGCGGTCGGCCCGCTGGTGTTCGGCATGCTGCACGGGCTGACCGGCGGCTGGGCCGGGTCGCTGGTCTTCCTGCTGGTGGGACAGGCGATCCAGATCGTGGTCGGCCTGGTGGCCGGCCGCGACCGGTTCGTTTAGTCCAGTTCCAGGTTGAGCAGCGCGTTCTCGATCAGTTCCGGCATGGCCGGGTGGATCCAGTACTGACCGCGCGCCATGCTGCGCACGTCCAGGCCGAAGCTCATGGCCTGCACCAGCGGCTGGAGCAGGGTGGGCGCCTGCGGGCCGATGATGTGCGCGCCGAGCAGTTGCCCGGTCGCCGGATCGGCCAGCAGCTTGGCGAAGCCGGTGGTGTCCTCCATGGCCCAGCCGTAGGCGATGCCCGCGTACTCCTGGATCGCGGTCGTGTACCGCACGCCCTCGGCGCGGGCCTGCTGCTCGGTCAGCCCGACCGAGGCGATCTGCGGGGAGCTGAACACCGCGTGCGGCACGAACCGGTGGTCGGCGGCGAGCGGTTCGTCCGGGTGCAGCAGATTGTGTTGCACCACGCGGGATTCGTGGTTGGCCACGTGCTTGAACTCGAACTTCGAGCTGATGTCGCCCAGCGCCCAGACGCCGGGCACCGAGGCCCGCTGGTACTCGTCCACCGCGACCTTGCCGTCCTCGGTGGTGGCCAGCCCGCCCGCGGTGACGTCCAGCAGATCCGAGTTGGGCTGCCGGCCCGCCGCGACCAGCAGCGCGTCGCCCGTCACCACCTCGGCCCCGTCCGGGCCCTCCAGGTGCAGCCGGACCACGCCGTCGGCCTGCTCGGCCCGCATCGTCTTGCGGTTGTCCCGCACGTCCCAGCGGGCCCGGGCCAGCTCGGTGAACCGGGCGCTGATGTCGGTGTCCTCGTTGCGCAGCAGGCCGGCTGACCGGCCGATCATGGTGACCTGCACGCCGAAGGCGGAGAACACGTGCGCGAACTCGCTGGCGATGTAGCCCGCGCCGAGGATGATCATGCTGCGGGGCAACGAATCCAGCCGCATCACGGTGTCACTGGTGTAATAGTCCACATCGGACAGACCGGGGATCTCCGGCACCACCGGGCGGCCTCCTGCCGCCAAAACGATGGTGTCCGCGGTGATCGTCTCGGTGCCGCCGGAGTCCAGCGCGATGGTCAGCTCGCGCTCGCCGGTGAACCGGGCGAGCCCCGCGAACACCGTGACGTTCGCGTTGTCCTCGTGGTCGACCCGGTACTCCCGGCCGCCCTCGGCGATCGGGTCGATGCGGCCGAATATCCGGTCCCGGATCTCGGGCCAGCGCACCCCGTGCAGTTCGCTGTCCACGCCAAGCCGCGGCCCGTTCTTCGCGGTCTGCGCGGTGTCCGCGGTGTGCACGAACATCTTGGTCGGGATGCAGCCGACGTTGAGGCAGGTGCCGCCGAACACACCCTTCTCCACGATCGCCACGCGTTTGCCCGCGAAGCGCTGATCCAGGATGGAGTTACCGGAGCCGGTGCCGATGATCACCAGGTCGAATGTCCGCACGGTCTCACCAACCCCGGCTCCGGTCACTTTATGCCCCGTAGACGGGCGTGATGATCGCCCGGGCCAGGGTGTGGAACACCAGGTTGAAGCTGGTCACCGCGGGGGAGGCGGTGGCGTCGATGCCCAGCGTGGGGACGTCGACGGCGTGCACCACGAAGTAGTAGCGGTGCGCCGGGTCGCCGGGGGGCGGGGCTGCGCCGCCGTAGCCGGCCAGGCCGAAGTCGTTGCGGATGTGGAACGCGCCGGCGGGCAGCGTGGAGTCGTTGGCGCCCGCGCCGCCGGCCAGCTCGGTGACCGTGGCCGGGATGTCGGCCACCACCCAGTGCCAGAAACCGCTGGGGGTGGGCGCGTCCGGGTCGAAGCAGGTGACCACGTAGCTCTGCGTGCCCTCGGGTGCGCCCGACCAGCTCAGCTGGGGCGAGACGTTCTCCCCGCCGGCGTCGAACCCGTCGAACACGTGCTTGTTGGTCAGCGCTTCGCCGTCGCTGACGTCGGTCGAGGTGACGGTGAACGAACCGACGGCGGGCAGCAGGCTGTAGGGGTCGGGGGCGACGGGACGGTCCAGGCTCATGGGCGGGGCTCCCTCCAACTGGCTGATCTTGTGCAGAACCCGTGGCCACCCTATGCCCGGCCGGTCGCCGCGGCGTGTCCGGCCACTTGCGGCCGAAAGCGTCACACTGAGTTCACCTGAAGGATTGCTGGTCCCCTGGACGGGTGATATGTCAGGCTGTTGCCGAGAATCCGTCGCGTGGCTGGAAACAGTCGGTGACCGGTGTGAACGGGAGGCATTGCGCCATGGACGACCCCGCGCTGAACAAGGTGGACGTGGACCGGCCCTCGTCGGCCCGAATCTATGACTATTTCCTCGGCGGTGCACACAACTTCGAGGTCGACCGCAAGGCGGCCGAGGAGATGGACCGCACCCACCCGGCGGTCGGTCTCGGCATGCGGGCCAACCGGTCCTACCTGCGGCGGGCCGTGCGGTACCTGTGCGAGCAGGGCATCGACCAGTTCCTCGACCTCGGCTCGGGCATCCCGACCGTGGGCAACGTGCACGAGATCGCGCAGCGGGCCAACCCCGAGGTGCGCGTGGTGTACGTGGACATCGAGCCGATCGCGGTCACGCACAGCAACACCATCCTGGCCGAGAACGACAAGGCGCTGGCCATCCAGGCCGACCTGCGCGACGCCGACACGGTGCTCACCCACCCGGACACGCTGAGCCTGCTCGACCTGTCCCGGCCGGTCGCGCTGATCATCGCCGGGGTGCTGCAGTACATCCCCGACTCCGACGACCCGGCCGCGATGATCGCCCGGTACACCGAGCGGCTGGCTCCGGGCAGCTATGTGGCGCTCTCCCACCCGAGCCTGGACGGCCTCAACGACGAGCGGCGGCAGGGTGCGCGCACCGCCAGCACCGTGTACGACCGCAGCGCGACCCCGTTCACCTACCGCAGCCAGGAACAGTTCGAGACCTTCTTCGGCGGGCTGGAGATGGTCGAGCCGGGGGTCACCTACATGTGGTCCTGGCACCCGGAGTCGGAGAACGAGGCCCAGGGGCTGGGCGGGCGGGCCAACGGACTGGCCGGGGTGGCCCGCAAGCCCTGAGCAACGGACTGGCCGGGGTGGGCCCGCAGGCCCTGAGCCGGTCGCCGGATTCCGGTGGGTTCAGCCGCGCAACTCGACGGTTTTCCGGATCGCTCACCGGGCCGCCGCCGGCCGGACCTGTTCGATCAGCGGAGTTCAGTCGGGCGCTCACCTCCCAGTATCCGAAAGGCTCGTTGTCGCGCTCGTCTCTGGTTGACGTCTGCGCACCCGTCGGCCCCCTACGATGGGGCCCGACCATCAGCGACGGCAGTGCAGGAACCCGGTGCGAGTCCGGGGCGGTCCCGCCACTGTCACCGGGGAGCGGATCCTCATCGCGGCCACTGGGGCACCCGCCCTGGGAAGGCGAGGATCTCGCGCCGATCCGGGAGCCAGGACACTCCTGCCGCCGCTCTGCGCGAACCGGGGCGGGTGACCCCGAGGAAGGCCGCATCGTGATCCTCTTGCTGTCCACCGCGGACACCGATCTGCTCGCCGCCCGGGACTGTGGCGCCGACTACCGGGTGGCCAACCCCGCCCGGGTCACCGCCGAGGAGGTGCCCGCGCTGCTCGACGGCGTGGAGGTGGCCGTGGTGCGGCTGCTGGGCGGGCGCCGGGCCTGGGAGTCCGGGCTGGACGCGGTGCTCGCCTCCGGTCTGCCCACCGTGTGCCTCGGCGGCGAGGCCGTGCCGGACGCGGAGCTGATGGCCGCGTCCTCCGCCCCGGCCGGGGTGGTCGCGCAAGCGCTTGCGTACCTGGTCGAGGGCGGTCCGGTCAACCTGCGGGAGCTGGCCGCGTTCCTGTCCGACACCCTGCTGCTCACCGGGCATGGGTTCGCCGCGCCGACCACCAGTCCGGCCTTCGGGGTGCACGGCGACCGCCCGCGGCACCCCGATCGGCCGACCGTGGGAATCGTGTTCTACCGGGCCCACGAGCTGGCCGGGAACACCGCGTTCGTGGACACGCTGGCCGACGCGGTCGAGGCCGCCGGGGCCAACGCGCTGCCGGTGTTCTCCGGGTCGCTGCGCGGGCTGGACCAGGAACAAAGCGACGGCCTCCGCGAACTGCTCGGGCAGTGTGACGCCCTGGTCGCGACCGTGCTGGCCGCGGGTGGGGCGGTGGCCGCGGACGCCAGCGCCGGTGGCGCCGAGGATTCCTGGGACGCGGGCGCTTTGGCCGCGCTGGATGTGCCTGTCCTGCAGGGACTTGTGCTCACCTCGACGCACGCCGACTGGACGGCCAGCGACGCGGCGCTCTCGCCGATGGACGCGGGCATGCAGGTGGCCATCCCGGAGTTCGACGGCCGGCTGATCGGGGTTCCGTTCTCCTTCAAGGAAACCGGCCCGGACGGCATCCCGGTGTACGCGGCCGATCCGGAGCGGGCGGCGCGGGTGGCCGGGATCGCCACCGCGCTGGCCCGGCTGCGGCACGTGCCCAACGCCGGCAAGAAGCTGGCCATCGTGCTGTCCTCCTATCCCACCAAGCATTCCCGGGTGGGCAACGCGGTCGGCCTGGACACCCCGGCCTCGGCGGTCCGGCTGCTGGCCGCGCTGGCCGAAGCCGGCTACGACATCGGCGAGCTCGATCCGTCCACTGTGGACGGCGACGCGCTGGTGCACCGGCTGATCGCGGCCGGTGGGCACGATGTGGAGTGGCTGACCGAGGAACAGATGTCCAAGGCCGCCATCCGGGTGCCCGCTGCGCGCTACCGGGAATGGTTCGACGCGCTGCCGGAATCCTTGCGCACGGCCATGTCCGAGCACTGGGGCGCCCCGCCCGGCGAGCTCTACGTGGACGAGGGCGAGATCTACGTCGCCTCGCTGCGCTTCGGCAACGTGGTGCTGATGATCCAGCCACCACGCGGGTTCGGCGAGAACCCGATCGCCATCTACCACGACCCGGACCTGCCGCCCAGCCACCAGTACCTGGCCGGATACCGCTGGCTGGCCGAGGAGTTCGGCGTGCACGCGGTGCTGCACCTTGGCAAGCACGGCACGCTGGAATGGTTGCCCGGCAAGGGTTTGGGCCTGTCCGCCGACTGCGCGCCGGACGCCGTGCTCGGCAACACGCCGCTGGTGTACCCGTTCATCGTCAACGACCCGGGCGAGGGCACCCAGGCCAAGCGGCGCGGCCACGCCGTGGTGGTGGACCACCTGATCCCGCCGATGGCCCGCGCCGACACCTATGGTGACCTGGCCAAGCTCGAGCAGCTGCTGGACGAGTACGCCACGGTCAGCGCGCTGGACCCGGCCAAGCTGCCCGCGGTCCGCAGCCAGATCTGGGAGCTGATCCGGGCCGCCGAGCTGCACCACGACCTCGAGCTCGCGGAGGCGCCCGGTGCGGCGGAGTTCGACAGCTTCGTGCTGCACGTGGACGGCTACCTCTGCGAGGTCAAGGACGCGCTGATCCGCGACGGCCTGCACATCCTGGGCCGCGCCCCGGACGGTGAGCAGCGGGTGGCCACCGTGCTGGCCGTGCTGCGCGCCGCGCAGGTCTGGGGCGGGCGCACCGCCGCGCTGCCCGGACTCCGCAGCGCGCTCGCCGCGTGGGCCGGCCTGCCGCCGGAACTTCTCCGCAACGAAAACCACACCGAGCTGGTCACCGTCCCCGCCGCGCTGACCCGCGTGGCGGCGGGCCCGGCCCGCACCTCGGCGGACGCCCTCGACCTGGTGGAGCAGGCCGCGCACCGGCTGGTCGGCGGGCTCGACCAGCTGGGCTGGGCCCCCGAGAAGGCCGCGCTGGTCTGCGCTGAGGTGCTCGGCGAGGCGCCCGCCGACGTGGTCCGGGTGCTGGAGTTCGCGGCGGCCGAGGTGGTGCCGCGGCTGGCCCGGACGACCGACGAGGTGACCCACATCCTGCACGCGCTGGACGGCCGGTACGTCCCGGCCGGGCCGTCCGGCTCCCCGACCCGCGGCCTGGTCAACGTGCTGCCCACCGGCCGCAACTTCTACTCGGTGGACCCCAAGGCCATCCCGTCCCGCAACGCGTGGGACACCGGCTCGGCGCTGGCCGAGTCGCTGGTGGCCCGGCACCTGGAGGACACCGGGACGTATCCCGCCGCGGTGGGGCTGACCGTGTGGGGCACCTCGGCCATGCGCACCCAGGGTGATGACATCGCCGAAGTGCTCGCGCTCATCGGCTGCGCACCCACCTG